>JAFRRP010000015.1 GCA_017428085.1 Clostridia bacterium | reverse complement strand
TCCTCTTCTTCCTCTTCCACCTATCTTGCTGTCGTGGTCCGTGAAGTGGCAGAAGCAGAAGACGTATCTTTCGCCGTAGTCGTTACGGGAACGGTGGTCGTAACGGGCATTGTCGTCGTAACGGGAGAGGTCGTAGTGACAGCCTGCTTCGTTGTGGTCTCCGCCGCTTTTTCAGTTGTTGTAACGACAACGGTGGACGGCTCTTTCTGCCATGAGAAAAGCTGTCCGATATTGCCGCCGAACATCTTAAGCCCCAACGCGGCAATAGCAAGCAGAACGATGATCACAAGCGCAACAAGCACGGCGACCGTAAGCTTTTTTGTTTTTTTCGTCTGGGATCCATCCCCGGAAGATGACGTTTCCGTCAGCGGCTCGTAAAGAGAAGCTGCAGGAACGGGCTCATCGATCCTTTCGATTTCGGAATCGATCTTGTCCCCTGCGCCCGCAAAGCCGAAATCGAGTTTTCCTTTTTCTTCTTCCGCTTCAACGACCTTCACCGCAATGGCGCTGATGCCGCCGCTTCCCTCTTTTGCCGCTGTGACCTTGGCGATCAGACTGACGATTTTTTTCACGGAACCGTCCGCCACCTTACAGATATCGTCAAGATCCTTATCCGTCAGGACCTGACTGACGCCGGGGCTGACAAGCAGGAAAATATCGTCGGGGAAAACGGCGGGAAACGTGCAGATCCCGTATTGAGAATAACCGTCTTCATTGGAAAACAACGCCGGAGCGACCTTGGCGATCCCGTTTTTGGAATAGGCGTACAATTGCGTGCTGCCGGTTTTCGCAAGGATCACGGTATTCCCGGCGGCATACATGACGGAGGACGCCAATTCGGATGAACGGTGCCCCATCTCGCCAAGCGCGTAGACGCTGTCCTTGAAATAACCGGTAATGATTTCGGAAGGGTTCGCTTCATCCGTATGGAAATTGTCCGCGCGCTCATTGAACGCGGCGACAGAAGCATCCGCAAATCCCTCTATTTCCGAACTGGAAAGTGAGAAAAAGACGGTGCCCTCCATAACACCTGTGCCTTTATAGCCGTTCTGCACAACCTCATGCGGCAACAGCTTTCCGTTGATATTGACACTGTCCGTGTTGAATGGGGTATTGCTCTTTTTTTGCGTTACGACTGCCGCTTCTACTTTGATTGGCATGTGATAACTCCCTCCTGAAATTGTTATGTATTGTCAAAATGATAACTCACCAAATAAGACCTTACGTCTGACGCGAGATATAAGGAGCCGCAAACGATCAGGGCGTCATAATCCCGCAGTTGATCCAAAGCACGATCAACGCCTTCAATGGGATCGGACACTGCCTGCGCCGGAACGCCATGCCGACGGATCATATCGCAGAACGACTCCGCCTGCATGCTTCTGGCATTGGACGGCGTGACGGCGATCACCTTGGAAAACAAAGGCAAAAGCTTGGAAAGAGACGTTACGATATCCTTATCCGCCATCATTCCCATTACCGCAAGAATACGTTTTTCCGGAAGATACGAACGGACCGCAGCGGCAAGAGCCGCCGTTGAACCCTCGTTATGGCATCCGTCAAGAATAACAAGCGGATCTTTTGAGATCACTTCGATCCGCGCCGGGATCAACGCTTCGGCCAAACCGATCCTCAACTGTTCTTCGGAAACGGAAAAACCAAATCGTCTCAGCGTTTCGATCGCTTGGATCGCCAACGCTGCGTTTTCAATCTGATGCCGTCCCGCGAAGGGGATATGCAAAGGACGCTCCCGATAAAGCACGTCGCTGCCGGAAATATCTTCATGAAGGATCTGCAATTCCGCCGGGTCTGAAACAATAAGTTCCGATCCGTTAAGCGCCGCCGTTTTTGAGATCGTATCAAGAACGGAACCGTCCTGATGGGAAGTTGTGATCACCGGACGGCCCGATTTGATGATCCCGCATTTTTCCGACGCTATCTCCGCGAGAGTGTTTCCCAAGATCCTTACATGATCGAAAGAGACGGACGTGATCACGGTACAGACAGGCTCCCGGATGATATTGGTAGCGTCGAACCGACCGCCGAGCCCTGTTTCAAGGACGACCGCGTCACAGCGCTTTTCGGCATAATACAGGAAAGCAGCCGCGGTAACCGCTTCAAATTCAGTGACAGAAACGCCCTCCCCGGCTAAACGCCCCGCGGCAGAACGTACCTTTTCCGTTACGCCGATCAAATCTTCCGGCGAGATCATCTCTCCGTCAAGTCGGATACGTTCGCGGAATTCGATCACATACGGAGAAGTATATAGCCCCGTCCGGTAACCGGCCTGAGTCAGAACCGAAGCGATCTCCGTACAGGTGCTTCCCTTCCCGTTGGTTCCCGCCACGTGAATGAAGCGGAGGGAATCCTGCGGATCGCCGAGCAGACGGCACAACGCCCTGATCCGTTCCAGCCCGGGCTGAATGCCGAACCGTTCCAGTGAATGATAATAAGCGACAGACTGTTCAAAGTCCATTCTGTTTTCCACGTTTCAACCGAGATTTTGTAGACCTGCTTTGATCAGATCCGCCTTTTCCGTCAGCTTTTCACGGTTACGCTTCTGGTCCTCGATCACGTTGGAGGGCGCTTTGGCCAGGAACCCCTGGTTGGAAAGCTTATTCTCGATCTGCGCCAGTTGTTTTTCAACGTTTTCCAGCTCCTTCTGAAGGCGCTTGCGTTCCGCTTCCAGATCGACCAGCTCCGCCATGGGCATATAAACGGTAGCGGTCTCTGTCACGACGCTGACGCAGCCGTTCGTGTCAAATCCGGCGTCGGAATCGCAGACGTCAAGACCGGAAGCACAGGCAAGCCGAATCATATACTTTTCGGCGTCCGCAAAGATCTCCCTTTTTTTAGCCGCGATATAAAGATGCGCTTTTCTTGAGGGGGGAACGTTCATTTCCGCGCGGCGGTTCCGGATCGCCTTGATAACGGTCATGATCGATTCCATCGCGTCGCCCTCCTCCGGGAACGAAAGCGCCTCCTGATAAACAGGCCACGCGGAAATCATGATGGAGTCGCCGTCGTGAGGAAGCGTCTGCCAGATCTCCTCGGTAATGAAAGGCATAAACGGATGAAGCAGCTTAAGGGTATTGCTCATTACGTAGACGAGAACTGCCTTCGCGGTATTTTTCAGAGCAGGGTCATCAGAATTCAGACGGATCTTACAAAGCTCGATGTACCAGTCGCACAAAACATCCCAGATAAAATCATACAGCTTCTGTACGGCGATGCCAAGCTCGAACCTGTCAAGATTTTCCGTGACCTCTTTCACCAGCACGTTATACTTATTGATGATCCACTTATCCTCCAGCGCAAGATCGGCGGGGATATAGGGATCGGGCTCGTCATCCTCCAAATTTATCAAGACAAACCGGGCGGCGTTCCACAATTTATTGGCGAAGTTCCGCGACGCTTCCACCTTTTCATCCGAAAAACGCATATCGTTGCCGGGGCTGTTGCCCGTGGCAAGCGTAAAGCGAAGCGCATCCGCGCCGAACTTGTCGATAATATCAAGCGGATCGATCCCGTTGCCAAGAGATTTCGACATCTTTCTGCCCAACGCGTCGCGAACAAGACCGTGGATCAGCACCGTATCGAAGGGCGCTTTGCCGGTATAGGCCAGACCGGAGAAGATCATACGGCTCACCCAGAAGCCGATGATATCGTACCCGGTGACAAGCGTGTTGGTGGGATAGTAATGCGCCAGATCCTCCGTTTCCTCCGGCCATCCAAGTGTGGAAAACGGCCACAAAGCGGAGGAGAACCAGGTATCGAGCGTATCGGGATCCTGTTCGATATTTGCGCTGCCGCAGGAAGGACAAACGGCGGGGTCTTCCTTCAATACGTGCATGGCGCCGCAGTCGGCGCAGTACCACGCGGGGATACGGTGGCCCCACCAAAGCTGACGGGAAATGCACCAGTCACGGGTGCCGCGCATCCAGTTCATATAGTTTTTCGTGAAGCGTTCGGGCACGAAACGGATATCGCCCTTTTCCACCGTCTCCATGGCGGGGCCTGCCAGCGGCTCCATACGGACGAACCACTGTTTGGAGACCATGGGCTCGATACTGGTATGGCACCGGTAACAGGTTCCTACGTCGTGCTTCAGCGGTTCGATGCATTTGATATAGCCACCGGCCTCCAGATCGGCGAGGATCGCCTTACGGGCGGTCATGGTATCCATGCCGGCGTATTTACCGCAATCCAGCACTTCCGGTTCTCCCTGCGCTGCTTTGCCGCTGCGGAAAAGCTCGTCCGCCTCTTCTTTATCCTTTTTACCGGTCAGATGGCCGTCGTAAGTAAAGGTACGCACGATGGGAAGATCATGGCGTCTGCCGACTTCAAAGTCATTGGGATCGTGCGCGGGAGTGATCTTGACGACGCCGGTGCCCTTTGTCATATCGGCATGCTCGTCGCACACGATGGGGATCTCTTTATTGAGCAGCGGAAGGATCACGTGACACCCGTGCAGGTGCTTGTATCGTTCATCCTCGCTGTTGATGGCGACGGCAGTATCGCCCAGCATGGTTTCCGGGCGGGTCGTGGCAAGCTCCAGCTTTTCACCGGTCTCTTTGACGGTATAATAAAGGTGCCAGAAGTTGGAATCCTTTTCCTCGTATTCCACTTCCGCATCGGAGATGGAGGTGTTGCAGTGGGGACACCAGTTGACCATGCGGTTGCCGCGGTAGATCAGATCCTGTTCGTACAGACGGACAAAAACCTCGCGTACCGCCTTGCTGCAGCCCTCGTCCAACGTAAACCGTTCTCTGTCCCAGTCGCAGGAGGACCCCATTTTTTTGAGCTGCTCGATGATCCGGCCGCCGTACTGTTTTTTCCAGTCCCAGGCACGGACAAGGAAAGCCTCTCTTCCGATGGCCTCTTTCGTCAGCCCCTCTTTGCGCATGGCTTCCACGATCTTGGCTTCGGTGGCAATGGACGCATGATCGGTGCCGGGAAGCCAAAGCGTATCAAAGCCGGACATCCGTTTGTAACGGATCAGGATATCCTGCAGCGTATTGTCAAGGGCGTGGCCCATATGGAGCTGACCGGTGATATTGGGCGGAGGGATCACGATGGTATAGGTAGGCTTGTTCGCCTCCCTTTTCGCGTGGAAGTATTTGCCTTCCTGCCAGGTTTTATAGATCCGATCCTCCACGTTTTTCGGATCGTACACTTTTTCCAACTGTTTTCTCATGGTTTATCGCGTTCCTGTCACGCAGAAGCGTATCCTTTCATGATGCTTGTTTAATAAGATTATTCTTAAATTATATCATCGAAAATATAACTTGTAAAGATTTTTTTATAAAATTTGTTCCGCCAAAGCAAGAGAAGAAGCGACGGTTTTATCCATGTCATAATAACTGTATTCCGCCAGACGTCCTCCGAAATATACGCCCTTCTCAAAGGCGGTCAGCTCTTTATATCTCTCATACAAGGCGGAATTCTTTTCGTCGTTGACGGGATAGAACGGCTCGTTCACGTCAGAAGGCGCGATGGGATATTCGCGGGAGATGATCGTATAGGGCAGATCTGTTTTTTCGAAGAACTTATGCTCGATGATACGCGTGAAAGGAGTATCCCCGTCGGTATAATTCACGACGGCATTTCCCTGGTAGCTTTTGACCGGAAGCAGCTCGGTTTCAAACCGTAAGCTCCTGTATTCCAGCTTACCGAAACGATAATCAAAATAAGAATCGATGGTACCGGTATAGACGACACGATCCGCAAGAAAACGGTATTCGTCACGACGATAATTATAATCGACGTTCAATCGGATCTCCGCGCCGGAAAAGAGATTCTTGATCAGATTATTGTAGCCGCCTTTCGGAATCCCCTGATAAGTGTCATTGAAATAATTGTTGTTATAGGTAAAACGGACAGGGAGCCTACGGATGATGAACGCCGGCAATTCAGAGCAAGGTCTGCCCCACTGCTTTTCCGTATAATGCTTCACAAGCTTTTCATAGATATCCGTACCGACAAGACTGATGGCCTGTTCTTCCAGATTTTTGGGAACGCCCCTGATCTGCCTACGCTGCCGATCAATGATCTCCTGCGCCTCACGCGCGGTTTTGATACCCCACATCTGGTGGAACGTATGCATATTGAAAGGAAGGTTATACTGCTCTCCGTGATAAACGGCGATCGGAGAATTGATAAAATCGTTGATCTCGCAGTAATTTCCAATGAAATCCCATATCTTCGGATCGCTGGTATGGAAAATATGCGCGCCGTATTGATGGATCGGGATATCCTGTACGGTATTGCAATAAACGTTGCCGCCGATATGAGAACGCTTTTCCAATACAAGACAGGTTTTGCCCGCGTCCAGCGCTTTTCTGGCGAAAGTCCCGCCGAACAGGCCCGATCCCACGATCAGATAGTCATATCTCATAATGTTATATTATTCCTCACAAAAGTGATTGGATCAATTCAATGATCCCTTGATACGTTTTTCCTCTGTCGAACTGCGCTTCCGCGATCATTCGCGCTTTTTTCCCAATAGCTTTCCGCTTCTCCGGAGAATGGAACAGATCAACGATACAGTCCGCCAGCAGCTCCGCATTGCCGGGAACAATATTGACGCCGAAACCGTCGGCTTCCACTTTTTTGCAGAACTCATTATTGAGCCCTGTATTGATCATTGGGACCCCGGCGGCCAGATAATCGCCTATCTTGGAGACGATGCTCTGCGGCGCTTTCTCCACCAACGAATTGACCGTAACGTCGGAATGATAGAGGTAAGCGGCCATCTCGGCAAAAGGCAAAAAACCGGTAAAACGAATATCTGCAGCCGTCTTTTTTGCCGCTTCCTCCAATTCGGCGCGCTGCGGCCCGTCTCCCAAAATCAGGATCCTGATATCGTTCAGTCCGCGTTTTGCGAGCAAATCGGCGGCTCTGACAAGCGTGCCGAGATCATAACTTGCGCCGATGGTTCCTGCGTACGTGACCCAGAATTCACCTTCCGGCTTTTTCACGGCGTCTTTCATCTCCGCAACGGAACGGTCAAAGCTCGACAGATCGTTGCCGACGTAAACCGTTTTGCCCTGGGGAACGGCAACGCCGTACTTCAGCGGTTCGTCACGGTATTCGTCGGAGGATCCGACGACGGCGTCTGCAAAAGAATACGCTTTTTTTGCATTGACCGTAAAGTATGAAAACAAAAGGTCGCTTGCCACAGGCACGTCGAAGACCATACGCATGGCCTCCGGCCAAAGGTCCTCCACGTCGATCACAAACGGGACGCCCGTCTGTTTGGCGTAAGCCCCGGCCACACAGGCAAGGTGATTATCGGGAATGAGGGCATAGATCAGATCATATCGGTTTTCGGACAGATACCGTTTTGCGTTTTTGGCAAGAACGCGATAACTGATAATACGCTTCGGTTCGATATTTTTCTTATAAGACAGCTCGTGCAGGAATGTGATCTTGAACAAAGCTTCATTTTGAACATGACGGATATGCTCAGCGCTGCGGTATCGCTTTTCCCAATGCTGGAAATCTGCGGTGATCAGTTCGGTTTCAAAACCGTTTTTGCTGAGAAGGTCACACAAATAATACAACCGGCCCAGTCCCTTTTCACCGGGCATGGCGACGTCATTTGCGACAACTGCGATTTTATTCATAAGAATACACCATAATCATTCAAAAAGATAACTGATTTTTCTCCTATTTTTTTTAATAATATCATAAGAAATCATCGTTTTCAATGAAAATAAAAAATTATTTTAAATTTTATACTTGCAATAGAAAATCATACCAATTATAATAAAGTTGAAAGGAGTTGTTTATATGAAAAAAATCAATTTGAGAGCTTGTATCGCGGAATTGATCGGCACCGCCGTACTGGTATTTTTCGGATGCGGCACCGCCTGCGTGGTTGGATGCGATTCCGTTAACGGCTGCGGTTATATTTTAACCGCATTAGCTTTCGGACTTGTGATCGTCGCCATGGCGTACAGCATCGGAAATATTTCCGGCTGTCACATCAATCCGGCGGTTACCCTCGGGCTGTTTATCGCCAATAAGATCTCGCTGAAGGATTCCATCAGTTACTGGGCGTCGCAGTTTATCGGCGGCATCGTCGGCGCGGCGTGCTTGTCGATTTTCTTCCCGAAAGCAAGCAACTACGGTTCCAACGGATTGTATAACGGCGACATTTTCAAATCCATTCTGATCGAAGTCATTCTCACTTTCGTATTTCTGATGGCGATCCTCGGCGTGACTTCCAAAGTGAAAAACGATCAGGTGGCCGGTATCGTGATCGGACTGACGCTTACGCTGGTCCACATTCTCGGCATCGGTTTTACGGGGACTTCCGTCAACCCCGCCCGCAGCTTCGGCCCCGCCTTGTTCGCCGGCGGCGACGCTTTGAAAAACGTGTGGGTGTTCATCGTCGCTCCTTTGATCGGCGCAGCGCTGGCTGCCTTCTGCTGGAAATATCTCAGCAAAAACAAGAAATAAATCGAAAGAACAACAAATCAACGCCCGGAGCTTTCCGGGCTTTTTTGAAAGGATACGACATGAATATTCCGCAAGCACTTCTGGATTATGCGCAACGGCTGGAAGACAAAACAAGACAAACATACCCTGCGTTGGCTCCCCTTGCAAAACAATGCTACCTAAACACCATGGAAACCACCGTCAAGCCATGCGATAACGGCGATTATTTCGTCATCACCGGCGACATTCCCGCCCTGTGGCTGCGGGATTCCGCCGCGCAGCTGAGGCCTTATATGCCCCTATGTAAAGACAGCGTCGAGCTTTGTGAGATCATGAAAGGCGTGATCCGCCGTCATGTGTTTTACGTCACCCTCGACCCCTATTCCAACGCGTTCAACGAGATCGCGAATGAGCGTTCACATCGGGACGATACGGATTTTTCTTCGCCCTATATCTGGGAACGGAAATACGAAGTGGATTCCCTTTGCGCCTCCGTTTATCTGGCGTATGATTATTATGACGTGACGAAAGACGCCTCCATTTTCACCGATGATTTCCGCCGGATGCTTTTGACGGTACTGCGCGTATTTATAACGGAACAACGTCATACCGAACAGTCGGAATACTACTTCATCCGTAAGAATTGCCGAGAGACCGATACCATGCCCAACAACGGCAAAGGGAACCCGACGGGCTATACCGGCATGACATGGTCGGGCTTTCGTCCCTCCGACGACCGATGCAAGTACAATTATCTGATCCCCGCCAATATGATGGCGGTCTGCGCCATGCGAAAAGCCGCCGAACTGCTCCGCGCAGGTTACAATGACGATGAAAACGCCCTGCGCTGCGAAACACTGGCGAAACAGATCAAAGAAGGTATCGAAACATACGGCGTCGTGGATCAGCCCGGTATCGGGAAAATGTACGCATATGAAACGGACGGGCTTGGAAATTATCTGCTGATGGATGACGCCAACTCCCCCAGCCTGCTTTCCATTCCCTATATCGGTTACTGTGAAAAAGACGATCCGCTTTACCTGAACACCAGAAAATTCATCCTTTCCGACAATAATCCTTTCTATTTTGAAGGGAAAGCCGCAAAGGGCGTCGGCAGTCCCCATACGGGGCAGGATATGATCTGGCATATCTCCCTGATCATGCAGATCCTGACGACGACCGACGATGAAGAAAAAACAGCCTGTTTAAAAATGCTTTCGGAAACGCACGCCGACAAATTCTTTATGCATGAAGCTTTCAACAAAGACGATCCCGCCGATTTCACCCGAAGCTGGTTCGCGTGGGCCAACGCCCTGTTTGCGCAGATGCTCTCCACGCTTTGATTTTTTCGGCGAAACAAAGAGAAAATCTTTTTTTTTCTTGACTTATTACTATCTTTATCCTATTATATAAAAATAGATTGTTGTTTTGAAAGGAAGGAAAAGCAATGCTGAAGTACGTTCTCTCTTTAGACCAGGGCACTACCAGCTCCCGGGCGATCGTATTCAATAAGCAGGGAGCGATCGTTTCCAAAGCGCAGTTCGAGTATCCGCAGATTTATCCGAAGGCCGGATGGGTGGAACACGATCCGGAAGAGATTCTGAAAAGCCAGCTCCGCGCGGTAGCGGAAGCGCTGATCGACGGCGCCATCGAAGCAAGGGATATCGCCGCCATCGGCATCACCAACCAGCGTGAAACCACGGTTCTTTGGGACAAGCGGACCGGTAAGCCCATTTATAACGCCATCGTGTGGCAGTGCCGCCGTACCGCATCCATGTGCGAGGAACTGAAAGCGGAAGGCCTGGGCGATTATATCAAAGATCACACCGGTCTTATCATTGACGCCTACTTTTCCGCCACAAAGATCAAATGGATCCTTGACAACGTGGAAGGCGCCAGAGAGCTGGCGGCGGAAGGCAATCTGCTGTTCGGCACCATCGACACCTGGCTGATCTGGAACCTGACCAACGGACGCGTCCACGTGACAGACTATTCCAACGCGTCCCGTACCATGCTGTTCGACGTGGATAAGCTTTGCTGGGACAAATACCTTTGCGAAAAACTGGATATCCCCATGAACATTCTTCCCCGCGTGGCACCCTCCAGCGAGGTCTACGGCGCGGTGGCGCAGGGCATCCCCGGTATCGAAGCGCTGGCGGGCATTCCCATCTGCGCCGCCATCGGCGACCAGCCCGCCGCCCTGTTCGGCCAGGCGTGCTTCAAGCCCGGACAGGCAAAGAATACCTATGGTACCGGCTGCTTCCTGCTGATGAACACCGGCAAGCAGCGCGTCCAGTCCAAAAACAATCTGGTCACCGGCATCGCATGGGGCATCGGCGACGAGGTCTTTTACAGCATCGAGGGCTCCGCGTTCAACGCCGGTTCCGTGATCCGCTGGCTGCGCGACGAAGTCGAACTTATTCAGAGCGCCCCGGAGTGCGATAAGCTGGCGGAAGAGGTCCCGGATTCCAACGGCATCTATCTGGTACCCGCGTTCACAGGTCTCGGCGCTCCCTACTGGGATATGTACGCCCGCGGCTGCATCGTCGGCATGACGAGAGGCACCAACAAGCGCCACATCTGCCGCGCCGTACTGGAGGCTATCACCTATCAGATGACCGACCTGCTGGAAGCCATGAAGACCGATTCCGGCATCGAGCTGCCCGAGCTTCGCGTCGACGGCGGCGCCAGCGTCAGCAACATCATGATGCAGATCCAGGCGGATATGATCCAGACCAAGGTCAACCGCCCGAAGTGCGTGGAGACCACCGCCCTCGGCGCGGCGTATCTGGCCGGTCTTGCCGTCGGTTTCTGGACCACAAGGGATGAGATCGAGAATATCCGCGAAGTCGCAAGAGTCTTTGAACCCGAAATGCCCAGAGAACAGCGCGACAAGCTCTACGACGGCTGGAAGCGCGCCGTGGAACGCGCCAAGGATTGGGCAGACCACGACGAGGAATAAGCCGAAGCGGCCTTATGATTCAGTAATCAATTTTTAACATATTGGAGAAACACACAATGAGCAGAGTTTACAATTTTTCCGCAGGTCCCTCGATGCTTCCGCTGGAGGCGCTGAAAAAAGCACAGGAAGAGCTTCTTGACTACCACGGCAGCGGCCAGTCCGTCATGGAGATGTCCCACCGTTCCAAATGGTTCGACGACATCATCAAAGAGGCGGAGCAGCTGTTCCGTGAGATCATGAATATTCCGGACAACTACAAGGTGCTGTTCCTGCAGGGCGGCGCTTCCACCCATTTTGCCGCGATCCCGCTGAACTTCATGAACAAGAACAACAAGGCGGATTACATCATCACCGGCAACTGGGCAAAAAAAGCGTATCAGGAAGCGAAAAAATACGGCAACGCAAGAGCTGTCGCCTCCTCCGAGGATAAGATTTATTCCTATATCCCCAAGGTGACCAGAGAAGATATCGACCCCGAGGCGGATTACGTCTATATCTGCATGAACAACACGATCTACGGCACAAAGTTCCCCTATATCCCGGATACGGGCGACGTACCGCTGATCGCCGATATCTCCTCCTGCTTCCTGTCCGAACCGCTGGACGTGACGAAATTCGCCATGGTCTACGGCGGCGCGCAGAAGAACATCGCCCCCGCCGGCCTTGTGGTATGCATCATCCGCGAGGATATGCTGGGCAACGAGATGGCCTGCACCCCCACCATGCTCAATTACAAGATCCAGGCGGATAACGACTCCCTCTACAATACACCGCCCTGCTGGACCATCTATATGTGTAAGCTGGTGCTGGAATGGATCAAAGAAAAAGGCGGACTGGAAGCGATCAAGGCCAACAACGTCAAAAAGGCCAACCTGCTTTACGACTTCTTTGAGGAATCCAAAATGTTCAAGAGCGTCATCAATCCCGAAGACCGTTCTTTGATGAATATCCCCTTCGTTACCGGCGACAAGGAGCTGGACGCCAAATTCGTCAAGGAGGCCACGGAAGCCGGCTTCATCAACCTCAAGGGACACCGTACCACCGGCGGTATGAGAGCCTCCGTATATAATGCCATGCCGCTGGAAGGCGTGGAAAAACTGGTGGCTTTTATGAAGGAATTTGAAAAGAACAATTCCTGATCGCGAGGTAAGATGATATGTATAACATTCTGACGCTGAACAAGATCAGCAAAAGCGGCCTGTCCCATTTTGACGCAGAACGTTTTACTTGCTCCGACAGTCTGGATAATCCCGACGCCGTGATCGTCCGATCCGCCGTCATGCACGAAATGACGTTTGCCGACAATCTGCTCGCCATTGCGCGCGCCGGCGCCGGCGTCAACAACATCCCCATCGACCGCTGCACCGAAAACGGCATCTGCGTATTCAACACCCCGGGCGCCAACGCAAACGCCGTTAAAGAGCTTGTCATTTGCGCGCTGTTTCTTGCTTCACGCAAGATCGTTGCAGGCGCGGAATGGTGCAAAACGCTGAAGGGGGAAGGCGAAAACGTCGGCAAAGCCGTGGAAAAAGGGAAAAGCAATTTCGCCGGCCCTGAGATACTCGGTAAGACGCTGGGCGTGTTCGGGCTCGGCGCTATCGGCATTAAAGTCGCCAACGCCGCCAAAGCGCTCGGCATGGAGGTGATCGGTTACGATCCGTTCCTTACGGACGCTGCAAAAGCGTCTCTTTCGGAGGGCATTGAACTGACCGCCAACACCGACGATATTTTTGAAAAGTCCGATTACATCACGCTGCACGCGCCGCTGAACGACGCCACCCGCGGCGTTGTGGGCGGAGATAATCTGGCAAAAGCAAAAGACGGCATCCGCATACTGAACTTTGCCCGCGGCGAGCTGGTGGACAATAAGGATATCATCGCTGCGCTGGAAAGCGGCAAATGCGCCGCCTACGCGACGGACTTCCCCACCGACGACCAGCTCGGCGCAGAAGGCGTGATCGCGATCCCGCATCTCGGCGCCTCTACGCCGGAGGCGGAGGAAAACTGCGCGGTCATGGCTGTGTGCCAGCTCTCCGATTATCTGCTGAACGGAAACGTCAAAAACTCCGTCAACTTCCCCGCCCTTTCGTTGGACCGTCAGGGCAAGGTACGCATCACGGCGGTCACCGACGACGACCGTTCCGACGCGCTGAATAACGCGCTGACCGCCGCCGGTATCTCCGTCAACGCTACGGCCTCCGCCGTCCGTAAAAACGTTGGCTACAGCGTGTTCGATACGGACAGCATCGTCACTGATGAGACCGTAGAGGCGCTGAAGCAGATCGATGGCGTGAAAGCCCTTCGGATCATCTGACGATTTTCCCGATAAATGACGACCTCCCGCAGAGCGAATGCTCTGACGGGAGGTTTTTCCATGTTGCATTGAAAGATTTACTGCTTGATCCGGATCACGGTCACACTGCGCGGAGCAACTGTCAGGTTGAACAAGGAGCCGTCGATTTTCAGCTCTCCCGTCGACATTTCGCCTTTTTCTGCATTCATGCTGCCCCCTGTCAATGCGGAATAGACGACCGTGCTTTCAGCCATGTCTACGCCTTTCATTTTTACGGCAAACGTTTTTTTCTGTTCCGTCACGTTGACCAGCTTGACGATGATATCGCCTTCCGCGGTTTTCGAGACCACCTGATAGGCCTCCGCCTCGTCGGGATGCGAGGTATCGTAATCGATCAGCTGCTCACCGTCAACGAAGCATTTTATCTTGGTGCCGCTGACGACGATTTTCAGATGATACGTCCTGCCGGTCTCCACGACAAACTCGGAAACAGTCTTCAGGATCTGTCCCGTTTTTACGCCGTTTTCCATCTTCTGCAGGCAGGAGACCGTATTGCCCCAGCCGCCCAGATTCCAAAAATAACAGTTGTCCTTATCATGGACGGCCAATGGGAGCAGGAAGCCTTCCTCTCCTGCCGTCTTTTTGGCGTCAATGGTATAGACATAGTTCGTCATATCATTGTCGGTCCCGTAGTACGCCACGTCGCCGATATCGGAATAGTTCATTTCCGTTCCTTCATGGCGAAGAACGCCATCTGCGATCTTGAAATTGCCCTCATTGGGATTTTCCCAGTTCCATCGAAAATCCGAAACGGTAAAACTGTCTTTCAGAATCGTTTTTCCGGTAGAGGCGTTCACCACCAGCAAATTATCGAATTCCGCTTCCGTGTACCACGCACCCACGCCGACACGGCCGGAAAGCGTCTCCTGCGGCACGTCCGCGCCGGACAAGGTGCTCTTGAGCAGTACGCAGCCGGTATTGGTCGAAAACAGCTTCTGTACCTCATAGTTGACGGACGGTTCCACCTTTTCATTATTGAACCAGATCAGGTTGGGCGCCCAATGACGGGCGGTAAGGCTGGAAAACAGCGGTGCGTAAGAAGCCATCTTCACGATATCGCCGTTGCGTTCCAGTCCCGTCATATAAGCTGCTTCCGCCAAAGCCGCATACAGCGTATTGGAACGCCCTGCGTATTCTCCGAGGAAAACAGGGATCGCGCCGCCGTAGACCGTATCCGTCATATGGGAGACGGTACGGCTGTAATTTTCTTCATCATAATAATCGGCGTTTTGCAGAAGCCATTCCGGAGACTGGTAATAGTGATGGTCCGTTGCAGCGGCAAAGGAGGAGACGTCTTCCGATCCGTTCAGCCGATCCTTCGCATATTGATAGGATGGCAGATACATGCCTCCGCCGAGGCCGTCGCTGGCGCCGGAGGAATAGATCATCTCAACGCCGCCGTAGATCTCCGGATGAGCAGCCTGCGCCTCATGCAGCGCATCCAGAAAGGCGGTATATCTTTCATAATAGACCGGCCCCTCATTTTCATTGCCGACCGCGACCATGGTCAGCCCGAAGGGGGCCGGGTGGCCCATACTCGCGCGGACGGCGCCCCATTTGGTGGATGTATCACCGTTGGCGAATTCGATCAGGTCAAGCATATCCTGCACGTCCCGGCGGAATTCATCGCTGTCCATATCCACGGCAGGCCTGCCGCGCATCTGACAATAAAGCCCCGCTGTCAGCACAGGCACAGGCGCCGCGCCGATATCCTCGCACAGCTGAAAGAACTCATAAAAACCCAATCCGTAACTCATAAAGGAAGGATAGGGATCTTCCGAAGCGCCGAGATCTGTCCACAGGTCGATCCCCTGTTTCCTTACCGCCACGTCGCCGTAAGCGCCGTTGAACAACAGCGGTTCGCCGTCAGCGTCCACACCGATGGAATCCTTCCAGTGATAGGCTGTCTCATCGCTCTCTCCCTCGATCACACAGCCGCCCGGGAAGCGCAGGAACTTGGGCTGCATGGCGGCCAACGCTTCCACCATATCTTTGCGAAGACCGTTTTCCCGTTCGTTGAACGTATGGACGGGGAACAGAGAGACCATATCCAGATCCACGCTGCCTTGTCCGATCAAAACCTGAATGGCAACGTTATCTGTCGCGGTTCTCCCGCAAGCAAGCGTTACGATATACTTCTGCCATTGTTCCGTCACAGATGGAATGGTTGACGACGCTGCAACGTCGCCGTCTGCCGTCAAACGAACCGTCAAAGGGCCGGCATAGTCGTCCGATTTCGCATAGACGGAAAAACGGTAGCTCTCTCCCTTTTTGATCGCCATCCCTTCCATAAAGCCGCGGTTGGCGATACCGGCAGGTCCTTCCGCAGGATTGGTAACCGTAACAAAGGTAGGATTATTCCCGTTCAGTGCTTGGTCGGCATCCTTTGTCAGAGAAAGAACGGCTCCGTTAACGGCGGAATAACCGAACAATCCGTCTCCCGCCGCCAGTTCCGTAAACTCAAAGGAACGGTTGGCGACCATCTCCGCGTACAACCCGCCGTCACCGGCGAAATTGATATCCTCAAAAAACGCGCCGAACAACAGATCGCTGATTTCATGCACCTCTTTGGATGCGTCTGCTGTCAGCAGATAATCCGCCTCCGCAGCGTCGTAAGCGGAAACGGAATTGGCCGGACGGGCAGTTTCCGGTTTTTCCTCATTTTCCTTTACCGGGCAAAGCATCAGGAAAAAGGATGTCAGCAGCGCAATGATCCTGCGCAAATAAACAACAACGGCGTATTTCATAACGATCCTCCGTCATATTTCATAATCAAAATATAACATATCAGCCGATACGGTGTCAATTATTTTTAAAAGGGATTGAAAAACAGGCGATTATACTTTATAATTTTAATACATCATGATAAAAAGGAGACCGCCCATGACGATATGCGTTAAAATCATTTCACTGTGGATGTCCCTGATGCTGACGATAACAGGATGGTTCGGAACGATGCCGGTACATACGCTGCAGGTAAACAAAGCGGAAACCTACCAGACAAACGAGGGATTCGGCACCTCCGCCGCCTGGTGGGCGCAGAACGTGAATGACGAAGCAGAAGCCGAAAAGATCGCCGAGCTGCTTTACAGCAAGGAAAACGGTCTCGGTCTTGATATCTACCGGTATAACGTGGGAGCAGGCGAAAAGGAAAATCCCGCGTCGATCATCGCGATGGAATCCCGTAAGACGGAAAGTTTTTGGGTAAAGAATGAAACGACCGGTGAATATGAATTCGACTTTTCACGAGATGCCAACGCAGTCCGAATGATGGATCTTGCCGTCAAATACGGCGCCTCCAAAATCATACTGTTCTGTAACAGCCCTCACTTTTCGCTGACGGAAAACGGGCTTGGTTCCGGCAGCTCGGAAGAAGGACGCTGTAATCTGCCGCAAGAAAACTACGGTGCGTTTGTGGACTATCTGTTGGCCGTAGCGGAGCATTTTCTGAAAGAGGGATATCCCGTTTACGCGATCTCCCCCATCAACGAACCGCAGTGGAACTGGGGCACAGGCTGGGTCTCGCAGGAGGGCTGTCACTATTCGCCCGACGAAGCGACAGCGCTGCTGGAGTGCTTTGCCGTTGAAATGCAACGCCGGAACGAAGCGTTCAAGCTTCTCGGTCCGGAAAGCGGCCAGATGGGCGTTGACAGCAAGGAATACGAGGAAAAGTTTTACGGAAGCGAGATCCTGCGTGCATACTGCGACACCTATTCCGGTCATTCCTACTGGCTGGACGGAAACGTGAATGAAAAACGGGCGACCGGCGAACGCTTCGCAAACGAGTATCCCGGTCTGAAATTCGAGATGAGCGAATGGTGCGAGCTGCCGCTTACCATCGATTCCACAACAATTGAAAGCGGCCTGCGCATGGCCAACGTCATGTGGGAGGATCTGACGATGATGAACGCGGTCTCCTGGCAAAGCTGGACTGCGGTCAACGGCGACGGTATGCTGGACTATCAGGACGGCGATCTGATCTTTTATAAACGTTATTTCACGATGAAGCAGTTTTCCATGATCCCCTTGGGGGCCGTTCGCATCGGCGTACTGGATTCCCATCTGGAAAAAACGACGCTGAAAACGCTGGCCTATTCGGACGACGCAGCGGACTATCTTATCGTCATCAACGACACCGACGATGCACAGACCGTCTATCTGAAGGGGATCTACTCAACAAAAACGATTTTCGTGACCTCTGCGGATCACGATTGTGAAATGGTCGCCTCCGGTTCTCTTCTGAGAAAAACGGAGATCCTGCCGAAAAGCATCACAACGATCGTCATGACAAAGAATCCCTCACTCTGACGACGTAAAAAAGCGGCGGAAGCATCAAACAATCAAAAAACCCGGGGCGATGAACCCCGGGCCTTTTAATAATATTCGTATTATCCTTTATTAAACAGATTTTTGATGCCGTCAATGATCTTCTGAAACAGATCCTTCAGCAGCTTGATGATCGTCTGGAAGGGCTTTTTGACGGTTCCCTCTATGTCATTATTGCCGTACATACGATAAGCGGTGTAGCCTTCGCCGATCGTGTAAGTCAACGTATACGTCTGAACGGAAACTGTACCGTCGTCATTCTTCACGCCGATGGTCAGATTGGTGGCGCCTGGCGCGGAATACGGGATGGTGAGCATAAAGCCGTCCAACGTGTAGTTGCTGACCTTGATGCCGTTGACCAGCACATAATCCACCTTATCAAAGCGGCCGAGATCGACCTTGATCTCACGGCTGTCGTCTTCCGGCGGCAGCTCGGCAAGGATCTGACGAACGATATAATCATAGCCCTTTTGCGTGGGATGCGTGCCGGTAAAGGAATGATCCTTAAAATCGCCAAGCAGCGCCCAGTCGTTTTCGGTGGCCTGCGTTTCCGTGTTGCTGATATCCGCAAACCTGATATTGTATTTTTTGGCCCAATCACGGAAATGAATGTTCATGGCGCCTGTGATGGCGGTGATGGCGGAGCCCAGGGGTGCGATCAGGTCGTCCGTAATGGTAAGCTGGTTGATCAGATTGAACGCGCCGACCATGACGATCGTGGCATCGGGATTAAGCTCAATGATCCTTTCGATCAGCATCGGGTAATGGTTTTTCCAGTAGTCGTAGCCGTTCCACAATTCGGTGACGGCGGTCTCCACCAGATCCTTGATGGCGTCGACGCTGCTGGTATCGAACTTCAAACCGTCGGCCAACATACCGCCGTTGCTGATGATACGGTAGGCGCGATAGAAAATATCGCACATGCCGAGCTGTACGGTGATCAGATCGGCCCTTTTGATAAAGTCGATGATATTGCCGCACTTGCCGCACGTAGCGGGATCATAAGTCTCGCCCTTGGCGCCGACGAAGGAACCCTCGTAGCCGAAGTACTCCAGCATATCCTTATAATAGGAGTATTTCAGTTTGTCATCAGTAAAGCCGTCGTCAATGCCCAGCAGGTCCAGCGTAACGGCGGTAGTCATGCCGGGGAATGCAAAGGGCCAGTAGGTGGAGTCGTCGTCCTCGGCAGCCGCCATATCATAAGGTGCGGTGCAGCCGACGGCCTGCGCAATCTGATAAGGTACACAGCCCTCCACGTTACGGATGCTGTAATCGCCGTACTGGCCTTCGCCCTCCGGCTGATATTCGCCGTCCGGGCCGATATAGAAGCCATCCGCACCGCAGCCGCGGGAAATGGAATCGCCGATGGCAAGATAGCCGCCCTCTTTACCGTACTGATATACTGTCTCCTTGGTGGCGGCAAACGCCGCCGCGCAGCAGGACAGAACCATCAGCAGGGACAGGATGATCGAAAGTGTACGTTTGATGTTCTTTTTCATTTTGATACCTCCGAAAGTATGGTATGGCGTTTGAATTGCTGATATTGAACTATTTCTCAATGCGGGAAAGGAAGAACTCCTTTTTCGCCTCATTATCCAGAGAATGGACGGGTTTGACCTGCGCGGCGGACGCCCCCAACTCGATGCAGCGGGCCGCCCACGCGTCGTGGGTACCGGGGATCTGCTTCTCCACGATCAGCCGGCTGATATAGGATTTGGCGCGCTGACTGGGATAGCGTTTGTTGCATATCCCGATGTATTCTTCGATCTCGTCGATGCAGGCGTCCCAATCGATATCGGCGTCGGATTCCACTACCAGAGAATAGCGGTTGGGCACCACGCTGGTATCATGATAGAACAACCAGTGATCCACCTTGATGTTGTGCGCCTTTTCCAGCATTTCAACGGTATTACGGGCGTCCTCCTCGCTGAATTTTTCGCCGGAGATATTGAACAGCTGCCCCTTGCGGTAAACGAAAGAGATCAGCGGGCACTTGTTGCGGAAGCCCATCACCTCGATCACGTCCTTCAGGTGGTACCGGTAAAGCCCCGCCTGAGTGGTGATGAGAATCTCGTATTTTTTGCCAACCTCCAACTGGTCCAGCGTCAGAAGACGGTCGCGGTTACCCTCGCCGTCCTCCTCGCTTGGAATGAACTCATAGAAGCAGCTGTCCGTCAGAAGCTGCATATCGGTATTGTTCAGCTCATAGCAGGCGGCCACCAGTCCCTCGGACGCGCCGTAGATGTTGTAGTCAAAAGGAATGCCCTTTGCCATCGAACGGATATACTCTGCCGCAGGCTTAAAGGAAGCGTTGCCGATCCCGCACATGACGGTCATATGCGGCCACAGGCGCTTAAACAGCGTTTCGTCAAAGCCCTGCTCAAACTGCTTACGAAGATAATCGGCGCGCTCGGGCATGGGCTTGATCAACGCGGAAAGCTCTTTTCGAAGCTCCGGCTTCATCTGAATGCTGTCGCTGATAACACCTTTCCCGATATCGTCCACGATCACGCGCCAGTTCTCCTTCAGGTAGGCCATCTGGCTGACGTTGATGCTGAAAAATACGGAAAAGAAGAACGTCGCGTCCTCATCCATCAGCGCGAAGCGGTAGATGTTATAGATGTAATCGCCGTCGTGCATATCAAACAGCCTACGGGTGGGCACGGTGAGGATATACGGATAGAAAACGCCGTATTCCAGCGCACCGATCTCCGCGATGTTGCTGCAGGGCATGCCGTTGGGCAGACGTTCGTTGGTGGCGGGAGACAGATACACGCCGCGGCCGGGATGATAGCGCTTTCCCTGCTTTTCCAGTTCCAGCGCACCGAGCGCCAGCGCACGGGTCCACGTGTATTTGACGTAGGCCTTCAGCGAAGCGGTGGTGGCGGGGATATACTTCGGAACGCCGGAGGAGCCGGAGGTACGCGAATACCCCAGCACCTTGGAGGAAGTCAGCAGGTTTTCCTCGCCGTTTTTCATCCGTTCGATATACGGCGCGAAATCCTCATATTCGGAAATGGGCACGCTGCGGCGGAAATCCTCAAGGGTTTTGATCTCGCTGAAAGCGTGCGCTTTGCCGTATTCGGTATCCTGATTGTCCTTCAGGATCTTTTTCAGCAGCGCGTAATTGATTTCCATGGGCGTCTTTGACGCCTTTTCCAACTGCTGAAGACTGCGCTTTCCCTTCAGCACCATGACGCGCATGGCCGCGCGGTTCAATTCTTTATGAAGCATAATGATCTTTAGTCCTTCGGAACGTTTTTTTCCGGAATTTGCCGAATCATTCCATTTCAATCATATCACAGAAATCACATGTTGGCAACCATAAAAACCATAAAAAGTGTATAATAATTTGCAAAATCAGCAACACTGTTTATCCACAATAACGCGCAAGGAAGCTTCGTCCGGCAGATGGCCATCGACCGAAACGGTATAGCTTCCGGGGAAAACACGGCGGCTCCCCCTATCATCAAAGAGTGAGAAGCTTTCGTCATGCAACGGGAAAGAAACGGTTTCCGACTGTCCGGGCTGCAGATGGATGCGCCGGAACCCCTTCAGACGCCAACGGGGCTGATCCGTCATACCGGCGGAATCGATATAAAGCTGCGTTACCTCGTCCGCTTCCATGCCGCCGACATTGGTCACAACGACCGATACGCCGTCTTTCGTCAACCGCAGATCGGAATAGGAAAAACTGGAATAAGAAAGCCCATATCCGAATTCATACAGCGGTTTTACTTTACGGTACATATACGTGCGGCCGTGGGACATTTCATAGTCGTCAAAAGGCGGAAGATCATCCGTCCTGACGGGAAAACCCAGCGGCAGACGGCCGGAGGGAGAAACCTTCCCGAACAGCAGATCGGCAATGGCGGTACCGCCGCGCTCGCCGGGGTACCACGCCTCCAGGACCGCCGCGGCATGTTCGTCGATCCAAGGGATCGATACGGCGCTGCCGTTTTCGATCACCACGATTAGATTCCGGTTGACCTCATATAACTTTCTCAGCATCGTCGACTGCTCTTCCGGCAGGGAAAGATCGGTCTTGTCACGGCCCTCCCTTTCATACTGCATGCCGAGCCCGACCACCGCTACCACAGCGTCCGCGCCTTCGGCGGCAGCTGTTTCGGCGGCGAATACGTCGTCCGCCGCTTTATCCGGCGTGATCTGCCAGAGCAGACGGCAGGAAGGCGCGTCCGCATTTTTGATATATCGAAGCAAAAACGGCAGCTTCTCTCCCCTGTTCAGATGAACGGGCGTCCCGAAAGCATAGGGCTCCTGCGAGATCGTCAGCGTCGGCGCAGCGCATTTGGCGCAGCCGGAATAGTTCACGTCAAACCGGTATTCGCCGGTATATGGCGCTTCGATGTCCCCTCTCCATAGAACGGAATACTCGACCGTGGAGATCAGCGGATCGGGCGCCTGCGCGTCCCACGTAAAATCGACGGCCTCATCCACGCGCGTTTTCGGCAGACCTGCAAAGGATGCGTTATCGTAATAGCTGCCCCGCACGCCCGGTTTTCCCTGACAGGAAAGAAAGGCGGGCGGAACAGGCTTACCATCGGAACCCGTTTCCGTGTACCGCCAGAGCGTAAAGCGAACATTGACTCTTTCATACTCCCGGATGCCTTCCAAGGGAGTAACGGGTTTATGTACGGGTACGCCGCTGTAATCGCCGAACTGGGCGATATCCGCATTGTTACCGCAAACGGCAATGGTGATCCCCTGCTGCGGCAGAGGCAATATCCCGTTGTTTTTCAACAGTACCGCCGATTTTACAGCCGCTTCATAAGCCAACTGTCCGTGGGCGTCACAACCTATGACGGAAAACGGAACGTTGTACCACGGCAGCGTTTCCGGCGGTTCCAGCTGCCCGGCCTTGATACGCGCGCAAAGCACGCGGCGCACAGCTTCGTTCAGCCGTTCCTCCGTGATTTTTCCCTCGGCAAGGGCCTCCCCGAGGAACTCTTTATATAAATGTTCGTATTCGCAATAGCCGCCGCATTCCAGATCCACACCGGCGTTCAGCGCCGCAGCGCCGGCGTCCTCGGGAGTGGGCTGCGACTTATGACAGTCCCACAGACGGCCGATGCCGCTGCAGTCGGACACAACGTATCCGTCAAATCCCCATTCGTCCCGCAGAATATCGGTCAGCAGGCGATGGTCCTGATGGCACGGAACGCCGTTGACGGCGTTATACGCCGCCATGACCGCTTCGCATCCGCCCTCCTGTACCGCCATGCGGAAGGGCTCCAGATGATATTCCCGCAGCGATTTTTCACTCATCACCGCGTTACAGGTGAATCTGTTGTGCTCCTCATTATTGGCGGTAAAATGCTTGGGCGTGGCGATTGCCTTCAGCCATTGCGGGTCGTTTCCCTGCAGGCCGCGCACGAACGCCGCGCCGTTTTTTCCTGCAAGGAACGGGTCCTCGCCATAGGTTTCCGCCGTACGTCCCCAGCGAGGGTCCCTCGCCAAATTCAGGTCGGGAGACCAAAACGCCAGAAGGCCGTTATAACGGCCGTCGTAGGGCCGACCGCCGTTTTCCTCTTTCTCGCCGTGGAAATACTTCGCGCGGGCTTCGGTAGAGATCGCGTCGGCGATTTTTTCCAGCAGCGTATCGTCAAACATGGCGCCGAGGGCAATGGCCTGCGGAAAAACGGTAAACCGACCGGGACGAACGACGCCGTGCAGCGCCTCGTTGCCGTGGTAATATTTCGGGACGCCTAGCCGTTCGATCGCTTCAGAGGTCTCCACGATGACGTTCAGCTTTTCTTCAAGCGTCATCTGACGCAGCAGCGCGTCCGCTCTTTCCCGTACAGTCTGCGAAGTTTTCATATTTCAACTTTATTCTTATCTTATGAATTTGATCGTCTTGATTTCAAAGGGCTTAAAGGCCAGTGAAAGCGCGCCGTCCGCGACGGGAAGGTCCTCTTTTTCGTCCTCCAGCAGGTTGGTGAGAACGGCCTTCGTCACCGGGACGCCCAGCTTCACGTCCGCGTTGGTCTTGGAGCCCTCGCACTCATACATGCGCAGCACGAACGCGTCGGTATCGTCCTCAGCGGGCTTGACGGATTCCACGATCACGTTGGGCGCGGAGACCGCCGCGAAGGGGGTAAGCTCCGCTGTGCCTTTGACGGCGACGAACGGGACGTTCAGCTCGTAGGCAGGCTGTACCACGGTTTCCGCGGCAAATCCGCCCGCATGCGGCAGGAACGAATAGGTCATTTCGTGAACGCCGTCGTCACCGCAGACCGTCGGATGGTCGCCGCCGCGGTGCAGCGACAGCCGCAGGTTGCCGCCCGCCAGCGAGATACCGTATTTACAGTCGTTCAACACAGCAGCGCCGAAGCGGGGTTCGCTGAGATCGGTGAAGTTACGGTTGGTGACCTCAAACTTAGCCATCTCCATGCTGTTGTTTTCCGTGGTGGGACGCTCGATGGAGCCGTACTGGATCTCACAGTGGGCGCGGGTAGCGGCGATATCAAGATCGAAGCCCGCCTTCAGCAGACGGTGGTGGCTGTTCCAGTCGACCAGCGTATGGAAATCGATTCGCGGGGAATCGGCGTAACAGACCATATCCTGCACCAAAGAGGTGCCGTCGCCGACTTCAAACTCGCTGCGCAGGCGGATCTCCACCGCGCCGTCGGTGACAAGCGTTCTGCCCTTGAAGCCGTGTACAGGCTTGCCCTTGGCGATGGCGTCGCGCTCCACGTCCCAGTTGTCATAGCTCAACGGCACGTCTTCGCTGAACAGCAGAACGTTCAGCGGTTCGCCGCCGGGCTTGCGCAGCTTGCGTCCGCTGGGAAGATCGACAAACGAAGCGATATAGCCGTTGTCGTCAAAAACGATTTCGGCAAAGGGCGTGGTCAGCGTGGTTCCGTCGTATGTAAAGGGGGACGCCTTGTCAACGGGCGCGTCGGCCAGTTCAATGACCGCGCTGCCGAAACCGGGGATGCGTACGCCGCCCACGGCCAGCAAATCACGGCCGCAAACGTCCGTATAACGCTGGGACGGATAATCTTTCGCGTAACCGGCCGCCTCGATCACCGCCGCGTCGTTACGCGCAAATGACAGAGTGTTGAACAGCGTGACGCTTTCGCCGCCGTCTGTAAGGGCGTTGGCGTACTCCGCCGTCGCAGCGGCATAGCTTTCCAGCAGCGCGTCCATTTCCTCGTTATACACGTCGTACACCGGGGTGATGCAGGTGCCGGGGAGAATGTCGTGGAACTGGTTCTTCAGCAGCGTTTTCAGCCACTTGTCGCTGTTGGCGTTGCGGGGCTTGCCCGCCAGCACGTTGAAATACTCCATATCCCGCAGCGCGTATTCCGCCTTGCGGTTTTTGCGCTTCACGTTGTGCATCTGCGTCAGCGTGCCGCGGTGCAGTTCCAGATACAGCTCGTCATCGTAGACGGGCAGCTCGTCCTTCTGCGTCTCCAGTTCATGCATGAAGTTGCTGATGGTCATGCTTTCCATCTCCGGCATCCCTTCCATATGGGAAGCGCGCAGGGATGACTCGATCATGCCCGGGGTGGGGCCGCCGCCCCCGTCGCCGTAGCCGTAGGCCAGCAGACGCAGGTCGCTGGCGTCCTTCAGCGTCAGCTCGCGCACACAGGCGCTGCCGTCTGCCACGTTGGGCCAGCAGTGGGTACGGTTGAAGTGAGTCAGCACCTCGCTGCCGTCAAGGCCCTTCCAGACGAAGCTTTCAAACGGGAACTTGTTCTGCTCGTTCCAGCTGATCTTGGTGGTATAGAAGTATTTGACCTCGCTGCCCCGCATGATCTGCGGGATGTTGGCGTTATAGCCGAAGGTATCCGGCAGCCAGAAGCTGTCCGCCGTATAGTTGAAATTCTCGCGGGTGAACTGCTGGCCCTTCAGGAACTGGCGGACCATCAGCTCGCCGGAAGTAATGTTGCAGTCGCATTCGACATACACGCCGCCGTTGGGCTCGTAACGGCCCTCCGCCACACGCTTCTGCATCTCTTTGAAGATATCGGGGTAATAGTCCTTCATCCATTCGCTGTGCAACGCGGAGGACTGGATGAATTTATAGGAGGGATACTGCTCCATCAGCCGCAGCGCGTTGGCGTAGGTGCGCGCGCACTTGCGGATCGTCTCGCTGACGGGCCACAGCCAGGCGGTATCCATATGAGAATGGCCGATGATGCCCACCCGGCCGAACACGCGGGAGTTGCCGCCGTTGAAGAACGGACGTGTGATAGCCAGCGCCTTACGGACGCCCTCCCGGACCGCCGCGTCGGTGGCGTGCTTGGGATACAGCACCAGCACCGTGTTGATCTTTTCCAGCGCCTTTTTCGCCTTGGCGGAAACAAAGTTATCATCCGGCAGACGCAAGGCAGCGTTCAGCAGCTCACGGATATCGAAGATCAGTGTAAAGATCTCGTCGTCGCGCGTGCAGATCTCCGCGCCGTTGTAGGTTTGAGAATAATCCCAAGCCGGGATATCCGGGTATTCGTAGTTGTCGTAAGCGTCGGTATCTACGCAGAAGTGGCCGGCGTAGCACTCAAAGGCCAGCGACAGCGTCTCCCCCGCCTTTGCCTGACCGAGATACTGGCTGGCGTGATTACCGCCGATAAACTCCCGGTTCTTGGTATTGAACAGTCCTTTGGGAACGCCGTTGAGGAAGAACAATTCCTCACAGCCGCCGCAGGACGAAAGGACGTAAAGCGTTTTTCCGTCCAGCTCCGCGGGCACGGTGAAACTGCCCTTCACCCAAAGGTTCTCCCATTCGCCGCCCCAGACAGTCCCCTTTTCAATGGGCTGCCAGCCGGTTTCCGGCACGCTGCGCAGATGCTCTCTGGTACGTACCGCAAAGGCGTTCTCCATTTCGCCGACCTTTTGAAACAAGAGCTTTTCGTAGATCGGCAGCGCTTTTTCCAGCTTCTGGAAAACTCGATTTTTCAGATTTTCATAATACATGGCGTTTCCCCCTGTTATTCCGAAGGTCGGGCTGGAAAACACGACCGAGCAGATCGCGCCCTCCGTCTGACCGTATTTCCGATTTCTGCTATCCTCAATCCGCAGGCTTCAGCGTAATGACCTCATAATGGCAATGGGCTTCCGTACGGATCGGCATACGCCACCCACAGGCGCCTGCGCTGACATTCAGGATCGCTCCGTCGATCTCGTAATCGCCGCAGCAATAACCGATCAACTGATAGAACGCGCGCAGCGGGAACAGCTGTCCCGCGTGAGTATGGCCGGACAACTGCAGATCCATCCCCGTGACAAGATTCTGCTTTACCCCGCCCGGCTGATGGTCCGCAACGATCAGATAAGCGCCGGGAAAGGGATCGACAAGCTCGGAAGCGTCTGCTCTGGCGTCGCCTTCCGAGATATCCTCGCGGCCCAGCAAGGCAAGATCCGACGAAAGCCGCACGTATTCATCCTTCAATACGGTGATGCCGCAGTTAGCCATCACCTCTTCCAGCTTTTCCGGGGTAAACTGCCTTCCGCCGGCGTATTCCGCGTGTCCCTGCCTGTCATGATTTCCGTAAATAAAGTACACCGGAGCATCCAGATCGCCGAACCAGCGGCACACGGCAGCCATATCGCCGGCCGTGGTATAATCATCCACGATATCGCCGCCCAGGATGATCGCGTCAGGATGAAGGGAACCGATCCCATCGATCGTTTGTTTTGTTACGTTCATCGGCTGCGCGCTGCCCACATGCAGATCCGCCACGAAAACGATCTTATGCTCGTCTGTCAGCTTATCGGAGGTATAGGTATGATACTCCGGCGTGACGACCTCCATGTTCACCATGCCGTAAGCAAGGAACAGAACGGCGCAGGCAAGGCTGACAGCCTTTGACATGCCGAAGCGCCTTTCCTTTTTCCGAACGGCGCAGACGATGGAATACACTGCGTCCGCAGCGGCGTCCGCCAGCAGCGCAACGTACAGAGCCATCATCAGCGGCTGCACGATCCGCAGTTGTACGGGACCCGCCATCGGAAGGACGGCAAAAACGATCGCCAGCAGCGCTTTTCCAGCGATCAGAACGATCCTGACCGAAGGCCTTATCTCTTTTTTCCGAAGCGGCAGCTGCGCAGCGGCAAGCAACGCTTCCGCCAATAAAAACCATGCGACAAAAATAAAAATCGATCCCCCAAACGATCATTTTTTTATAATTTTATCACAGCAGACCGAAACCTGTCAATATTTATATAATAATAAAAAGCCGCTGACAACGGCTTTTTTCAATCGAAACATTACATGGAACTGTTTTATGGTCACGGCACGCTGCGAGGCCGCGTGAGTTCTATTTGCCCGGCGTGACGTCATAATACACCTTTTCGTTGGCGTATACGTATCCGCGTTCTCTGGCAAGGCGCTCGTAAAGCTGCGCCTCGTCTGCTTCATTCAACAGATAATCCACTTCCTCGTTTTCCAGATTCAACGCATCCAACTGCGCGTTCAGCGCCTCCAGACGCTGCTTCTGCTCCCGTGTGTCGATCTTGATCCACGCGAAAAGCCCCAGCGAAAACAGAAGGGCAAACACGATGAAAAACATCAATATGTAACTGTGCCTGTTAAACAACTTCAACATTTCCGGCTCTTTCGTATGTCTTTTTTTGCGATAGTTATTATACAGCAATCCGTCTATTGATGCAAGCTGTTTTTATTAATTTTTTGAAAGAATTTTCGCCGCAGGTATCCGAACGCAAAGAAATCCTGAAAATTCCGACAAAATCAGATTAAGTCTGACGCACCCGTTGTTGAAATCAAACAGGAACAGAAAGGACAACAACGCCGCAATGACACAAAAACAGACGTCCTCAGCGATCACCGCGCCCGTACTGTGTCGGAACAGTTTTCTAAGAAGCATCAATACGGCAAAAAAGAGCCCGATAAGAAATCCGGCGCCGAAGGCATACAGAAATACTTCCGTCTGCAGACGGTTCCTGACGCCGTACGTCATTTGAAAACGCGGGCAAAAAAGCCGCTGTTTTTCGGCAGCCGGTCCGAATAAGACAGCGCATGGAAGGAACCCGTGGCGGCAAAATCACCCGTTTCAACTGAAAAACGCGTCACTTTGATCCCCTCTCCTTTCACCGTGATCTCTCCCAGATCGGTAAAAACGATCAGCGTTTCCTCGTCAAAGCTGCTTACGTCCCGCACACCGGCGATTGAGAGCTTTTTCCTGTCCTCAAGGAACAAAGAATGGGGCATTTTACCGTTTTCTTCCGTCATCGTATCCACCCGCCGTATCCGTTTTACTATATGATTATGACAGACCGCAAAAAAATATTGCAAACGCAACACGGTTTTTATATAATATATTTGCAAAACAACGAAAGGACGATTGATTCAGATGATCAGGATTGAAATGGACAACGGCGGGATCATTGATATTGAACTGTATCCCGACAAGGCGCCGCTGACGGTCGCCAATTTCAAAAAGCTGGTTGAAGAAGGCTTTTACGACGGTCTGACCTTCCACCGCATCATTCCCGGATTCATGATCCAGGGAGGCGATCCGAAGGGCACCGGCACGGGCGGCTCAGACGAAACCATCAAGGGCGAATTTGCCGCCAACGGTTTCCCGCAGAACGATATCAGGCATGTGCGCGGCGTGCTCTCCATGGCTCGCACCATGAACCCCGATTCCGCCAGCAGCCAGTTCTTTATCATGCATGAGGACGCGCCGCATCTGGACGGCAGCTACGCCGCCTTCGGCAAGGTGGTCAGCGGCATGGACACGGTGGACGAGATCGCCAACGTGCGCACCACCTTCGGCGACCGCCCCGTCACACCGGTAGTCATGAAAAAGGTCACGATCATATAAAAAAACCGGACGAAAGTCCGGTTGATCCATTCACGCATCCCTACAGCGCGGCTGATGTCAACACCAGCCGTCGCTGTATTTTTTATTCAATTCGATGTAGCTGTCAATGAGTTTCTTTGCCAACGAATAGGATTCCACCAACGGGTGCAGCATCAAGGCGGAAACGGCAAGGTCCATGTCCTTCGTCAGAATGGCTGTTGCCGCCATGCGCTCATAACACTTCATGCGGCGGATCAGCTCCAGCGCGTCGTCGTCGACATTCGCAAAACGGTGCGGATAAACGCCGTCCTTCGTGATATCGCAGGTCATTTCCACCACGTCCGCGTCCTCCAGGATCGGAAGAGCGCCGTTGTTGGGAACGCACAGGATCATGGAATCGCTTTTACCGCTTTGGGCGATCTCGATGTATTTCAGCGCGACGGAGGCATAGCCGCCGAAATCCTCCGAGAAGGGATCGAAGTGCCATTCCTTATCGCGTCGGATGCCCGTTTCGCTGGCCATATAAGAGTTTTCCCGCATGCCGTAGCATTTGTCGAAGATCGCCAACGCATTATCGAAATCTTTTTCAATATCAACTTCCGAAAGCTCGGAGATCATCAGCCGGTTGATCTGGGCGATCTGCTCACCGCGGGTCTGGGCCGCGTTCAGGATATTAGCCACCGCCTTTTCACGGGAATAGAAATAATAGAGATACTCGTTAGGTACAACGCGCTTTTTCCGAAGAAGCTCTTTATCGAAATACCGCATGTCGGTATGTTGATATGCCCCGTCGCCGTCGATCAGCTCACCGATGATCTCTTTTCCATCCAGCGTGATGCTGTTGAAGAATGAAAGATGGTTCAGCCCGTAAATCTCGCCTTTGATCCGTTCCGGCGCCACGTTCAAATAATCGGCGATCATATGCAGCATGGAACTGGGCGCGTCGCAGATGCCGAAGGTAAAATCATACCCTGCGTCACGCAGCGCCTGCGACACAAGACCGGCCGGATTTGTAAAGTTAAACACCTTTACATCTTTTTTCGCATACAGTTTTGCCAGTTCACAGTACCCCAGCAAAGCGCTGATGCTGCGCATGGCGAAGCTGAAGCCCGCCGCGCCCGTCGTTTCCTGTCCCAAAAGGCCGAGGTCCAGCGCGATGCGTTCGTCCCGCACGCGCATGTCGTCGCCGCCCACGCGAATGGTGGTGATCACGTAATCGGCGTCCGTCATGGCAGCCACGGCGTCCGTCGTGCAGATAAAGGTAAGCGATGGGTCGATCAGCAGCGCGATCTTTTTTGCCATCGCGCCGAAGATACGCAGCTTTTCCGGATCGTTATCCATAAATACAAGCGTATCGATCCCCAGTCGCTTCGCGCTCTGCGCAAGACTCTTTGATAAGAACATGGAACGGACGCCGCCGCCCCCGATCACAGAAAGTTTCATTCCGTTTCCCCGCATTCCGCGCTGCCGCAGGATCCCTCCGACGGCGCGCTGTTTTCTTTTATCCTTTTTTTCGGCTCGATCACGAATTTCTTTAACAAATACCACACGACGCCCAAAGGGATCAGGCAGACAACGATGAGGATGATCTTATCCATGGGGATCCATTCAAATACAGCGTCGCCGATGATCGTAAACAAAATCACACGCCAGGACAGGCCCAACACAGACAACGCGGCGTACTTAACGTAACCGCAGCCGGAAGCGCCGTAAAACAGACTGATGAAATCGATGGGAAACGCGGGGATCGCCCGAAAGGACAGCAGTACGGAGCTTTTGCTCTGCATATTCTTCCGCAGGATCTTCTGCCCCGCCGCGTTACGGGAAAGCAGCTTGTTGACCGCCTCCTTACCAAGGAACCGGCCGAGAAGAAAGGTGACGGATACTTCAATAAAGATCCCGGCAAGATTGACCGCCACTGCGATCGCGGGCGGAAGGACGGCGCCCACCGCCACATAGACCAGCGAAGCGGGTACTACGAAAACCAGCGCCTTGACAAAATACACCGCCAGAACGATGACGATCATCAGCGGCACGGAATCCGTAAGCGACATCAGCCGTTTCACGTCCACATTGGAAAGCTCGTCATAATAGACGATGGCGACAGTAAACAATGAAAGCGCCACCACACACCGCAGGACGATAAGAAATATATCTTTTTTCGACAGTCGGCTCTGATTACTCATTGTTGGGCTTGAAGGGCATTTCCACCCGGTAGATGTTCTGGCCGGAGATATCCACGTACGGGATCATGACAGGCGGGATGCCCGCGTTCACCGTCAAAGAGGAGACGAAGGACTTGACATAGGGAAACAGCGCATCGTAGGTCTTAACGTGCAGAATCTCCTTCTCCATATCGGCAGCCGTCACGAAAAAGCCCTCCAGCACCACAGTGATGGAAAACTGCTCCGGGTCGGCTTTATCGAACACCTCCGCACGGAATTCCCCCTTGCAGGTGTTCACCTTGGAATAACCTACGTTATACGAATATTTATTCGCCAACTCCAGCTTGCGGTTGCCCTGGATCTTATTGACAAACCTTACCTCGTTGACCTTAAATCCTTTTAATTCGATCTGTTTCATTGCAATCCCTCCCAAGGATCATTGCTATATATTGTATCACGTTTCAACAGCAAATACAACATTTTTGCACGAGAAGATTTAAGTGATATTTTATCACTTTTTTTTAGTTGACAAACGCATGCATATGTGATAATATTTCACACGCAAAACAAACAGTAAAGGAGCGGGATCTCATGGCAACGACAACACTTGTACAGACAGAACAGGCTGACGGTATCACATTCGGCATCCGGATCGCCACCGATCAAGGGCAGATCTTTACCTATCCGGAAATAGCGGAACGTCGCGCCGATACAGAACGGTTGGTTCGCCGCCTTAAATTGAGCGACGTCTCCCCTCTTCATTATGACGACGTGGTACGGGATTATATCCTTGCGCTGGCGTTTGAACGACTGCGGCGCAACGGATTGGAATAACGCTTCTTCTGCCGGAAAACGATATTTGACACCGAAATCAAAATGGTATACAATGAGTTCGGAAAATACGAACAAACCGAACGGAGAAGCGACATGGACCGTACCGAAAAAGTGAAGATCGGCGTGCTTGGCGGCGGCAGAGGCCTTACCATCGCGCAATTCTGCGGGCAAAGCGATCAGGCGAAGCTGGTTGCCGTATGCGACAACGACTTGCGCTGCCTGAATGAATTGAAATCACACTTCGGCGAAGGAGTTGCCTATTATGATGATTTCGACGCGTTCCTGAACCATGATATGGACCTTGTGGTGCTGGCCAACTACGCCAACGCCCACGCGCCCTTTGCGATCAGGGCGTTGAACGCAGGGAAAAACGTTTTGAGCGAGCTGCTGCCCTTTCAGACGATGAAGGAGGCTTGCGAGCTGGCGGACGCAATCGACAAAAGCAAAAAGCTTTACATCTACGGGGAAAACTGCTGCTTCATGGGCGCGCCGCGTAAAATGAGACAACTGTTCCGCAGCGGCAGGATGGGAACGTTCCGTTACGGCGAAGGCGAATACATGCACGATCTGGAGAAGGACTGGCACCGCCACAGCCATTCCGACCCAGACCACTGGCGCAACACCATGACCGCCTTTTTTTACTGTACCCATTCCATCGGCCCTCTGATCCATATCTCCGGGCTGCGGCCTGTTTCCGTGACGGGGTTTGAAGCGCCTTATACCGAGAAAATGCGTCGAATGGGAGCAAAAGGAGCCCCCTTCGGCATGGAGATCATCACGCTGGAAAACGGCGCGCTGCTGAAAAGCGTCCATGGCGTCGGCCCCGCCGAATACTCGCTGTGGTATTCCTGTCTGGGTGATAAGGGCAAACTGGAAAGCGGGCGATGCATCCTGAACGAAGAAGGGTACAACGACATATACGTCAAAGCGGAGCCTTCGGCAGACGACAAAAGCATAGAACTTGATACCGCAGATGTCGACGATGCGCTGGCCAAACAGGCAAAGGGACGTTCCCACGGCGGCGCGGACTATTACATGATGTACAACGCATGCGAAGCCGTACTTGGCAATCCCGATGCGGATTATATTGATTTTTACGAAGCATGCGATATGTTCCTGCCCGGCATGTTCGCCTATTTTTCCGTGCTGGACGGGAACAAGCCGCAGGCGATCCCCGATCTGCGCGATAAAGCAATAAGGGATCATTGGCGAAACGATACGCGCTGTACCGATCCCGCCGTCGCGGGCGATCAGCTGCTGCCCTCCTGTTCAAAAGGCAACCCGGATATCCCGCAGAGCGTCTACGACAGGCTGAAAGAAAAACTCGACAAATTCTATGCGGAGGAAGCGGCAAAGAAAGAAAAATGATAACGGAAACATACAAAAAATCCGCTGCGATATGCAGCGGATTTTTTGGCGACCCGGATCGGGCTCGAACCGACGACCTCTAGCGTGACAGGCTAGCGTTCTAACCAACTGAACTACCGGGCCAAATGGAGGTGACACCCGGATTTGAACCGGGGAATCGAGGTTTTGCAGACCTCTGCCTTACCACTTGGCTATGTCACCGGGACACGGAAGCTTTTGCCCCCGTAAAAAAATGGAGCGGATTACGAGGCTCGAAATCGCTACCTCCACCTTGGCAAGGTGGCGCTCAACCAGATGAGCTACATCCGCAAGTGGTGCCTTCGGTCGGAATCGAACCAACGACAC
>JAFRRP010000014.1 GCA_017428085.1 Clostridia bacterium | reverse complement strand
TCGAGCGAATGCCCGACAAACCTAAATGAATACTGAAAACTTAAAAATGAATATTGAACAATATCGGAAGGGCGTTCGCCCTTACAGTTTTATTATCAAAACACAAAGTGTTTTCCGATATTCTTCATTTTTCAGTCTTCAGTATTCTTTTTTCTTTTAGCGTCAGCGCGACAAAGCCCCATTTCATGAATGGTTGACAAAAACGAAAGGACCCCTCACGATGAAAGCGAAAAAAATGCAGCGTAAAAAGCCCTTCTGCGGGCTGCTGCCGCATCTGCCGGACGAGACCATGGTCCCGGGCCGGATGCGGATCGACACCGACGGCGCGAAGGAGGCGGCGAAGCACGTCTATGAGCGCGAGGGCACCGCGAGGGATTTCCGCCGGGCCTACATCGTGGGCGGCGGCGATATGGGCGCGGCCGTCCACGGCACGCCGGACAACTATACCTATCACATCTGCAAAAACGACCTGTGGTGGGACGACTTCGATTCCGATCCGCCCTGCTATCTCCCCGGCGGCATCGGGGAGCTGCGGGAGCGCATCACGGCGGGAGATCCAACGCTGAAGCAGGATCTCTACGCCGCGGCCAACCGCCGCAACAACAGCCCCTGCCAGACCTCCGCCGCGCGGCTGACGCTGCATCTGATCAGCGGCGGCGTGCAGTCGCAGATCGCCGAAAAAATGGAGCTGCACACCGGCGTGATCACCCAGACCTACGGCTGCGGCGACCAGAACGGCGTGGTGTGCGGGCAGGGCTTTTCCACCATGAGCTGCATTTCCCCGGCGGAGGACGTGCTGTGCGTCGTCTGTACCGCGGGGCCCCGGGCGGGGCACATGGGCAAGCTGTCGCTGGAGCTGACGAAGGACCCCATGGAGGTCTGCGCCAACGCGGGCGTGAGCGATCCGGAGGAGATCGCCCGGCTGGAAGAGGAAATCGATCGGTATTATACGCCTGTTCCCTTTGTCGGCGAACGGGATTTCGGTTTTACCATGCGCCTGCGGACCGGGCACGACCCGGAGCGTTCGCCGGACGTACACTACACCGTGATGATGCGGTCGGATTCGCCGGACGTCCGCGCGTATACCGCCGGTTCCAAAGTGATCGCGGAGGGCCGCCCGAAGGGGCAGCGCGTGTGCTTCCTGCTCACCGTGGTTTCCACCCTTGACGCGGAGGATACCGCGGCGGAGGCGAGGCGGCGGCTGGACCGGGTGGCGGACAGCGGGATGGTCAGCGCGATCTGGAACAGCGCGGCGTGGTTCGCCCATCAGTGGAAGCGGTCGTGGATCCGCCTGCCGGACACTACGCTGTCCCGCCCCTGGTACTGGGCGGTGTATCAGGCCATGGGCTCCCGCAAGCCCGGCAGACAGGCCGCGGGCTACCTGGCCCCCTGGTACCAGTCCTCCTACGCCAACTGGGGCCGCCACCTGCTGACCTACGAGCAGGCGAAAACGAATCTGGGCATTCTGCCCACCAACCACGCGGAGCTGCTGGAGCCCTGGTTCCGGCTGCTGCGGGATTCCCGTGAAAAGCTGCTGCGATTCACGCGGGATTTCTATCACCTGAACGGCACCGCCTATCCCCACGCCATTTCCAACTCCGGCGTGGTGACCGCCTCCGCCATCACCCTGAACGGCACGGAGATGAACATCGAGACGGCGGGGGAGAGCGTGAAATACTGCTGGGATTACTACGACTGCACCGGCGACCTGGACTTCCTGCGGGAGGTGGGCTATCCCATCCTGAAGGACGCCGCCGTGTTTTACCATGAATATCTGCTGACCGACGAAGACGGCCGGAAATATATCTTTCCCTCCCGCAGCCAGGAATTCGTCAACACCGTGGGCCTTGCCAATGAGTTCATGACCAATTCCCTCATCGACCTGTGTATGGTGCGCAACACGCTGGATAAGGCCGCCAAAGCCGCGGAACTGTTGGAAGTTGACGCGGACCTTGCCGCCGCGTGGCGGGAGGACCTGGCCGCGCTGCCGGCGGAATACGCCGTGTGGCCGGACGGCAGCTGGAAGACCGCGGAGGACACGGACGACCGCACCCTCGATTACGGTTACCCGCCGGTCTCCGACGTGGCGCCCGTCGCCTATACCGGCGAGGTGGACGCGTGGCACGGCGCCACGCCGGAGCTGATGGAGGCCGCGAGAAAGACCGTTATGAAGCTGGTGCCGGATCACGAGGTCCCGTGGGACCGGTCCTTCGGCATGCTGGCGCGGCTTCGCATGGGCGACGCCGCCTACGCCGGGCGGATGCTGCGGCTGATCCCGGAGGAGTGCGAGGTGGGCGGCAACCTGGAAGAGCCCATCCCCTTTGACTGCGACTACTCCGTGGGCAAGGGCACGGCCGCCACCGCGCAGGTCATCAGCGAGATGCTGCTGCAAAGCCAGGGCGGCGTGCTGCGGGTGTTCCCCGCGTGGGACGCCTCTTTGGGCGACGCGGCGTTTTACAGCCTGCGGGCCTGCGGCGCGTTCCTTGTCAGCGCGGAATTCCGCGGCGGGGAGACCGCCTACGCCATCGTGAGAAGTCTGGCCGGGAACCCCTGCCGGTTCGCTTGCCCCTTCGGCGAAGAGGAGACCGTCGTGCGGGATCTGGAAACGAACGAAACGGCAGGCTGCACGGTGGAAGACGGCTGCCTTGCGTTTGCCACCGCCGCCGGTCATGAGTACGCGATCGAGCGCGCCTCCCGCCCGCTGGAAAGCTATCCGATGCTTGCCTGACAAGGATCACGCCGTCTTTTGAGTTTTATAAAATAGCTGTTGATTTTTCGTCATCTGTATGATATGATATCATTGTTGTGCAACGACAATTGGGAAAGAGAGGTCATACGATGGCTGGAGAAAGAAAGCCGCGCGCCGAGGACAGACGCGTCAAACGAACCAAAAGGCAGCTGCGGGATTGCCTGTTCCGTCTGCTGGAGCAGAAATCGCTGAAGGAGATCACCGTCAAGGAGCTGACGGAGGAGGCGGACGTGAACCGTTCCACCTTCTACTTCTACTACAAGGACATCAACGACATGATGAGGCAGATCCAAAGCGAGATCTACACCGTTTTCGAGGCGGACGTCATTTCGCCCAACTCCGAGTTCAATACGGTGGAGGATTTTACGGGGTATATCATCCGTTTTTTGCTGTTCTGCCGTGAAAACGAGACGATCTGCAAATTCGTGATCAGCAACGACCCGGACAACAATCTGGCGCGCATGATCCGCAAATCGCTGCTGGAGCACATCCCCGATTCCAGAAAGGTCTTTGCGCTGGACGACCCGAAGTGCTACCTGACCACCATCGCCATGACGGGCGTGTGGGAGACCGTGATCCAGTGGATGTACGACGGCATGCAGGTGCCGCCGGAGGAGCTGGCGCTGTTTTTGAGCAACGTGTATTTCTACGGCGGCCGTACCGTGCTGCTGGGGGATATCGTGTAACGCGCGCCCGGAAAAGACGCAACGTGAAAGATCCGCCTCCCGGAAAGGAAGCGGATCTTTTCTTTTGTATCCGGTATTATTCAAACAATTCCGCCGCCTGTTTCAGGTGCTCCGTGACGGGGAGCTGCTGGGGACAGACGGCCTCGCATTTTTTGCAGCCGATGCACTCGCCGGCTTTTCCGTGTCCCGTGACGGCCTGTTCGTACAGCGCCGCGCCCTCGGCGGTCTGCCCGCTGACAAGGTGCTTGTTCAGCGCCTCAAACACCTGCGGGATGGCGATCTGTTTGGGGCAGCCCTCCAGACAGTAGCCGCAGGCGGTGCAGGGGACGGCGGCGGACTTGGCTAAAATCACCTGCGCCTGCCGGATGACGGCCTGCTCCTCCCCGTTCAGGGGCGTGAGATCCGTCATGAACGACAGGTTGTCGCGCATCTGTTCCACGTTTGACATGCCGGACAGCACCGTCAGCACGCCTTCCAGCGACGCGGCGAAGCGGATGGCCCAGGAGGCGAAGGAGGCGTCGGGGGCGTACGCTTTCATCAGCGCCTTGACTTCCTCCGGCGGGTCGGCCAGCTTGCCGCCCTTTACCGGCTCCATGATGACGACGGGCTTGCCGTGTCTGCGCGCCACCTCGTAGTTGGCGCGGCTGGCGGTCTTGCCGTCTTCCCAGTCGGCGTAGTTGATCTGCAGCTGCACGAAATCCACGTCCGGGTGCTCGGTCAGCAGCCGGTCCAGCAGCTCCGGCCGGTCGTGGAACGAAAAGCCGTAGTTCTTTACCAGCCCCTGCGCCTTTTTCTTCCGCACGAAGTCCCAGATGCCGAATTTTTCATACTTTTTGACGTTGTTCCTTGACAGCGCGTGCAGCAGGTAGTAGTCGAAATAGCCCGCGCCGGTGCGCTTCAGGCTGGTTTCAAACTCGCCCTTCACGCGCTTTTCCCCGAAGCCCGGGATGCCCGCGTTCATCTTGGTGGCGAGGGTGAAGCTCTCCCGCGGGTGGCGGTCCACCAGCGCCGCCCTGGTGGCGGCCTCGCTGCCGGGATAGACGAAGGCGGTGTCAAAATAGGTAAAGCCCGCCTCCAAAAACAGATCCACCATCTGTTTCGTCTGCTCGATATCGGTGGAAAGCCCCTTTTTCGGAAGTCGCATCAGGCCGAAGCCCAGCTTGTTCGCGTAATCCATGTTTTCTTCCCCCTGTGTTTTGTCGATTCTATTATATTTCAGGAACAGAATGATTGCAAGTCTTTTTCAGTTGGAAGCCACGCATCTTTCCCGCATTGTCATAGGCGGGCGGTGTGACCCCACCGGTAGCGCGGCACCTCAGTGCCGCTCCGGCAAAAACAACATATCAAAAGATTGGTTCGGTAGTATAACCCTTTCGTCGTCAAGGAAAACGGTCATTATCATAAAAATCCGTTTTTATAGTTACTATTGCCACGAGCGGCACTGAGGTGCCGCGCTACTTTTTCTCGCGACTGCGGCGCAAGCGCCGCTGCTGACGACTAACGACTGTTTCGCGAGCCAACGGCTCGCTGAACCCCAATTTACCGCGCGCGTCGTCGTATGATCATCGGTACATATCCCCGACGATCTTTGAGGCGAAAGCGGCGGGGAACAGGCGCTTGAGGAACACCAGCGCCTTATAGGAAAGCCCCACGGTGTACAGCGGCGCCACGCGCTTTTTATCCGCCAGCTTGCCGATCAGCTTCGCCACGGCCTCCGGCGGCATGCCGCCGCGCTCGTCCTTTTCCATCTTTGCCACGGCGGAGGCGGCGTGCTGATACACGTCTTCCCCGGCCATGGTCTTTTCCCGCGCGTCTGTAAAGCCGGTGGCGATATCGCCGGGCATCACGGCGCACACGGATACGCCGAAGGGCTTTATCTCGGTGCGCAGCGCGTCCGTAAAGGCGTTGATCGCCGCCTTGGAGGCGGAGTAGTATGCCTGGAACGGAATGGCGTACACCGCCGCCACGGAGCTGACGCAGACGATCCTGCCCGCGCCCGCCTGCCGCATGACGGGCAGTACGGCCTTTACCGTGTTGACCGTGCCGTACAGGTTCACTTCAAACTGGCGGCGCATGTCGGCTTCCGGGATGAACTCCACCGCGCCGGAAACGCCCATGCCCGCGCAGCACACCAGCAGGTCGATCCTGCCGCGCTCTTCGGTGACGCGCTCCACGGCGGCGGCCAGCGTTTCGGGCCGCGTCACGTCAGCGTCGATGTGGGTGACGCCGTCGTCTCCTGCGCCGTGGCGGCTCAGCTCGTATACCGTGTCGCCCCGGGCGGCGAACAGCTTTGCCGTTGCCCGCCCGATGCCGGAGCTGCCCCCGGTGATGAGGACGGTCTTTTTATGGGATTGGTTTTTCATCATTTCCTCCGATGGAGTTATTCAGTTCGGAATTCCGAACTATTTCCGTTCCCTCGTCAGGTCCTTCACCCACTTGTATTTCCGATAGTGCGCGTAGACCCAGGGCAGTTTGCCCACCTCGTCCAGGCAGGTGCAGGAATAGACCAGCGCCACCGGCCAGTGGAACACGAACACGCCCAAAAAGGTCAGCGGCACCGCCACGCCCCACATGCACACCGCCAGGCTGTACATATCGAACAGGGTGTCGCCGCCCGCGGCGAACACGCCGTTGATGACCACCGTGTTGATGGCGCGGCCGATCATGTAGACCGCCATAATGACCATCAGCTGCGTCAGGTAGCTCCGCGCGGCGCCGTTGAGGTCCATCCATCGCGCGACGGGCCAGGTGACCGCCAGCACCAGCGCCGTGGACAGAAAGCCGATCAGCACGGAAAGCTTGGAAAGCCGCTGCCCGTACAGCTTGCCCTTTTCCAGATCGCCCGCGCCCAGCTCGTTGCCCACCATGATGCCGCCCGCGGCGCTGACGCCGTTGGTCAGGCAGCACATCAGGTCGCGCACCACGGCGGCCACGGCGTTGGCGGCGGCCGCGTCCGCGCCCATGTGGCCCATGGCGGCGGTGTAGGAGGTGAAGCCCACGCCCCACAGCCCCGCGCCGCCGATCAGCGGCAGCACGATCCGGCGGAAGTCGGCGGAGAGCTGCTTGTCCCGTTGGAACAGATAGGCGAATTTCGGGCGAAGAAAGCCTTTTTGACGGGAGGAGACGACGGCCCAGACCAGCTCCGCGACCCGGGCGATCAGCGTGGCCAGCGCCGCGCCGTCGGCGCCCATGGCGGGGGCGCCCAGCAGCCCGAAGATGAACACCGCGTTCAGTACCGCGTTCAGCACCACCGCGCCGGAGCTGATCCACGCGCTGCGGGAGACGTGCTCCGTCACCTTCATGACGGTCAGGTAGCACTGGGAAACGCCGGTGAGCAGGTACGACCAGCCCGCGATCTTTAAGTAACCCGCGCCGATGGCGATCAGGGCCTCGTCGTGGGTGAACAGCTTCATGAGCAGCCGCGGGGCAAACGCGCAGCCCGCGAAGAACACCGCGCCGAGCGCGCCGGCGATCCGCAGGCTGAGACAGAAGATCTGATTGATGGTTTTCGTGTCGCCCTTGCCCCAGTACTGCGCCCCCAGCACCGCGGCGGCGCTGGTGACGGAGTAGAGGAACATGTTCTGCACGAACTGCACCTGCGTGGCCAGCGACACGGCGGCCATGGCGTTCTGGTCCACCCGGTCCAGCATCACGGCGTCGCAGGCCGCCACCGCCGCCAGCATCAGGCTCTGAAAGGCGATGGGCAGCGTGAGGCGGATGAGCTTTTGATAAAACGTTTTGTCGGAAAACAATTGATCTTTCATGAAAGGCCGTACCGTTCCCTGCGGAGCTTTTTGATGGGTTTATCGTAGCATAAAACGCGGGGGAAGTCTACTGTATTATTATTTTTTTTTGCACAAATTCTTTTGGGATGATTGATTCTTGCTTTTCCGTATGATATGATAAAACAGAAAAAGAAAGGAAGGTATTTCCATGAAGAGAATTCTTTGCGTGGTCCTTACCGCCGTGCTGCTGCTGACGGTGTTCGCCCCCGCCGTTCCGGCGGAGCATACGCACACCGGCGTGCTGCAGTCGCTGAAAACCACGGCGGGGCAGTCCGTGCCCTGCTGCGGCGTGTTCAAATGCTCTTCCTGCGGGCAGACCTACGAGGCGTCTGTTACGGCGAAGGACGTGGGCATGCCGGTGGTCAATCTCACCGGCGACATCAGCGGCGCTACCAAGGAACGGAGAGTGACGGTACGGCTGAGCTTCAACGGTACGGACCGTTCCTTTGAGACGAACGCCACGCTGAAATGGCAGGGGGATACCTCGCTTCGCTATCCGAAAAAGAATTACTCCATTACCTTTGTGACGGAAAGCGGCGGGAAAAACAAGCTGGAGGTCCGGCCCGAATGGGGCAAGCAGAGCAAATACTGCCTGAAGGCCAACTGGGTGGACTATTCCGCCGCGCGCAACATCGTTTCCGCAAGGCTTTGGGGGGAGATCGTACACTCCGAATGCCGCGACGACGAGGTGGACGCGCTGCTGAACGGCGGCGCCGTCGACGGCTTCCCGGTGCTGCTGTACGACAACGGCAATTTCCTGGGGCTGTACACCTTCAATATGCCCAAGGACAAGTGGATCTACAACATGGGCGACGGCGAGCGCGAAGGGCTGATGATGGCGAACGGTTACCGCGGCTGCGTGTGTATGTACGAGCCCATTGCGGACGTCAGCAACCCCGCGGGTAGTCAGTGGGAAGTGGAATACTGCTCCGGCGAGGACGATCCCGGGGTGGGCGTCGCCTGGTTCAGCGAGGCGCTCAACCGCCTGATCAACACGTTCGTCAACTACGACGGGCAGGAGCTGAAGGATCGCCTGGGCGAATATATGGACGTGGACCGCACCGTTGATTACCTGGTGTTCATCACCGCGCTGCGGGCGGAGGACAACCGCGCCAAAAATATCATGTGGGCCACCTACGACGGCGTAAAATTCTCGCCGCTGGCCTACGATCTGGAGGGCTCCTGGGGCATCAACTGGAACGGCAGTATGGTAAGCGACGCCCCGGAACAGTACCCCTCGCCTACGGATACCAATTTCCTTGACAAGATGGTTCGCAATTACGGCGGCGAGATCCACGCCCGCTACGCCCAGCTGCGCAAGAGCGTATTGAGCTATCACAACATTCAGCGGCTGTTCAATGAATATGCCGCGCAGATTTCCTCCGTCGTCTATCAGGCGGAAAAGGACCGCTGGGCAACGCAGCCGGGCGTCAGCAACGGCAATACGGTCTCGCAGGCCCTTTCGTTTGCCAGAAAGCATCTTTCGTGGCTGGACAGATACTACGGCGAGACCATCGACGAAACGACGAACCACGCTTATCGCGCCGCCTTCACCTGTCTGAAAGGCTCGAAGGCCTACGTCTATGCGTCGCAGGATTACACGGCTGGACCCGTCCGGGCGGCGGAGGCGTTCTCCGTTGACGGGACCGGCGCGCTGACGAAATCGAACGGCCAGATCGATTTTAAGGTCGAAGCGCCGGCGGGCCGCGTTCCCTCCGTCAGCGTTTCCCCCGCCGGGGCGTACGGCAGCCTGCTGACGCCTGAACAGACGGGCGAAGCGGGCGTTTACCGGGTGACGGGCATTGCTTCCGACCTGAAGGTCACCGTCGACAACGCGCCGGACGCGACGGGCGCACAGGGCTACAACGTGACCTTCGACTGCCCCGAAAGCGTGCGGGTGCTGGTGTACCCCTCGTCGGACTTCAATGAAACACCCGCGGAGACGATCAGCGCCGTCAGCGTGGACGGCGATACCGGCATCCCGACGAAAAGCGGCGACGGTCAGGTGAACTTCAAGGTCGTTTCGGATGATCCCGCCGATGTGTTCGAGGTCGCCGTAACATCCGGTAAATATAAAGCGATCAAAGGCTTTAAGGATACGGGCGTCGCCAACGGCTTCCGCATCACCAAGATCAAAGCCGACCTGACCGTGACCATCCGGAAGGATACCGCCCACGTCCACGATTATTCCTACGCCTGCGCGCCCATCGTGGGCAACGCGGAAGCCCATCGCCTGTACTGCTCCTGCGGGCTGTGCGCCGAGGAGGCCCACAGCTTCGTCCGGCAGAACGACGGCGGCACGAAATACGACGTCTGCGAAAAATGCGGCTACGCCGTCAAGGTGACGCAGTGCGGCCACATCTGCCACAGCACCGATCCGTTCAAGCGGTTCATCTGGAAGATCGAGCTGTTCTTCTTCAAGCTGTTCCGTACGCACCGCGTGTGCGACTGCGGAGAAGCGCACTATTGACGTGCTGAAACGGAAACGACAGGAGGGAGAAAAAAACGATGAGCGCAAATAACCCTTTCAGTAAAGTTTACTATTTCTTTATCGGTATCATCATGTCCATCTGCCTGACGCTGGATATCCCCATGAAGGCGATGGGCCGCCCGGTGGACCTGACCGGCTACGAGCTGGTGTGGAGCGACGAGTTTGAAGGCGACGCGCTGGACACGACCAAATGGCGCGGCCACAACGAAGTGCTGGGCGGCGGTCCCGCCCAGATCTACAGCGACGGCTATTACTCCGACCGCTGCATCGAGGTGAAGGACGGCAACCTGATCCTTTCCATCCGTCATTTTGACGGCAGCGAGGAGGGCTATCCAGAGGGCTGGTATTTCGCCTCCATCGACTCCTATCCCGGCTTCAACGGCACCTACGGCTACTATGAGATCCGCGCAAAGGTGGCCAAGGCCGTGGCGGGCAACTGCGCGTTCTATCTGCAGAACGGCGACACCATGGACGAAAGCAAGCCGGCCTCCGCCGGCGCGGAGATCGACGTCATGGAGAGCATGCGCTACGGCGTGGACCACGAGGGCAGCATCGAGAACAATATCCACTATTATGACAAAAAAGGCCACCAGAGGCTGCACGCCAGATGGGTGATCGTGGAGGGCAATCCTTACGAAGAGTTCCATACTTACGGTGTGAAATGGGACAGCAAGGGGTATACCTTCTACGTGGACGGCAAGACGTGCCGCGAGACCGATTTCGGCCTGTCCCATTCGCCGGAGTATATCGTGCTGGACGTCATGATGCGAGACTTCAAGACCCGGTCCATCGTGGGCGATTCCGCCGATTTCATGGTGGATTACGTGCGCGTGTACCAGCAGCCGTAGACGCACGGCAGATATCGTCCCGTAACATTCAAGATCCCCGGACAGAGAAATGTCCGGGGATCTTTTGACGGAAAGATAGGATCCTTTTTTTATCGGCGATCAGTAGGAATATGCTCCCTGAAAAACGCGGCGACGGTATCCAGACACGGCTTTCCGGCGCTGCTTTCCGGGTCCAGCACCGTGAACACGTGCGGCAGGTTCTTGCCCTCGTATTTGGGATAATCCAGCAGCTTCGTGCCGATCCCCTTGCGCATAAACAGTTCGTGCAGGGCGCGGGTCTGCTTCAGCGCCATAAAATCGCCGGAGCTGGTGATCAGCAGCGCGGGGGGATAACCCGGGGCAAGGTCGATGATCTCGTCGAAGTTGAGATAGGGCTTCACGCAGCGCTTGAAGGGCGGCTCGCCCCACATCATACGGCCGTAGGCGCCCATGTAACCGGGGACGTTCATATACGCCACGGGGGAGGTGAGCGTCACGCAGTTGAAGCGCAGGCCGAAATCCACCACGTCAAAGTGCCTGCGCAGCGGTTCGGAGACCGACAGCGCCGCCGTGTAGGCGGCAAGCTGCCCGCCCGCGGAATCGCCGGTCAGCATGATCGCATTCCGGTCCGCCGGGAAGCGGTCCATGTTTTCGTTGATCCATTTCAGCGCGGCGCATACGTCCTGCAGCTGCTCCGGCACCGTCACCTCCGGGGCCAGACGGTAGCTCATGTTGAACACGAGAAAGCCCCTTGCGGCGATGTATTCGCAATAGATCTTGTTCAGTTCCTTGTCGCCGTACATCCATCCGCCGCCGTGGACGTCGATGACCACCGGCAGCTTGCCGTCGTGGTTTTCCGGGTAGTAGACGTCCAGCAGATGGTAGCGGTGCCCGTCCGGCAGGTAGGCGAAGTCGTTTTCCTCCGTGATGCCCGCCGGCAGGTGCTGCCGGGCGTGGTTGGCGGCGTCCTTCTTCTCCGTTACGCCCCAGAATTTGTCAAAGATTTTGAATAACATCTGTTCCATAAGAATCCCCTTTCCATGATCCGCGCTACATCATGCGCCTGCGGCGCGCATAAACGGCGCATTGCGCCGTGCTGCGGTGATGTTGTTGATGCCGGATAACGCAGCTGAGGCTGCGTGCTACGGCTACTGCCTACTGCCTATTGCCTACTGCCTGTTGCCTACTGCCTGTTGCCTGTTTCCTGCTGCTCATTCAAAGCCTGCTCTGAATGAGCCCGGATATACTTCGTCCACTTGATATACCCGTAGGTGGTGTTGGTGAAATAGCCGAGCTTGAGCACCAGCAGCACGAACTGGCCCGCCAGAATGTTGATCGCGGCCTCCAGCGCGGCTTCGATATACCACGCGATCCACTGCTCCCGGAAGCGGAACAGGATGAACAGGCCGTTGGCGACGCCCACCGCCGTGGCGCAGGCGTCCATATAGCAGACGATCACTTCGATCGTGCGGTTGCGGAAGAAATCGGAGCCCAGGTCCAGCGTGGTGAGGAAATAGCCGACGCCCACGGTCCACGCCACGATGCCGAAGATGATCAGCGCTTCCTGCCAGCCCTTGAGGGTGCGCACCTGCGTCAGCTCCTCCTCCACCCGGTCGGGGTGCTTGTGCCAGTTGACGAAGCTGATGATGTCGCAGGGCAGCCAGAAGAACAGCGTGGAGGCCAGTGTGGCGAACCGGTACATCAGCACCAGGCAGATGGCGATCTCGGTGAGCTCCACGAACACGGAGACGATGAAGTTCCACTTGCTCTGCTTGGAGATCAGCAGCTCGCACAGGATGTTCAGGAAGGTGTCCGCCAGATACAGCGCCATGATGACGAGGCCGTTGACGCCGTTGGCTTCCTCCTCCGGGAAGATCAGCGAGAACACCGACGCCAGCACCAAAATGGACAGGAACCAGAGCTGCTCGTAGTTGGTGAAGAATTTGCCGAAGAACACCATCACGGCCAGGCCGACGGCCAGCAGCAGGCACGCCATCGCGACGCCGAAAATGCCTTCCGCCGCCCCCGCGTAATAGGAGCGCTGCGCTTTTTTCAGCTCCTTTGCCTCCGGCTCGTGATCGAAAACAAAGCTGCTGCGCCCGTCCTTGTAGAGGTAGCCCGTCACCGTATCGTCCTCGGGCAGTTCCTCGTATTCCTCCGGCGTAAAGGTACGCTCCAGTGAATAGATCGTTTCGCCGATATTGCAGGTGTAGGTCACGGGATAGCGCTTGAGGTCGCTGTCCGGCTCCTCTTCCTCCGTTTCGCGGACGAACGTCGCGGCGCAAACGTATTCCGCCGGCTGGGACATATCACTGCCGATCTGTACGGCGGCAAGGACCAGAAACGCGACGGAGACGACCGTCAGCAGGATCGCCAGCGCGGCCTTCACGCGCAAGGCGGGTTTCGTATTCATAAATCCCTGTTTGATCATAAGGAGATCCGTCCTTTCTCATACAGCTTCTGCACGGACATCAGCACGCCCAGCTTCGCGTGGTGCCAGGTGAGGCCGCCCTGGTAATAGACCGCGTAGGGCGGGCGGATGGGCCCGTCGGCGGAGAGCTCGATGGAGCTGCCCTGCACGAAGGCCCCGGCGGCCATGATGACCTCGTCGTCGTAGCCCGGGATGGGGCTCGGCACCGGCGTCACGTAGCTGTCCACGGGCGCGGCGGCCTGGATGCCGAGACAGAAGGCCTCCATGTTTTCGGCGCAGCCCAGCTCGATCGCCTGAATGATGTCGTGGCGTTCCTCGTCGGGCCCGGGCAGCACACGGAACCCCAGTTTTTCATAAACCGCCGCGGCGAAGATCGCGCCTTTGAGCGCGCCTGCCACCACGTTGGGGGAGAGGAAGAAGCCCTGATAAAAGTTGGTCATGACGGATAAGCTCGCGCCCACGTCCTGCCCCACGCCGGGGGCGGAGAGCCGGTAGGCGCACCGGTCGATGCACTTTTGCGTGCCGGCGATGTAGCCGCCGATGGGGGCCAGCCCCCCGCCGGGGTTCTTGATGAGGGAGCCGACCATCATGTCCGCGCCCACGTCGGAGGGCTCCAGCTCCTCCACAAATTCGCCGTAGCAGTTGTCCACCATCACCGTGACGGACGGTTTGATCTTCTTGATAAAGGCGATCAGCTCGCCGATCTGCGCCACGGAGAAGGAGGGGCGCATCTGGTAGCCCTTGGACCGCTGGATGGTGACCAGCTTCGTCTTTTCGTTGACGGCCTTGGCGATGTTCTCGTAGTCGAACGTGCCGTCGGGCAGCAGGTTCACCTGCCGGTAGGTCACGCCGTATTCCTTCAGGGAGCAGGCGGATTCCCGGATGCCGATGACCTCCTCCAGTGTGTCGTAGGGCTTGCCCACGGGGGAGAGCAGCTCGTCCCCGGGCAGCAGGTTGGCGGAAAGCGCCACCGCCAGCGCGTGGGTGCCGCAGGTGATGTGGGGCCGCACCAGCGCCGCCTCCGTGTGGAAGCAGGAGGCGTAGACCTTTTCCAGCGTGTCCCGGCCGATATCGTCGTGGCCGTAGCCGGTGGTCCCGGCAAAGCACTGCGCCCCGACGCGGTTATCCTGCATGGCCTTGACGACCTTGGCCTGGTTGTATTCGGCGGTCGCGTCGATCGTTTCAAAGCGCGCTTTCAGCCCCGAAAGGACCTGTTCGCCGTATTGATACACCTCGGCGCTGACGCCGAGGGAGAGGTAGATGTCGTTGTGCATGGTGATCTCCGGCAGCGCGGCACTGAGGTGCCGCTATAAGATGATGTTACTATTTGTTGACGTTGATGGGCAGAATGATTCTATCAGCAGGAGGCAGCTGTTTCAGTAATGTTCGCGCTGATATGTTGTTAAGGCCTATAGCGGCACTGAGGTGCCGCGCTACGGCGCCGCGCTACGGTGCCGCGCTACGGTGCCGCGCTACGGCTCCGTGCTACTGGTATATCTGATTCGCTTCCTCGTCCAGCACGCCCATATCGAACAGCAGCGTGGAGAGGATATATTTGTCCCGGATGTCCTTGGTCATTTTGAAGGTCAGGGCGTTTTCATCGGTCGGGATGCCGATCTCCGCGGAGGAAACAGGCGCGCCGACGGAACGCAGCAGCGCGGCGGCCGCGTCAGACGCGGGCAGCTCTTCCCGGATGATCTGCAGGATATCCTCCCAATGCGTCACGATGTTTTCCAGCCGTTTTTTATGCTGCGCCGGGTCGTAGCGCGCGGCGCCTTCGGCGGTCTGCAGGATCGTGTCCGCCGCGTTGCCGAGATAGCGCCGTATCTGCCCGTACCATGCCGCCTTGTCCATGTTTTCGAAGGCGGCAAGGGCCTTTTCTCTGTCAGGCGTCAGCTCGGAAAGACGCTCGTAGCCCTTCAGCGCCAGCACCGTGCCGATGCCGCACTGGACGCCGTGCAGCGACCAGGGCGTGCCGAACTCCAGCGCGCGCATGTCCCACAGGTGGGAGAAATAGTGTTCCACGCCGGAGACCGGACGGCTGACGCCCGCATAGTCGGCTGCGATGCCGGAAAGGATCAGCCCCTCCATGACCGCTTCCACCGCGGCGGGCTCGCGCCGCATCAGCCCCTCGGCGTTTTTGACGCATTTGTGCAGCGCGGATCGAATGATGGCCGCCACCGCCGGGCAGTAGTATTCGCCGGTGACAAGGCGGCCGATGCGCCATTCGCACACGCTGACGCACTTCGCCAGCATATCGCCCAGCCCCGCCTGCAGCATCAGGGGAGGCGCTTCCTTCAGGATATCGGTGTCGGCGATCACCGCGTCCGGGCACTTGCTGTCCACGGAGACCTTCAGCCCGTCCCGTACCACCGAGGAGGTGGAGGAGGCGAACCCGTCCATGGAGGGGGCGGTAGCCACGATGATATAGGGCAGCCCCGTTATTCCGGCAAGGATCTTGCCGATATCGTTGATGACACCGGAGCCGACGCCGACAATGATATCGCAGGTACGGTCAAAGTGCAGTACGGCTGCGCCGACCACCTTCTCGTCCGGCTCGGTGCGATCTTCCGGGAACCGGAAGATCGTATACCCCACGCCCGCGCCGCCCAGCGCCCGCAGCACCGAAACCCCCGCCGCGGCGAAGGTGTTGGCGTCGCACAGCAGATAGGCCCGTTTGCCGCCGTATCCGCGGACGACGGAACCCAGCTCCGCGACGGCGCCGCTTTTGACGACGGCCTTTTTCAGGTTTGCCTCGTGACGTTTCCCGCACACGCAGCGGAAGCCGCCCCTGGCAAGTAAAGAAGCAACAGAACAGTCGTTCATCGTCATATCCCGTTTCATTTTGATTTCAAACTATCATACCACAAACATCAGGCAATGTAAAACAAAAAATTTTAAATAATTGTTTGACAAAAATATAACAGTGTGATAATATATAAAAATCTCACTCCCGGAGGCAAAGGATCCATGGAATTGTTACTGGTTGTTATGACGTTCGCCGGTTCGCTGTTGGCGCTGCTGTTTGCCGCGGCCATGGCGCGCAAGGTGCTGAAATTTCCGGAGGGGACGGAACGGATGCAAAAGCTGTCCGCCTCCATCCGCGGCGGCGCGAACGCCTACCTGAAACGGCAGTACCGCATCGTTTTTATCTTTTTCGCGGTGATGTTCGCGATCCTTTCCGTCATGGCGCTGCTGAAGCTGCTGACGCCCTACGTGCCCTTCGCGTTTTTGACGGGCGGCTTTTTCTCCGGGCTTTCCGGCTTTATCGGCATGAAGATCGCTACGGCCGCCAACGCCCGTACCGCCAACGCCTGCCGCGACGGCCTGAACAAGGGCCTGCGCGTGGCGTTTTCCGCCGGCAGCGTGATGGGCTTCACCGTGGTGGGACTGGGCCTGCTGGATATCTCCCTCTGGTTCTCGCTGCTGAAGTTCGTGTTTAAGCTGCCCCCGGACGAGATCACCGGCGCGATGCTGACCTTCGGCATGGGCGCTTCCTCCATGGCGCTGTTCGCCCGTGTGGGCGGCGGCGTGTTCACCAAGGCCGCCGACGTGGGCGCCGATCTGGTGGGCAAGGTGGAAGTGGGCATCCCGGAAGACGACCCCCGCAACCCCGCCGTCATCGCCGATAACGTGGGCGACAACGTGGGCGACGTGGCCGGTATGGGCGCGGACCTGTACGAATCCTATGTGGGTTCCGTCATCTCCGCCTGCGCGCTGGGCGTTTCCGCCGCCGGAGCCATCGGCCCCGGCCTTGATTCCCTGCGCACCATGGCGCTGCCGATGATGATCGCCGCCATCGGCGTGGTCTGCTCGGTCGTCGGCACCTTCCTTGTCAGGACCAAAGAGGGCGCGGACCAGAAGCAGCTGCTGCGCGCGTTGTCCCGCGGCACCAATTTTGCCGCCGTCGTCATTGCCGTCGTCTCCTTCCCGCTGGTCTATTACGTGCTGGGTAAGGACCACTGGCATATCTATTTCGCCATTCTGGCGGGGCTGATCGCCGGCGTGCTGATCGGCCGTTCCACCGAGTATTACACCTCCGACAGCTATAAGCCCACCAAGGACCTGGCGGGCACGTCGGAGACCGGCACCGCCACCATCGTCATCGGCGGCCTGTCGCTGGGCATGCTTTCCACGCTGATCCCCATCGTGATCGTCGCGGTGTGCGTGCTGGTGGCCTTCTTTGTCTCCGGCGGTACCGTGGAAAACCCCTCGCTGGGGCTCTACGGCATCGCGCTGGCGGCGGTCGGTATGCTGTCCACGCTGGGCATCACGCTGGCGACGGACGCCTACGGGCCCGGGGCGGATAACGCGGGCGGCATCGCGCAGATGGCCGGTCTGGAAGAAAAAGTGCGCGAGCGCACGGACGCGCTGGATTCCCTGGGCAACACCACCGCCGCCACCGGCAAGGGGTTTGCCATCGGGTCCGCGGCGCTGACGGCGCTGGCGCTGATGGTTTCGTATATCGATAAGGTCAACGGCTTTGAGGGCGGCCCGGAACGGATCGCCAATCTGCAGATCACCAACCCCACCGTGCTGATCGGCCTGTTCATCGGCGCGTGCCTGCCCTTCGTGTTCGCGGCGCTCACCATGAATTCCGTGGGCCGCGCGGCGCAAAGCGTCGTGAAGGAGGTCCGCCGTCAGTTCAGGGAGATCGCCGGCATCATGGAGGGCGAGGCCGATCCCGACTACGCCCGCTGCGTGGACCTTTGCACAAAAGCGAGCCTGAAGGAAATGATCCTGCCCACGCTGGTGGCCGTGGCGGCCCCCATTATCGTGGGGCTGGTGCTGGGCTGCACCGGCGTGGTGGGGATGCTGGCGGGCGCCACCGCCTCCGGCTTCCTGCTGGCGGTGTTCATGTCCAACTCCGGCGGCGCGTGGGATAACGCGAAAAAGCACATCGAAAGCGGCGTGCATGGCGGCAAGGGCAGCGACAACCACAAGGCCGCCGTGGTGGGCGACACCGTGGGCGATCCCTTCAAGGACACCGCCGGCCCCGCCATCAACATCCTCATCAAGCTGCTGTCGATGGTGTCCATCGTGTTCGCGTCCGTCGTTGTGGGCTTTTCGCTGATCCGGTAATTGGCGCAGCACGCTGCCTCAGCAGCGTCAGGAAGTTGTCCTGATTTTGTTGTATAAGCTGGGATCAACGGAGCTGAGGCTCCGTGCTACGAAGCTTTCCAGTGTTCTGGCCATTAAGTAATGCCCCAGGTCGTTCGGGTGCGTCCGGTCGGTGGTGCAGATCTCCGGGTCCACGTCGCCGAACAGCGTCCGGCCGTCAATAAAATACACGTTTTGATCGCCGTTTCGCGCCGCGTTTTCGTAAGTCTGTTTTACGATCGCGGCGCGTTCTTCCGTCTCCGGGCCATCGTCCGCCGGGCGGCTGGTCATGATGACCGGCGAAAGCGGATCGAATGCCCGGAACCGCCGGAAAAACGCCTCGTGGGTATCCCGCAGGTGTTCCACGGTGGGGGCGTTGTGGTCGTAGTCGAAGAAAAAGACGGATTTCGGGATCTTGCCGAGATATTCCGCCAGCTCCGGCTCGCCCCGCGCGTTGCCGGAAGCGCCGAAGTTGTAAAAGTCCGCGTCGAAAAACCGGGACAGCAGGGAAGGGTAGGCCACCGGCGTGGCGGTGTGCCCCTGCTCCGTGATGGAGGAGCCGTAGAACACAAAGGGCAGCGCGAGTTTGTGGGGCGTGGGCGGCAGCAGCCGCGCGCCGTCCGCCAGCGTCACCGTGATATCCTCCACCGTGGAATTGCGGGGGAAGAAGACCGTGATATCGTTCATGCCGTCGTTGGCAAAGGTCGCCGAGACCGTGTCGCTGTCGTAGGTGTCGTCGGCGCTCAGCAGCGCCGCGTAGCGGGAATGGGAGTAATCGCCCACGTAGGCGTAGGCGGCGTTGGCCTGATAGAACGACATGCCCCGGTCCACGAATTGGTTGCTGACCCGGAAGGTCACCGTCACCGTGGGGCTGTCCGTGCGAAAGCGCGCCCGCGCCCCGGTGCAGCGTTTGTCGAATTCCGCCAGCCGGGGGTAGGCGGCGACGATCCCGTCCGTGTACCGGCGGAAGCGCCCGTGTGTCTCAAAGCCGTAAACGCCTTCGATGATGATGTTTTCGTCGGTGTAGCTGAACTGCCGCATATCGTCGTCCTCTTTTGCATTATATATTGTTTTCATTATACATCATTTTTCCGGGAAAACAAACAAAAAAAATGAAAAAATCCGGCGTGGTGGATCGTATTACAGGTGAAAGGGAGTGAGCGGGCGATGATTTCCTACGGGACCGGCGAGGCCGTCGCGCGGCTGGTGGAGACCTACGGCGATATGCTGCTGCGGCTGGCTTCCACCCGGCTGCGCTGTCCGGCGGACGCGGAGGACGCGGTGCAGGAGGTGTTTTTATACCTGCTGGAGCACGGCGTGACCTTCCAAAGCGAAGAGCACGAAAAGGCGTGGCTGATCCGCGCCACGATCCACCGGGCCTGCGACATGCGCAAGCGCGCCGCCCGGACGGACCTGCCGCTGGAGGACGCCGTGATCGCCGCCGTGCCGGAACCGGACAGCGACCTGCTGGACGCGGTACGCGCGCTCCCGGAGAAGTACAGCACGCCGCTGTACCTGCGCTACTACGTCGGGTATTCCGTCAAGGAGATCGGGCGGCTGCTGGGGCTGCCCGCCGCCACGGCGGGCACGCGGCTGGCGCGCGGACGGGCGCTGCTGAAACGGGAATTACAGGAGGAATGAGCGATGGAACGAAAAGATTTTCAGGACGCGTTCGACCACATCCCCTACGCGGCGGATTTTCACGAACGCACGAAGCAGATGCTGCTGGAACGGCTGGAGACGGAAGGAAGTCATGCGGCGACGCAGCCGAAACGGTTTGTCGCCAAAAGGACGAAGACGCTGCTGCTGGCGGCGGCGCTGGTCGTGGTGTTCGCCGTGACGGTGGGTGCGGTGGTCCGCTTCACCATGCCGAAAACGGCGCGGGATTTCTTGCCATTGGAGGATTCCCGGCTGTCGGAGATCCTGGCGGATGGCTCCGTGGCAGGCGTGAACGGGATCCGGATCGAGAAGAAATCCGTGAAGACCGCCGGGCAGACGGTATCCATGGAGGCGGTGCTGGACGGTACGGTCATCCGGCCGGATATCGCCGCGATGCTGAACATGATGAACAACCACGGGGACGCTTCCGGCCTGACCTTCACGGCAAAGCAGGAGATGTGGGCGGTGCTGACCGTCGCAGCCGACGACGGCGGCCCGGTGCTGGGCTGCGAGGACGAATCGGAGCTGCACCGCAAGATGGGATGCGGGTTGTATGTTCAGGGGATTGAACCGGTCGTGTGGCATTACGTGGGGCAGTTTATCGTTGTGGATCGCGTGGCGTACGTGTTCGTACCCCTGCACGACGCTATGATGTACGCCGACCGGGAGCTGCGCATCTGCCTATTCGGCGATTTCGCCCCCATGCTGAATATCATGGAAATGAACGAGGAGGACGGTCTGCCGCGCTTCAACGCCTCCTATGACGGTATTCAGGCTACTTTTACGGTTGATATTGACGACAGCCTTGCCGACCGTGCCGCTGTGGCGGCGTTTGAGGAGAAGGAGCCCTTCCTTCCCAGCGATTGGGAGATCAAACACGGTCTGGCGGGGTGAGCGGGTTTTGACCGGTGGAGCGCTGCGCCGCAGTTTTGAGAAAAGTTGATAGAGAACGGATCTCATGGGATCGTCCGGAGGGCTTCTGACGACTGACGACTAAAAACTTACGACCGGAATTGTCAAAAACATCTTGTTTTTTTTCGGGCAATGGTGCTATAATCAAATCACGGGTCACGGATTCGTGATTTGATTTTGTGTAAGGGAGAAAAAACATGAAAAAAATCATCTGTGTACTGTTGAGCGTTTTGCTGGCGGCGCTGTGCGTATCGCCCGCGTTTGCCGCGGAGGCAGAGGAAACCTTCGGCGCCTACGACCACGTGTTCATCATCGGCGTGGACGGCGCGGGCCGTTTCTTCAAGGACGCGGATACCCCCAACTTCGACCGCATCTTTGAAAACGGCGCGGTGGATTACACCGCCCGGGCGGAGACCGTCACCGTCAGCGCCCAGAACTGGGGCTCCATTCTGACCGGCGTTTCCTATATGCGGCATAAACTGACCAACGACATCACGGGGGAGAAGGAGCGCGCCAGCGATACCGAGTTCCCCACCATCTTTACGTACGTCCGTCAGGCATTCCCGGACGCGGAGCTGGCCTCCATCGTCAACTGGGGCAACATCAGCAGCGGCATCATTGAGAACGACATCAATGTGACGAAGCTCTATCCCGGCGACGACGAGGCGGTGACGAACGCCACCTGCGACTACTTCAACGCCGGCAACGCCCCCGCGCTGTTCTTCCTGCAGTTTGACAGCGTGGACCACGTAGGCCACGGCGACGGCAGCAAGGCGGAGTCGTTTTTCAAGCAGATCGAGACCGTGGACGGCTACATCGGCCGCATCTACGATACGCTGGAGGCCAACGGCCTGATGGAGAACGGCCTGTTTATCGTGGTGGCGGACCACGGCCACACCATCGCGGGCGGTCACGGGGGACTTACCATGCGTGAGACCAACGTAACGTTGGCTGTCGCCGGCAAGACCGTGAAAGCGGGCGGTAAGATGGATCTTGACACCCGCAACCGCGACGTGGCGGCCATCGCCCTGTACGCGCTGGGCATCGAACGCCCGGAACACATGAGCGCCCGCCTGCCCGCCAATCTGTTCAAAGACGTGATCGGCGAGCTTCGCCCCGTGAAAAACGAACTGCTGGACAACCTTGTTTCCAAACTGGCATGGCTGATCACCCTCTGCACCGCGCTGTTTTAACAGGCAGCAGGCAGTAGGCAATAGGCAGTAGGCAGTAGCCTATAAAGACAAGCAATCCCCCCGTCGAAAAAACGGGGGGATAATTTTGCTTAACGGCAAAGGAACAGGACAGAACTTTCGATTGCCTGACAACGGCGCATTGCGCCGTTATCAATGATACGTTCTTTCCCTTGCGTATGTTTTCGTCTTACTATACAATAAAAATGCAACAGGGGGTGTCGCATGTTGAAGACCGGTCAAACAATTGCAGCACTTCGGACAAAAGCCAATATGACGCAGGAACAGTTGGCCGCGGAGCTGTTCGTATCCCGCGATCTTGTGTCAAAATGGGAGACGGACAAAAGCCCGCCGAATTACAAAATGATTTTGAAAATGGCGGAATTGTTTTCCGTTGAGGTCGAGGTTTTGTTTGACAAAGACCGGATCCTGACGGAAGAGCTGGCGGCATGCGTTCCTGCCGATAAGGCAGTCGGCGCAAAGGAGTTGAAAGAGGCGGTAAACGGCTTTTTGTCATCCCTTTCGGTGCGGGACAGAGCCGTCTTTATCCGGCGGTATTATTTCTTTGAGGACGCGTCTGAGATCGGCGCGGAATACGGGATCGGCGAGGGATACGTCCGGACGATCCTGATGCGCGCCAGAAAAAAACTGAAAAACTACATGAAAGGAGCGTTTTGATGAACAGCAGGGATTTGTTGTGCGCCGTCGCGGGGATCGATGAGGGGTTCGTGCGGGAATCGGAACAGTTTTCATCCGTCGCGGCAAAGATAAAGGCCGAACGGAAAAGAGAACGGCAAAAAGCGACAGCGGTTGCGCTCGCCGCCGCGATATGTGTTGCGATGTTTTGGACCATAAAGCTTGCGCCGCCGTCTTTCCGGCTGTTCGCGCCGTCAGGCGTAACGAATGTCAACACACTGGGACAAAACAGCCCTTTCGGAACTGAAAAAAATGCTGCGGATCCCGGAGGCAATACGACAATGGGCCAAGATACCGCATCGGCGACTGTCGGGGAATCGACTTCCGCCGTAAAGGAAACAGAGGGCGCCCCTTCAACGACAGGGGATCGTAAGCCGTCTGTCCCCGCAGGCGAAACGACTCGCCGGGAACCGGGAACGGAAGCGCCTTCCGCGACGACCGCGCCTGAAAAACCGACGACCCCCGAAGCGACGGCTCCTTCCGAACCGCGTGCTGAACCGCCGACGGAGCCGTCGACAGACCAAAGCGAACCCGGATCCACCGGCGCGGTATATTCCAGCGTCAACGTGAGTTACACCGAAGCGAAAGAGATTTTCGGTCACCCGATCGTTTCATGCTCAAGCAGTTCTTTTATCGGATATCAGGTTGGAGTGGTCAGTCGGAACGGCAATATCCACGAAAGCGGCGCGTTCTGCCTGTCGGTGACTTATCGGTTTTTGAACGGATCGATCAATCTGCAGGATCAGGACAGATCGGCGGGTTCCGTCGCGCACAATACGGGGGACCGGTATGAGTACGGCGGCAGAACCTTTTATGTGTGGCCGGATTACGCGGACGACGGTCTTTACATCGGGTATTTCCCGACGGGAGACGACGGGATCGCCTATCAGGCGTTTTTTGACGAAGATATCGATGTGTATACGATCATGGATCTGATATCGTCCGTTGAAATCTGAAAAATGAGATGCACTGTAGTCCTGATCAATCAGGGAAAGGAGACAAAAATGACAATCAAAAGGATCAGCACGGTTCTTATTCTCGTGATAATGGCGGCGGTGATGACCGTTTCCGCCGCGGCGGAATCCCCCGGCGCTTTGCCCCTCGCCCCGGGCGATGTGGACCGGAACGGGAAAGTGGAGGCGGCCGACGCGCGGCAGGCGCTGCGGTTTTCCGTCAGATTGGATGAACAGATGATACCGGAGTGCGCCAGCGCGGACGTCGACGGCGACGACGTTGTTACCGCCGCGGACGCGAGGCATATCCTGCGCTGCGCGGTGGGGCTGGAAAAACTGGCGGTTCCGCAGACAGACGACGGGACGCGCGGCGCTGCATACGCCGATATCGACACCGCGATTGCTTCCGTGCTCCGTCAGCAATACCGCAGCGAGGCCCCGGACGGTCTGATTCACGTGCAAAGCTATTGCCTGCTTGACTGCGAAACGATTAGCGGAACGCCGGAAGAACAGACCGTTTGGTTGATCGTATATCATATGACCTACAGCATGATGAACGGCGAACCGAAAGAAGCGGAGGGCGGCTTTATTCCCGCGGCAGTCACCTTTGCGATCAGAGAAGACGGCGCGTATATTCTGAAGGAATACTGGACGCCGGAACCCGGTGAAAGCCATGCGAGCCATATCCGCGCGAAATTCCCCTCGGCGGCGGCAGATGAGGTCCTCAATATCGGAAAATACGCGGAAGCGTTGAAGAGCGATAACCGGGATCAGGTGACGGAATACCTGAAGCGTCTGCATGAATGAGGTAATAGTGGAAGCGGTGCGCCGCTGCCAGCGGCAGATACAGGCGCAGCGCTGACGTGAGCAAACACAGAGGATTGCGAAGCGCTCCAAGCGAGCAAGCCGACAATGTTTGCGAGGTGAAAATAGGCAGTAGGCAGTAGCGGAAGCGGTGCGCCGCTGCCGGTGGCAGATAAAGGCGCAGCGCTGACGTGAGCAAACACAGAGGATTGCGAAGCGCTCCAAGCGAGCAGCGCGACAATGCTTGCGAGGTAAAAACAGGCAATAGCTTATACAGAAATCGATCCCCCCGCCGTGAAAAGCGGGGGGATGTTTGTGTTTAAAAGGTACGGGATAAGACAGCTTCTGTTGACGGTGAGCGGCACCGTGCTGCTGCCTACTGCCTAAATACTACTGCCTGAAGCGGCACTGAGGTGCCGCGCTACTCTTCATTCTCCTTCTTCAGCTGGTCGATCAGCATGCTCATGTCTTCGTTCAGCTTGCCCTGGTTCTCCTTGGCGATCAGCATACGGCGTTCGTTCAGCGCCTTATACATGTTGATCTTCTTTTCGCCGTCCAGGTCGTAGAAGAACAGCGGGATCATGTTGACGATGGTGGGCAGCCAGTAACCGGCGGCGTACAGCGCGAACACCTTGCGGTACACGTCCACGGAATCCTGCACCCAGTAGCTCATGTCCTCGATGGTGGCGTCGTAGCCGGACCACTTGATGACCCAGATGGTCATCAGCGTGTTCAGGGGCTTGGTCAGCTTCATGATGTAGTTGGTCAGCAGGTACATGGTGCCGTCGGGGCGTTCGCCGGTCAGGTACTCTGTGTAGTCGTTGATCTCTCTGCCGATCTCGCCCTCGAAGGCCGTGGCGGGGGCGTTGTTCAGGCCGCCCAGGCCATAGCAGAAGGTGAACACGATGCCGGTGAGCCACCATTTCTTGTAGGGGATGACGATCCACCCGCCGATCACCCGGATCACGTTCAGCACGGAATCCCACAGCCGCAGGGCGATGACCAGGTTCCGGTAGCTCTTGAAACGCTTGCGCAGCGGCTCGATGAACTTGATGGAAAGGATATTGCACAGGTGATAGAACAAGTACATGGGCATGATGTGGAACGCGCCGCCGAGGATCTCCATCTGCGTGATCACGTCCCAGGAGTAGCCGCCGTTGCTCCAGAAGGAGGTGGCGAAGCTGGCCACCACGTTACGCAGCGCGTACTTGTTCTTCAGCACGTAGAACATGGTCTTGGTCAGCGGGGCGGGCTTGGGCTGCAAAATCACGCGCTCCGGGCACTTCATCGCCACGCCCATGGTGCCCAGCGTGCCGATGGTGCTGGTGGTGATGGAGAGGATGGCGAACAGATGCGACTGGCGGATCTTCAGCGTGCCGCTGGTCATCAGCGTCAGCAGCGGCAGGTAGATGACGGAGATCAGGTCGCCGCCGTAGGCCGCCGCGTAGCTCTGCGCCAGCGAGACGGAGATACGGTCCGCCGGGCACGATGACTGCAGCGTCGGGTAGTTGTCCGTCGGGATGTTGAACAGCGTGGAGAACGTTTCCTGTAGAAACAGCATGATGAACAGGAAAATGATCTTTTTCGGATCGTCCGTCCCGGTGTCGCCGAAGATCAGCGCCCCGCAGTACATGACGGCGGTGGACAGAAAGTAGGGAAGGGGAGTGGCGAGGATATAGGGCCGCGCCTTGCCCCAGCGGGTACGGGTCTTGTCGAACACGATGCCCATCAGCGGGTCGTTCAGCGTGTCGTAGACGGTGATGATGGCCTTGATGACGGTGATGTAGACCAGGTTGATCTTCAGCACCTTGGTGAAGTACAGGTTCTGGTAGTTGTCCATGCCGTTCTTCAGCGCCCGGGCGAACTTCTGCGCCGCCATCCAGCCGATCTCCCCCACGGAGACCTGCCGGGTGCTGTAGATATCCACGGCAAGGTTTTCATAGCGTTTTAAGATACTTTCGTCGATCGTCGCGGCGGAGTTTTCATCGGCCTTGATAAATCGGTCAACCAGTTTTTCTTTCGTTGAAACAGCCAATTTTCGTTCCCTCCTTTAGCCTTCGACGGTGATCTGACAGGTCTTTTTATAGTTGCCGTCCAGCGTGATCACGTAGACGCCCGCCTGTCCGGGGGCCACGGCCTTCACGACGCCGTCCTCCACGGTGACGATACTCTCGTCGGTGCTGAACCAGTACACGTCCTTGAAGGTGGCGTCGTCGGGCCTCACAAGGGGCTCCAGCGTCGTCTCCTCGCCCGGGGCCATGGTCAGCTCCGTCTCGGAGAGCTTCACGCTCTTGACGGGCTTTCTCACGTAGAACAGGCAGGTGTCCGAATACTCATGGCCGTTGTAAACGTATGTGCCGGTGACGGTCACGGGCTTGTCGCTGACGGCCTTGCCCTTATAGAAGCCGTCCTCGTCCACGGAGAGGATCTCCGGGTCGGAGGATTCCCAGCGGATCACGTAGTCGGAGACCGACTGGTCGGAATTGACCCGGTGGCTGATCTCGTCCGAAGCGCCCTTTTCGATGAAGTGGGCGTGGGAGGTGATGCGGAACCGGATGCGGTCGAAGCTGTAATCCTCGGAGCAGGCGATGCGGAAGGAGATGGCCTGCTCTCCGAAAGCCGCCAGGTTGCCGGTAAAGGTCACGCCCAGCGTGACGGTGCCCTCGCGCAGGTAGACGAGGGAGTTGAGCTCCCGCGTTTCCCCGTCGTTTTCCACGCTGCGGGAGATATTGGCCTCGATCTTGAAATCGTCGTAGGCGATGTCGATGGCGTTGACCGTCATATCGTCGGCGAAGGCCGCCTTCGCCTGTTCCACGGTGGCGCTCAGGTCCTCCAGCGCGAAGATCTCGCAGACCTTCGTGCCCGGCAGCGCGGAATAGTCGCAGCCGTCAAAGGTGAAGGAGGCGACCAGCCGTCCGTCGTCGTCCTCTTTGGGGGCGAAAACGATCTCCTTCACGTCCGCTTCGGTAAAGTCGAAGTCCGGCAGGTAAGGGGAGAAATCCTCGCCGAATTCGCCGGTGTGGCCGTTTTCGGAATAGAGGTCGGAAAGCCGGTCCTCCACGGAGCCCTTCACGTACCGCAGCAGGGCCTCGTCGGCGGTTTCACCGGTAACGGCAAGGCTGTCGCCGTCGATGCGGAAACGGAAACGGCTGTTCAGTTTCACGGAGTCGTACTGTTCGGTATCCGCGATCAGCCGGTTCACCTCGGCGAAAATATCGTCCGGCGTTTCCTGCACCGGGGCGTAATCCCCCTGGGGCAGCGGCATGGTGCCCTCATTGCTGAGGATGTACTTCGCGCCGAAGACGGTGCCCGCGAAGAACATGGCGATCAGCGCCACGGTAACGGCGCCGAAAATGACCTTTTTGCGCTTTTGATTGGCGTCCAGCTTCGCGATCTTTTCCAGTCGTTTTTGTTCTTCCTCGTCAAGACCGGCGATGACTTCCCGCTCATCCATTTTCGCTCACCTCCTCCGCTTCGTCCATATGATACGCGCCTCTGATGAGCCGCTCTTTTTCTTTTTTGTCCTCTTCCGACTCGTAGATCGGGGAGGGGATATCCATGAGCTCGATCTCGCCGCTGTTCAGCTTTTCGCGGTATTCCATGCGAAGCCGGTCGCCCTCTTTGATGACGATCACCGGCGGTTTTTTCAGACACAGGATCGCCATGACCGCCGCGAACGCGAACAGCAGCACGGGGATCAGGAACAGCGCGTTCACGCTGCCCGTCAGCGCCCCGCCGGAGGCGTTTGCCGCCTTGACCGCCGTGCCGCAGAATATCCTTGCGCCCACGGCGCCCCCGATCCCCAACAGGGAAAACGCGGTGATGACCGCGCCGGTGCGTTTATTCCCGGCAAAGCAGAACAGCTCCGTCAGCAGGATCGCCAGAGCGCACGCCGCCATTACGGTAAAGCACAGCATGGCCGTGCGCAGCGCCGCAGCGGCCGCCCCGAAAACGGGCGCGCCGGTAAACGCGGCGAAAGCGCCGTAATAGCCCTCGCCCATAAAAGCGTTGTAAACCAGATCCATCGCCCAGAAGGTGATGGTCTTTTCCAGCAGCGCGGTGGAAACGGAAAGCGAGCCGAAGGGGATGAACAATCCCGCCAGCGGCAGCACGCACGCCGCGATCTTCAGCTTCTGCGGCCAGCCGGAGACATACGCCTTTTTTGCCTTTTCCAGCTTTACCCGGAAGTTGGCCAGCGACATTTCCGCGATGCGTTTGTCTTTCTCGAAATTTGTTTCAAATGAGTGAAAGACGATATTTGTTCCGCAATACGGGCAATACTGCGAAACATGCCAGATTTTCAGCTTTTTTCGGCATTTCGGACAAACAGCCATAACGACCTCCTCCTTTTTGGTGAAATGATACCATATTTCAAACAAAAAAACAATATCATATAGCATTTTTTTATTTTATATTCTTTTTCTGTGAAATAACTGTGAATATTATGAAAAAACCTTGAATTATTATTCTTTTGTTCTATAATGAAATTGATCTTAAGGTGGAAGGAGGCGTAATTCATGGCTGATCTGCTTGAGAAGATCAAGGAAATCCTCAATAAACTCGGTGCGTTCATCAAGAGCCTTATCGCGAAGATCACCGGTAAGTCCGAAGAGGAGGAAACCACCGGCGCTTGATGTACCGATGCGGCGTTTCGTTTGATGAAGCGCCATAAAAAAAGCTGCAGCCCCGTAGCGAGGCATGCGGCTTTTTTTTGTCTTCCCGAAGAACAGTGGGATAGCTGCCGATCCCTTCCCCATTGCGGCGTATGTGCGATGCAGGAACGGGATCGTATGAAGGCACTGCCCCGTCCGGGCGTCGGACAGGGCAGCTGCTTTTTTTTGTTGCGGGAATACCGGGCGGCCGTTACGCCAGATCGTGCCACTCGTAGATCCACACGGTCTGCGCGCCGGCGCCGTTGAAGACGAGGGCGATCCGCCGGGCGCCGCTGGCCGTTGTGATCGCGTCTTCCTGATCCGGATCCCCGAACTTGTGATACACTTCGAGCGAAGCGCTTCTGGTCGGGTATTCTCTCTGCCGCGTGGGGGATTCCGCCTTGACGCTTGTTTTGCCGTTTTTGGAGGCGAACGTCAGAGCGTTGGGCCCGGCGGAGGTGTAGGAAGACAGCCCGGGCTGGTCGCGGCGCAGGTCGGCGGTGTCGGTGAGGTCGATATCTTTTCCCTTGCAACCGTTCAGCTTTTCCGAAATGGTGAAATAAACGGTCTCGCCGTAACGGATCGTTTTCGGCGGGGTGGTGCAGGCGGCAAGGAAGGAGACGTAATCGTTGTTCGATCTGTCGGTGAGGGTTTTGGTGTGTTTCCCGGGCGTCGAATAATCGTACTTGAGCGTGTAATCTCCGGGATCCGTGAATTTGATGCGGTCGCTCTGAATGATCTGCGTTTCCACCAATACCCAGGCATAATCGGCCACCTTGCCGGAATCGCCCATCATCAGGCCCTCTCTGCGCAGCCATTTATAGAATTCATCTCTGCCGTAAGGGCCGTAGGAGACCCAATTGAAGACGCAGTCCAGCAGGAAGTCCTCGTCGGTCAGATTCTTGTAGCTTTTGCCTTTTTTCAGCACGCCGTTGATCGACAGCATTTCCTTCAGCGATTCGCGGATGCGCCGCAGGGAATTGAGCCGTTCCACCAGCGGGGGCGTATTGGAAAAGCCGTTGGATCTGCCCCAGTACTGGGTGCTGAGCAGGTTGTTGTCCTTCCACGCTTCCACCAGCTTTTTCATGTTGGCCGTTTCCTTTTTGACTCTTGCGTCGTTGTCCATGCGCTTTTCAAACATGGCGCGGATATCCTTTTCCTTGACGCCTTTCTGGCTCAGCCAGTTGGTGGCCCCGCGCATACGGACGATGAGGGTGTCCCAGTCGTCCTGGGAAATGCCCTTTCCGCCCATCTTTTTGAAGTTTTCAAACTCCTCGTTGACGGTGTCGTTCGCCCAGATGTCGGCCAGCTTTACCGTCAGCCCCGCGAACTTGTCCGCGTAGTTGACGTAGGGGAACATGTTTTTCTCAATATTCTTGACGACCTCCAGCGTGGCCTCGGCGTACTCGCCCTTTTTGATTCCGTCGCGCACCATGTCCGCATGGTCGCCTACCGACTGATTCAGAATGCCGTCGTCTTCGCCGGTGAACACCTTGCCGATGACGTATTCGCCGGCCAGGTTGGCCACCTTGGCCTTCAGCGCCTTCTCGTCGCCGTCCGCTATCGCGGTGAAGATCTCGCCCTTGGTGTCATGGGAAAGGATATAGCGCACGATGGCGCCGCCGTACTGTTTCTCGCCGAAGCCCGTCCGGGTCAGGGCGTCGTTTACCATGTCCCGCAGACCGGGGGTGATCTCCTCCTCGGAGATGTTGCGCATCACGCTTTGGGAGGCGGCGCGCTCGCACCAGACGTCCACCAGCTTTTCATCGGACAGCTTCGCCACGCCGAAGGGGCTGAAATGCAGCACCTTGAAGTTGAACAGCCCTTGTGCCAGCTTGTCGGGATCGGGGAAATAGTAGAAGGGCTCGTTCTTATCATTGAAACCGATGCCCACGTAGTACTGCGCGGTCGACTTCGTAAGGTCCACCCCTCCCGCGCTGAACTCGATCTCATAGAAGTCGTCCAGGATCACGTGGTCCGCCACGTCCGTATAGTAATTGACCATGAACTGCAGCGTATAGTCCTTGGACTGGTATTTCTTCATCTCATCGGCGGAAAGCTGCTTGTTGTAGTATTTGACCGGGGAGACGGCCTTCAGCCGTTCCAGCTTGACCGACGCCCGCAGGATCAGCCGCGCGTCGTCGGAGCCCACCTTGCCGTCCTGGTTGGCGTCGGCGCATTTCAGCTGGCTGACCGTCAGCTGCTGCAGCTTGACGGAATTCCGCAGCGCCAGCCGCGCGTCGTCGGAGCCCACCTTGCCGTCAAGGGTCACGTCGCCCGCCGTCAGCGCTTTGGCGGCGTTTGCCTGAAACCGCAGCGGCGCGACCGTCGCCAGCATCAGCAGGCAGAGGATCAGGGAAAGCGCTCGTTTCATGGTTCGGTTCATGTTGATTCCTCCTGTTTTATGCTTGTGTTTGAGAATAGGGTCGTTATTCCGCTAAGTTTTTCCATTCATAGACCCACACGGTATGCGCGCCGCAGCAGTTAAAGTAGACAGCGATGCGGTAGCTGCCGTCGTCCATTTTTTGCGCGTACTCTTTGGAAGGCCCTCCGAAGGTATGGCAGACCGTCGCGGAGGTGATGCGCACGGGCGGGTTGCCCCAGTCGCCGATGGCCGTCACGCTGCAGCTGTCCGGCTCGCCCTCTGCCGTCGCCTTGAATCTTTCAAATCCGGAGTAGACGGTGTCGATGCCCATATCCGGGATATCGCGCCGTACGGACGCGTATTCGCCGAAGTGGTAATCCTTGTCGTTGCTGTCCGTCAGGTTCAGGGACAGGTGCAGCACCACCTGATCCCCGTCGCGGATCACGGCGGGAGGCGTGTCGCAGGTGCCGGTAAAGGACGCGTGCTGCGCCTTCTCCTCGTCGCCGATATACGCCGCCGTGTGGGAATGCTGCGTCTCCGACGCGGAGTAGGTATCCTTATAAATGCCGGTGTTGGTGTTTTCTCTCGCTTCCACCTTCGTGTCCACCAGCACCCAGGCGTATTCCGGCGGGTAGGTGACGGGCGGCGAGGTGATGATTCCCTCGTCCCGCAGCCACTGGAAGAATTCCGCGCGGCGTCCGGGGCCCAGCGTGACCCATTTATACACCGCGTAGTCCAGGAATTCGTCGTTGGTGGACCATTCAAAGCTTTTGCCCTTGCGGAAATACCCGCCTACGGTCAGGATATCGCGCTTCAGCATGTTCCGGATGGCCAGCAGGGAGTTGAGCTTTTCCGTGATGGTGGGATGGCCGATTTTGCTGCCGCCCTTGGGCCAGTACCGGTTTTCCAGCAGGTTGTCTTCCTCCCAGGTCTTCACCAGCTTTTTCAGCTCCTCCCGGCGGGGGGCGATCTCGTATTTGTCCTTCTTGTAGCGCTGCATGAACTTGTCGCGCAGCATCTGTTCGGTGACGCCCCTGCTGCTCAGCCGGTTGGCGGCGCCCCGCAGCTGGGTGTAGATGATCCCCCAGTTGCTGTCCGAAACGTAGCCGTCCTTGTCCATCATGCGCTCGTACACCGCGTACTGCTCGTTCATCATATCGTCGGTCCAGATGTCCGCCAGCTTGTCCACCAGACCGGCGAACTTTTCCGTGTAGCTGAGGGCGGGGTACATGTTCTTTTCAATGTTCTTGATGATCTCCACCGTGGCGGTGGCGTAGTCCTTGTCCTTCATGCTCTTGCGGATGGCGGCCTCGTGGTCGCCGAAGGACTGGGTGAGCACCTCTTCTCCCTCGCCCTCCAGGAATTTGCCGAGGAAGTATTCGCCCGCGCCGCTGATGAGCTTCGACCGCAGCGCTTCCATGTCGCCGTCCACGGCGGCGGTCAGGATCTCGCCCCGGGTGTCGTGGGAGAGGATATAGCGGACCACCGCCCCGGCGTACTGGTCCTTGCCCAGGCCGTAGTTGTTCAGCGCGTCGCCGATCATTTCCGTCAGCTGCGGGGTGATGTCCGCCTCCGTGATGCGGCGGGACACGTCCTGCGCGGCCGCCCTGTCGCACCACACTTCGATCTTCTTTTTCTCCGTCATGTGTACCAGACCGAAGGTGCTGAAGTGCAGCGTGCGGAAGCTGACCACGTCCTCGTCCAGCGCGTCGGGATCGGGCAGCAGATAGAAGGGCTCGGTGTTTTCGTTGAAGTATACGCCCGCGTAGGACAGCTTCTCCTGCTCCGAAAGGCCCTTGGGCAGGTTGAAGGTGACGGTCACGTAGTCGTCCAGGATCACGTGGCCGCCGGAGCCGTCCGTGACGGAATCCAGCTGCACGATCTCGTGATCGGCGGACCGGTAGGGGGCGAGGGCCGCGCCGGAAAGCGTGGTACGCTTCATCTCCACGGCAAGGGGCTTCAGCGTTTCCAGCTTCACGCTGGCCCGCAGGATCAGCCGGGCGTCGTCGGAGCCCACCTTGCCGTCCCGGTTGGCGTCGGCGCATTTCGTCTGGTCGGCGGTCAGGTTCTCCAGCTTCACGCTGGCCCGCAGCGCCAGCCGCGCGTCGTCGGAGCCCACCTTGCCGTCAAGGTTCACGTCGCCGGCCACCGGCGCGCCTGCCGCCTGAAAGCGCAGCGGCGCGATCGTTGCCAGCATCAGCAGCGCCAACAGCAGCGAGACGCTTTTTTTCAATGTTTTTCGCATGTCGGTTTCCTCCTTATGGACAGGGGCGTTCCGTCGCCCGTTACGGTGTGTTTTTCGTCGTTATCATTTCTTTTTGGTCAGCGTGATGCTCGTTTCATAGCCGTCCCAGGGATGGACGGTGTAGCTGGTCATCGTGTTTCCGCTGACCTTCAGCTTAAAGGAATACCCGCTGGCGGCGCTGTCGCTCGGGACCGTAAGGGTGGAGTTCGCCACCGTGAATTCCCCTTCCTTCACCGAAACGCCCCCCACGTGGGGATCGCCCGTTGTCGGCGCGCCGTCGTATTTGACGCGCTGCCGGGTCTGCTGGATGGCCAATCTCCCCTTGAGGTTGTAAAAGACCTCGATGGTGATCTGATCCGTGACGTCGATCGGTTCGTTGTATGCGTTCAGTACGGTGGAATCCTCATAGCAGACCCACGTGCCGACGAAGGGCTGTATTTTTGCCCGCATCGCTTCGTCGATGGCCTTCACGTCCATGGCGGGACTCAGCAGCCCGATCCGCTTCAGCTCGTCGGTGAACAGCTCTATCGCGTCTTCTTTACTGTTGCTTTCGGCATAATTGACCCACATGTTCAGCATGTCGCCCCAGTTGTAGGCGGGATCGAACTTCAGCTTTGTATTGTAAATATACATATCGATGAACGATTTTACCCGTACCAGGCGCTCCAGACGGTCGGTCACGTTGTAGCCGTCGGTTTCGTGGAAGAATTTGCTGTGGTACTCCCGCCGCAGCGCGCCGAAGGTCTCGTTCAGCATGGTGTTGATGTTTTCTCTCTCTTCCGCCTTGAGCTGCTCCGCACGGTCTTCCTGCGCGGCGCGCATCTCAAAGTATTCCATCAGGCCGTTTTCGGCGCGCTTTTCAAAAATATCGCGGTATCTCTGCGGCAGCTCGGAATAGGACTTGAAGGACCAGCCGTATTTCCGGCAGATCTCTTCGATCTTGTCCAGATTGAAGAAGCGCTTGACGCCCTTGGCCAGCGTGAAGCCGCTGGAGGTGTTCAGGAAGGTCAGGAAGGAGTTCCGGTCCCGGGGGAACACCTCGTTGCAGAAGAGGAAGGTGCCGCCGTTTTTGTAGACCTGATACAGCTCTTCGATCTGGTTGGATTTCCAGAACGTGAAGCCCGTGTGCAGCGACGTGCCGATAAACGCGCAGGCCTTCGTCACCAGTCCCGCGGCGGGATGGATGTTTTCCATGATGCTGCCGAGCGTCTGCATCACGCCTTCCGTATCGCCCTCCGTGATGCAGCCCAGCAAGGTGCCCACGTCGCCGAAGTTGGCGATCAGCGTGTTGACGCTGCCGGGAAGGAAGTCCTTGACGTACTCCTTTTTGAATACCTCGGCGGCCCGCTCGCTGAATTTCAGCTCTTTCCACGCCAGCGCCACGGCGGAGTTGGCCGCCCCGGAGAGCGCGTTCTTCGCGTCCTCCGGTTTGTTTTCGTAATGCGCGCGGATCGTTTTCGTCGTAAAGGTGACGCCGTTGGAGAACGTTCCGCTCAGGAAGCCCACGTCGTCGTCATCCTCAAACACGAAGTTGCCGCCGAGATAGGTGATGGCGCTTTCCACCAGGTTCTTCGTCGCGGTGACCGTCAGCCCGATCGCCTCGGCCTTCTGCGTCAGGTACGGCTCGATCTGGGTGGCCGCCTGTTTCCGTTTGCCCTCGCCGATCGCCTGCTGCATGCAGTAGCGGTCCAGGAACAGCTCGATCAGCTCCGCGTCGGTGAGCTTGACGCCCCACCAGAAGGAGAAATGCGGCAGGGAGAGGGACATGGTCCCGTTTTTCGCGTCGATCTCGTCCGGCCACAGATAGTGGACCTGTTTTGCGGTTTCGTCGTAATAGCAGAACACGAAGCGGGAATAATCGACGTCCGCGCCGGGATGCTCTTCCATCAGCGGGATCGTAAGGGTCACGCCGTCGTCGAACCAGACGCCGTCGTAGCCCGTACAGGTGACGTTCATCGGGAACAGCATCCGTTCCCATTTGCCCGCGGCGAAAACCCTTTGCACTTCTTCCTTCGTCATGCGGGTGACGGAGACCTCCGTCCCTGCCGTCAGGGAGCCGGGCTGCACTGTCAGCGTGACGTTCGTATCCTTCCGCGAGCCCAGCGTTTCCGCCTTTCCGCCGGGGAAGGTGAGCTTCTGCGGCGGGATATCCTGCCTGGTCTGGTATACCACCGTCTGGGTGGAAGTATCCGGCATGGGGGCCAGCGTTTCCAGCCCCACGGACGCCCGCAGGATCAGCCGCGCGTCGGCGGAGGTGATCTTGTTGTCGTGATCCGCATCGGCGCAGCGCATGGCGTCGTCGTGCAGCAGCTCCAGCTTTACCGACGCCCGCAGCGCCAGCCGCGCGTCGTCGGAGCCCACCTTGCCGTCAAGGTTCACGTCGCCGGTCACCAACGAGGCGGCATTGGCCTGAAAGCGCAGCGGAGTGATCGTCGCCAGCATCAGCAGCGCCAGCAGCAGCGCCGTCGTTCTTTTACGGAATGATTCCATTTTTCATTGTCTCCAATCCTGTTTTTTGCGGGATGATCATATCTGTAAAACCACGGCAGCCCCGCCGACGCAGGAAATGATCGGTGGGACTGCCTTCGGCGCGAAAAGCGCCGCTGTTGTGTTATGCCGGCTCTTCCATGTTTACCGCCGCGCGCAGGATGGTCCGCGCGTCCGCCGCGGTTACTTTGCCGTCGCGGTCCATGTCGGCGGCAAGGAAGGCGGCGGGATCGGTCAGCTCTTCCATCCCGACCGAAGCGCGCAGCGCCAGACGCGCGTCCTCCGCGTTCACTTCGCCGTCGCAGTTGACGTCTCCCGGTGTAAACGCGGGCGTGGTCAGCGTGATCATGTTGGAAATGGACTGCCCTTCTTTTTCAAAAGGACTGTAGGCGGTGATCTGTACCTCGTACGTGCCGTCCGCAATCTGCCCCAGATCGGCTGTCGCGCCGGTAAGGCCCGCGCGGACGTAATCGGAAAGGACCGTTCCTTCCCAGATGATCTTTGCATTGTCGCCCCGGACGATGATCTTGTAGTTTTCCGCCTCAAAGTAACCGGCGGCGTCGGGGAAGGAGAGAACGGCGTCCCACTGTTGTCTTTCGGCGGAGATGACGGCGTCCTCGGGGAACATGGGCGGGGTGTCGCGGTCCATGCTGTTGTTCCAGGAATAGGGGCGGTCCTCCGTGTTGGTGAGGTCGGAAAGGTAATAGTCCACGTTGTCAAAGAACGTGCGGTTCACCACGTCGTACAGCCGCAGCCGCACGTTGCCGTCCTGATCCGCCTCCACGATCCAGAAACCGCCGGATTCGCCGGGCGCGTCCGTGTCGCCCTCGGTATAGTTCAGGTTGCTCATATACGCCTTCAGCGAGCCGGTGCCTACCGCGGTAAAGGAGCCCTGCCAGATGGAACGGGGATCGGAGGCGGCGTAGTGGGAGTGGCCGGAGAAATCGACCACCTGCGGATAGGGCTCCAACGCGGCGCGGATGAGCGCGTCGCTCCAGTTGACGCTGCCGTACACGGTGCTGAAGGGGTGCGGGTGCTGATACACGAAAATGGGCTTGTCGGGATCGTCCGCCGCGGCGGCGTCGAGCTGTTCCTTCAGCCAGCCGAGCTTATGGGCGAAATTCTTGCCGTCCTCGTCGTAGGAAACGCCGATAAAGTGGTAGCCGTTGATCACGTCGTGACGGTCCACCTCCGGGTAGACGTATTGCTTATACACGTCGTAGGCCACGCTGGCGTCCTCGTCCCGGTAGGCGATGAACTCGTGGTTGCCCAGCACCTCCAGCGTCTGCGTGCCCTCTTTAATGTGGGCGTCCACGATCTCGTTGTACAACCGGTATTCCTCCGGTTTGCCGTTGGTGGCGAAGTCGCCCACCACCAGCACCGCGTCCAGCGCCTTGTAATTCGGGCTGCTTTGGGCGTAGGCGTAGGAATCGTCAAACAGGTAACCCAGCCGTTTGGCGGCGGCCTGAGTGGGATTGCCGTCCAGGTGTATGTCGCTGCATACCGCGAACCGTACCACGGGGGTGAAGTCCTTCGGCGCCTTGGGCAGTTCGGCGCCGCCCCCGATGGAATAAATGCTGAACAACCCCGCGAACAGCAGGTTGATCAGGCGGGTGAGCGCGTGGTAAAATGTGTTGGTCGCGGAAAACATCGACATGGTAAGGTCTCCTCTCAGATACGTGGACTTATTATGCTATTATGATATCATAATACTATCCGCAAATCAATCCTTAAATCATAACGTCCGCCAGCGAATCGAAGATCGCGTCCGCGCGGCTTTTGGCTTCGTCCGGAATGGGGTGGCCGCTGCGCACCAGAATCTTACGCCCGATCCCGGCGTTGATGCCGGTCTCGATATCCTTTTCGGTGTCGCCCACAAGGATGGAACGGGCCAGGTCGATCGTGATGCCCTTCGCCTTGAAATCGGCTGCGGCCCGTTCGATCATGCCGGGGCCCGGCTTGCGGTCGCGGGAGTCGACGCGGTATTTCTCCACCTGCCCGCGGGGATGATAGGGACAGTAATAAAACGCGTCGATATAAGCGACGTCCCTGAGCAGCTCTTTGATATGGTCGTGCAGGACGGCAATGTCGTCTTCCGTGTAAAAGCCCTTGGCAACGCCCGCCTGATTGGTGACGACGATGATGAGATACCCCTGTTCCCGCAGCCGCGCCATGGCCTGCGGCGCGCCTTCGATGAACTCAAAGTCTTCGACCTTCCACAGATGGCGTTTTTCTTTGTTGATCACGCCGTCCCGGTCGAGGAAGGCGGCGGGGAACACGGTCTGCCCGAAGCGCAGCGGGATCTCCGTCTGGGCCCGGAAATAGTCGGAGGGAACGCCGATGTCGATGAAATAGCCGTCGGAGACCATGCCGTAGGTGGGAAACGCCAGCGGTTCCAGCACCTCTTTTTCAAAGGAGAACCGCCCTTCCGGCAGCCGCGGCAGCGCGCTTTTACCAACGGCGTACACGCCGCCGTTGATAAGGCCCTCTTTGACGGGCTTTTTTTCACGGAAGCCGACGATCCGTCCCGCTTCGTCCATGTCGACGGTGCCGTAACGGTCGAAATCGGTCATCTTTTTCAGGCAAAGCGTCAGTTTCGCGCCGGTTTCGCGGTGGGACCGCAGCAGCGCGGAAAGGTCAACGTCAAAATACGTGTCGCCGTTGACGACGATCGCGTCTTCCGTTTCGCAGCGTTCCAGCGCCTGCCGGATGGCGCCGCCGGTGCCCAGCGGCGTTTCCTCGCGGGACCAGACGATCTCCGCGCCGCCGTACCTGTCGCCGAAATACGCCTCGAGCTGTTCCGCCCGGTAGCCTGCTGCCAGTACGAACCGTCGCGCCCCCTGCGCGAGCAGCCCATCCAGCAGATAACGCAAAAACGGACGCCCGGCAATGGGCGCCATTACTTTCTGGGTATCGCCGGTCACGTGGCGCAGGCGTTCGCCTAACCCGCCGGCCAGTACGATGATGTCCGCGTCAATCCTCATAGATGTCCTTCGTGCCGTCCGGCCGTTCCACGCAGCCGGAGTACATGCCTACCAGATAAGTGTCCTCCAAATAATGAAAATCATGGCGCACGAACGGTTCCACCGTGAACATATCGCCCGCCGTAAAGGTGTATTCTTCCCGTTCGCCGTCCTTTTCCGCCCGCACCAGTACGCGCCCGGAAATAATGAAAAATGTTTCGCGGTTTTCCCTGTGGTAGTGGAACCGGCCGCGTACCGCGCCGGCTTTGGTGAACACGGCGTTGACCTGTTCATAGCCGCCGTGGACCAGTTGCGTCAGCGTGCCGCGTTCGTCCGTAAAGGTGAAATCCGGCTGTAACCGTTCGATCAGCGCCATAGCTACACGTTCCCGTAAACAGAATTTTTGATGATGGAATAGACCTTGATGAGCTCCTCGATGCCGTCGTCCAGCGTGTACCGTGTGCGGAACCCCACGCTTTCGATGCGCTCGTTGGAGACCAGATAGTTGCGCTTGTCGGGGTCGGTGCCCACCGGCGCTTCCACGTACACGAAGCCGGGGATGTGCTCTTTGATCTTCGCGCACAGTTCCAGCTTGGAGAGGTTGGCGTCGCTGAGCCCGCAGTTGTAGCAGCGGCCCCGCATGCGCTCAAAGTTGTTCATGGAATAAATGAAGGCGTTGGCGGCGTCCCGCACGTGCAGGTAGTTGCGCATGAAGTGGCCCTCGAACACCAGCAGCGCCTTATCGAACACCGCCCGGTAGACGAAGTCGTTCACCAGCAGGTCGGTACGCATCCGCGGGGACGCGCCGAAGAGCGTCGCGAAGCGGAAGGTCATGGAGTTCCCCGCCTCCAGCACCGCCTTTTCCGCCGCCATCTTGGTTTTGCCGTACAGGGAGATGGGGTTGATGGGGGAATCCTCCGTGCAGTACTGTTGGCCCTGCCCCAGTCCGTAGCCGCTGTTGGTGCAGGGGAAGATGATCTTCTGCGCCGGGTCCCGCAGCTTTATCAGCGTTTCGACGGCGCCGAAATTGGTGGAGGCCGCCGCCACCTTGTCCTTGTCGCACAGCGGGAAGCCCACCAGCGCCGCCAGCGGGAAGATGAAATCTTTGCCGTCGAGGACCCGTTTCAGGGTTTCCTCGTCCCGGGCGTCGCCGTTGACGACAGTGAAGTTTTTGTACTTGCAGCAGTCGATCAGCGACGCCTGCTTATACATAAACATGTCCAGCACGGTGACGTTATGGCCCATTTCCAGCAGCATGGGCGTCAATACGGAGCCGATATAGCCCCCGCCCCCGGTGATCAGGATATCGTTCATGGCGTTTTCCTCATTTCTGGTTGTAGATGATACGGCTGCCCTCGTTTTCAAAGCGGAAGGGCACGTACATATAATCCTTCAGCGCTTCCCGCAGCGCCGCCTGTCTGTCTTCCGGCACGTAGAACAGCATAAAACCGCCGCCGCCCGCCCCCAGCAGCTTGCCGCCGATGGCGCCGCAGCGCTTTGCGGTCTCGTACATGCGTTCCACCTCGTCGTTGGCGATGTTGGCCGCCAGCTTGCGTTTCAGCTGCCAGGTCAAATCCAACAGCTCGCCGAAGTGGTCCAGCGATTCATCGGACAGCAGGATCTTTTCCGCCTCGTCTGTCAGGAACTTCATGTTGGACAGGGTGGTGATGTTCTTTCCCAGGTTGTCCGCCTGCTCGCGGGAGATCTCGCCCGCCACGCGGCTGAGGCCGGAAAAGAACAGCATCAGTCTGCCGTTCAGTTGCTCCAGCCGGTCTGACCGGATATTCAGCGGCTTGACGTAGAAGCCGGTCTTGTCAAAGTCGATGCGGTTGAAGCCGCCGTAAGCCGCCGCGATCTGGTCCTGGATGCCGCCGTATTCCCGGCACAGGTCTCGTTCCACGGTGATGGCTTCCGTAGCCAGCGTGTAGGGGTTGGTGGTTTTGCCCCGGTGGGCGTGGATGCTGTTCAGCAGCCCCACCGCGAAGGAGGAGCTGGAGCCGATGCCGGACCGGGCGGGCAGGTCGGAATCGTAGTTGATCTGCAGCTGCTGCTCGTGCAGGAAATGATAGACCTCCCGCACCAGTGGGTGCGACAGCTCCTCCGGCTCGTTGAAGCGCTCGATCTTGGAGTAGGTGAGCTGGTTCCTGACCGGGAAAAAGGGCGGGAAGTCCTTTACCGTGACGAAGCAGTATTTGTCAAAGGTGGCGGAGATCACGCTGCCGCCGTATTTTTCAAAGTATTCTCTGTAGTCGGTGCCCCCGCCGAAAAAAGACATGCGGAAGGGCGTGCGGGAAATGACCATGATTGTGTCTCCTGCGTTTTTTTAGTCGTAAGTCGTGAGTCGTAAGTCGTAAGATTTTGTCTGCGGCGGGATTACAGTCGCCGCAGCACGGCGCCCTGTGCCGTTACGATCGCAAAAAAGAGGGTAAGTCGTAAGAAAAGGATGTGGAAAAGCAGCATGGTAAAATCTATGGGATACCGTGCTTTCAAGCCGCAGATCACAGGATCGTCCGAAGTGACTTCTCACGGCATACGGCTATATGTCCGGGAACGGCTTGATTGCCGCCTTGTCCCCGACGGCCCGTTTCAGCCGCGCGTTGCTCATGACGATGGACGGTGCGCGGGCGGCGGTGAACAGCCCGGAACCCATACCGCGGGCGGGGATCACCAGCGAACGGTCCGCGCCGCAGTAATCCGCCGCGAACAGCCCGATATCGTATTTGGAGGTGGGCTCGTCCGCGCAGATATTGACGATCGTTTCTTTGGTGTCCGCTTCCGCCAATCGGATCAGGCAGCGGGCGGCGGCGGGGTAGGGAAGAGAAGAACGGATAAAATCGGTGAACATCTCCATCGGCTGCCCGGTTTTCAGCTTCTGCGTGATCACGTCGAAAAAGTGCGGCTTATGCGTCAGCGACGGGCCGAACATATAACTGAACCGCGCCACGGAAAAGCCCTGCTCCCGTGTGATGCGCTCCGCCTCCGCCTTCTGCTCGCCGTAGGCGTTGATGGGCGCGGGGGCGTCCTCCTCTGTGAACACCTTGCCGTCCCGGCTTTCGCCGTAGACGTTGTCGGTGGAGGCGTAATACAGCTGCGTGATATCGCAGCCGGAGAGCTTGCGCAGGAATTCGGCGTACAGCACGTGGTTGATCCGATGGGCAAAGGCCGGATCGGCCTCCACTTTATCCGGCGCGTGTACCGCGATCGTATAGAACACGCGGATATCGTCAAACCGCCGCAGCAGCGCTTCGGCCGCGTCCATGCTCGCCCTGTCCGTCAACTCAAAGGGGAGATTGTAAAGGTTATCGCCGTCCGGAAAGACGGGCGCGGTGTGATTGAGCGCGACTACCGTCTCGCCCTTTGCCAGCAGCTCCCGCTGTAAATACGCGCCCAGAAAACCGTCCGCCCCGGCGATACAGTACATACCGTCCCTCCGTCGTTTTTCTTTATTATATTACAAGGAAAAGAAAATGTCAAACAGGGATTTGGCGAGTTGTCGCATTGCGGCAACTCGCAATGATATTCGCCTGTCGGCGAATGATATGACTTCGTCATGATATGACTTCGTCATGATATGCGCTTACGCGCATGATATTCGCTGCGCGAATGATGGTTACAAAGGCGAATATCATATCATGCAGACGCGTAAGCGACTGCATATCATGCCATGCAACGCACGGCATATCATGCTGCCAAAGGCAGCATATCATCTTTGGAATCAGCTCGCTAAACTCGCAATTTCCCGTTCATCTGATCCGGAACGTCCGCACCTCGAACGGCTTGATACTGAAGGTGAAACGGTCGCCGTCGTGGGTGAGCGCGCCGTCCGCCGGTTCTTCCATCAGGTTGTTTTCCGCAACGGACCGTACTGCCCGCGGCAGCGTGACCGTCACGTCGCCGCGCTTGCCCTCGGCCTCGTACAGCCGCAGGATCACGCCGTCGCCGTCCTGCGCCCGCTTCACCGCGTCCACGATCACGTTTTCGGCGGAAACGCGGATAAACGATTTTTCGTCGGTCGTTCCGTCGCCGTGTGCAACGTAGAACCCTTCCAACGGCAGGTTCAGCCGGAAGGCCTCGTTCACCGTGCCCGCGTCGCGCCACGCGCCCGCGTGGGGGTACAGGCTGTAGGTGAAGGTATTGAGACCGATATCACCCTTGGGGTCGGGGCAGACCGGGCCGCGCATCAGCGTGATGCGCATGACGCTGCCGGTCAGGTCGTAGCCGTATTTGCAGTCGTTCAGCAGGCTGACGCCGTAACCGCCCTCAGACAGGTCGGTCCACTTGTGGGCGCAGCACTCGAACATGGCCTTTTCAAAGGGGTTGTTGGCGAAGGTGGGGCGTTCCAGCGCGCCGTGGGCGATCTCAAAGGTGGAGTACCTTGCCCGGATGTTCACCGGGAATTCCGCTTTCAGTACTTTTTCGCGCTCGTGCCAGTCCACCTCGGTGAAAAAGTCCAGCGTCCGGCAGCCCGCCTTCAGCGAAATATATTGTGTGACGGCCGATTCATGGTACCGCCGCACGATTTTGATCTCGCCCTTGACCGGGGAGCTTTCCGTCGCTTCGATGCTTTCCGCCTCCGTCAGCGGGCACATCTTCATTTTATAGTCGGATTCCAGATTCCACGCGCTCTCGTGGATGGGCTTGTCGTGGGAGACCGTCAACAGGTTGCCTTGGCCGGAGAGGACCTCCCGACCGTTTTCTTTGTCGTAAATGGACGAGATCAGCCCGTTTTCGTCGAAGGTCACGCGCAGGTATTCGTTTTCCAGCAGCGTTGCCGTCGCCGTCACCGCGCCGCCGCAAGCTTCCTTTGTCAGTGTAAAGACCTTATACCCCAGCCCCGGCACGTCCTCGGCAATGAACGCCATCGCGCCGTTCTTGACGCTCGCCTGCATCGGTTTCCCGGTTTCGTCGGCGACGCCCGCAAAGCCCTCCGGCACGGCGGCGGTCACGAGGGAGGTCAACGGATGGGTATGGAAATTCCACACCACCACGCAGTCGGCTGCGCCAGCGGCCTGTTTTGCCAGCGCCGCCAGTCTGCCGTCCTTCATGGCGGCGTACATGGCGTCCAGCCGCCGGTAGTCTGCGCGGGTGTCCTCCACCGCCTCGTGGATGGAGGTGCCGGGCAGGATGTCGTGGAACTGATTTTGCAGCAGCAGATGCCACGCCTCGTCCAGCTCCTTTGCCGGGTAGTCGCCGGACAGCAGCCCGAGCATTTCAATATTACGCAGGGCAAACTCGCCTTTGCGGTTGTTCTTTTTGATGAACGCCTGACTGGTGTAGGTGCCCCGGTGGTTCTCGTAGTACATCTCGCCGTCCCACACGGGCAGCTTGTCGGCGTCCTGTTCCAACGCGGCGAAAAACTCCTTCGCCGATCCCATCTTCACCTCCGGCAGGCCGGGCAGCTTTTCCATTCGGCGCAGCGTTTCCACCATCTGGTAGGTGCAGCCGCCGCCCCCGTCGCCGTAACCGAACATGCCCATGGAGACGTCGGTCAGGTCGTTCTGCCGGTTGGTGGCGCGGGCGCGGACCAGATACGCCGCGTCGCCCTCGCCGCCGTAGCCTACCTTCTGCATGAAGGCCAGCACCTCGTCGCCGGAGTGGGAGCGCCACTTGTACGCGCTGACGGGGAATTCGTTGGTGTCGTTGTTCTGCAGCTTGGACGTGATGAAATATTTCATGCCGGATTTTTTGATGATCTGCGGCAAAGCGGCGGTGAAGCCGAAGCAGTCCGGCAGCCAGTAGATGTCGGAGGACACGCCGAATTCCTTCATAAAAAACTCCCGGCCGTACAGGAGCTGGCGCACGAGGCTTTCGCCGGAGGCGACGTTGGTGTCCGCCTCCACCCAGGTGTTGCCGGTGATCTCCCACTGGCCGCTTTTGACCTTTTCTTTGACCCGTTCAAAGATATCGGGCCAGCGCTCCTTCATGAACCAGTAGACCGCCGCCTGACTTTGGGTGAAGCGGAAGTCCGGGTAGGCGTCCATCAGCGCCAGATTGTTGGAGAAGGTGCGGGCGGTCTTGCGGTTCAGCTCCCGCGTGGTCCACAGCCACGCGATATCCAGATGGCTGTGGCCCGCCATGACGACCTCGCCGGGGGTGGCGAAGCGGATCTTCTCCACGTCGGCCCAGAAATGTTCCGCCGCGGCGGGCAGGGAGGCGTAGAAGGCGTCCTTTCCCATATCGTAGTCGACCATGTGCATGGCGTCGTCGACGGCGTTATACAGCCGCTTGGCCACGTACCGGTCTTCCGTGTGCTCGTACACGTCCCACGCGCAGCGCATATCGAAATCGAAGCTCTCCGCCGCCTCGTTGATGAGAGACAGCTTGGCGGTTTTCAGCGTGTAGGTCATGTGGGTGCCCCCGGCCATGGCGGTGTCGCAGAAGCCGCCGCAGTCCACGGCGCTTTCCAGCTGAATGGACAGCTTCTCTCCCGCTTTCAGGGGGTCCCCGAACAGGATCACGTCCCGGCCCACCCAGCCGTGGTTTTCCCGGGAGCAGACCGCCCCCACGATCTTTCCGTTGATCCGCACCAGCGCCTCGCCGCCGAAGTCGATGACGAGGTAGACCTTCCGCCCGGCGAAGTCCTCCGGTACGGTCGCTTCCGCCTCAAAATAGCGGGTGTCGTCGTAGCCGACATCATAGCGGTCGCCGATGCGCATCACGACGGACGGTCTGCCGTCCAGCTCCACGTGGTTCGGCGCGGTGTGGACGCCGGTATAGCTGACCCATTCCGGGATCTCCAGCTTCTGTTCCTCGATGTACGGTGATAACTGTTTGATAAGATTTCCCAGCACGCGCGGATTTTCGGTATGCATTACGATTCCTCCCGGCCTTTTTTCTTTATTCTATCACGCCTGCGAATAACAATCAATATAAAAAATGCCCCGCTTACGCAGTGTAAACGGGGTGACGGTTGTCGCATGCTTATTTTTTCTTTTTTCCGCCGAAGAGACCTTTGTTTTTGTCGTCGCCGAGGTTGTGCCTGTTGCCGGGGTTCAGGTCTTCCTCAAAAGCCCGCAGCAGCTCCTTCTGGTGTTCGTTGAGGCGGCGGGGGACTTCTACCTCCACGCGGACCAGCTGGTCGCCGCGCCCGCGCCCGTTGAGGTTCTGGATGCCCCGGTCCTTCAGCTTGAACACGTCGCCGGGCTGGGTGCCCGCCGGGACGCTGTACTTCACGTCGCCGTCCAGCGTGGGCACGATGAGCTCGCTGCCCAGAGCCGCCTGCGCGAAGCTGATCTTCGCCTGATACCACACGTTGTAGCCGTCGCGCTCAAAATAGGGATGGCTGCGCACGTTCACGCCCAGCCGCAGGTCGCCCGCAGGGCCGCCGTTGGTGCCCTTGTTGCCCTGGGAACGCACGTTGATCGCCTGACGGTCGTCGATGCCGGCGGGGATATTGACCTCGATCTTGGCCGGGCGGCGCAGACGGCCCGTTCCCTTGCATTTGGGGCAGGGATTGGGAATGATGGTGCCCTTTCCGCCGCAGCGGGGGCAGGGCTTCTGTACCTGCATCGTGCCAAGCATGGTGCGCTGCTGGGTGGTCACCTGTCCGCGGCCGTTGCAGTCCGGGCAGGTCTGGGTGGAGGTGCCCGGCGCCGCGCCGGAACCGGAACAGCCGTCGCACACCTCGATGCGGTTGACCTCCACGGTCTTCTTGCAGCCCTTGGCCGCCTCCTCGAAGGAGATGGTTATGTTCGTCTGGATATCGCCGCCGCGCTGAGGCGCGTTGGGATTGGCGCGCCCGCCGCCGAAACCGCCGAAGCCGCCGCCCCCGCCGAAGAACGACGAGAAGATATCGCCCACGTCGAAGCCCATACCGCCGAAGCCGTCGAAGCCGCCGCCCGCGCCCGCGCCGAAGTTGGGGTCCACCCCCGCGTGGCCGAACCGGTCGTATTTCGCCTTTTTATCGGGGTCGGACAGCACCTCGTAGGCCTCGTTGCACTCCTTGAACTTGGCCTCGGCGTCCTTGTCGCCGGGGTTCAGGTCGGGGTGGTACTTCTTGGCCATCTGACGGTAGGCCTTTTTGATCTCGTCCTCCGTCGCGCCCTTGCTGACGCCCAGTACCTCGTAATAATCTCGTTTTTCCGCCATAATTATACCTGCTGGATGATACTGATACGGATATTATCACGGGAAAGGGATTTCCCGTGATAATATCGCCGGTTTGTTTTTGTCGGTAGCGCGGCGCCACAGCGCCGCCATTGGGTGAAGTTGATGATCGGAATCGCGTTGCGAACGCTGCTGAGGCAGCGTGCTACGGGATCGGAACTGCAGTTGCGAACGCTGCTGAGGCAGCGTGCTACAGTGTTATGCCCTGCGGCGCGATTCTCAACACTCAACGCTCAAAACTGATCGCGCGGCGATCACACCTCGGTGTAGGGCGCGTCGTAGTAGCCGTCGTTATTGCCGCCGTTGCCTTCGGTGCCCGCGTCGCCGTTGTAGCCGTTGAAGCCGGGGTCGCCGTTGAAGCCGCCGTTGCCGCCCATGTCCGGGCCGGGCTGGCCGTTGGGCGCCGCCTGCTGGTACAGACGCTCGCTGATCTCGTAGAAGACCTTGGTCAGCTCATCCTGACGGGACTTGATGAGGTTCATGTCCTCGCCCTTCAGGGATTCCTTCAGCGCGTCCACGCCGGCGTTGATCTTGGCCTTGTCGTCGTCGCTCAGCTTGTCGCCGCTTTCCTGCAGCAGCTTCTCGCACTGATAGACCATCTGGTCCGCGTTGTTGCGGGTGTCAAGGTCTTCCTTGCGCTTTTTGTCCTCCGCGGCAAACTGCTCGGCCTCTCTTACCGCCCTGTCGATGTCCTCCTTGCTCATGTTGGAGGAAGCGGTGATGGAAATGGCCTGCTCCTTGCCGGTGCCCAGATCCTTGGCGGATACGTGTACGATGCCGTTGGCGTCGATGTCGAAGG
>JAFRRP010000013.1 GCA_017428085.1 Clostridia bacterium | reverse complement strand
GGGCTTCGTTGTGATTCCCGGCAGCAAAAACGTCGCTCACATCAAAGATAACGCCGATATTTTTGACTTCACACTGACCGACGACGAAATGGCGCAGATCGCCACGCTCAACAAGGGCGTCCGCTATTACAACGGCACCGAGGAACAGCTTGCTGCCTACGCCGCGTGGCAGCCGACTTATGAAACGGAGTAATATGATGAACAAATATATTGCGGTGATTCTTGCCCTTGCTTTGCTGGTCTCCCTTGCCGCCTGCGGCGGGAAGGAAACAAGAACGACCGAGCCGGCCGAAACCGCGGGACAGAGCGAAACGGCCGCGCCGGTGAATACGGATGATATGTCCGCCGAAAGCGTCTCCGCGACGGACGGCAAAAAGATTTTAACAGTTTACTTTTCCTCCGCTAATACCGCAAACGTGGACGCTGTCTCCTCCGCCACGCCGGATTTCAACGGCGTCGCCTCCACTGAACTGCTGGCAACATATATCCATGAAGTCGTGGGCGGCGATATCGTGAAGATCACGCCGGTAAAAGACTATCCCGAAGACTATAACTGCACGGCGGACGTTGCCAAAGCCGAGCGAGACGCTGACGAACGCCCCGCCTATCTTCCTTTGGATTTCGATCCGGAGGATTACGACGTGATCTTCGTGGGCTATCCCATGTGGTGGTACACGCTGCCGATGGTCATGTATACCTTCTTTGACGATTACGATCTCAGCGGCAAGACCATTATCCCCTTCAACACCCACGAGGGCTCAGGCGACGGCGGCACCTACGACGAGATCGCCGCGTTTGAGCCGGACGCCACGGTATTAGACGGATTGGCGGTTTCCGGCAGCCGCGTTGAGAACGCGCGCGGCGACGTGGCCGACTGGCTGTCCGGTCTGGGCTTTTGAGCGAGATGAACAAGAAGGTCCTTCGTTTGGCGGTTGACGCCGCCATGACCGCGCTGCTCTTGCTGCTGGAGGGATATTCCAAGGTCGGCGAGACGGCGCACGAGGTGATCGGCGTTTGCATGTTCGCGCTGTTTATCGCCCATCATATCCTGAACCGGAAATGGATCGGAGGGTTATCCCGCGGGAAATACACGCCGTTTCGTATTTTACAGACGGCGCTCGCCGCACTCGTTTTCCTCGGCATGTGCGGCTCCGCCGTCAGCAGCGTGATGCTTTCAAAACACGTGTTCCGGTTCCTCGGCATCTCCTTCGGCGCGTCTTTCTCCCGCACCCTGCACATGCTGTGCGGGTATTGGAATTTCGTGCTGATGAGCCTGCACCTGGGTCTGCACTGGATCGCCATATCCCGTTCCGCGACGAAAGGCATACCGCGCAACAAACCGGCGCCCCTGTGGACGGCAAGGATCGCCGCCGCGCTGGCAGCAGGATACGGCGTGTACGCGCTGATCTCAAGGAAGCTGCCGGAATACCTGTTCGGTGTGACGACCTTCGCGTACTTTGATGAAAAAGAACCGCTCGCCCTGTTTTTGTTGGATTATCTGGCGATCATGGCGTTGTTCGTATGGATCGGACATTACGCGTCCGTCTTTTTGAAAAGAATAAAAACACCAAATAAAGAAAATTGATTGGAGAGAAAAAAGATGAGTAAAAAAGTATTGATTCTGTCCGGCAGCCCGCGCAGGGGCGGCAATTCCGAATTGCTGTGCGACGAGTTTGCACGCGGCGCACGGGAAGCCGGAAACGAAGTAGAAACGGTCCGCGTTGCGGATAAGAAGATCGGCTACTGCTCCGCCTGCTATTACTGCCAGAATTCCGGAGGCGTTTGCGCAAAAAAGGACGATATGCCGGAGATCTTACAAAAAATGATCGACGCGGACGTGATCGTGCTGGCGAGCCCCGTGTATTTCTATTCGATCGACGCGCAGCTCAAAACGCTGATCGACCGCACGGTCGCCCGCTGGACGGAGGTCAAGGACAAAGAATTCTATTACGTCGTCACTTGCGCCGATACGGAAAGAGTATCTGCGGAGCGCACGGTCGAGTGCTTCCGCGGTTATGCCGACTGCGTGGAGGGCGCGAAGGAAATGGGCGTGATCTACGGCGTGGGCGTTTATGAAAAAGGCAAGGTCAAAGACACACCCGCTTTCAAAGAAGCGTACCGGATGGGGCGCGGCGTTTGAATCATACAAATATACTAAAAATCTAAAAAGAGGAGGAATAACGAATGCGGACAGGAAAGCCCGTTCCCGGAAAAGACGGGAATCGATATGTTCCTTTTGAAAAACGGACAGGAGAAAGCTCCGTCGTGTTTTTTACCCGCGAATTGTCGGAGGAAGGTCTGAAGAAGATCTACGACAGAGTGAGCTTTGCTCTTTGCGGCAAGGTAGCCGTAAAGCTGCACACAGGTGAAGCCAAGGGGCCGAACATTATTCCCCGTCTGTGGGTTAAGGAGCTTTTTGCTTCCCGTCTTACGAATGCGGCGATCATTGAAACCAATACCTATTACGAGGGCAGCAGGTATACGACACAAGCGCATCGTAAAACGTTGGAAATCAACGGGTGGACGTTTTGCCCCGTAGATATTACCGACGCCGAAGGCGTGGCCGCTCTGCCGGTCAGGGACGGAAAATGGTTTAAGGAAATGCACGTCGGCAAAAGCATGCTGAACTATGATTCGCTGCTTGTGCTGACTCACTTCAAAGGACATATGATGGGCGGTTTCGGCGGCAGCAACAAGAATATCGGCATCGGCTGCGCGGACGGACGGATCGGCAAAGCGGAGATCCACACCGCCATGGGATCGGACAATCTGTGGAGCATCTCGGAAGAAGAACTGATGGAGCGTATCACCGAAAGCACAAAAGCCACAATCGACTATTTCGCGCCGCACGTCTGTTATATCAATACGATGCGCAATATGTCCGTTTCCTGTGACTGTGAGGGACCCGAAGCGGAACCAGTTGTCACGCCCGACGTCGGTTTCGTTGCTTCTCTTGATATTCTTGCGGCGGACAACGCCTGTATGGATCTGATCTATAACCTGCCCGACGGCGGCGGCAAAGCGCTGATCGAGCGGGTGGAATCCCGTCACGGCCTGCGTCAGCTCAGTTATATGAAGGAGCTTGGTATGGGCAACGACAAGTATATCCTTATCGATATTGACAACGACGATCGGGAAATCACTGCCGCTGAGGCGGTCAGAGATGTAAAACCCGGTTGGCGGCCCGACCGCTACAACGTCTTCTGGGGCAGGAACAAACGCGTTTGACGCGGTTAATTTGCCATACCGGTACGCGATCCTAAAAAAGAGTGGTGCGTAAAAATGACAAACTATGAGAGAATGGTAAAGGGCCTGATCTACGACCCGGCGGATGAGGAGATCATGGCGGAGCAGTTCCCGTTTCTGGACAAACTGTGGGAGTTCAATCAGCTGAAACCGTCGGATTTTGAAAAGAAAGAGCAGTACATGCGCGAGGTCTTTGCCGAGTGTGGGAAAAACTGTTATATCGAGCTGCCTTTTCGCGCAAACTGGGGCGGTCATCACGTGCATTTCGGCTCCGATATTTACGCGAATTCCAATCTCACGCTGGTGGACGACGGCCACATCTATGTGGGGGACAAGGTGATGTTCGGCCCGAACGTGACCGTCGCAACGGCAAACCACCCGATCGATCCCGAACTGCGCTTACGCGCCCTGCAGTATAACAGGGACGTATATATCGGCGAAAACGTTTGGATCGGCGCGGGCGTGATCATCGTGCCCGGCGTGCGGATCGGCAAAAATTCGGTCATCGGCGCGGGCAGTATCGTAACGAAGGATATCCCCGAAAACGTCGTCGCCGTGGGCAATCCCTGCCGCGTTCTGCGCCCCATCGGGGATAGGGATTGGAAGTACTATTTCCGCGATCGTATAATTCCCAGGGAATTCTTCGAGGATTAAGGGAATATCCTTAACAGCAGCTCGAAAAGATCGCCCCCGGTCTCCGGCAGCGCCTTCTCAATCTTTGCTGCGGTTTCGTCGATCATGGCGTTGACACGCGCGACCGCCGCGCCGAGCTCGTCCTCCTTTACATAGTGGGACAGCCGCCCGCCCTCATGGAATACGCCGCCCTCCGTGCCGAGAAAGCGCCGGGCAAGCTGTGTGTCATAACGTCCGAAAGCGGCGACAAGTCCGATCGCGTCCGCGATCACCTCGTCCCGCAGGGCGTCGATGTTGTCCGGGTACAACCCGCGGCAGACGAAATGCGTCAGCTCATGGTATTTGCGGATCGTGAGGGACTTTTCCCTCCACGCCGCCGCGTCCAGGCCGACCGCCTCCGCCGGGACGTTGCTGTAGTCCCCGCCGCTGAGCAGGATCAGGCTGTCGAGATAGTTCTTTTTGTCACCGGTGAAGCGGCTGAATTCCCCGCTCCAG
>JAFRRP010000012.1 GCA_017428085.1 Clostridia bacterium | reverse complement strand
GGAAGGCCACAGGCAGAAGCCGTCGTGGTGCTTGGCTGTCAGGATCAGCCCGGTCATGCCGGCGGCCTTTGCCGCCGCCGCCCACTGGTCCGCGTCCAGCTTTTTCGGATCGAAGACCGATTCGCTCTCCGTGCCGTCGCCCCACTCCCGTTCGGTGAACGTGTTCACCGTGAAGTGGACGAAGGCGTAAAATTCCATCCGCTGCAGCCCGATCTGCCGTTCCGACGGCACGCACGCCACCAGCCGTTGATCCAATTCATATCCTTCATACATCTCCATCATTCTCCCCTTTTTTGCGCACCGCAGACAAACCATGCAGCACGCTGCCTTACGCAATGTCATTAACTTAAGCGCGGGATGGACGGACACCCCGTAGCACGCAGCCTCAGCTGCGTTTTCTACGTGTACCCATTATGTTGTTTTTGCCGGAATTAACGGAGCTGAGGCTCCGTGCTACAGTGTTTGCATCGCCTCGTTGACCGCGTCCTCGCAGGAGCGCATGGCGAGGATCGTCTTTTCCATCAATTCGGGCAGCTCCCAGCCCAGCAGCTCCGCGCCGCGGGCGATGACTTCCCGCGAGCAGCCCGCCGCGAATTTTTTATCCTTGAATTTCTTTTTCAGGCTGGAAACCTCCATATCCTGCACGCTTTTGGAGGGACGCATCAGCGCCGCCGCGCCGATCAGCCCGGTCAGTTCGTCCGCGGCGAACAGCACCTTTTCCATCTCGTGCTCCGGCGCGATATCCACCGTGATGCCGTACCCGTGAGAGCACACCGCGCGGATCAGCTCGTCGGAAGCGCCGCCTTCCTTCAGCAGCTCCGGCGCCTTGATACAGTGCTGCTCCGGGTACAGCTCGAAGTCGATATCGTGCAGCAGGCCGACGGTCGCCCAAAAGTCGGCGTCCTCCCCGTAGCCCAGCTCGTTCGCGTACCAGCGCATCACGCCCTCCACCGTGTAGGCGTGACGGAGGTGGAACAAATCCTTGTTATACTGTTTGAGCAGCGCCACCGCCTGCTCCCGGTCCATGGTCTGTTTCATTTTTCCGACCCCCTTTTTTTCTATTTTGAAGGAGTCTTATGAATTTTTTGTGAACAATGTGAGAAATGATTGTGAAAAGGATGCGCAAAACAGTCGTTAGTCGTCAGCAGCGGCGCGTTGCGCCGCAGTCGTTGGAAAGAGTTGCTTTTTGCCTGTTATTTCATAGGATCGCCCGGAGGGCTTCTAACGACTGACGACTAAAAACCGACGACTGGATTTGTCGCGCAAAAGCGCGATAAATCCTCATTTTCACCTCTCTGCCGGGCAGAAAACTATTGACAACCCCCCGGGCAATGTGGGAGAATAGAAAGTGACAGAACCTTCACCGAAATGTCACTGAATTGTCATTTTCTCTGTTTAAGATAGAATGGAACGAAAATAAAAAGGGGGAACGGATATGGCGAGCTGCCCGAAATGCGGCGCACACCTGCGGCTGATCGACTGGAAGCAGCACTGCCCGCACTGCGGCGCGAACCTCGTGCTGTACGACCTGCAGGAACGCCTGATGCAGGACGCCGATATCGCCGAGGTCCAGCACTACCATTTTCAGAAAAAGATCGACCGGCTGAAGACGGCCTTCGTGGGCTCCAAACCCGCGATCGCGCGGATCTTCACCACGCTGCTGCCCGTGGGGGCTCTGTTTTTGCCGCTGGCAAAGCTCACCCTGCCGACGGAGTTTTCGCTTCTGGCGGGCGATCTGACGCTGCTGACAGTCTACAACGCGGTCAAAGACGTGGATCTGGGGGCCTTCGTGAAGCTCTCGCCCGCGCTGGCGTCCTGCGCCGTGTGCTGGGCGCTGTCGCTGGTGCTGGCGCTGGTCCATCTGGCGCTGCTGACGCTGGCCTGCTCCCCCAAGGCGAAGATACGGGGTGTGATCCTGAACGCCGTCCGCTTCCTTGTGGCGCTGACGCCGTTGATTTTACTGCTGACCATGCCGCGGGACGGCGCGGTCTCCGGCGTTCCCGGTATCGGCGCGTACCTGCTGCCCGTTCTGATCGCCGCGGCCGCCGTGCTGGACTTTTATATCCTGTGGCACCCGGTGGAGATCGTCCACAAGCAGTGCTACGTGGGCGGCATCCCCATAGAGGAATACTTTGAGATGGAAAAGACCATGACCCGCGAGGAGATCCGGGCGGAGCAGTACCGCAGATTGCAGGAAAAGTACGACGAAAAGGAAGCGGCCGCCAAAGCCGCGGAGGAAGCAAAGGAGGCGCACGCGCATGGATGATCTGAACAAAACCGCCGCTGCGCAGGCAGCCGAGGAAACAGCGCCGGAAATGAACCGGGCGTACATGGATCGCATGTTCTGCTCCACCAAAGAGCGCATCTCCTACGTCTCCTTCAAGGCGCTGGGCGAGCTCAAACTCGACGGCAACGACATCGGCTCCAGTTTGTGGCTGAATAAGATATACGGCGTGCTGCCGACCAAATACGCCGACGCCATGGCGGTGCTGGGGATCTACGACATGATCAACGACCCCGTCTCCGCCGCCATCATCGACAACATGCGGTCCCGCTGGGGCAAGTTCAAGCCCTTCCAGTACCTGTCCCTGCTGCCCGGCATCATCATGGGGATCTTCGGCTGCTTCATGCCGGTGATCGCCAACGCCCGGGCGATGGACGCCGCCGCAAGGCTTTTGATGCTGATGATCTTCAACTACGCCAACGAGACCATCGGCGCGTTCTTCGGAGGGGGCGGCTACATCGAAAACGTCTTCACCCCCAACCCCAACGAGCGTACCTCGCTGCTGGTCAGCGCCAAATTCGTCAAAGACCTGATCTCCAAATTCCCCGGGCAGTTATTGTCCATCCTTTACGACCTGATCAACAACGGCATTCTGAAAACCACCATGACCAGCGTGTTCGTCACCACCAAAACCGTGGTATGGATCATCACCATCGTGCCGACGATCTTCTGGTACATCGTCAGTAAAGAGCGGGTCCCCCAGTCGGAAAAGCGCCCCCACCCCGTCAAGGGCATGCTGTCGGTGTTCCGCAACCGGCCGCTGCTGATCTCGCTGTTCACGGACCTCATCGGCGGTATCGACGTGGGCACGGACGAGGCCCTGTACCGCAACGACGTGCTGAAATTCAACACCATCGGCATGGTGGCGGGCATCCCCGGCATGCCGCTCTCCTACGCCAGCTACGCCTTCGTGCCAAAGTTCCGGGCAAAGTTCTCCACCAAAACGCTGTGGTTCTTCCAAAGCGGCTCCATCATCTTCTCCGAGGCGCTGTTCTTCTTCGTGGGGATGATCGGCGGCAAGGAAAACGGCCTGTACCTGAAAAAGCTGCCCATGGCGCTGGCCTTCGGCGCGGGCAACATGGTGGAGATGGTCTTCTACGCCACCAAGGGCATCATCAGCAGCGAGATCAACTACGAGGTATTGGACTACTGCGAGTGGAAAAACGGCTTCCGGGTGGAGGCCACCATCGGCATGATGAAGGGTTACTTCTACAAAGTAAAGGATATCGTGCTGAAGCTCATCAACTCCCGTCTGCTGGAGATCTGGGCGGGCTACAAGATCGGCGAGGACGCCGTGCAGACCGCCGAGACCAAATGGCGCATCTTCCTGCTGGCCCACGGCCCGCACCTGATCTTCGACGTGCTGGGGCTGATCCCCATGATCTTCTATAACATCGACAAACCCATGCGCGAAAAGATGTATCTCGATCTGGAGCGCACCCGCGCCGCCCAGGCGGCCCGGGCCACCCGCGAGGCGGACGAAAACGCCGCCACCTGAACGATATGAAAAAACGGATCTCTCTGCTTTTGATACTTGCCCTGCTGCTGGCCGCGGCCTCCGGCTGCTCCGGCAAGGGCGACCTGATCTTCTACGCGGCGGTGGAGGCCCCCGCCATGGGCTACGACCCCCAGACCGTCTCCGACGACACGGGCCGCATGATCGTGCGCAGCTGCTACGAGGGACTTGTCACCGTGGCCGCCGACGGCGCGGTACGGCCGGGCGTGGCCGCCTCCTGGACGGTGACGGACGACGGGCTGAATTATTTTTTCTATCTGCGTCCCGAAGCGCAGTGGCACCTGACCTCCAACGCGCAGGAGCAGCTGAAGGACCGGCTGCCGGCGAATTTCAGTCTGGCGGTGACGGCCGAGGATTTCGTCTTTGCGCTGCAGCGGGCCGTGGACCCCGCCATGGGTTCCCCTGACGCGTACATGTTCATGAACATTGAAAACGCGGAGGAGATCCGGCAGAACAAGGCCTCCCCCGATACCCTCGGCGTGTACGCCGTGGACGCGCACACGCTGCAGATCCGGCTGGCGCGCCCCCAAAGCAACTTCCTCACCGTGCTGGCGGAACCAGCCGCCATGCCCTGCAGCAAGACGTTCTTCGACGCCTGCATCGGACGGTACGGCACTTATATCAAATTCATCCTTTCCAACGGGCCCTTTTACTTGTCCCGGTTCGACGAAAACTCCTACCGGATGAACAAGAGCCCCGATTATCACGGCGAACACGCCGCCCAAGCGGACTATATCTGGATCTACTATGTGGCGGACCGCAACAACCTGCTGAAGGACCTGGCGGACAGCGAATATTCCTGCGCGGTGCTGACCGCGGAGGAATACGCGAAGCTGCGTGTGAAAAGCAGCTTTACCGTCACGGAGGAGCGCAACGTATTGCGCAGCTTACTGTTCAACCTGAACGACCCGTCCCTTTCCGACGCGGACCTGCGTCACGCGCTGGCGGCCGCCACCGATACGGCGCAGATCGCCGATAACGGGGGGCGCCGTCTGAACCGCGGCTACGCGCCGCTGTACGCCTCCAGCGGGCTGGTGGGCGACCACCCGGACCTGTACGACGAGGAAAAGGTCTACGACTATCTGCAAAAGGCGCTGGAAGCGCTGGAGAGCACCTCCGTGGAGCTGACCCTGCTGTGCGAGGAAGCCCACGGCGAGGTCATGAAAAAGCTGCTGCAGGAATGGCAGAAGCTGCTGGGCGTCAGCGTGACGGTGAACGTGAAGACCGTAACGCCGCAGGAGTTAAAAGCGGCGGTCGTTTCCGGCGACTACCAGATCGCCTTTTACCCCGTGGCGGCGCATACCTTCAGCTCCTACGAGTATTTCGGCGCCTTCACCACCTGGTCCGGCGCGAATATCGCCCAATATACCTCCGCCACCGCCAACCTGCTGGTGAGCACCCTGTACAGCGGCGACGACGCCAAATTCGCCGCCTGCTACCGTTCGCTGGAGCATCTGCTGGCCGCCGACGCGTTTATGCTGCCCGTGTGGGACGAAAGCACGTATTTCGTCTGCACCAAGGGGGTTAAGGGAATCGACTACCGCGGCGGGGATAAGATGTATTTCGGCAACGCGAGCAAGTCATGAGTCGTAAAATCAGTCGGAAGTCATCAGTCGGAAGGCGGAAGTCATTTATGGGCAACGTAAACAGGATCGCCCGAAGGGCTTCTCACGACTTACGACTCACGACTTACGACTGACCCATATCCGTAAAAACCGCAAAGGAGCCATATAACCATGTCAACCATCCGACCCTTCCGGGCCGTGCGCCCGCAAAAAGAATACGCCGCGCAGGTGGCGGCGCTGCCCTACGACGTGATGAACTCCGCAGAGGCCCGCGTCAAGGTGCAGGGCAATCCCCTGTCGTTCCTCCACGTGGACAAGGCCGAGGTCGATCTGCCGGAGGGCGTGGACCTCTATTCCGACGCGGTCTACGCCAAGGCGGCGGAAAACCTGCAAAAGCTGTCCGAAGAAGGTATCTGTCTGAAAGAAGACGCGCCGAAGCTGTATCTCTACCGCCAGCGCTGGAACGGCGTGGAACAGACCGGCGTGGTGGGCTGCGCCTCCGTGGACGACTACCTGAACGGCGTCATCAAGCGCCATGAGCTGACCCGCGCCGACAAGGAAGAGGACCGCATCCGCCACGTGGATACCTGCAACGCCAACACCGGGCCCATCTTCCTCGCCTACCGCCGCAGCGCCGCCATCGACGCGGTGATCGACAAATACACCGCCCTTGCGCCGGAGTACGATTTCATCTCCGAGGGGGACGTAAAGAATACCGTTTGGGTCATCAACGATCCCGCCGATATCGCCGCCGTGGAGGAGGGCTTCCGGGGCGTGGGATCCCTGTACATCGCCGACGGCCACCACCGGGCGGCCAGCGCCGTCAAGGTGGCGCTGAAGCGCCGCGCGGCCAATCCCGGCTACACCGGCGACGAGGAATTCAACTGCTTTCTGGCCGTCTGTTTCCGCGCGGACGAGCTGAAGATCCTCGACTACAACCGGCTGCTGAAGGATACCAACGGCATGACCGACGAGGAGCTGTTCGCAAAGCTGGGGCAGGTGTTCACGATCGAAAAGAGCGACGCCCCCGTCAAGCCCGCCGCCCGCCACACCTTCGGCATGTTCTACAAGGAACAGTGGTACGCCCTGACGCTGAAAGCGGGCCTTTGCGACGAAAGCGACGCCGTGGGCAGCCTGGACGTCTCCCTGCTGCAAAAGCTGGTCAACGAGCCGATCTTCGGCATCGGCGACCCGCGCACGGACAAGCGCATCGACTTTGTGGGCGGCATCCGGGGCCTTTCCGAGCTGGAAAAGCGCTGCCGGGAGGATATGGTCCTCGCGTTTTCCATGTACCCCACGCAGTTGGACGAGCTGATGGCCATCGCCGACGCGGGTGCCGTGATGCCGCCGAAATCCACGTGGTTCGAGCCGAAACTGCTCAGCGGACTGTTTATCCACGAGCTTTCCTAAAAAAAACGAAAAAAATCAAAAAAAAGCTTGCATTTGCGAAAATTATCTGCTATTATGTTTTAGCTGATTTATTAGTCCAGTAATCAAAGGAGGTGCGCTCCACATGGCAAAATGCGATTTTTGTGGTAAAGACGTCAAGTTCGGTATCAAGGTTTCCCATTCCCACAGAAGGTCCAACAGGACTTGGAAGCCCAACGTAAAGAGAGTGAAGGCGATCGTCAACGGTTCCCCGTGCAGAGTTTACGCCTGCACGCGCTGCCTGCGTTCCGGCAAGGTCACGAGGGCGGTCTGATTTCCGAACGGAAAAGAAGAATATAAGCCGAAGGACCATCTTTCGGCTTTTTCTTTTTATTTAAAAAAACTCTTGCCAAAAGAATAATAATATAGTATACTGTATAACAAGTGTTAAAGACTTGAATTTTGCTTCTGTCATGCGGCGTGTTGGTCCTGTGCGACGGAGCGCCGCGAACCATGTCAGGCGGGGAACCGAGCAGCATTAAGCGGTCTGCCCGTGCGACACAGTCCGCCTGCACGCCGTGTGACAGAGGCAAAATTTTTTAGAACGCTTCCCTACTTTGCGCAGAAAGGACTTACCGGAATTGTATCGCGTATTATACCGCAAATGGCGGCCGCAGGTGTTCGCCGACGTCATCGGCCAGCCGCAGGTCACCAAGACCCTCGCTTACCAGATCCGGGAAAACCGCCTGGCCCACGCCTACCTGTTCACGGGTTCGCGGGGCACGGGCAAAACCACCTGCGCCAAGATCTTCGCCAAGGCGGTCAACTGCCTGCACCCGGTAAACGGCGACCCCTGCAACGAATGCGCCATCTGTAAGGGCATCGACAGCGGCACCGTGCTGGATATCGTGGAAATGGACGCCGCCAGCAACAACGGCGTGGACGATATCCGCCTGCTGCGGGACGAGGTCAACTTCACTCCGTCCCAGGCCGCCTACCGCGTGTATATCATCGACGAAGTACACATGCTGTCCACCCCCGCCTTCAACGCGCTGCTCAAGACCCTGGAGGAGCCGCCGGAGCACGTCAAGTTCATCCTTGCCACCACGGAGGTCCACAAGCTGCCCGCCACCATTCTTTCCCGCTGCCAACGGTTCGATTTCAGAAGGATCGAGCCCTCCTGCATCGCCGACCGGCTGGTGGAGATCGCCAAGGCGGAAAACGCGGCGCTGGACTACGACGCGGCGGTGCTGATCGCCCGTATCGCGGACGGCGGCATGCGCGACGCGCTCTCCCTGCTGGACCGGTGCCTCAGCGGCGCCGACAACGTGACCGTGGATACGGTCTCCGCCGCCGCGGGCCTGATGAACCGTGAATACCTCTACGACCTGATGGACGCGCTGGCCGCCGGGGACACGGCAAGGTGCCTGTCCATTCTGGACGAGCTGCACAAGGCCTCCTGCGATACGGAACGGCTGTGCGTGGAGCTGATCGACCGCTTCCGCAGCTTTCTTATCATCAAAACCGTGGCGCACCCGGAAAACCTGATCGTGGGCACCGCCGAGGAGCTGGAACGGCTCAAGGCGTCGGCGGCCGCCTTTACCGAAGAATACGTGCTGTACGCGCTGGGCGTGCTGGCGACCGCTTCGGAAGCCATCCGCCGCACCCAGAACCGCCGCATCGAGGCGGAAATGGCGCTGATCCGGCTGTGCCGCCCGGAAACGGACGTCTCCGTTACGGCGCTGACCGCCCGCGTGGCGGAGCTGGAACGGACGCTTGCCGCGCTGCGGCAGAACGGACTTCCCGCCGCGCCTGCCGTTACGCCTGCCGTTCCCGCGCCGCAGGCAAGCCCTGTGCCGCAGGAAAAACCGGCGGCCGCCGCCTCCGCGGACAAGGACGAGCCTCTCTTTGACGATGCCCCGCCCTTTGACGACGAACCGCCCTTTGACGACGCGCCCCCCTTCGACGACGAACCGCCCTTTGACGGTCCCTTCGACGCGGCTCCCGCCCCCGTCAAACAGCCGACCTCCTTTGCCGGCTTCGCGGTGGAAAAGCCCGCCTCCGGCGGTTTCGCGGCGCAATTCGCCAACGCCGGATCGGACGAGCCGGACGACGAACCCTTCGATTTTGAGGCGTTCATGAAGGAACATGAAAACAAGAAGTCGGAAGCGCCGGCGGTCTCCCCCGCCGCGACGCAGCCGTCGGCGCCGTCCTTTGACGAACCCCGCGGCGCGGCTCCCGCGGACGACGGCGAAAGCCCCATCGACGCAAGGACCTGGACGCAGATCGTGCTTGGCGCGGAAAAGCGGTTCGCCCCACTGATCGGCCAGTTGACCGATTCCGCCGCCTATATCTCCGGCAACGTCATCCATATCCGCATGGAAAACAGGATGAAGCTGTTCATCAACCGCGATTACCTGTCAAAATACGTCAGCGAAGCCGCGCGGGAAACGCTCGGCAAACAATATCAAATCAAATTGGATTAAGGAAGAAGACGAAATGAAAGCAAGGATCCCCAATCAGCCCTCCCGTAACGACATGATGCAGCGCATCCAGAAAATGCAGGAGGATATGAACGCCGCCCAGGAGGAAGTGGAAAACAGCGAGTTCTCCGCCAGCGCCGGCGGCGGCGCCGTGGAAGTCACCGTCAGCGGCAAACACGAGGTGCTCTCCGTCAAAATCAAGCCCGAGGTGGTAGACCCCGAGGACGTGGAAATGCTGGAGGACCTGCTGATCGCCTCGCTGAACGAGGCTGTCCGCAAGGCAAACGACGCCATGGAAAGCCGTATGCAGGGCGTGACCGGCGGGCTGAATATTCCCGGAATGGGCGGACTGGGTTTTTGACCGATGGACAGCGCCGTTTCTTTTGAAAAACTGACGGAGCAATTCCGCAAAATGCCCGGCATCGGCGCCAAGACCGCCATGCGGCTGGCGTTTTACGTACTGGGGCTGCCCAAGGACGAGGTGGCGGAGCTGGCCGACGCCATCAAAGAGGCCGGAGAGAAGATCCACCGCTGCCCGGTGTGCTGCAACCTCACCGACGAGGAGCTGTGCCCCGTGTGCAAAAACGCCAACCGCAGGCACGGTCTCATCTGCGTGGTGGAAAACGTGGAATCGCTGATGGCCATTGAAAACACCAGGGAGTACAACGGCGTGTACCACGTGCTGCACGGCGTGATCTCCCCGTTGGACGAGATGGGCCCGGAGGACATTACGCTGAAGGAGCTGCTTTCACGCGTCAACGAAGGGAACGTAGAGGAGGTCATCATGGCCACGGGCTCCAACGTGGAGGGCGAACTGACCGCCATGTACATCTCCAAAATGCTGAAGCCTTTGAACGTGAAGGTCACGCGCCTCGCCTACGGCCTGCCCGTGGGCAGCGATTTGCAGTACGCGGATTCCGTGACGCTGTCCCGGGCGATACAGGGACGGCAGATCCTGTGACCGTAGCACGCAGCCTCAGCTGCGTATCAACGGACGCAAAAAACGGAGCTGAGGCTCCGTGCTACGAAAAAAAGGAGAAGAAAATGAAGTACGCCATTACGTTTGATATCGGCACCACGGGCGTCAAGACCTGCGTGTTCGGCATTTCCGATACCATCCGACTGCTGGGCAGCGCCTCCAGGGGCTACAAGCTCTACGTGTTCCCGGACGGCGGCGCGGAGCAGGACCCCGACGAATGGTGGGCGGCGCTCTGCGAGACCTCCCAAAAGGCCGTCGCCGACGCGGGCGTTTCCCCGGAGCAGATCGAGGGCATCTCCTTCTGCTCCCAGATGCAGGGACTGGTACTGGTGGATAAAGACGGCAACGCCATCCGCCGCGCTTTCAGCTACATGGACCAGCGCGCCCGCGAGGAGCTGAAAAAGGGCATCGCCCACGGCTTCCAGATCGCCGGGGCTAACGTGCCGATCCTGCTGAAATCGCTGGCCATCACCGGCGCGGTGGCGGCCTCCGTCAAGGACCCGGTGTGGAAATACAACTGGGTCAAAAACCACGAGCCCGAAAACTTCAAAAAAATCCATAAGTGGCTGGACGTGAAGGAATACCTCATCTGCCGTATGACGGGCAAATGCGTGATGACGCGCGATTCCGCCTTCGGCTCCCTTCTCTATGACCTCAAGCACGACTGCTTCTCCGAAAGCTTATGCAAAACGCTGGGCGTGAACCCGGCGCACATGCCCGACCTGGTACGCTCCACCGACGTGGTGGGCGGACTGCGGGAGCAGCAGGCGGCGGAGCTGGGGCTGAAAGCGGGCACCGCGGTCTTCGGCGGCGGCGGCGACGCGTCGCTCATCGGCGTGGGCGCGGGCGCTGTCGCACTGGGCGACACCCACATCTACTGCGGCACCTCCGGCTGGGTCTCCACCGTGGTGGACAAGAGCATCGTGGACGCTTCCGCCATGATCGCGGCCATCGTGGGCGCGGACCCCGGCAAGTTCAACTACTTCGCGGAGCTGGAAACCGCCGGCAAGTGCCTCGAGTGGGTCAAGGACCATCTGGCGCTGGACGAGATCAACATCTACCTCAAGAAGGAAGACGTGGCCGCCAGCTTTGAAACCGAATATGCCAGTCTTTACGACTACATGACGGAGATCATCGCCAAGGTGCCCGCCGGTTCCCACGGCGTGATCTTCACCCCGTGGCTGCACGGCAACCGCTGCCCCTTCGAGGACCCCAATTCCCGCGGCATATTCTTCAACCTGTCGCTGGAAACGGGCAAGAGCGACATGATCCGCGCGGTCATCGAAGGTGTTTGCTATCACCTGCGCTGGTTCATGGAGGCGGAGGAAAAGAAGGTCAAGTCCTCCGACGTCGTCCGTTTCGTGGGCGGCGGCGCGCTGTCCTACGCCACCTGCCAGATCCTCAGCGACGTGCTGGACAAGAAGGTGGAGACCGTGGACAAGCCCCAGAACGTGGGCGCGGTGGGCGCGGCGGTCACCATCGCCGTGGGCCTCGGCCTGATCGACAGCTTCAAGGACGCGAAAAAGCTGATCCCCGCGGTAAAGACCTACACCCCCAACCCGGCCAACAAACCGATCTATGACAAGCAGTACGCCGTTTACAAGGAGCTTTACAAGTCCAACAAAAAAAGCTTCGCGGCGCTGAACGGCTGACTCCGTAGCGCGGCACCTCAGTGCCGCTCGTGGCAAAACAACTGTTTCAAAGCACATAAAAAGAAGCATACTGTCTAACGAAGAGCCCGCTGATTTTCAAATTTATTCATATTAGCATTTGCGAACAGCGGCACTGAGGTGCCGCGCTACCGGGGCTGTTTGCTCCGTAGCACGCTGCCTCAGCAGCGTACAAAACGTGGATCTTACGGAGCTGAGGCTCCGTGCTACCGATACAGAAAGGCAGATAAAAACCATGACCCAGCAACAGATGATGGAAATGCTATACGCCGGCATCGAACCCGCCATGACGCAGTGCGGCTTCACCGCCGACCGTCCGGAGGGCTTGCCCAAGGGAGCCGCCCCCGTCTACGAACGGGAGTCCCAGTCCGTGATCGACTTCAAAAGCGAAAAGGGCCGCGCCCGCTTCGTCTTCAACAAAGACCGGGTACACCTGCTGTTCGGCGCCCTTGACGCCGAGCTTTCCGACGACTCCGCCTTCACGCTTGACACCACCTATCTCTTCGTGCTGGAAGAGTACGGCGAGAAGGACCTGCGGAGCCTTGTCAACGAGATATCCGAGTATATGACGGATACCTACCTTGTCAAGAAAAAGGATATCGTGAAGACGAAGGCCCCCGCCACCGTCTCCAAGGCGGCGGCCCGCAGCGGCGCGATGGCCTACGACCCCATCACCCTCGCCACCAAATTCGCGGGCATGTTCCCGGAGCTGAAGGACGAGATCAAGATCAACATCAACACCTACGGCGAGTTCCTGTGCGAGGATTTCTTCGTCAACCACGCCGACAAATACATCATGGACGTCATCCGTTCCAACAACCCCCAGCAGATGAAAAAGGTGTTCAACATTCTGGGCGAGGTGTACGAGGACGGCACCAACGAGGTGCAGAGCTTAATTGCCGTGACGATTTTGGGCGAGATCAAAAACGACCCCGTCATCATCCAGCGGATCATGCCGTATCTCACCGACACCATGCTGGAGCCGGTGCTGGCCGCCAACGAACGGCTGGCAAAGAGCAAATCCAGCCAGCTCCGCCTGCAGAACCCGCCCAAATACAAGCCGAAAAAACAGAAAAAGCCGGGATTTTTGTCCCAGCTGATGGGCGGCGGCCAGCCCGGCGGCGGACTGCAGCAATAACGGCAGAGGAGAAACGCCGTGGAACGACTGACAGCGATCTGGAAACAATGCACCGCCTCGATCCTTGCGCTGTTCTGTTTCCTCTTTCCGAATCTGACCGCACAAAGGATCCTGCGTTCTTCCGTGCTGCCGCCCGCTTCCGAAGACGCCGCGGGAACGGATCGGATCCATTTTTTGAGGACCGGCACCTCCGACGCGATCCTGCTGGAAAGCGACGGGCATTTCGCCATGGTCGACGCGGGCGAGGATTCCGACAATCCGCGCAACTTTGACTGGCTCAGCTTCGGCGGCCACGAAAACGAGGTGCTCGCCTACCTGAAAGCCAACGCGGCGGACAGGGACGGGAAAGTCCATCTGGATTTCGTACTCGGTACGCACGCGCATTCCGACCACATCGGCGGATTCGATACCCTGATCCTCGACCCCGACGTGACGGTCGGCCGCGCCTATCTGAAGGAATACGACAGCGCCAAGGTCAACACCTATGAGCTCGAGCAGTGGGACAATCAGGAGGTCTACGACCAGATGGTCGCCGCGCTGAACGAACGGAACGTCCCCATCGTCTCCCATCCCGACGCAGAACCGTTTTCCTTCGGCCATTTCACGGTGACGCTGTTCAATACGGACGATCCCGAAAACCCGGAACGGGTCGGCGAAAACGACAACTCCCTCGGCGTGCTGCTGGAAAAGAACGGCACAAGGATATTCCTTGCCGGGGATATGGACAATTACACCGGGGATGAAGACAGACTGGCCCCGGCCATCGGAAAGGTACATCTGCTGAAGCCCGGCCACCACTGTCTTGCCGGCTCCAGCACGGAGAATTTTATCAAGACCCTGCTTCCGGACGCCTGCGTGATCATGAACGACAAAGAGATCGTGAACAGCAAAACGCTCGCCGGTATCGTCAAGATCTGCCGCCATAAAAACGTATATCTGACGGGCAACGAAAACGGGGTGCTTGCCGTGATCGGTGATAACGGCGACATCTCCTGCTACGGACAGATCTTCAAGGATTATTACGGAACCAATCTGAACGGATAGACCGCAACGCCGCTGTGAAATCCATGTATCCAGATGACACGGCGGCTTTCGTTTTTAAATGGGTCATCACGGCTGTTTGTGGGAGAGCGGCAAACAGGGCTTTGTCGCGCTGACGCTAAAAGAAAAAAGAAGACTGAAGACTGAAAAATGAAGAATATCGGAAAACACTTTGTGTTTTGATGATAAAACTGTAAGGGCGTAAGCCCTTCCGATATTGTTCATTATTCATTTTTAAGTTTTCAGTATTCATTTAGGTTTGTCGGGCATCAGCGCGACAAACTCCAATTTTCCGTGATGAACCTTTTGAATTGACGATCCACAGACAAACGATTCCCGGAGGCGCACAATGTATCAGCTTATCGTAAAAATCGGTCTGATCTTCACCATTTTGTGGAACATCTGCTGCGGGGCGGCGCGGCCCGTGCGGCAGCAGACGGCGACAGAAAACGGTTCCCTTTCCGCCGTGGACGAGCTGGGGCGGAAGGTCGTTACCGCCGGACAGAGCGACAAACAGGTGGGAGTGTTCTACTTCCTGTGGAACGGCGAGGAATCCACAAGCGGCCCCTACGACGTCGGGAAGATCATCGAAAGGGACCCGCAGGCCTATCTTTCCGCGGAGCGCTGGGAGGCGGCCGGGGGCGGCGCCTACGCGGTCTTCCACCACTGGGGCGAGCCGCTGTTCGGCTACTACTTCCAGTCGGACAAGTGGGTGCTGGCCCGTCACTGCCAGATGCTGACGGACGCGGGCGTGGACTTCATCGTGTTCGACACCACCAACGCGCGCCCCTATATCGAACGGGCGAAGGACCTGATCGACGTGTGGTATACCTATTTGGAGGACGGCTGGAACGTCCCGAAGCTGGCGTTCTACACCAACTCCGATTCCGCCGACACGATGGCCGCGATCTATGACGGGCTTTACAACAACGCGGAAATGAAGGCGAAATACCCCCGGCTGGACGAGCTGTGGTTCCGGCTGAACGGCAAACCGATGATCGTCGGTTGGCAGGAAGACCCGAACCTCCGGGATGACGTGCGCAGGTTTTTCCGCATCAAATCGACCCAGTGGCCCAACGCCGACAAGGGCAGCGACGGCTTCCCGTGGATGGAATTCAACCGGCTGGAAAAAATCGATTCCTATTACAAGAATTCCCCAAAGGACAAGAGCGTCATGAGCGTCTCCGCCGCGCAGCACTGTGACACGATCCGCTTCAGCTCCTCCGCGTGGTACGACGGCAGGGACCACGGCCGGAGCTGGCACAACGGCGCGAAGGACACCTCCCCCGACGCGGTGAAGTACGGCTACAACTTCGCGGAACAGTGGGAATACGCCATTAAGCTGGACCCGGATATCGTGTTCGTGACCGGCTTCAACGAGTGGACCGCCATGCGGCTGGGCATTCAGGAAGAGCCCATCTGCTTCGTGGACAACTGCGATACCGAGTATTCGCGCGACGTGGAGCCCTCCGCCGGGATTCTCGGCGACAACTACTACATGCAGATGGCGCGGTATATCGCGAAATTCAAGCGCAGCAGCGCCGCGCTGCCCGAGAGCGTCAACGTCACGATCGACGTCAACGGCAGCTTCGACCAGTGGGACAACCCGTCGATCAAGGCCGTCTACCGGGATTTCCGCGGCGATACGTTCGACCGGGACTGCTGCGGCTTCGGCGACCTGCACTTTACCGACGACACCGGCCGGAACGATATCGTCAGGGCCAAGATCGCGGAGGACAGCCGGTATCTGTATTATTACGTCGAGACCGCCGACACGCTCTCCCCTGCCTCCGACAGCGCGTGGATGACGCTGTTCCTCAACGTGAACGGCAAAAAACCCGGCTACGACTTCTGCGTCAACCGCACCTCACCCGCAAACGGTAAGACGACGATCGAGGCGATCACCGACGCGGGCTATGAAAGCCGCGGACAGGCGGATATCCGTTTTGAGGGCAACCGGCTGATGCTGCGCGTGCCGAAAGCCGCGCTGGGCCTCGCGGGGAACAAAAAAGCCGCCTTCACCTTCAAGTGGGCGGACAACTATGAAGAAGGAAATCTCATGTCCTTCTACACCCGGGGCGACAGCGCCCCCTACGGCAGATTGAACTGGGTCTACGGGACCCGCCCGTAAAGGAGGAAACCCCATGAAAAAGACAATTTCTATGCTGCTTGCCGTTGCGATGCTGTTCGGCTGCGCCGTCCCGGCGTTCGCGGCGGACGAGACCCTTTCCGTCTATTCCTCTTACAAGATCCCCACCGGCAGCGCGCGGATGACCGCCCACCGGGGCTATTCCGCCGTCGCGCCGGAGAACACCCTGCCCTCCTTCCGCAAGGCGGGCGAATACGGCTTCTGGGGCGCGGAGTGCGACACCTCCCCCACTGCTGACGGCGTATGGGTCATCATGCACGACGACACCGTGGACCGCATGACAGACGGCACGGGCAAGGTCAACGAGCTGACCTACGCCGAAATTCAGGCGCTGACTGTCGACGCCGGGAACAACGTGGAACAGTACCCCGACACAAAGGTGCCGACGCTGGTCGAGTATCTCGACGTGTGCAGGGAATTCAACATGCATCCCGTCATCGAAATCAAGGGCAGCGCGAAGGTGGAGGACATGGACAGTCTCGCGGCGCTGCTTTCCGCGCGGGAGGAAAAGGACCGGTTCGTCATCATCACCTTTGAAAGCGCGCTGGCGGCCAAAATCAAGGAATTGATGCCCGAAACACCGGTCTATCTGCTGATCGGCGGCGCACCGGCGGAGGAATTTCTCAGCGGCATTCAGTTCTGCCTCGACAACGGGCTGGACGGTATCGACTTCGCCTGTGTATGGGGAAAGGATATGATCAACGCCACGGTCGACGCGGGCCTGAAGACGATGGTATGGACCATCGACGACGTTAAAACCGCCGAGCAATATTATAAGTGGGGCGTGCGGGATTTCACCACCAACGCGCTCACGCCCGCCAAGCCGCAGGGCAATGTGTTCCAGCGCGTCGTCTGGAAGCTGCGCGACGTGTTCTATTCCTTCTCCAAAGCCTTTGAACGCATCATTGCCGCAGGCAGCGTCATGTGCGGAGCGCGCATTATTTGCCAATAGGGCAAACATCATTCAAAAACGCGTGATTTGGCAGACAAATCACGCGTTTTTGATGGCTCGTCCGATCCATCTCGATGTTTCGGGACCGGAATCGGACCGGCAAAAATGCCCGTGCGCCCTTATTCTAAAACGGTTTCCGGCGTTTTTTTGCTGCTGAAAATCGGTGTGTTTCTCTTCCGATCTATTTAAATGTTTCCTTTATATAATGAAATATTGCTTCACAATATGAAATAATTTGCCGGCGCAAATTGTGAAATATCCGGCACATCCGGATGTGAAATGAAATAAATCCCTCATGCGCCGCAGCGCATTTCCCAGCGTCAGCTATTTCATATGCCGCAGGCATATTTCACAAATCCCGCAAGGGATTTATTTCATTGAAAAATCCGTCGACCAAAATCGACGGATTTTTCTTGGTGGGCCATATGACACTTACTTCGAACACCCTCACCGTGAGGGCAGGGAATTACTTCCTGACATACGCCTTCCTCGTTCGGTGTAAGTGAAAAACAACAGCCGTCTCACACGAAGCGGCTGTTGCTTTTTTACAGTTAACTCATCGTCTTTATCAGGTGAAAGAACGAAATACCGCAAAACAAGTTCTGATCCCCGTTTGGTATTTCAACATGGGTTAACATGCAGAGTAATAACAGCTACAACAGCAATCAATTTCTAAAGGTTGATAGTTTAATCTGATGCGCCCCTTTTTCATCAAACTGTTGATAAACCTCAGAGCAACAACATCCTTAACCCGTAAGAATATCGCACATTCATGCAAACTTGAATGCGGATGTTTTTTCAGGTACTCGTACACAGGTTGTTCTTCCTGTGAAGGTTGAAACTTCTGCAAGAATTCTTTCAATTGAATTTCCTTTGTCATGATCTCACCTCCTTCTTATTCATATACGCTGTATAATGAGGGAAAGACGAAAAACCTCATTCGAATATACAGCATCAAGAGTGTATCACGTCAACTTCAACTTTCAGGGGTGTTGCGCGCATATTTTTTTGTTTTATATCATATTTTCATCAATTCTGTATTTAACATAAAAAATTATCAATAGGTATTAATGCTAATATTTGATATTGTGGAACAGTCGAGCGACCTTGTTAAACCAATAGTCCATTAAAAGAGAATTCCCCCGCACCGGAAGTGTTCCTTCCGACGTGGGGGATATATGATTATTGGTTCTGTTGGTGAATTACCTAAAACGATTCCAGATTAACGGACACTCGCAGGATGGTTCTCGCGTCGGCGGGGGTCACGTCGCCGTCTTTGTCAACGTCGGCGGCTTTGTATGCGGCGGTGCCTTCCACGATCTCCTTTTCCAACTTCACGCTGACCCGCAGCGCCAGCCGCGCGTCGGCGGGAGTGATCTGCCCGTCGTTATCCACGTCGCCAAGTGCATTTTGCACACTATCTGTTTTAAGAACAGTCTCATAAGTACCGTTGTTATCTGTATCCACCTTGATACCGATCGTCGTGCTATCGACTTCATAAATCAGTACCGATTTGTATTCAGTGGAAAACTGTACTTCTGCAGAATCGGTTCTGTTATTTGTCTTGACTTCCGTTTTTGTCAGATCATCTGCGGTGATCACATAACCTTCCTTATCTTTTTGCAGGGAAGCGTGATTTGAACCGGTACCTTTTACCTGAACGGTGAACCAATCCGTCGGATGGTCATCGTTGAACGTCATTGATATCGTGAATTCGGATGATTCTCCGTTGACTTCAACATATCCGTTCTTGTCAAATGTGATCGATTTTCCCGCTGCGGAGCTGCCGGCGAAGTAGCAGTCCTCATAATCCATCGTCAGCCTCATTTCAACGGGATCGGATTGTGTGACAATGTAAGCGGCATCGCCGTCTTTCAAATTGTAACCGATCGTTCCCTTCGATTCATTCCCCAAAACATAGGAATAATCCTCAACAATATCGTCAGGCGCTGCATTCATCATGGAATAACCGCCCCCTGCATTTTTTTGCATTTTGGAGACGCTTCTGTTATCAGAAATGGCAGCAGCGTCGATCCGCGCAATATAACCGGTTGAACTCGATGCAGAAGAACCGGACAGATAACCGCCCTGATTGATTGCTTTTACATTCGCGCCAATATACGTAAACACCGCTCCATTGGCAGAACTGATGCCGGAGGATCGATAAGCGGGAATCGCCCAACTGTACGTTTGTGTATTAAAATAAATATTGTAGGATGCGTCATAAGCCTTTGAGGCATTCGGATCGCAAATCTTAATACACCCTTGGTAGGTGACGCCGTTATACGTATAACTGCCGTATTCATACCCATACGCCAATATGGCATGAGCGCCCCAGTTGTTTTTCTTGAAGCCCACCAAAACCGTAGAATGCTCATCCAAAAGCGAAAGCAGTTCTTTGATATTGGTTTCATTGGTGCGATAGGGCACGGATCGATATTGCTGTTGAATAACGTCCTTGACCTGAAGCATCTGATAATATGTAATCAGCGAACTGACTTTTCTGCTTGCCGTCGGTTTATTCAACTGATTCAGCCGAGTTGCTCCGGATTTGTATTGCGAGTATGGCAGCAAACCTTCTTTGGCAAGCAAAGTAGTGGATGACATTCCATAACAAGATCCGGTGAACAGCTCGTCGAGCCATGCGTAAGAATAGTACGTTCCATAAAAGATGACTTGAAATTCTTCGTTCGTCAGATTCCTTGCCAGTGCTCTCAAATAATCGTTGTCGATCTGGCTTCTGTATGTACCGGCAGAAAAATCACCGGTATAGGAACTATTGACAAAATTCCAGTTGTCAGTTCCCCAAATAAAAGGTTTTATTGTCGTTGTTTTATTCCAATGTGCGTAAATCGTGGTATCGGCGGAAATCGTGGTGGTATCTGTCACTTTGCTGCCACCGGAAGCGGCGGTGTGCCACCCGTCAAAAGTGTAGCCGCTGCGGGAAGGTGTCGCAAGTGTTCCCGCTTTGGGATTCACCCATTGGGCATACAACGTTACGACAGCGTCTTTGGTATAACTGGCACCGGAGGCGTAGCTCGTACCACTTCCGTTTTTGGCGGTATTCCAGTTGTTGAATGTGCAGCTCACAGTTTTGGATGCGGTGGAAACGCTTCCACCGTTGGCATTGTAAGTAATTTTGAAGGATTTTGTGGGTTCCGTGGAACTGATCGTCAGTGCGGTCCTTTCAGTCTTCGTCTGATCTGCAGGCGCACCACTTCCACCGTTGGCGTCATATTTTACGGTATATGTCTTTTTCGGGATCTCCGTCCAATGCGCATAAAGCGTAGTATCTGCGGAAATCGTGGAGGCGTCTGTCACTTTGTTCCCGCCGGAAACAGCGGTGTACCAACCGTCGAAGTTGTAGCCGCTGCGAGTAGGCGTGACGAGCGTTCCCGCTTTGGGATTTGTCCACTGCGCATACAAAATTACGGCGACGTCTTTTGTATAATTGGCACCGGAGACGTAGCTCGTGCCGCTTCCATTTTTGGCGGTATTCCAGTTGCTGAATGTGCAGCTCACTGTTTTGGATGCAGGGGAAACGCTACCCCCGTTGGAATTGAAAGTGATTTTGAAGGATTTTGTTGGTTTCGTGGAACTGATCGTCAATGCGGATCCTTCGGTCTTCGTCTGGTCGGCAGGGGCACCGCTGCCGCCGTTGGCGTCATATTTGACGGTATACGTCTTTTTCGGGATCTCCGTCCAATGCGCATAAAGCGTAGTATCAGCGGAGATTGTGGAAGCGTCCGTCACTTTGCTGCCGCCGGAAGCGGCGGTGTACCATCCGTCGAAAGTGCAGCCATTGCGGGTAGGCGTGGCAAGCGTTCCCACTTTGGGATTCGTCCACTGTGCATATAACGTTACGGCGGCGTCATTGGTATAACTGGTCCCGGAGGCGTAGCTCATACCGCTGCCGTTTTTCGCGGTATTCCAGTGATTGAAGATACAATTTACCGTTTTAGTTGAAGATGAAACGCTGCCTCCGTTTGCGTTATAGGTAAGTGTATAAGATTTAGTTGGCTTATCGGTGCTGATCGTTAAAGCTGTTCCCTCGGTCTTCGTCTGATCGGCAGGCGCACCGCTGCCGCCGTTAGCGTCATATTTAACGGTGTACGTCTTTTTCGGAATCTCCGTCCAATGAGCGTAATACGTGATATCGGCGGAAACCGTAGAAACGTCCGTGACTTTGCTGCCGCTTGTTGCTGCGGTGAACCAGCCGTCAAAGGTGTAGCCGTTGCGGGTAGGAGTGGCGAGTGTTCCTGCCTTGGGATTCGTCCACTGTGCGTATAACGTTACGGCGGCGTCGTTGGTATAACTGGCACCGGAGGAGTAGCTCATACCGCTTCCTTCTTTGACGGTGTTCCAGTTGTTGAAGGTGCAGTTCAGCGTTTTGGATGTGGGCGACACGCTGCCGCCGTTGGCATCATAGGTGAGTGTAAAGGATTTTGAGGGAGTTTCGGTGCTGATCGTTAAAGCTGTTCCTTCGGTCTTTGTCTGGTCGGCAGGCGCACCAATACCGCCGTTTGCGTCATATTTAACTGTAAATGCCTTTTTCGGGATCTCCGTCCAATGCGCATAAAACGTGACATCGCTGGAAATCGTGGAAGCATCCGTCACTTTACTGCCGCCGGAAACAGCAGTGAACCAGCCGTTGAAGTTGTAGCCGCTGCGAGTAGGCGTTGCCAATGTGCCAGCCAGCGGATTAGTCCACTGGGCATACAATGTCACGTTGGCGTCGTCATTGTAAACCGCGCCGGGGGCGTAGCTCGTGCCGCTGCCGTCCTGTTTTGTGTTCCAGTTGTTGAAGGTGCAGGTCAGCGTTTTGGATGTGGGCGACACGCTGCCGCCGTTGACATTATAGGTGAGTGTAAAGGATTTTGAGGGAGTTTCGGTGCTGATCGTTAAAGCTGTTCCTTCTGTCTTTGTCTGGTCGGCAGGCGCACCAATACCGCCGTTAGCATCATACGAAACAGTGAATTGTTCACCGGGAATGCTTGGATAAGAACCATCTGGCATTAATTCTTTCAACCGGCAAGCAGGTCGTACTCCTCTACTTGTGTAAGTCAAGAAACCGATATTACCTGATGAATCAGTCAAATGCTTCCAATATTCTGAATGACCTTTCAAACTTGGGTCATCCCATCGACCATCTGCAGTATAAACATATAAGCCTTGACATTTTGCATAGTCAGTACTTCTTGTTTTTCCCGTTTTATCTGATAACCCATTTGAATATAGTGAACTTGCTTCACTTTCTGATAACAAAAACACATTATCATAAACAGTAGCAGAATCGTCTTTGCCAATCAACGTTTTCTGTATTTTTTTCTGTTGGGCTAACGTAAAGGCTGTTTCAAAAAAATCATTAAGTAACCATTCTCTGATTGAAGAGGAATAATAGTCACTGGTTGGTTTTCCGCTCCTATTTTTGTACTGAAAGGAATTGGGATCATAATATCCATAATTGGTATACGCTTGTGAATCAATGATAGTTTCACAAAGTATCAGATTGGTGGATGGATCAAGTACCCGCCATTTAAGATTATCATACAAAAAATAGTAGATCGTATCTGTGAGATATCCGTTCTCATCCTGATTGGAATGATCTGCATCACTCCATTCTGTTGTATCTCCCGGCCTATATTTGCTGAATTTCACCGCCCGATATTTTTTTCCGCCGTAGAAGAAATCTGCATACTGCATAAAATCATCAACATGCATTTTTCCGCCAGCTCTATCATAATCAGCCCACTCTGTATAATAGTACCCGTAGCTTTGCCAATTTTTTTCTTCTTTATTCAGTTTATCAATCAATTCACTATCCGAAACCAATGATTGCGGATAATTTCCAAAAACGATAGAATCGCCAATATTGTACTCAAAGTCATCTGCGTTCGCAGGGACAACAGAACAATAAGGGAACCCCGCCATTGATAAAACACAAGATAGGAGCAATGCAATGAATCGTTTCATGATGATCCTCCAACTGTTTTTGAAATAAACTCATTTTAACCGAGAAGCATATGCACCAAATAAAAAAGCGCGACAGTCGAAGCTGCCACGCTGAAAAATACACAGCTCCGATTTGCTGCCACACAAAATCGACAATAACACCACAATAAAAGCGTGATATGAGCCTGTATTTTTACCGAATGATAAAAATACACACTCTTATTATGGTGATGCACTTTTATTGTCTATGGACAAATACTATTCTTTGTCCTAATTTTATGTGGCATCAATAAAATACCATATTGTTTGGAGTTTTTCAAGTGTATATTTCAGATGTTTTCTTTTTATCGTGTTTCAGATGTTTTCTTTTTATCGATATTTAGTTTATTTATGCAGGTGATCAATGAATACAACAGTTAAGCCGAATGCAGTGAAGGAATAATGAATGCCGTCCTTATCGTTTTTTCTTATCGCGATCATTTTTTATCCTTTTGACTTCGACGATCTCATAGGGAATATCGGGAAGCTCTCTCGGCCCCGGCAGAGGACCGTCGTACATTCTGATAAAGATCGGGTAGTTGTTCCGTGTCCACTCGATGGGATTCAGCGTAAGAAAGCGTTTTTCACTTTCCGTCAACTCGCCGCGAATATCGTTCAGGATCTCTTTGCCCATCATCACCAAGCAACGAAACCATGCAAATAATACAGTCAGCATCATGATATCTCCTTTCCCGTCCAGTCCTTTTTCGACCGGACGTATTTTTTCATACTCAGAATTTATATGCGTAGTGGGACACAACGTCGTGGACGCGATCATAGGAATGTCCAAGCGCGACGGCGACCATGCCGAGTGCACACTTGTCGAAGCAGCGACCTTTCATATCTTTCCGGGCGTAATACACCTGCGATGAATACGCTTTGCCGGAACCGCGATTTATCTTGTCCTTCGGGATCTCATCAATGGGACGAGCGTACTCATGGTAGATCGTTGCTGCATATTCGGCCCTGTTGGCATGCTCATTCATGTATTTGAAAGTGGTATGAGAAGCACTGCCCCACACCTTTTGCCCGACAGGCGTTTCCTTTACTTTCTTGACGATTTCATCCGTGTGAGGACCGACGATCGGCGCATATCTCAGCTTGCCGCCTTTGCCGTTTTTTACAACGATGAAATGAGTTTTATCCGTGAATCTTAACGCTGCTTTACAGGCAGCCAGTTGATCGTGATCCCCGCGAGTCAGATTCTTTTTTCTTTTCAACTCATTTGCCAAAATCTGAATTTTTTCTCTCGTCGTGTAATCGCCGCCGTTCAGGACCTTCAATTCCTTAAAAGTTCTCAACCCCGTACCCTTGCCAAACTCCGTCAATTCCGGATTATTGATATCCGTATCGGCATTTCTGCTTCTTTTGATGTCCTCTCTGTGCATAGCAGGAGCGTGATAGAAGTCCTTATCCTCCGGCTTGACAGTGTATAATTTGTGCAGCGCGGAAGCCTCCGTCTTGACCGTATCGGCAGAGATTTTTCCGTCCTGATACTGCTTCGTGCGCATGTCCAGATATTCCGTAATATAGCGACGGGCTTTTTTTAGAGTAGTACATTCGGGATGGTTTTTCTCCACATAATCAGTAAAACGGAAACAGGCTTTTTTGTACGTCCTGTAAGTCTCTACTGAGGTGATTTTATCCTCTGCCAGTCCCATCTTTTTCAAGTGATTGCGGCTTTTTCCGAATGCCTGTTTTTCCGTCAGGACATCAACCGTCTGCTGCCGCAAGTTCTTATGGTACTTCTTATCTTTATACCCCGTACAACTCATCTCCTCTCTGTATATATTCTGTATGGTTGAAGCTTAAAGCGTCCTCCCCGTTATGACGGTTTGGAGACAAATTTTTTATGGCGGTTATGTTTCCGCTCTGGTGAGTGTCAATTGTTATCTCACACTAAACAAACTTGTTTTGTAGGCATATGTTCGCCCCTCCGGGCTTTTCAGCAGCCGGAAGCTTTACCGCTCTTTTACGCAGGGGAACGGTCCCTGTCGGATCTGTGACTGTGGCGACTCCGAGAACCACGATTCCGGGCATGTGCATTTCTGCTCACCTCTTTCTTTTTTTAGTTTTATTTATATCAACGTGCTTGGTGCGTCAAGCGCGAGAATAAAAAGAATACCCGCATTGATCCAAATCAACACGAGCGTTTTTACGGTATGCTGCCGTCTCATATTCAATCTGTTTTTCTGCCGTTCAGGCGCAATTTGCCTTTTATAGAATAACGTAAGCTTTCATTCAAGAACTACTATCATCTATATGATATCCCATTCAATTGCAGAAATCAACTTAAGCTTAACATTTTTTTAGACGATTTTTGCCTTTTGGGCACAATTTGGGTTATCTGCTATCTCATATCCTTCACGTCAAGAACTCCGTCACTATTATTCCATGTCATTTCCGTTAAAATTCAAGTGCAGTTTGCCATTTTTTTGAATTATATATCCGGATATTACAGTTTTCGTAGGCATATTAGTTTACCTCCTGCCAAATCCAGCAGAAGAAGTGATATCGCGAAATCCATGGCAGAGGTAAACTAATATGATCGCGCGCTGTCGTCAATGATGAATCGGTTGTCCCCAACGCTTTTTATAACTCATTTTGATTCATCTGAAATTCATTATAATTCTCTTTTCTGCACATCCGTCGTATAAGAAATAACATTTACATAAGGCAACTTCAACAAAAGCAATTCATGTTTTTTCTTTATAACTCGTTTTGAGCGATGAAAGCGGTTTTTAAAATGAGTTATACGGAATGGTACGCTTTCCGGTAGTCCTCCGCAATTTGATTTTCCTTTCCTTTTGCCATATATTATATCCGGAATGATATTTTACCGGAGGACTAATAGATGGCATTGAACGTTAAAATAGAAGATCTGAGTCAGAAGGAGGAGGACGTCCGCAATCGGGCCGTGATTTACGCACGATACAGCTCCGACAGACAGAAAGAAGCGAGCATCGAACAGCAGATAAAAGAATGCATGGAGTACATCACCCGTAAAGGATACCGCCTTGTCAGGGTATATTCCGACAGCGCCAAGTCCGCTTCCCACGACGTTGAAAAGCGCAGCGAGTTTTTGAAACTGATCGGCGATTCACAGTACGGAGAATTTGACGTTGTTGTCAGTTATGCGCTGGACCGAATCAGCCGTGAGGAACACGGCGGGTTCTACGGGTACGAAAATGCGCTGAATAAAAACGGCGTCCGTATTGAATACGCAACACAGATTTTTGACGACGGCTACGGCGGCGAAATATCAAAAGCGGTACATGTAACGATGGCGGCCGAATACGTAGCGCAGCTTCGAAAAAACGTGGTCAGAGGGATGCGGGATAACGTCATGAAGGGCAACTACAACGGCGGCGGAAGAGTGCCGATCGGCATCAAAATTATAGACGACGGAAAGGGCAATAAGCGTTATGTACCCGATGAAGCGGTCGCGTCTCTGATCGAACAAGCGTTCAAACTGTACGTGATGGGAAAATCCTCAAGAGAGGTCGCCGATTTCCTGAACCATAACGGGGTACGTAACTGTCATGGTCAAAAGATTTCGGTCAATACCGTCAACAGGATGATCGGGAATCCGATATACAAGGGAACAAAGATCACGACGTTCAACAACAAAGTGGAACACAAAGTCTATACGGTAGAGGGCGTTTGCGATCCGATCGTATCGGAAGATCTGTGGGAAAGCGCCCAGATCGCCCATGAAAAAAGAACGTACAGAGGCGCGAGATCGGACGCGAGAGTGGAATATATTCTGCACGGTAAGCTTTACTGTGGGATCTGCGGAACCGTGATGATCGCCAACAGCGGGAAGAGCAAGAACGGGGAAATGTATTACTATTACGCGTGCAGAGACAACAAAATGAAAAAGGGAAACGAGAAGTGTCCCAAGAAAAACGTCAGCAAAACCGTTATCGAAAACGCCGTGATGAAGATCATCTCTGATTGGGTGTGGGATGAAGAAAGAATAGACGCCATTACAGCGGCGTGCAAAAAAGCGGAATCGGAACGCGTGACCGATCCAAGGGCGGCTCAACTGGAAGCCAGTATCAAGAAGCACCGGGAGAGAAAACAACGGGCGTCGGAAATGTATTTGGACAGCGGCGATAAGATCTGGGCAGGACACGTCAAAGAGGAGACCGCACTCATTGAGGCGGATGAAAAAGAGCTTTCGGCAATCCGCAAACAGGAAACAGATCCGAAGACAACAGAGGAATTTATCTCGGAGATCGAAAACCTGCGGAAGTGCTGGGATATGATGCAGAGCACAGACGCCGGCAGAAAACAGATCGTCAGCAACTTTGTTGAGAGGATCGTAGTATTTGACGCCTACCCGGACGATCCCGGAAAAATGAAAATAGAACTGACAATCAGAACCGATCCGCTGGGAACGTACACAGAAGAAATTACCGCCAACATCCCGATAGGTGTTAGCGGTAATGAACGTATGGTGGAGGCAGAGAGATTCGAACTCTAGACCTTTCGCACGTCAAGCGAATGCTCTAACCAGCTGAGCTATGCCTCCGTATATGATCAACGCACCGGTATTCCGACGCGCCGATATTTGACGCTTGGTGGACCATAGGGGGATCGAACCCCTGACCTCCAGATTGCGAACCTGGCGCTCTCCCAGCTGAGCTAATGGCCCTGATTGCTTGAATAGTATATCACACCGTTTTTGAAAATGCAAGCATTATTTTTATTTTTTTTCGGCGTTTGTCGTTTTCGCAAAAATCGGTTTTTCGCGCCGCCGTTTCCCCCTGCCGCGGCCAAAAAAACGCCCCTGCCGGAAGGGTACCGACAGGGGCGAAAGGATATGTTGCGCTAAACTGCGTTCCGTTCGGCAGCCGTTTATCCGTCGGCCTTGCCGAAGGCGCCGCTGAAGAAGGCGATGATCTTCCGGAGGAAGCGGAGCAGCAGCTCCCAGAAGGACAGCCTGCCGTTGGGGGCGCTGTCGTCCTGCACCGCGCCGGCGACGGTGACGACCACCGTATCGCCGTTGTTGGGCAGCGTGTAGGCGCCGTTTTCATCCGGCACCATCTCCTGGCCGTTGGCGTAAACGATGACATCGGAGAAGCCGAACCCGGAGAAAGACCCTACGTAGAACGTAAGGGGCTCGTTGGAATACCAGCTTAACGTAGAGGTATCGTACACCGTGTAGGTGCTGCCTTCGCCCAGATCGATCACGTAATACATTTTGGGAATGTTCACGAACTTCACGATCTTGTCCACGGGCTCCACGTCGACGGCGTTTTTGGTCTCTTCCGCCCCGCAGACGGAGCACACGTGCCGCGCTTCGCCGGGATCGTCCTCGGTGGCGGGCCGGATGATGGTCCAGTCGCCCCAGGTGTGGCCCTTGGCGGGTACGTTCACCGTTTCACGGCCGGTCTCATCACCGCACAGCGCGCAGTACGTCACCAGGTCGTAACTGCCGGCCTCCGTACAGGTGGCGGGGGTCTCGTTTTCCTTCACCGCCGCGGCGGGCGCGTGGGCGTCGGGATCAATGGGGGTGTTGACCGTCTCGCGGGACAGCTCCTCGCCGCCCTCCACGCAGTAGGTGACCAGATCGTAATGGCCGCCCGCCTGACAGGTGGCTTTCGTCTCGTTCTCTTTTACGGGTTCACCCGGCGTATGGACGGAAGCGGCGGGGATCGTCACCTGCTCGTTGAACTGTTCTTCGGTCAACGGCGCGGCGGCGTCCTCCGTGAAGAAGTACCTCTCGCAGATGTCGCAGTACCAGTATTCCTTGGAACCGGCGGTAGTATGGGTGGCCTCCACGCCGTCGTGGTGCGTCAGATGGTGCGCGGCGCGGATGACGATCTGATCCTCGGTCAGCGCCGCCGTTCCCTCCGCGTCGGCAAAGTACAGGTCGCAGTTGTCGCAGTACCAGTACTCGATATTGCCGTCGTTGCCGGCGACCGTGATGGCGGCGCCTTTGCGCGGCGCCATGGATCTGGCGGCGTGCAGCGGGCAGCCGGCGGCTTTGGCCTCCACATGGTGCAGCGCGTGGCCGGTATGGGTCTTTGTATCTTTATAGAAGTGTTCGGCGTTGCGGGAGCACTCGTAGTAGTCGTAGCCGTCCTCGGTGCAGCCGGGGGCCTTGCTCTTTTCGGCGTTCAGGTGATAGTCGTGGTCGTCGTTTGTCGGGATCGCCACGGTCTCCAGCAGGGTCTCCTCCGCGTCGTAGTCCTTCTCGCAGACGGAGCAGTGGTAATGGCCCACCGTGCCCTCCTGAGAGCAGTTGGCGGGAGATTCCGCGATCCAATCGCCGAAGGTGTGCGGCAGCTTGGGGATGACGAGCGAATCCAGCTCCTCATGCGCAGCGTTGAAATTCCTGCCGCACAGCGAGCACGTGCAGTGCGACAGCACGCCCTCGGACGTGCAGGTGGCGGAGACCTCGCGGACCATATCGCCGTAATCATGCGCGTCGGGATCCACGGGAAGCGTCTTCACGCCCGTCGCGCCGCAGGCACAGGACTGCGCCTGGGAACCGGCCGCCTTACAGGTGGCGGGCCTGGTGACTTCGCCGTCCACCCAGCTGTGGTCTTCCAGCGCGTACGCGCCGGAGACGGTGACGTCCGCCGTCACGTTGGAATAGTCGCCCGTCCAGCCGGAGAAGCGCCAGTGTTTGTTCTCGTCGTATTCCTTCAGTTCATCCTGTTCCGGCGGCGTGGCGCTGTTGCCGGTCTTGACCTTCTCCGTCTTGACCGTTTCGCCGTCCACGGTAAAGGTGACGGTATACACCCGGTTGTCGTCCGCCTGTTCCAGCAGCCCGTTGATGGCGTCCACGACGGCCTTCACCGCGGCGTTGTTGGCGGGATCGGTGGCATCCAGCGCGTTCAGCTCGTTCAGCTTTTCGGTGAGGGCGGCCACGTAGGCGTCGTCATAATCGGCGGCGTTGTCAAGGATGTCCTGCGCGCCGGAGGCGGCGTCGCTGGTCTTCACGGTGTAAACGGCTGTGGCCGTCGCGTTCTGATCGGTAAAGGTGTAGACGGTGCCGCTGACAGAGCCCGCGGTGACGGTCCACTCCTTGAAGACGTAGCCCTCTTTTTCCGGCGTACCGAGGTCGACCGTGGAACCGTGGGTGCCCTTCTGCGTGGTGGGCTCGGAACCGTTGGCGGCGTCCACCGTCAGCGTAAACAGGATACTGCCGGCCATGGCTTCCACCTGCGTCTCCAGTTGTTCCAGCGCCGCGGTGACGGCCTCCTCGTTGTTGTCCACGGCAAGGGCGGCGGTCAGTTCGTCGAGTTTCGTATTCAGATTGGTTACCGCAGTCGCGTCGTACTTGTCGGGATCGGCCTCGGCTTCGGCAGCCACTTCGACGGCGGCGGCATAGATCGGGTTTTCGTTGATATCCAGCTTGGGGATCGTATCGCCGGCGCTGATCAGATGGTCGCAGGCCTTACAGTAGGTATCGCCGGTGTAGCCGGTGTGGGTGTACCCTGCCGCGACGGCGTTTCTGGTCACAGTCTCGGTGGTGACGTGATTGGTATAATCACACGCGCCGTATTCCTGATGGCAGACGTCGCATTCAGCCAACGCCATGCAGGTAGCCGTTCCGCCGGAATGCTCCGCTTTGCCGCTGATCTCTTCGCAGCCTTCGTTGGCGCATCCGTACCAGTGATAGGTATCGTCCGTTTTCAGAACGCTGAAATCATGGGACAGCGCCGTTTCCGGCACTTCCAGCACCTTGGTCTTGCCGCAGGAGCAGCTGTAATTCGCCGTGGCGTTCACGCCGCAGCGCGCGGGCGTTACTTCGTCGCCCTTTACGGTGTAGGCGTGCTCCGTTTTGCCGTTGATCTCTTCGCAGCCTTCGTTGGCGCACCCGTACCAGTGATAGGTATCGTCCGTTTTCAGAACGCTGAAATCATGGGACAACGCCGTCTCCGGCACTTCCAGCACCTTGGTCTTGCCGCAGGAGCAGCTGTAATTCGCGGTTGCGTTCACGCCGCAGCGCGCGGGTGTTACTTCGTCGCCCTTTTCGGTGTAGGCGTGTTCCGTTTTGCCGCTGATCGCTTCGCAGTTCTCGCATTTGAGCCAGTGGTAGGTTTCGTCGCTCTGCGGTACGTTGTAGTTATGCACATTGGTAGCAACAGCCACGATGCTGTCGATCTCCGTCTTGCTCTCGTTAAAGTATTTCCGACAGACAGAGCACTGATAGTACGCCACATTACCGTCGTCGACACAGGTCGGCGCGACGGCCGGAACCAGCGTGCCGTAATCGTGCGGACCGTAGGTATTATCGCTGATGGAAGTGATCACGTCCGTCTGGTTGGCCGCGCGCAGCTCATCGCAGCCGGAGCAGCTCCAATAGGCCACCGTACCCGTGGCGTTGCAGACCGTGGAAGGAACCGCCTCGTGATACGTCCAGGCGTGTCCCTGCGCCGGGATCTCGTCTGTTTTCGTGGCGGTAAAGGTCTGGCTGCCGACGGTCGCCGTGGCGGTGAAGGTCCTGGAGCCGGGCATCAGGTGCTGCGCGTCCACGACCGCGGGCTCGGAAACCGTCGCGGTCAGGGTGACCGTGCTGTCGTTCTTCTCACAGCTGACTACCACGGTCGCGGTGTAGGTTTCGCCGCTCGCGGTCCAGTTCCAATCGGTTTCGGCGGGCGTGACGTAGGTGTGGCCGGTGGCGCTGTCGGGCGTTTCGATCCGCTTGGCGGTGGGGCAGGTATAGGTGCTGTCGCCCATCGTCACCGTGGCGGAATATTCCGTGGCGGCGTTATCGACGCAGCCGGCGGGATAGGTATCGGTCTGAACCGATACCGCCGGCGTGACCGTATGGTCGCAGCCGTCGCAGGTAAAGGTCGCGGTCACGGTCCAGCCGTCCCCGCTTGCCGTCCAGTCGCCCCACGTCGGCGCGGCGGAATAGCTGTGCACCGTGCCGGAAGCAGTCGCATAAACGTTTGTATCGGCGGTGATGTTGTTGAAGGCCTTATCCCACGTTACCGTATAATGGTTATCGTCGTCGGGGGCCTTGGTCGGCAGGTCCTCGGCCGTTGCCGCCGCGCCGTAGGCGATATTCTGCGTCGCGCCGATCTGGTCGCCGTTCAGGTCATAGAATTTCACTTCATAGGTCCGGGCGGCGTCGGTATACTGCGCGGTATAGGTCGCCATGCCGGTGACCTCCGTAACGGCGGGCGACCAGCCGCTGAAGGTGTAGACGCGTTCCGCGGTCTGATAACCGGCCTCGGCGGCGGCAGGCGCGGCGGGCGTCTGGCCGTATTCCACCGTGGTGGTTGTGCTCTGCGCGCCCTCCGCGGTGGTGTAGTTCCACGTGATTTGATAAGAGCGCGTGGAGGGCGTGTAGGAAGCGGTATAGGTCTGCCCCGCGTAGGTATCGCTCATCACGGGCGTGCTGCCCGCGGCAATGGCGGGCGTCCAGACGGGGTTGATATAATCGTACTGCGGGCCAGAGGCCTTCGTCGGAACGGCGGGGACGGTGAACGTATCGCCGTAGTCCGCGGTAACGGTCCGGAACTCCGTGCCGTCCTCATAGTTGAACGTCGCCGTACCGGTCTTCTTGATAAGGTTCAGACCTTCGTAGCCGTAGGTGTAGGCGTTGCCGGTGCCGCCGAGGAGGGCGACGGCCTTTTGAATGTTGACGGCGCAGTTCTGCGTGGCGGCGGTGGCGTCCGTACCATAGGTATACACCGGGTTGTTCGGGTTCGCCGTTACGATCTGCGCGAGGGTCGCCTTGGCGCGGTTCACGGAAGCCTCCGTGTACATCCATCCGTTGGCGATTATTTCGTTATAGCAGTCCAATGCAGACGGAAGCGCAGTGTAAACGGGCTTGTAGTTAAGAATCAGGATATTGCCCTTTGTGGGGATCGATTCGTCATCTGTTGCTCCGCCGGACCCAAACCAAGTATGAGAGTAGTGTATCAGGGTTTCCGAATATTTCTCATAATACTCACTCGTATCCCCGGAACCGACATAGACGAATGCGTTGCCGTAATCCCGACGGGTGTTCTTATTGCTCTGATTTTCCGTCTGTAAGCGGTGCAGATCGTTTCTGTCGCGCACTAAATAGTTGATATAACTGTTTTTTTCAAAAGTAATACCGTTTCTTCCGACGCCCTCGTCAGGCCACTGCAGGTAGCCGTTGTTCGATTCATCCATATAGCCGGCCCACTGCCGCTTGAACTGAAGATTCGGAACACTTTCCGTCACCGCAATATAGTTGAATGCGCGCGGCCCGTTATTGCCGTTGCCCTTGACCTGCATCATGATCGGACTCATCGGCTCATGGCCGGTCACACCGTCATAAACCATCACGACATTGGATGGAGTGGCAAATGTCGTATAACAGTTGTGCCATTCCTTCTCGATCCATTCAGTCTGATCGTAAGGCGCATAAACGAGATTGCGGTAGGCGTCACCGTAAACACCGTAGACAAGCTCATCATAATCGGGAATGTCGTCTCTGTTTGTCCAGTCTTTCGTTCCGGTGGCGGGATCCTGACAATGGTACGCTACTGCGTTGAACTGGTTCGCGTCGCCGGACTGCGTGAGGCCCGCCGTCAGGTCGGCGCTGCCGTAGTAGCGGGTATAGGTATCATAGGCGTCGTCGATCATCACCTCCTGCGCGGTCATGGCGCTGCCGTAGATGCGCAGGTTTTTCACATAGCCGGTGAAATCGGCGTCGCCGTCGTTGTTGCCGGTGCCCCACTTGTTGCCGGTGTTCCAGCGGGAACGGCCGATGTAGTTGTATTGATAGGCGCTGATCTCGTTCAGGAAATCATCCAGATACCCCTCGCCGCCACTTTCTCCGTAGTTGGCGTTGTACTGTACGCCGTTGATCCAGTAGGTGATGGCGCTGCTTGTGATCCGGATGACCACGTCGTAGACCTTGCCGGATTCAAACGCGGGCGCGCCCGCGGGTGTCGCTTTGATGTGCTCTGACCCGTCGCCGTCCACGTAGCCGACGACCGGCGCATAACCGTTCGAGAACCAGGAGGTCGTCGCGGAAACATAAAAATGGTTCTTGATCGAATCCCCATTGATCAGTTCATGAGGCGCATCTCCTCTGGCGCAGGCAGGTCTTAACCCGAATGAGAACATATGATGATGGTCGCTGTTCTGCGTCGGGCGGTAAGTATACGCCAAGGTCAAGCCGGTGCTTGCGTTGACGTTCGCAAAAATACCGGTGTTGTCAATACTCAGGCAAGAGTTGATGTAATAGAATCCGTCCGATAAACAGTCGCTGGGAAAGTCGCCAATTTCCCAGCCGAGGCCGGCGCCGTTGCCGCGGGTGTCTTCCCATTTGCTGTCCGTGGCGAAGAACTGCCCGATCAGGTTGCCGGATAAGCTCTCCGCGCCGGCGACGGCGCCCAGCATGGCGAACATGCCGAACACCATCGCAAGGGTCAAAAGAATACTGAGTGTTTTTTTGAAGGCTTTCGTCTTCATCCGTAGATCTTCCTTTCAAATGTGATGGGAGATTGCGATGTGAAGCTGCACGCTTACTATTATAGTATATAAAAAAATAAAACGCCGCACAAGACGTTTTTTGCATTCTTTACAAAATCGATAGAAATTGGTAAAATAAATGGTACAAATATGACGAATATCCGCCAAAGTCCATAATCTGGTCACAAAAAAACCATCATTTGAGAAAAGTGGCGCAAAAAAGAAAAGAAAAAAAGACAGCCGACGCGGGGCCGGCTGCCGGTAAAAAGGATCAGGTCGATCACAGGGGGATCACATCCGCCCAAACAGGTGCGCGAAAAAGTACAGCACCTTGTGGACAAACGCCGTAAAGCCGCCCAGCGGGCCGCTGTGGTAGGAATGGCAGTAGGGGCACAGGTTTTCTTCCGCGATCAGCTGCGCGCCGCAGCGGGCGCACTTCCCTTCTGCGTTGGGCTCCGTATGGCCCAGCGCGGGCAGGGCGACGGTACCGGTCGTTTCCGTTGTGCCGGTGGCGTCCGTAAAGCGCTTGCCGCACAGCGAGCATTCGTAATACCCTGTACCGGCCGCGGTGCAGGTAGGCGCCGTGACCACCTGCTGCACGGGATTGTGGACGTGCCCGTCCGGGGACACGCGCACCTTCATGGAGGCGGCCCCGTCCGAAAGGAAGGTCAACAGGATGCCGGAATTCGTTCTGCCGCTTCGCAGATCGGCGTTGCTGTCCGTGCCGTAGATCGGAAGGTCAAGCGCCGTACCCAGCGCGGCATACCGGGTGTTCCACTCGGTTTTATCAAAAAACGCCGCGGTAAGGTCCACCGTTTTGTTTTTGCCGGTAAAGGCGTACGCGCCGGCAGAGGTCTTTTCCGCGTACAGCGGCATCACGGCGGGGCGGTGGTCGGTGTTGTTGACCGTGTTATCCGGATTGTACGCGTCGTAAACATTGTCGTCGATATGCCACAGGATAATGCCGCCCGCGTCCCTGTCATATTCATCGGCCAGTCCCGCGTCCCATTTGGCAAAGCCGCGGTTTTCCAGCAGGTAGTATTCGCCGGGGTTCTGGGTGGGCACGCGCAGCAGCGTATAACCGGCGTCATTTGTGTAATTCTGCGCGGTCAGCGTGTAATCGCCGGCAGCGGCCTCTTCGGGCTCCGCCCACCCAAGGATGACGCGGCTCCACGCGTCCAGCGAATAGGGCGTGATTTTGCCGGTGTCCGGGTCGGTGCCGTACATGCCGCCGGCCATCACGCTGAGGAAGCTGACGTCATATTTTCCCCACTCCAGCGAGGTGTTATACGCCGTATCATACAGGTCCGGCAGGCCGAGGTAGTGGCCCAACTCGTGCGCCAGCGTACTGATGGGCTCCTGTGTGCCGTCGTCCTCCTGCTCGGAAATGGCGATAAAGGAATCCACCGTCACGTTGTCCGCTTCGGGAATGGCGTAATCAAAGTTGTATTCCTCTTTCGCCTCGCTGAACGAATAGGCGTGGGACCACAGATACAGGCCCTTGCCGTGAGGGTAATCATTCACACAGGAGGAGGCCTCGTAGCCCGCCACGATAAAACCGACGGCCAGCTCGTCCGTGGTGATCGCTCCGTCACCGTTCACGTCGTAGGCGGCAAAGTCGATATACGCGTCCGCCGCGGCCACCGCCTTGATCAGCGCCTCCTGCAGGGAACGGTTGGTGGCGATGTCCTTTTTGCTCATATAGGGGTATTCCAACGTCCAGTCGTCGTGGGCGGTGGAAAGCGTCACGTGGATCACGCCGTCGTTGGCGACGTCCGCCGTATTGGTGTTGCCGCCGACGCGATAGGCGGAGGTCTCCCGCACGGGGGTGAACGTAAATTTCCCGAAGGACATATCCGAATAGTATTCCGCCAGCGACCGGTCGGCGCGGAAGATCTCCTGCGCCCAGTCGAAATCGGTGCGATAAGGCTGGTTGGAAAAGCCGATCACGATGACCGCCATCGGCACGTCGCTGGTAACAGGGTCCAAAGACGGGGCGCGCATGGGGCCGCCGTTGCGTCCGGCGGCGGTCTCCGTCACCTGCGAAAGCGTCAAAAGCCGCCCCACGTGGGATTTGCAGGCGACGCCGTCCGCATGGGAGCCGGGGGCGGCGGGCACCGCCAGCGCCGTAAAGGCGAACAGCAGCAGCGCCGCGGCGATAACGGTTATCAGAAGGGACAACCGGAGAGACTTTTTCATGATAACGACCTCACTTTCCCGATGATCGGAACAAACCGTCATGGCTGTCTGTAATTTGATTTTACCATATTCCCGGCGGTTTGTAAAGAAAAAAAAAGCGGCGCAAGCGCCGCCCCTTCTTCCTCTCACCGAAAACCTCACGCGTGCGCCGCAGCCGCTTCTTACGCTTCACGCGGCACTTCTCACAACTCACGACTTGCGACTCACGACTTGCGACTTACGACTTGCAGGGCCCGTTCCAGTATCCCGTGCATTTTCGCGATGGCCACGCCGTAGTTGACCACGGGCGTTCCGGCTTCCGCCGCGCGGCGCAGGCGGTCGCCCATCTCCGCGGCGTTCAGCATACACCCGCCGCAGTGGACGATCAGCCGGTAGTCCGTCAGATCCTCCGGGAAGCCCGCGCCGGAGGTAAACGAAAACGCGGGCTTCGCGCCGCAATACGCCTCGATCCAGCGGGGCAGCTTCTCCGTGCCGATGTCCCCGCACTGGCGGCGGTGGGTGCAGCCCTCGGCGATCAGCACTTTGTCGCCGTCTTTCAACGCGGACAGCGTTTCGGCCCCCTCCATGAGCTGGCGCAGCTCGCCCTTGTAGCGGGCGAACAGGATGGAAAACGAGGTCAGCGGGATCTCGCGCGGCAGCATTGCCTCCACTTTGCCGAAGACCTGCGAATCCGTCACCACCAGCGCCGGGGGCGTTTTGAGAGCGGCGATCACGTCGGGCAGCTGTTCCGGCTGGCAGCACAGCGCCGCGCAGTGATGGTCCAGCAGCTCGCGCAGCGTCTGCTGCTGGGGCAGGATGATGCGCCCCTTGGGGGCCGCCCCGTCGATGGGGATGACCAATATCACCGTATCGCCGGGATCCACCAGATCCGCGACGATTTTTTTATCATTCTTGAGCGCTTCGGCAAAGGAGCCGAGGCGCTCCTTCAGCGCCGCGATCCCCTCCCCCGTCTTCGCGCTGACGCGCAGGGCGTCGTTCTCCGTTACGATATCGCCGTCCGTTAGATCGGACTTATTGCAAACGACCACATAGGGCAGCTTGCGTTCTTCAAACAGCTTCAGCAGCTCCCGGTCCGCGTCGGTCACGCCGACGGCGGCGTCCATCACCAGCACGGCGATATCCGTCCGCGCCAGCGCTTCGCGCGTCTTTTTCACCCGCAGCTCGCCCAGGCCCCCTTCGTCGTCGTAGCCGGGGGTGTCGGTCAGCAGCACCGGGCCCAGCGGCAGCAGCTCCATGGCCCTTTTCACCGGGTCGGTGGTGGTGCCCTTCACGGGCGAAACGATGCTGACCTCCTGCCCCGCCAGCGCGTTGACGAGGGACGATTTTCCGGCGTTACGCCGCCCGAAAAAGCCGATGTGTACCCGTTCGGCGGAGACGGTCTCATTCAGGTTCGCCATATCAGAATCGGAAGTCCCTTCGGTTGGAGTTTTTGATCGCCTCTATGTTGTCCGCCGCGATGGCGCGCACCTTGTCCTTGGGGATGCGCTTCAATTCTTCTTCGATCATCTTAAAGCCCACTTCCTTCGTTTCGGGAGAGGCGTAGTCCACCAGATATTCCGTCAGCGTCATCAGGGCGTTGGGGTGGCAGCAGTTGAGGATCTGCCCGTTCTTGCACAGGCTCATGAAGCGGTCGCCGGTGCGGCCCTCCCGGTAACAGGCGGTGCAGAAGGACGGGATATGCCCGTTCTCCATCAGCCAGCGGACCACCTCGTCCAGGCTGCGCTGGTCGGACACGTCGAACTGCTCGGTGTCGTGAGGGCGCTCCTCCTGCGTGTAGCCGCCCACCGACGTGCGGGAGCCGCCGCTGACCTGCGAGACGCCCAGCCGCAGCAGCTTGGAGCGCACGGCCTCGGTCTCCCGGGTGGAGATGATCATGCCGGTGTAGGGCACGGCGAGACGGATGCAGGCGGTGATCTTCGCGAAGGTCTCGTCGTCGATGCCGTTGTCGAAGGCGGTGGGGTCGATGTCGTCGGCCTTCTTCACGCGCGGCACGCTGATGGTGTGCGGGCCCACGCCGTGAACGGCCTCCAGATGCTCCGCGTGCATGATGAGCCCCGCGAACTCGTATTTGTACAGCTCCAGCCCGAACAGCACGCCCAGGCCCACGTCGTCGATGCCGCCCTCCATGGCGCGGTCCATGGCCTCCGTGTGGTAGTCATAGTCGTGCTTGGGGCCGGTGGGATGCAGCTTTAAGTAGCTCTCCTTGTGGTAGGTCTCCTGAAACAGGATATACGTGCCGATGCCGGCCTCCTTCAGCTTGCGGTAGTTCTCCACGGTGGTGGCGGCGATGTTCACGTTCACCCGGCGGATGTCGCCGTTCTTGTGGTGGACGCTGTAGATGGTTTTGATGCAGTCGAGGATGTACTCGATGGGGTTGTTGACCGGGTCCTCGCCGGCCTCGATGGCAAGGCGCTTGTGGCCCATATCCTGCAGGGCGATGACCTCGGCCTTCACTTCCTCCTGCGTCAGCTTTTTGCGGGGGATGTGCTTGTTTTTCAGGTGGTAGGGGCAGTAGAGGCAGCCGTTGACGCAGTAGTTGGACAGGTACAGCGGCGCGAAGATGACGATGCGGTTGCCGTAAAAGGCCAGCTTGATCTCCTCCGCGATCTGATAGATACGCTCCGTCACCTCCGGCAGGTCGCAGGCCAGCAGCACGCTGGCCTCCCGGTGGGTGAGGCCCTTGCAGGTGCAGCCGTTGCCCTGCTTCACGGGGCGGGCCTTTTCCAGTATTTCGTTGATGAGGGGAAGGTCACGCTTATGCGCCTCTGCGTACGCCAGCGTCTCGCGGATCTCTTCGTCGTTGATAAATTCCTCCGCCTTCAGCGAGGCGGGATTGTATTGTGCCATGGTATTATATCCTTTCCTCTGGTAGCGCGGCACCTCAGTGCCGCTATTGACAAATGTAACGATTCAAACGGATGATTATGTCAGCACCTTTTTCTTGGACCAAAAACGCAATCTGACCGAATGATCCGTCAAAAATATTGTTTTGGCTCAGAGCGGCACTGAGGTGCCGCGCTACGGCTCTATTTTCCCGCGTTATCCCAGAACCGTATCCTCCCGAACTGCTTTTGCACCGCGTAATAGGAGGGCTTCGGCCTGCCGTCGCAGTCCACCAGTCCCCAGCGGGTCTCCACCGGGCAGTCCGGCTGGCCGCAGTAACCGCAATAAGGCGCGTCCGACCAGCAGTAGACCATCGCCCCCGCCACGAACGGCAGTTCGTACAGGCGGCCGATCAGGTCGCCATAGAACTTCGCCTGCCCTTCCGGCGTGTGGGGATAGCCCGGGATACACGTCAGGCGGGACATCTCCTGATAAAAATGCTGGCGGTAGTCGCTGTGGAACAGCAGATCGTAATACCGGGCGGGGTCGTTTTTGCCGTCGAACCGGATCGAATGCCGGAAATTCCCCGGCAGCTTTTCCATCAGCGCTTCGATATCGGCTTTCGCGTCCTCCTCGCGCTCCAGCCCGTAGGAACGCAGCAGCGCCTGCTTCTGCGCCTTCGTTTTCGGCGCGCCGCCGCTGATATAGCCGAATTCCTGCAGGATCACCGGCTTGCCGGTCATGGCCCACAGGTAGCGCAGCAGCGATTCAAAAATGCCCATCAGCCCCGGCAGCCCCGCGAAGCACCCCAGATAGATATCGACGCCCACGTAGTCGCAATAGCGATGATAGGGACGCATCAGCGCGTGGAGCTTCGCCTCCGGCCCGCCGGAGTTGTACCCGATCAGCAGGTCGCCGCGCAGCGGGTACATGGCCTCCGCCTGCACGCCGATGAACCGGGCGGCCTCGTCCAGCGTCAGGGGCAGCGTGAACTTCGGCAGCCCCATCTCGTTGGAGATCTGGAAGCCGCCGACCAGCCCCTGCAGGTCCCGGGCGAGGAACGCGGCAACCTCGCGCACCCTCGCCTCGCCCGACCGCGTGCGGGGGTCGATCCCGTTGGAGACGAAGGCGTTGGGGAAGGGCGTGACCGCCATCACGGAGAACCCGCGTTCGGCGTAGCCCCGGCAGCGCTCCTTGAAAGCGCGGTAGCTTTCGGATTCGCCGCCGTCCGCCGCAAAGGGGAACGGGATATCGAACCGCACCCACTGGATGTTGGCCTCCCGCAGCAGGGCGTAGTCCTCGTTGGGGTGGCACACGCCCCGCAGAAACCCGCGGGAACGCAGCGCGCGGGTCTCTCCGCTTTGCCGGGGAATAAAATATGATTTCAGGATATTGCCGGGCACGTATCTCAGCCCGTATCTGATCTGCGTCTTTACAAATTCTTCCATTTTGTCCCCCTTGATAGATCGACTTCCGACTGCGACGCTGCTGAGGCAGCGTGCTACGCATCATTCCGAATTCCGAATCGGAACGCTGCTGAGGCAGCGTGCTACGTCGACTTCCGACTTCCGACTGACGACTTCCGACTGCGACGCTGCGGAGGCGCCGTGCGGCATCGGATCGCCCCGGTCCACGACCACCTCGTACCCGATGGCCCGCATCCGCGTCTGCAGACAGTCCTTACACTGGGCGGATTCCTCCCCGGTGCAGATCTTGTTATCGTACAGGGAATACTTTTTCCGCACGTCCGTGGGGGAAAGGTTGGGCATCACCACGTTGGCCCCGGCCAGAATGCCCATTTCGCGTCCCTGCGGGTGGACCGTGCCCAGCGCCGTGGTGGCGGGCAGCAGGATATTGGGTTGTATCAACCGGATCACAGACAGCAGCCGGCAGGTGACTTCCGCCGAACCGGCGCTCTCCCGGGCGAAGGGCGTATCCTGATGCGGGATAAACGGCCCGATGCCGCACATCTCCGGCTGAAATTCCTGAATGAAGCATAAGTCTTTGGCGAGGTGCGCGTTCGTCTGCCCCGGCGAGCCCACCATGAAGCCCGCGCCCACCGCGTAGCCGATCTCGCGCAATTGCCGCAAACATTCCATGCGGTTCTCCCAGCGCAGCTCCGGCGGGTGAAGGCTTGCGTAGTGGGCGGCGTCGGCGGTCTCGTGACGCAGCAGGTAGCGGTCCGCGCCCGCGTCGTACAGGCGTTGGAAGCTCTCTTTGCCCCGTTCCCCCAGCGACAGCGTCACGGCGCAGTCCGGGTGGCGGCGCTTGAGCTCCCGGAGCAGCGGGACCAGCCGTTCGTCGGTGAAATACGCGTCCTCGCCGCCCTGCAGCACAAAGGTGCGAAAGCCCAGCGCGTACCCCTCGTCGGCGCAGGACAGGATCTGTTCCTCCGTCAGCCGGTAGCGCTGCGCGTTGGCGTTAGAGCGCCGGATGCCGCAGTACAGGCAGTCGTTTTTGCAGTAAGACGATATCTCGATCAGCCCTCGCACGAACACGGAATTGCCGTAGACGGCTTTGCGCTTGGCCACGGCTTTTTCCCGCAGCAGCGCGTCGGACGATCCGTCGGAGCCGTCCAGCAGTTGCCGGAAGTCCGCTTCCGTCAGCGTATCGCCGACCTCCAGCCGGCCGATCAGCGCCCGGACCGTTTCGGTCATACGCTGGCCACGGCGGTCTTGACGCTGATGCCGGGCAGATTGCCCAGTTTGCCCGCCAGCGTGGAGATGGCGTCCCGCGGGGCGTCTAGCGCGATGCTGATGATGTTTATGCCCCTCGCCTTGTAGGGGATGCCCATGCGGCCGATGATATATTCGCCGTACCCGTGCAGCAGAGCGTTGAGCTCGTCCACCGCCTTGCCGCTTTCCACGATGATGCTGATGACCGCCACTTTGTTTTCCATAAAGTATTCCTTTCTGACATGGTTTTGGCTCAATGATGAAAGATCAGAGAACGTGGGAACTTCGCCCGCACACTCATTATAATGCCGGCCGCAGGCCCCGAACCTCTTCACTATTCACTCTTCACTATTCACTAAAAAATGCCGCGCCAAGGGCACAGCATTCCTCTTTTTCTCGATTGCCGTGCCTTTCAATCAGTTCGCACTTTATGTCAGGCGCTGATAACAGTATACCACAAAAAAAAGAAAAAGCAACAGGATTTTTGTTTTTGTGAAATCTTTAAGAATATCCCGCGAAGCCGCTTGCTTTTTTTGCGCTTATGAGATAAAATATTGATATATCCTGTTTTTTACGGAGGGAACCGCCATGAGATCCACTTTCAAGAAACTCCTTTGCGTATTGCTTGCCTGCGTGATGCTGGCGGGCACGGCTTCGGCCATCGTCATCCCGGACGGCGTCAAGCGCGTTTCCTGCTGCATGTACGGCGACGGGGCCACGGGCCGCGGCTTTTGCTGGTTCACCGCGGAAAAGAGCGCTTCCGACCTGCAGCTGGTGAAGACCGCCGACTTTACCGGCGATTTCGCCGACGCCAAGGCGTATACCGGCACCGCGACGCAGTACCGGTCGCAGTATTCCCACAAGGTGGCCGTCACCGATCTGGAGCCCGGTACCGCCTATACCTACCGGGTGGGCGACGCCGCGCAGAACAAGTGGAGCAACGCCTGCACCTTCGTCACCGACGATCAAAACGACAGCTTTTCCTTCATCACCATCGCCGACGTGCAGGCCAGCAGCGACGAGAATTTCGCCCACGCGGCGCTCACGCTGAAGGCCGCCATGGAAACCCTGCCCGACGCGGAATTCAACGTGAACCTCGGCGACTACGTCAACGACAACACCAACGACGAATGGGACTGGTACTTCGGCAACTTCGCCTTTGCAAACGAAGCCATGACCCACGTGCCGGTGGCGGGCAACCACGACGGCAACATCACCGACAAGCTGAACACCTTCTGCTTCCAGAACATGTTCTGCCTGGATGAAAGCGACAACCGCTCGCTGGAGGGTGTGTACTACTCCTTCGATTACGGCAACGCCCACTTCGCGGTGCTGAACACCAACGACATGTACCCCATGAGCCAGGCCCAGCGCAACTGGCTGATAAACGATATGAGCAACTCCGACGCCATGTGGAAGATCGTGCTGGCGCACCGCAGCTGCTATTCCGCCGGCAAGAACATCAACAAGCCGGATACCATCATCATGCGCGAGGTGCTGATGCCCCTGTTCGATCGCTTGGATATCGACCTGGTATACGCCGGGCACGACCACATGTACCTGCGCACCACGCAGGTGTACGGCGACAAGGCCGTGGAGGGCGTGGAATACGTCACCGAAACCTATAAGGGCGAGGAAACCACCTTCGCCGTGGATCCGGAGGGCACCGTATACGCGCTGCCCAGTACCGCAGGCACCAAGCGCTACGACGTGAACGAGGACGCGATCGCCCCCATCCTTGACGTGGCGGACGTGTATTTCTCCACCAAGGGCGAGTACGAAAACGGCGGCGGCTGCTTCTGCACCACCGAGATCGACGGCGGCAGGCTGGTCTACAAGGCCTATGTGGTCAACGACGACACGCAGGAGATCAAGCTGGTGGACAGCTACGCCATCAGCAAGTCCGCCCCGGGCGAAAGCAAGGGCACCAACCGCGACCAGTCCGCGTTTTCCACCGTCCTGACCCAGTTCGCCAACTTTATCGTCGCCCTCTCCGGCATGATCCTGAAGTATTTCAAGCTGCTGGCGCAGGTGATCGGGAATTAACGTATGATCCGTTGATGACGGAACAAACTATCGGAAGGGAGTGTTGTCTATGATGTATCCGCTGCTGCAGCTGGAAGACGGCACCGAGATCGTACACTCGGAGATGCGCGAAGACAAAACGGTAAAAGTTTATATCGAAAAGCCCGACGCGGCGGATTGTTTCCATTCCGCTTCCTGCATTCTGCCGGAATACCGTTGGGAGGATATCAGCGGTTTTTCGGACGATGAGATCAGCGCCTACCAGAAGATCGTCGAATCCGTGGCGCATCTGATCATAGAGTTCTCTCAGCACGGAGGGTTCCAGGATGCCTCAGGTTTTTAAGATAGGTTCATACTGGGTCTACTTCTGGGCCAACGAGAACAGGCCGACCGAACCGGTCCACGTCCATATCGCCGAAGGCCAGCCCACCGCAAACGCCACGAAGGTCTGGATCACGAAGACCGGGAAATGCCTGCTTTGCCACAACAATTCCGAGATCCCGCAGACGACGCTGCGCAATATCATGCGGATCATTGAGGCAAGAAGCGAGGACGTGATCGCCAAATGGATTGCGTTTTTCGGCGACATTCAATATTTCTGCTGAAATACGTGAAGCTGCCGGCGCAGGTGATCGAAAATTAACCCTGTTGCATCATCCCGTAAACACAACACTCCCGCCCTCCACCGAGAGCGGGAGTTGTTAAATCAATCCGGTAAATTGGAATTTGTCGCGCTGACACCCGCCAAACAGTCGTAAGTCGTGAGTCGTAAGTCGTAAGAAAAAGTTGTTTTGTAAGAATGGGAATCCGTTGATTTTCAACGTAATACAGGAACGCCCGAAGGGCTGCTTACGACTCACGACTCACGACTTACGACTTGAGCCAACGGCTCGACAAATCCCCGTTTCACTCCATCCCCAGCACCCGCTCCACGTACTCTCTGAAACAAAACGCCGTCAGCACCGTGGCGCAGTCGTTGTAGCGCTTCATTTTGGCGGCGAGGGCGTCCCTCCCCCGCCCGGTCCGCAGCACGGCGAGGGCGTCGCCCAATATCTCCGCCATCAGGTAATACTTTTTCAGCCATTCGGAAAGCTCCGTGAACAGCGGGGCTTTTTGCCGTTTCAGCGCCTCCGCGCTGTCGTGTACCAGGGCGGTGTAATCGGCGATCACCGCCAGCGCCCCGGGCAGATCGCCGGTCTCCCACAGCAGCGAGGCCTTTCCCAGCGCCTCCCCCATGAGGCGGGAGTTCTCGTCCTTGAGGCAGGAGGTGCGCAGGTGGTCGGCGAACAGGACGAAGGCTTCGCGCAGGTCCGCGTCGGGCAGCAGCTCCGTAAGAGCCCGGTCAAAGGACGCCTCCGGGTCGTACCCCTCCGGGTCGGACAGGTAGTCAAAGGCCGTCGCCAGCGCGAACTTGCCGCATTCGCAGTATGCCATGCAGTTGGAAACGATCCCCTCCGCGTACCGGTACAGCCCCGGCTCCCGGCCGATCAGCGGCCCGATGTGCATCTCCTTGAACATCTCCGCGTCGTTGACCGGGTAGTTGTCCCAATACAGGGGCCGGTGGCCGGTGGCTTCGGCAAAGATCGCAGCCTCCCGGCAGGTCAGCTCCTTGGAGCAGATATCCGCGCCGGTGAAGAACAGCAACACCTCCTCCGGCAGTGCCTTCCCGAGACGGGAAATATAGTCCTCCGCGCCCGTGCCGTGGTACTGCGTGGGGCACACCGCCAGCCGGACGGAAGCGTCCCACGCCTTCAGCCGGGCAAACGCGTCCCGGCACAGGTCGATATGCGCCTCCACGGTCTCACCGAACCGCGCCCGGTCCTCCGGGTAGAACAGCTCGGCGGGGATATCGTCCAGCAGCAGGCCGAAATCCCGGAAGCCGACGTCGTACAGCGCGCGGAGCTTATCGAGCAGCGCCGCACGGTCGGCCGCGTCGGAATAGCGCATGCTGAGCCCCGGCGCCACACACCAGAACATGGCGACGCCGTTTTCGTCGGCGGTCCGCTTCAGCTCCCGCAGGCGGGCCAGCGCCTCCGGCGGGTAGAGCTCCCGCCAAAGCTTGCGGTGGAAGGGGTCGTCCTTGGGGGCGTAGAACCACGTGTTGGCCCCGTGGGAAGCGGCAAACCGCAGCATCTCCAGCCGCTGTTCATGCGTCCACGGTTCACCGTAAAACCCCTCGATGTAACCGCGGATGGAAAACGCATGGCGGGTGGTATCGTTATTCATAAGCGCTCCTTTCAAAATAAAATCCGTTTCGCGGATAAAATCTGCCAGCGGCAGGTGAAATCTTTTGTCTGCGACGAACGGCTTCGGAAGGGCTTCGTCCTTAAATTATAATAAATCAAAATTCGGAGCATTTTCCGATGCTTTTCGGCAAAGCAGAAAAATTTCACCGCGAAGCGATTTCCCCCGAACGAAGTGAGGATTTCACCGCGCTGACAGGCGCGATTTCGTCGCGCTGACAAGCGTTATTTTACCGCGCCGACAGGCGCGATTTCACTGATTGCGCAAGCGATCCAGATGCGCCGTATTGTTCACATACGCAAACACCGTGTCCCCGAACGGATTCGTGCCGGGCATGTAGAACTTCACCTTCGTGACGCCGGTGTTGGTGAGGTCGATATCAAAATTCGGGATGGCGTCTTTGATCCCGCAGATGCGAAAAATGACGTAGGTCAAAAAGCAGGCGTGGCCCACCACGGCGATCCTCTGCCCGTTTCCGTGGCGCTCCCGCAGGTAATCGACGGTCTCCTTCGCGCGGGCGAACACCACCGGGTCCGGCTGGTCCGGCGTGCCGATGATGCGCCTGCCGGTCTCGAACCCCTCCGCCATGCGGCAGCCGGGGCACAGCTTTTCCAGTTCGGGAAGGTCCTGCCCCTCGTATTCGTCCGGCGTGCCCTGCTCCGTCAGCAACGGCAGAAGGCGCAGCGGAGGGGGCGCGGCCTGCCCCGCCAACAGCCCGGCGGCGGTCATCACCGCCCTGCGCAAAGGGCTGGCGTACACCGCGTCAAAGTCCACGTCGGCAAGGGCATTCCCCAGCAGCGACGCCTGATACACGCCCAGCTCGCTCAACACCGGGTCCTCCCGGTCGGCCAAAGGCGCGTCGGCGGGCGTCAGCCCCGCGTTGCCGCGGCTCTGCCCGTGGCGGATCAGGTACATTTCCAGTTCCAACACCGGCTCTTGTTCGGCCATAGCGTTCTCCTTTTTTCGGCAGCACGGCACCGCAGTGCCGCTGTAAGAATAAACAATTCTGCAGACGGATCGTCCGGTCAGACATTTTTCCCTGTCGGGAAATACAACAAATCATCTCATAATCCGTCATGATAGCAACATATGTCCGGAGCGGCACTGAGGTGCCGCGCTGCCAACTTATTCACAACGAAACAAGATGCCGCTTAAGCGTCGCCCGCACGGCCCCCGGCCCTGCCAGCAGCTCGCGGGTCATGGCTTCGATCTTTTCCCCTATGCCCGCGTCGTACAGGTCCACGCCGAACAGCGTTTCGTTCGTCAGCAGCCCCCGCAACCGGTCGCCCAGCGTCTCCGGCCGGCCTAAAATCACGCCTTTGAAAATCTCCCGCAGCTCCGGCAGCATGGGGTCCGGAGACAGCGCAAAGGGCTCTCCCCTGTCATCCACGGCCAGCAGGTAGCGGAACCACCCGGCGATGGCCAGCGGGATGCCCGTCAGCCCCGCGGAATCGCCCCGCGCCATGTGCGCCTTGATCGTTTCGCCGAAGCGGATGGCGGTCATCTGTGAGATATCCACCGCGATGCGGGCGCTGGTGTCGCCCAGATACGGGTTGGGGAAACGCTCGTTCAGCACCTCGTCCAGAAACGCTTCCGGGGACAGCACGCCGGGGTCGTCCACCACCGGCAGGCCTTCGCCGTACCCGATCACCCTTGCCAGCCTGCTCAATTCCGGGTCGCCCATGGCGTCCGCGAACAGCTCGTATCCCAACAGGCACGCGTAGGTACACAGCCCCGTGTGGATAGGGTTCAGGCAGGCCGTCACCTTCATGCGCTCGGCCTTGTTTACCGTCGCCCGGTCCGTCATATATACGCCCGCCCGTTCCAATGGCGGCCTGCCGTTGGGGAAGCGGTCCTCGATCACCAGATACTGCGGACCCTCCGCGTTGCCATAGGGCGCGATGTACGTCTGCTTTTCCGTGATCACCGGGGTCATATCCTCCACGCCCAGATCCGTCAGCAGCTCCGCCACGGCGGGACCGGGCCGGGGCGTGATCTTGTCGATCATGGTCCACGGAAAGCTGACCTTGCCCTCGTTCCCGATCCATTCGGCAAACCCGTCCGGCACAAAGCCGCGTCTGCGCCATTCCTCCGCCGTTTCCAGCACGGCGGCGCGCAGCTTTTCGCCGTTGCGGGAGACGTTATCCATGCTCACCAGCGCCAGCGGCGTACCGCCCGAACGGAACCGTTCGTACAGCAGGGCGGTCACCATGCCGATCGCCCCGGCGGCGGCCGCCGGGCCCTTTTCCATATCCCGCGCCGCGCGCGGCAGATACGCGCCGGAAGCGTCCCGCAAAGCGTACGCCTTTTCCGTGACGGTAAAGGAGACCATCTGCAGCGAGGGTGCGCTGAAAATCGCCTGCAGCCGCGCCATGGCGGCGGGATCGTCCGGCGTTGCCTTCACGGCCTCCGACAGGCTGCCCAGCACCCGCTTTTCGGTGGTTCCGTCCCCGCGCAGGGTGACGCTCAGTACGAGGTTATCAAACGGCGCGTAGATTTTATCCGCGATCTCAAAGTCGTAGGCCTCCACGCAGACGATCCCCCGGTCCATGGCGCCCTCGTTCAGCAGCCGGTCGGCCAGCCCCCCGATGAACACCCGAAAGATGTTGCCGACGCCGAAATGCGCCCAAACCGGCGCGTCTTTGGCGCGTTTTGCCGCTGCCGCCGGGTCGTAGGACGGCAGAGCGATCCCTGCCTGCCGCCACTTTTCGGTCTCCCGCAGCCCCTCATATGTCAGCTTCATTTTATCTCACCCGTTCCCGCGTTATGCCGTTTCTTCCCCTCCATCATAGCAAAACGTATCAAAAAAAACAAGATAAAAGGAAAAGAAATCTCCCGCAGCTTCTTGATTTTATGCGGCGCAGGCATTATAATAAAGGGTAACAACAAGAACGGAGGGTATCTCATGAACGTATTTATGATCGGCGGAACCGGCCTGCTTGGCTGCGAGGCCGCGAAACAGCTCATCGCCCACGGGCACAAGGTCACTTCCGTGGCCCTTCCTCCCCTGCCGGAGGGCGCCCCCATCCCCGAGGAAATGGAGATCATCTTCGGCGACATCAACAAAAAGAGCGACGACGAGCTCCGCGAGCTGCTGAAAGGTCAGGACGTGTTCATCTTCGCCGCGGGCGTAGACGAACGCGTGGAGTTCCCCGCCCCCGTCAGCGATTACTACTATAAATTCAACATCGCCCCGCTGGAGCGCATCTTCCCCCTGTGCAAGGAAGCGGGCCTGAAAAACGCGGTGGTGCTGGGCTCCTACTTCGCGTACCTGGCCAAAAAGATGCCGGAGAAGGACTTCCCGGCCCGCAACCCCTACTTCCGCGCCCGTTTGCAGCAGGAGGCCGTCTGCGAGCAGTTCGCCGACGACAGCTTCGGCGTGAAGGTGCTGGAGCTGCCCTACATTTTCGGCACCCAGCCCGGCCGCAAGCCCGTGTGGACGATCCTGATCGAGCAGATCGCCATGATGGACAGCTGGCCCTTTACCCTGTATCCCAAGGGCGGCACCGCCATGCTGACCTGCCGCCAGGTGGGCGAGGTGATCTGCGGCGCGGCGGAGCGCGAAAAGCGCGGCTACGAGGCATTCCCCATCGCCATGTACAACATGAAGTGGGACAAGTTCCTGGGCTACGTGTACGACGCCCGCGGCATGAAGAACCGCAAGATCGTGGGCGTGCCCCCCGTCATGATGAAGATGGGCATGATCAAGGTCAAGAAGGACTACGCCAAGCGCGGCGTCGATTCCGGCATGGACCCCTTCAACCTGCCCGACATCATGGATATCGACCTGTTCATCGACAAGTGTTATTCCGTGGAGCTGGGCGCCACAGAGGACGATATCGCGGCCGCCATCACGGATTCCATCATCGTTTCCGAAGCGGCCTATAAGGGCAAGGTACAGCTTTTGGATATGAAGGGCGAATAAGCAGCCATGGCCGACAGTAAAGAGAGCCGCACCGTAGGGGCCAGAATCGTAATATCCGTCGTGCTGGCGCTGTTGCTGCTGTTCTTCGGAACGGCGGTGACGGCGCGGGGCTTCTGCCTGCTGGCGCGGCCCGTATCGCCGGAGCAAGTTTTCTGGACCGACGTAAAAGAAGGCGACGTTGTCAAAACCGACAGCCTGCGCATCATCGACCCGTTCCTGTCCTACGACGGCAGTCTGGGCAAAACCGTCTGCTGCCTTGTGAGCTTTGCGGACGCCGGCGGCGAGATGTGCGTGGGGGCGCTGACGCTGACCGAGGCCGATCCCCTGTACGACGTACTGCAGGAATACGTGAACGATCCGCAGGCGGCGCTGGGCGCGTTTATCGTAAAGGGGTATTTTGCCGCCTCCTTTACGGATAACGCCGGGGCGCGTTTTACGGGCGCCTTTGCCAAAGCAAACGAAACCTACGCCGACGTGCTGACTGAGCTCAGCGGCCGGTATTACAACGGCAGCGTGCGGCAGACCACCCTGTGCTTCACCTACGTCTGCGGGCCGGAGGAGAACTATCTGGCGGCGCAGGGCCGCATCGACACGGTCTCCGGTATCGTCGGCGTCGTGATCGCCTGCGCCGGCGCGGCGGGCGTCGCGTTCTGCGCGGCGGTGCTGATCGCGGAACGCAAGCGGGCAAAACAGGTTTAAGCTGTGAGGTGTGAGGTTTGAGGTGTGAGGTTTGAGGTTGCGGATACCTCACGCCTTGCGCCTTTTGCTTTTCCATTTTATTCCCGGAAGGAGAAATCATTATGCCCGAAAAAGTCATTCTCATCCTGGTGGACGGCATGCGGCCGGACGGCTATCTGCAATGCGGCCACCCGTTCGTCGAAAAGCTGCTGGCGCGGTCGGCGTATTCCCTGACGGCGCAGACCGTGATGCCCAGCGTCACGCTGCCCTGCCACATGTCGCTGTTCCACAGCGTGGACCCGGACCGCCACGGTATCACCACCAACACCTATATCCCGCAGGTGCGGCCCATCGAGGGCCTGTTCGACCGGTTGGATAACGCGGGCAAAAAGTGCGCCTTCTTTTACACCTGGGAGGAGCTGCGCGACTTAAGCCGCCCGGACCACCTGCACCGCGCCCTGATGATCAACCAGCACAAACAGGACGATACGGATATCAAAATAACAGACGCGGCCATCGAATATATCAACGCGGAGCAGCCGGATTTCCTGTTCCTCTATCTGGGCCAGACGGACGAGCTGGGCGGCCACGACCACGGCTGGATGAGCCCGGAATACCTCAATTGCGTCAACGTCGCGGTGGGCTGCACGGAAAAGCTCATCGACAGCATCCCCGCCGATTACACGGTGATCCTCACCGCCGACCACGGCGGCCACGGGCGCGGCCACGGCAGCGACGACCCGCAGGATATGACCATCCCCATTCTCATCACAGGCCCCCGTTTTGAAAAGGGGAAAGAGTACCCGGGCGGTTCCGTTAAGGATATCGCCCCCACGGTGGCGAAGCTGCTGGAGGTCCCCCCGGCGAGGGAGTGGGAAGGAAAAGCGTTGATCTGACGATCAACGCCTTTCAGGCAACAGGCAACAGGCAATAGGCAGCAGCACGGCACGGTGCGCCGTTTTAGCGGATAGTGGCTATTCCCGGCTCCCTGATAACTACCTAACCTGATAACGACGCAAAGCGCCGGGCGGTTTCGTAAACCGCCCGGCGCTTACTATTGCCTACTGCCTATTGCCTTAACACACCTTGTCCTTCACCGTCTCAAAGTTCGCGTTGACGTCGCCGAAGACAAAGATCTTCATAAAGTTGTTCATCACGGTAAAGATCTTTTTGATGATGCTCACGAACTTTTCAAAGGCCTTCATGGAGAACTGCACCGCGCTGTTTTCCGCGGGCCACTCGCTTCTGGGGGCGACCTCGCCCTGGGAGGTATCCTTCTGAATGGCGTAGGAATCCGCCTTTACGACGGTATCGCCGTCCACCAGATACGCGTCCACGTACATCACGCCGTCCCTGATCTGCACCGCGCAGAACATCGGCGCGTCGGCGTTCACGATCTTATCCGCCCGGGGGAAGTACTCGTCCGTGGCGCTCTCGTCCTTGGTCTTGTACAGCTTCACGCCCGCGCAGCCGTTGATGGCGTACAGGGTGCCGTCCGGCTGGACGAAGGTCTTATACAGGGTGCCGTCCTCGCCGTAGCGGAGATAGGTGATCTCTTCCTTCACCTTCTTGTTGTTGTCAAGGGAGGCGGTACGCAGGTACACGTGGTCGTGGCCCTGCAGCACCAGGTCGATATCAAGGTCCGGCATCAGGGCGCCCAGCTGCTTGCGCATGGCCACCACGTCGTCGTCATCGTAATGGCTGCCGTTGGAGTACAGCGCCTTGTGCAGCACCACGACCTTCCACCGCGCGCCGCTCCCCTTCATATCCCGCTTCAGCCAGTCGATCTGCTGATCGCTGAGGGCTTTGCCGTCGTTCAGGTCGTTGGTGTTCAGCACCGCCACGTGCAGGTTGTTGTAATCGTAAGAATAGTACACGCCGGAGGCCGTATCCTGATCCGGCACGTTCGGCAGGATAAAGTTGCTGACGGTGGAACAGTCGTCCTTTTCCTCGTGGTTGCCGGTGGCGGGCATCAGGTAGGTGTTCATCAGGTTACTTGACGCCGTGTCGAACATCCACTGCCACTGGTGGTTGTTCATGCCGTAGTCCACCATGTCGCCGGAGCTGGCCACGAATTTCGCCTCCGGGTACAGCTCGAAGGCCTTATCCAGCACGTTGGCCCAGGCCCCGGTATACTGTTTTTCGTTCTGGGACTGGGGATCGGAGGTGTGGATAAAGGTGACTTCGTTCCCGCCGTCCGGCGCTTCCAGCGTGGCCCAGTCGCTCCACCAGCCGCGGTTCGCGTTGCCCACGCGGTAGGCGTATTTGCCGCCGGGAGTCAGCCCGTCCAGCCGCACCGTGTGCTGCGTCATGGCGAACTGATACTTGATAAAGCCGATGATACCCAGGTCGATGCCGGGGAAATAGCGGGTCACGTCGGCGGATTCCGCCGTATAGCTGCCGGTAAAGGCGACCTTGTTGCCGCCGTCGTCCAGGTCGTAGATCTCGATATCGGTCTCCGGCAAACTGTATTTGGCGAACCAGTTGATGTTGGCCTGCGCCGGGGTGTCGCCCAGCGTTACGGAGACCATGGTGGGCTTGCGGTAGTTTTTCGTCGTGACCTCCGGGACCTGCCTCGCGGCGTCATAGCTCACGCCGTAGTCGCCGGACTGCCGCGGGTTCGCGTCGGTGGTAAAGTCCTTGATGAACCACGCGAGGGTGGAATTGAGGGATTCGTCCTGGCTGGGCGTCCAGTACTCCTGCAGCAGCAGCTTGTCCAGCAGGTCGTAGAGGCTGGTGTAGTCCAGCGCGCCGAGGGAGAAGAAGGTGTTGACCAGGTTCAGATAGCTGGTGTCGCCGTGCAGGAACTGTTTGACGAAATTGTTGATCTGATTGCCGAAGGCGGTGCCCACAGCGGTGTTGCCGAACAGCGTGCCCAGCCGCACGTGCAGGTTGGACAGGATGATACCGTTGACCACGTCGTTATAGACGATATCCAGCAGGGCGCTGAAGACGTGCATGCCGGAGGTATCGGTGACCGGCTCGTTGAGCTTTTCGATCACGTCCGCGATCATGGCGTCCTCGCCGAAGGGCTTTTCGTTGCCGGTGGTCCAGTAGTAGACGGTGGAGAACACTACTTCCTCCAGCGTGGAATAGTCTTTGCCGCGGCCCACGCCGACAGCGTCCCGGATCTCCTGATCCACGGGCAGATCGCTCATGCGGATGCCGGCCAGTTTGCGGATGGCGGGCTCCAGCGAATTCCAAAGGGCGTCGGGATCTCCCATCAGCGCGTCGATCTGGGCGGAGAGGTCTTCCAAAAACCACATGAGGTTGTCCACGGAAAGCACGGTCTTGCCCGCTACCTTCACGCCGGTGCCGATGTAGGGCTCCAGGAAGCCCCCGATGATGGCCTCCAGGTCGATGCCCTTTTCTTTCAAAAATCCCAGCAGGCCGCCGCCGGCGATGATCTGATCGAACAGCGACACGGCGTAGCCGTTATACAGGCCGTGTACGAAGCCGGTCATGCTGGCGATGCCGTCGTTGTCGTCCAGCGGGCCGCCGAAGCACTTGCCGAAGGATTCCAGTCCGAAGCCGCCCCGTTCGTAGGTCCTGCCCTCGTACACATAGGGAGCCTCCGCGTCGAAATCCACCTCCTCGGTGGCGATGCGGCTGGTCCCGTCGGAATAGACGGTGAAGGTGTTCTCCCGGTACTGGTTGGGATAGGCGGTAAGGGCGCAGGTCTGCACGTCGGTGAGCACCTGCCCGTTGTCGTTGACGATCTGCGCGGTATCCGGGATATGCAGGTGGCCGGTCAGGGCGTAGTGGATGTGGTGGTCCGCCAGCTCCTCGCTGCGCTCCACGTAGTTATCCAATACGAAGGCGAAGGTGACGGAGGGCTCGCACTCCATGTGCGCCGCCATGGAGTGGTGGATCATCAGGATGTTTTCCTTGCCCCGGGCGGCAGCCGCGTCGGCGCGCTCAATGATCCATTCCATGCACTCGTCGGAAATGGTGCCGTTGGTGGTATCCTTGGCGGGCTCGTCAAAGCTGTAGATGCAGGAATCCACCACGATCAGCTGCACCTTGTCGTTAAGCTGCGCGGTGTAGGACAGAGCGTTTTGCACCGGCTGCACCACGCCGTTTTCGATGGCGTAGAAGCTATCCGCCAGATCGTAGCCCAGGTCGGCGTAGGTATCGTAAAAGCCCTGGGCGGTGATGGCCTCCGCCTGCTCCTTCACGCCGTTTTCAAAGGTGGCGGCCTTGTAGGTGTTGATATCGTGGTTGCCGTCGATGACCAGCACCGGCACGCCGGTATCCCGCTCGAACTGACGCAGCTTGGCGGCCAGAACCTCGTGGGCCGCCTTTTCGCTGTATCGCGTCAGGTCGCCGGGGATCAGCAGGTATTCGATGCCCTCCCGCTCCACACGGGCTTTCAGCGTGGCCAGCGCCGTATCCACGATGGTCTCGCTCTCCTCATACTCCTTGCAGTCGTTGCGGCAGTTGGCCAGCCACGCGGGGCAGGAGCCGCCGGTGAGGGACTGGGGGTAGATGTGGATATCGGACATGGTGGCGAACTTCACCCCGCCCACGGGGGCCGCATCCGCCGCCGCCACGTCGACAGCCGGGACAAGGCAGCAAAGCATCGCCAGCGACAGCAAAACGGAAAGATATTTTTTCATGCGCTTCATTTTTCTTCTCCCTGAAAAAAGAATAGATAGTAATATTTTAATCTTAATTATTCAATAATGCAAGAGGGCGAAAGCATTTTTTATCAAAAATTCACAAACCCATAAATTCTTTGAGAAAGGCAAATCGGAGTTTTGCGAGCCGATCCCAAAGATGATATGCTGCCTTTGAAACCATCATTCGCCAAATCTCCGTTTCCCACTTCCTCATAACTCCCTTGCCGCCAACACCGCGCCATAGACCGGCGGCTTTGCCAGCGGGCCGCAGGAGACGCAGGCGTCGCCCAGCGCTTCCCGGAAATACGCGGTGAAGCGCTCGTCGTGGGCGAACACGCCGCCGTAACAGAACACCGCGGGCTTTTGCGGCGTCACGGACGCCAGCGAGCGCACGGTCCCGGCAAACAGCTCCGCCTGCCGTTTCAGCACCGCGTCGGCGGTCCCGTCCCCCTGCCGGGCGCAGCGGGTCACCTCCGGCGCGAAAGCCGCCAGACGCTTGCGCTCCATGGGCGGATCGTAGGCAAGATCGGTAAAGGCGTAGACGTCCTTCACGCCGTAGAAGGCGGAAAGGGCCCCGGTGAGCAGCGTGGGGGGCTCCGTCCCCTCCGCGGAGCGCGCCGCGTGGAACATGGCCTCCCGCGCGATGGCGTAGGCGCTGCCCTCGTCGCCGAACAGATAGCCGAAGCCGCCGCGGGTGAGCACCTCCCCCGCCGGGCCGAAGGCCGCCGCCATGGAACCGGTGCCGCAGACGGCCGCCAGAGCGTTGTCCGTTTCACAGGACTTCAGCGCGACATACAGGTCGCTGTCCATGGCGATCCGGTCCGCGACAACGACCCCGTCCGTAAACGCCCGCAGCGTCGCTTCATCCGCCCGCCCGAAGAGCGCGGAGGACCCGATGAACGCCGAGGCGAACCGCCCGACGCCGGTTTTTTCCGCGATCTCCGAAAGGATGGCGCGCAGGTTGTCCCGCGCCCGCTCCATCCCCTCGGAACAGTAGTTGACCGAGCCGCCGGAGACTGTGACGAGCTCCCGCAGCGTTTCATCGCACACCAGCGCGGTGGTCCTTGTGCCGCCGCCGTCCACACCCAGATAGTAGTTCATGGATCTCACCCTTTTTTCAATACTGCCAATATCATACTTTTTTTTGCGGCAAATGTCAAATGATTTACGAAAACATGGATTTGTCGAGCCGTTAGCTCAAGTCGTAAGTCGTAAGTCGTGAGTCGTAAGATGCCCTTCGGGCGTTCCTGTATTACGTTGAAAAGCAACGGATTTTCGATCTTACACAAACAGCTTTTTCTTACGACTTGCGACTTACGACTTACGACTGTTTGTCGCGCTTCAGCGCGGCAAACTCCAATTGAAAGAATCGTTTTGTGTAAAACCGACAAAAAACAACCGTACAATCTGTGAATCATTTAACCCGGTTCAAAAATCGTTCACAAAAAAACGCTATTCCCGCACCATTCCCATGATAAAATGAGGGTGATGATTATTTGACGGAGGTTTAACCGTGGCCAAGAGAGAACGAAACGTCCTGAGATTCAATATTCAGCGCAAGATCGTGGCGAATATGACCACCGCCAGTTGGCGGCATATCCCCCACGTCAGCTACATCTACGACGCCGACGTGACCGATTTTGTGGAGGCCTATAAAAAGTTCGACGAGGAAACGCCCTACAAGATCACCTTCAACACCGTGATGCTGAAGGCGCTTTCCGAGGGCATCAAGGCCGCCCCGCGCATCAACGCGCACATGCACTTTGAGCCCAAGCTGGTGCGCGGCAAGCTGACCTTTTTTGACAACATCGATATCTCCGTGCCGTGGACGCTGCCCGACGGCAATATGATGACCATCACCATGAAGGACATGGGCAATAAGACGCTGAAGGAGATGACCGAGTACACCGAGGACATCAACCGCCGCCTGAAAAACACCAACCTGACCGAGGCGCTGTATTCCGTCTCCATCCACGATACGATGGAGCTGCTGAAATCCGGCCACGTGATCAGCGCGGTGCAGCGGCTGTACGGCAGCAAAACCAACCCCCGCCACCGGGTAACGCCCTTAAAGGGCCGCGAAAAGGAAGAGTACGAACGCATTCCGGAGCGCGACCGCATCACCATCGACGACCTGAAGCAGGGCACCATCACCATCTCCAACGTAGGCGCCGCCGCCAAGGGCATCAACGGGGCGCTGGACATGCTGATGATCATTCCGCCCCAGATCTGCGCCATCGGCATCAGCAGCATGCAGCGCCGCCCCACCGTGGTAAAGGACGGGGACGGAAACGAAAAGGTAGAGGTACGCACCATCCTGCCAATGTGCATCTGCTTTGACCACCGCGCCCTGGACTTCGGCGAGGTGAGCCCCTTCATCCGCAAGATGGAGGAGATCTTCAAGGACCCGTGGATCGTGATGAACTAATCGGCGCACAGCGCCGCAGCTAAATTCGCTGAAAACCGCAGGTTTTCAATTTGGCTGCAAGCATAAGTGAGCAATTTAGCTTTATTATGGGGACGCGTAGAAATCATCTGCGCGTTCTTTTATATTTTAATGTGTATAATTATACATCTTAATGTATTTTATGTTGACATTCTTCCCCGATAATGATAGAATTGCGTATATTCAATCGTAATCAGACGGCGCAACGCATACAAACGCGCCGCATGATCTTACGATTTGCGACAATAGCGGCACTGAGGCGCCGCGCTGCGTGGAGGAAGCATCATGGCGGAAGAGAAAAAAAATGAGGGCCTGCAGATCAACAAAAAGACGATCGTCGGCATCACGGCGATCCTGCTGGCGGTGTGGGTCTTTGCGGGGATCCTGACGCAGGTGGTGCCGTGCGGCGAGTACACCACCATCTACGACATGGTCTCCGGCAAGGAGGAGATCACCACCGACAGCGTCTACGTCCCGATCAGGGACTTCCGGCTGCCGCTGTGGAAGATCGTCGCCGCGCCGGTGATGGTCTTCGTGGAGCACGACACCCGCGGCACCGGCATGACCGGCATCCTGATCGTCGTGTTCATCGTGCTGATGGGCGGCACGTTTTTGCTGCTGGAACGGGCGGGCGTGCTGAATTACATCGTGGCGGCGGCCATCAAGCGGTTCTCCCGGCGGAAATACCTGCTGATGGCGGTGCTGGTGTTCTTCTTCATGGCGCTGGCCTCCACCGCCGGCATCTTTGAGGAGAGCGTCACGCTGGTGCCCATCACCGTGGCCGTCGCGCTGGCGCTGGGCTGGGATTCCCTCGTGGGGCTGAGCATGAGCCTGGTCGCGGTGGCCTTCGGCTTTACCGCCGCCACCTTCAACCCCTTCAACGTGATGACGGTGCAAAAATTGGCGGGCGACGTGGAGATATTCTCCGGGCTGTGGCTGCGGCTGATCGTGTTCGCGCTGGTCTACGCGGTGCTGCTGGCGTTCCTGATGACCTACGCGAAAAAAATAGAACGGGACCCGAAAAAGAGTCTCGTCTACGAGAGCGACGCCGCGCTGCGCGAAAAATACGCCTCCGCCGACCCGGAAGCGGTGCTGGCGGACAAAGCCACCGGCCGGGGCGCGAGGGCTTTCGGCGTGTGCCTGGTCGGCGCGTTCGTCTGCATCATCCTCGACTTCATCCTCGGCATGGAGGGCACGCTCTCCATGGGCGGGCTGGCGCTATGCTTCCTGACGGGCGGCCTGCTGGCGGGCAAGCTCTCCGGCATGAAGGGAAAAGAGCTGCTGTCCGGCTTCCTCACCGGCATCAGGACCATCGCCCCGGCGCTGCCGCTGATCTTCATGGTCATCTCGGTGGCCTATATCCTCAACACGGGCAAGATCATGCACACGATCCTGTACTGCGTCTACGGGGCGCTGTCGCAGACCGGCGGATACGGCGCGATCCTGATCATCTTCCTGTTCATCGCGCTGCTGGAGATCTTCATCGGCTCCGGCACCGCCAAGGCGTTCCTCGTGATGCCGCTGGTGATCCCGCTGGCGCACCTGATGGGCATCAGCTCCAACACCGTGGCGCTGACCTTCGCCATGGCGGACGGCTTCACCAACCTCCTCTACCCCACCAGCAGCGTCATGATCATCGCCATCGGGCTCATCGGCGTCTCCTACGGCAAGTGGCTGCGCTTTTCGTGGAAGCTGTTCGTCGGCGAGGCCGTGGTGGCCGTGGCCGTGATGCTGTTCGCGGTGTGGGTGGGATATCATTGAGGCGTTAGTTGTTAGTTGTTAGTTCTTAGTTCTTAGTTCCTAGTTCTTAGTTCTTAATTTTTAGTTTTTGGTTTTTAATGAAACGGGCGGCGCGGCGCAATGATATTGCTGCGCGAATGAAGATCACAAAGGCGAATATCATATCACGCTGCCGTCAGGCGGCATATCATTTCAAGAGCGGCGCAAACCGCCTTGACAAATCTCCCGATCCGTGATACGATTGTGTCCATGAAAAACAACCGCGCGCTTTTTTTACAGGGCATAAAGGACGGCGTCCCCATTGCGCTGGGTTACCTGGCCGTCAGCTTCTCGTTGGGCATCCCCGCCGCCAAGGCGGGGCTTTCGCCGTTTCAGGGCTTTCTGGCCAGCTTTCTGTGCAACGCCTCCGCCGGGGAATACGCGGGCTTTACGATGATCGCGGCGCAGGTCTCCTATTGGGAAATGGCGCTGGCCACGCTGATCGCCAACGCCCGCTACTTTTTGATGAGCTGCGCCGAAAGCCAGCGCATGGCCCCCGACTTAAAGCTGCGCCACCGGCTGCTGATCGGTTTTGACGTCACCGACGAGATCTTCGGCATCTCCATCGCGCGGGAGGGCGATATCCCCCCGTGGTACGTCTACGGCGCCATGGCGGTGGCGATCCCCGGGTGGAGCGTGGGCACCGCGATCGGCATCTTCGCCGGGGAGGTTTTGCCCGCCCGGGCGGTCAGCGCCCTCAGCGTGGCGCTGTTCGGCATGTTCTTCGCCATCATCATCCCGCCCGCCCGCAAGGACAAGCTGATCGCCGGGATCATCCTCGTCTGCTTCACATTGAGCTACCTGTGCAGCGTACTGCCGGTGGTATGCGGCCTGCCGGAGGGCACCCGTACCATCATCCTCGCCGTCGTGATCTCAGCCGCCGCGGCGCTGCTGTTCCCGCGGAAAACGGAGGACGAACCCGCGCCGGAGGAAGCCCGCAGAGAGGAGGCCGCGCCGTGAAAAGTATCTGGCTGTATATCGCCGTGATGGCGGGCGTGACCTTTTTGATCCGCGTGTTGCCGCTGACGGTGATCCGCAAAAAGATCAAAAACCGCTTTTTCAATTCGTTCCTGTATTACGTACCCTACGTCACCCTGGCGGTGATGACCTTCCCGGCCATCGTACACGCCACGCAGAGCGTCTGGTCCGGCGTCGCCGCCATGGTCGTCGGGGTGCTGGCCGCGTGGCTTGGCGCGGACCTGTTCAAGACCGCCATCGCCTGCTGCGTGACGGTTTTTGTGCTGGAATTGATTTTGGTGCATTAACAAGTAATCAGCAGTCAGCCGTCAGAAACAAAAAAAGCGAAGTAAGGGAAAATCCCGCTTCGCTTTCTTTTTTGTCTTCACTAATTTTGTGAAATCAAAAAAATGGCAGCATTTTAGCAGATTGCCGGGGGCTTCAAAAACGTGCCGCAGGCGTATCATGGTAGCGCGGCTGCCCGATTCGATCAGTGCTCCCGACTTCCGACTCGGCGCCGATCAATACCATTTCTTTTTCTTCCCCAGCCAGATGAGGAAGGCGCTGACGGCGATGGACAGGACGATGACGTAGACGTAGCCGAAGCGCCAGTGCAGCTCCGGCATGTTGACGAAGTTCATGCCGTACCAGCCCGCGATGATGGTCAGCGGGAAGAAGATGCTGGTCATCACCGTAAACACCTTCATGCTGCGGTTGAGCTGCAGATCGAGATAGGCAGAATAGGCGTCCTGCACGTGGCTGAGCGTGCTGCTGAGGGAATCGATATCCTCCCGCAGGCGGATCACCTTCTGCGAGAAGTTGGCCAGATACCGCAGGTATTCGGCGTCAAACAAACTGTTCTCATCCTCATCCAGCGCGGTACTGATATCCAAAAGCTGTTCGTAGAAGTTGTGCATTTTGATCAGGCGCTTCTTCATTTTCAGCAGCGTGGAGTTGAAATCCTTGCCCGCGTTGCCGCTGAAGACCGCCTCCTCCAGCTCCGCCATGCGCAGGGCGGCGTCCTCCAGATGGCCGGTGCCGTCCGCGATCAGCGAATCGAGGAAGCCGTAGATCACCTTTTCGAGCGTGGGCGTCTTGAAGGCGCAGCGGCGCACGGCATCCATGAATTTGCGCCGGGTGGAGGCGTCGTGGTCCCCCACGTCGATCACCACGAACAGGTTCTTTTTGATGAACAGCGCCAGGCAGTCGTCGTCCTCCTCGGTGTGGGCGTAGTCGGTGACGCGCAGCTCCGTAAAGGTGTAGTCGTCGTACACCTGCACGCCGGAGCGGAAGCGCTTGTTGGCCGTCTGCAGCATGGCGGCGTTTTCCTCCGCCAGCCCGAAGCGGCCCAGCGCCGCCGCGGCCTCTTCCCTGTTCACAAAGCCGACGGTAAGCGCGTCCTCCCGGAGGGCGGCGCCGTCGATCTCCTTCATTTGATCGGTCAATTCATAAAACATCGATATCACCTTTTCGGTCGCACGGAGCCTTGGCTCCGTTCTTTTCTGCTTGTCAAAAGCATACCACCGTCCCCGTGCGTTGTCAATCGCGGAGCGCCCCATGCGGGGGCAAAGACAAAAAACAAGCCGGGGCGTTTTGCCTCGGCTCGATTTTTGTTGCGTCGGTAAAATTACTTGAGAGCGACCTTGCCGCCGGCCTCTTCCAGCTTGGCCTTGGCAGCCTCGGCGTCGTCCTTGGACACGCCTTCCTTGATGGCCTTGGGGGCGCCTTCGACAGCGGCTTTCGCCTCGGCAAGACCCAGACCGGTCAGCTCACGGACAGCCTTGATGACCTTGATCTTGGCGGCGGCGTCGAAGCCTTCCAGAACCACGTCGAACTCGGTCTTCTCTTCCACGGCGGCGGCTTCGCCACCGGCGGGAGCGGCAACGGCAACAGCAGCGGCAGCGCTGACGCCGAATCTGTCTTCTACTTCTTTTACAAGCTCTGCCAGCTCAAGAACGGAGAGGGCAGCAACTTCATCAACGATTGCAACAATTTTCTCGGATGCCATGATAATTATCCTCCATTTGATTATTGGTTAGATTGGTTCGTCAGCCCTATTATTCGGCGGCCGCCTCTTCCGTTGCTGCGGGAGCAGCTTCTGCTGCGGGAGCTTCCTCTGCGGGAGCAGCCTCTTCAGCAGGGGCCTCTTCGGCTGCGGCTTCGCCGCCCTTGTCGATGATGGCCTGGATCGCGCGCGCGAAAGACGCCATGGGAGCCTGGAATACCATGCAGACGGACGCCAGCAACTGCTCCTTGGACGGCAGCTTCGCCAAAGAATCGATCTTTTCAAGGGAGATCAGCTCTCCGTCAAGGAAACCGCTTTTGATCTTGAAGTTATCGTTCTTCTCCGCGAACTTGGCGAGGATCTTCGCCGCGGCGACGTAATCCTCTTTGGATGTAGCGAGGGCCGTGGTGCCTTCCAGCACTTCGTCCATCGCCTCCAGCGCCGTACCGGCGATCGCCAGCTTGATCAGGGTGTTCTTGGCCACCACGTAATCAACGCCCGCTTCTCTCAGCTCTTTTCTCAGCTTGGTATCGTCGGCCACCGTGATGCCCTTATAGTCCACCACTACGCCCGCTACCGCGCCGTCGAACTTCTCCTTGAGAGCCGCCACCTGCGCTTTCTTTGCTTCTAAAACCTGTACGCTTGGCAAAATGAATTCACCTGCCTTCAAAAATAATATGTACGTTCCGACAGACCGCGCTTTCACACGAAAAAGCCCTTCCGCCGCGCGACGGAAGGGCATAAAAGATCAAAATCGTCCTTTATTGCTCCATTCCTCGGCAGGCGGCTGTTGCCTTACGCTTGAAAGCACCTGCTGTCTTTAGAACAGCAACGTTGGTATGATACCACACGGGGTGGTATTTGTCAAGAGTTTTTTTGTAGCACGGAGCCTCAGCTCCGTAATAACGCTGCTGAGGCGCCGTGCTGCAGAAATCACTCTTCGGTCTTCAGGACCTTGTTGGGATTGATGCGGATGCCCACGCCCATGGTGGAAGTCACCGCGCAGGAGCGGATATACTGGCCCTTGGCGGCGGCGGGCTTCGCCTTGATGACCGCGTCCATCAGGGTGGCGTAGTTCTCATACAGCTTGTCAACGCCGAAGGAGGCCTTGCCGATGGGGCAGTGGATGATGTTGGTCTTGTCCAGACGGTACTCGATCTTACCGGCTTTGGCTTCGGTAACGGCCTTGGCCACGTCGGGGGTCACGGTGCCGGCCTTGGGGCTGGGCATCAGACCGCGGGGACCGAGCAGCTTACCGAGACGGCCCACGAGGCCCATCATGTTGGGCGCCGCGATGCACACGTCAAAATCCATAAAGCCGCCCTGGATCTGGGCCACCAGATCTTCCGCGCCTACGATCTCCGCGCCCGCCTCTTTGGCGGCGTCGGCGGCGGCGTCCTTGGCGAACACGCACACACGCACCTTTTTGCCGGTGCCGTTGGGAAGCACGACCGCGCCTCTCACCTGCTGGTCCGCGTGACGGGAGTCAACGCCCAGACGGATGTGTACTTCGATGGTCTCGTCAAACTTGGCTTTGGCGGTCTTGACGGCCAGGTCAAGCGCGTCGGTCGCCTCGTAAAGGACGGATCTGTCAACCAGCTTTTTGCTGTCAATATACTTTTTACCGTGTTTCATCTTCTTCTACCTCCGCTCAGTCCGCAACAACAACGCCCATGCTGCGCGCCGTACCGGCGATCATGCTCATAGCGGCTTCCAAAGAAGCGGCGTTGAGGTCGGGCATCTTCTGTTCGGCGATCTTCTGGATCTGCTCTTTGGTGATGGTAGCCACCTTGTTCTTGTTCGGAACACCGGAGGCCTTCTCGAGACCGCAGGCCTTCTTGATGAGAACGGCAGCGGGGGGAGTTTTGGTGATGAACGTGAAGGAACGGTCAGCGTAAACCGTGATGATGACGGGGATGATAAGGCCCATGTCATTCTTGGTTCTCTCGTTGAATTCCTTGGTGAACGCCATGATGTTGACGCCGTGCTGACCGAGGGCGGGACCTACAGGGGGCGAGGGAGTCGCCTTGCCGGCAGGGATCTGAAGTTTGATATAGCCTGTAACTTTTTGTGCCATAACTGCACCTCCAAAAAAATGTGGTAGTGGCGGGGATAGTAAGGATTTGTCCCCTCCCACGATCCCCATATCCATGGGGATGTAAAAGGCCCGGCTGAGGCCTGATTACCAAATAGACGGTCTTAATCGAGGGCGGATTCCACCTGGTCCAGACCGAGCTCCAGGGGAGTATCGCGTCCCATCATGGAGATGATGACGCGGACGGTATCGTTGTCAAGGTCGATCTTGTCCACGATGCCGGAGAACCCGTCGAACGAGCCGCTGTTGATGGTGACGAGGTCGCCCACCTCGTAACCGACGGTGACGGTACGCTTTTCCACGCCGAGCTTTAAGATCTCGGCCTCCGTCAGCGGAACGGGTTTGCCTTCGGGGCCCACGAAACCGGTAACGCCCCGGGTGTTGCGGATGATGTACCAAACCACATCCGACATTTTCAGCCCCTGCGTCTTATCGTCGTAAGCCACAGCGACCTTCACAAGCACATAGCCGGGGAATATCTTGCGGACGACCTCTCTGGTCTTGTCGTCCTTGATCTCGGTGACGGTCTCGGTTGGCACGCAGACCTCTAAGATCTGGTCCGTCATGCCGCGGTTCTCCGCCGCCTTCATGATATTGTCGGCTACCTTGTTTTCGTACCCTGAATATGTGTGGACCACATACCATTTGTTGTCTTCAAACATGCTTGTCCTCTTACGTCAATGATTTACGTTCAGCCGGCGGTCTCTTCCTCGGCCGCTTCGGTGGTCTCTTCGGCGGCTTCCGCGGTCTCATCCTCAGCCGCTTCCGTCTCCAGCCCCTCCAGCGCCTGCGCGCCTTCGGAGATCGCCTCATCCAGCGAAGTTTCCGCCTCGGTGGTCTCCTCTTCGCCGCCGACGTATTCCGCCAGCGCCACGACGCCCTGCTCGCCAAGGTCAAAGATCTTGGTCAGGCCGAAGTCGATGAGCGCCACGACCGCGCCGATGACGATGATGGTGGCAAGCACCACCAGGCTGTTCTTGACGACCTGTTTGCCGGTGGGCCAAACGATCTTTTTGCACGTACCCGTAAAGTCCTTGAAGAACTTTTTCACGGCCTTGCCCGCGCGGGAGAACGCGTTGCCGTCTTTTTTCGGCTTGCTCTGTCTGATGCGTTCCTGTTTGGCCTTTTTGGCGGCCTTTTCAGCGTCCTTTGCGGCCTTCAGAGCATCCTTATCCGTATTTTCTGCCATGTTACTACTTTCCTTTCGCGAAATATCGGTTCGGGAGGCGCATTGATCGCCTCCGCCTGACACGCAGAATTACTTGGTCTCTCTGTGGAGCGTATGCTTTCTGCAAAATCTGCAGTACTTATTCATCTCCAACCGGTCGGGCGTGTTCTTTTTGTTCTTCATTGTGTTGTAGTTTCTTTGCTTGCACTCCGTGCAGGCCAGGGTGATTTTCACTCTCATAACGGCACCTCCATTTACGTCAGCCTCCCTCTGCTCTCCCCGCGGTTGATATTTACCGCGATCCGTGGGTTTCTTCCACACAAAAAAAGAACCCTCGCAGAGGTACGATAAGTGTACCACACGAGGGGATGGATGTCAAGTATT
>JAFRRP010000080.1 GCA_017428085.1 Clostridia bacterium | reverse complement strand
TCCCGTGTCCTTGCAGGTGGCGGGCGTGACGATGTCCTGTACCGCTTCGGCGGGGGTGTGGGTGGTGAGCTTTTCGATGGTCTTCGTTTCACGGCTCAGCTCCGCGCCGCAGACGGAGCAGTAGACCACTTCTTCGTAGCTGCCCGCGTCCTTGCAGGTGGCGGGCGTGACGTTCTCCTGTACCGCTTCGGCGGGGGTGTGGGTGGTCAGCTTGGCGATGGACTTGGTTTCGCGGCTCAGTTCCGCGTGACAGACGGAGCAGTAGACCACTTCTTCGTAGCTTCCCGCGTCCTTGCAGGTGGCGGGCGTGACGTTCTCCTGTACCGCTTCGCCCGGGGTGTGGGTGGTAAGCTTTTCGATGGTCTTCGTTTCACGGCTCAGCTCCGCGCCGCAGACGGAGCAGTAGACCACTTCTTCGTAGTTGCCCTCGTCCTTGCAGGTGGCGGGCGTGACGTTCTCCTGTACCGCTTCGGCGGGGGTGTGGCTGTTTTGGAACGCTGTAATCTCCGTCGTACCGGTTGCGTTCGTGAAATTCTTTTCACAGACTTCGCAGTGCCAGTAGGCCACGTGGCCGGGCTCGAGACAGGAGGGAGCGACCGCCGGGACTTCCGTCAGCTGATGCGCCGCGTAACCGCCGTAGGCCGCGCCGCAGTCGTCGCAGATTGCCAGCGCTTTACAGGTGGCCGTGCCGCCGGAGCAGTTCGCCGTGACGGTGTGGTTGGCGGTCCCCGCCGCGCAGCGGGAGCAGGTCTTGGTGTGGGTGTTATTGCCGTTGGATTGCCAGCCGCCGTAGACGTGGCCCGCCTCGGTGGTGTCATAGCCCTGCGATACGTGGCCGCTGATATACGTGTTGCAGTCGTCGCACCAGACGCCGGCGGTGAAGCCCTCGGTCACGCAGTTTGCCGTGACCGCTTCGGTGGCGCGTGTATTCTTGTGGTTGGTGCCGTCCGTTTCACCGTAGGGCGTGCCGCACACGCCGCAGACCACCTGCAGCTTACAGGTGGCCTCGCCGCCGGAGTGATTCACGCCGGTGTAAACGACGGTGTAGGTGGCGGGTCCCGTGGCTGCCACGACGGGCGTATTCCATGCGCCGGAGAAGTGCTGTGTGTCGGTGGGATCTTTGCCGGGAATGTCGGGGGCGTTGGGCGTCTGGCCGTGTTCCACGGTTTCGTTTTTCAGCACCGTGCCGTCCGCGCCCTTGAAGGTGATGGTATACGTATTGATGGTATGTTTTGCGTACAGGGTAACGCCGTCGGAGGCGGGGGTATACGTCGCGCCCGCGTCTCCGACTTTATTGGTCAGATCGGCGTCGCTGTACCAGCCGTTGAAGGTATAGCCGGTGAGGGAGGAATCCGGCAGCGTCACGGCGGGGATCGCGCCCCAGACAGCCCAGAGGTTGGCGGTGCCGTTGTTGGTGGCGGTCAAATTGCCGACCTCTTCATTATCGAGGTAAATGCGGTTGCCGTTTTGCGTGATCGCCCAGCCGCAGAAGGCAGCCGTCGCCTTGGCGGTGGCGTCGCCGCTGCCGCCCTTGTGGTCGAAGCTGACGGTGTATTCCTTCTTAAAAGCGTTTTCAGTCAAATGCTGCGACACGTCGTAGGTGAAGCTCTGGTCCGCCATCGTGCCGGAGGTAGCCCCGTTGCCGTTGAAATGTACCTTGAACGTGTTGGGCGTCCACTTGGCGTAATAGGTGATATTGGCGGTAGGCGTCACTTCCGCGCCGCCGGCTTGTTGACCTGTTGTGCAGGCAGAGTTGGTGAACCAGCCGCCGAACTGATAACCGCCGCGCGTGGGGTTCGGCAGCGTGACCTTCGCCAGCGTCCAGTTGGCGAACAGCGGGAAGGCACCCGCCGTATTGCGTAAGTTGAGCACGCTCTGTTTGTTGTCGTACACCTTCGCGCCGGTTGCGCTGGTCGCCCAGCCGTTGAAGGTGGCCGTTGCGGTGGCGCTGCCGGTCACGCTGTTATTGTTGGCATCCTTGTATTGGTAGTCGTAGTTGACCGTGTACTCGCGGCTGTACCCGTTGGCGGTCAGGTTCTTGGCCGTGTCGTAGGTGTGGGTGGAGGAAGCGGTGGAGCCGCCGGTCTTGCCGTTGCCGTCGTAGGTGACGGTGTAGGTGATGGGCGTCCACTTGGCGTACAGCGTCTTGTTTTCGGAGGGCGTGTAGCTGGCGCCGCCCGCGCCGACGGAGGTGGTGCAGCCCGTTTCGCCGTACCAGCCGCCGAAGGTGTAGCCCGTACGGGTGGGCGTGGGCAGCGTGACGGAAGCGTCCGTCCATTTGGCGTACAGGTTCACCGTCGCGCCGTTGGTGGAAGTCAGGTTTGACACGCTCTGCCCGTTCGTGTAGGCGACGGAACCGCCCGAACTGGTGGCCCAGCCGTTGAACGTGGCGGTCGCCGTGGCGCTGGTATTCGTGCTGCCGGTGTAGTTGTAGTTATAGGTGACCGTAAATTTCCGCGTAAACCCGTTGGAGGTCAGCGCCTTTGCCACGTCATAGGTGTGAGAAGAGGAGGCCGTGGAACCGCTCGTGGAGCCGTTGCCGTTGTACGCCACCGTGTAGGTGTGCGCCGTCCACTGGGCGTAGTACACGACCGGGTTGGTGCTCGTCAGTACGTAAGGGAAGTTCGAGTCCGTGGCTCTCGTCATGGCGTAGGTGTTCATCGGGGAGGTGACGCCAGCCGTGAAGGTACCGCCGCTGCCCGCCATCTTTGTGCCGCCGGAGGACGCCGTGTACCACCCGTTGAAGGTGTAGCCGGTGTTGCTCCACGTGGGCGCGGTGATGGTGGCATTGTAGTTATAAGTCGTGGCGTTGGTCTTATAGGTGCCTGTTTTGCCGTCATAGAACCGGACGGGGAACCTGAAATACTCGTCGCGCCACCATTTGAGGATCGGGTAGCCGTTGTTGATGCCCCACGTATCCTTCACGAAAGAACTGCTGAGCGAACCGCTCAATTCCTTCAGCTCCGCAGAGGTCTTTGCGGTGCCTTGCGCCGTGCCGGAGGCAGTGTTGAGATAATAGCAGTTGGTGACGCTGCCTCCGTCGTTGCAGCGGATCTGATAGTTGCCGTGTTTGCCGTCGGTGACGTTGCCGTAGTTGTAGCAATTGCTGACTTTGACGTTATACGCGGCAATGCCCGCCACATGGTTCGCGGTATGGATTTTGCCGCCGTTGTAGCAGTTGGTGACGGTTCCCTTCGCGCCGGAGATACCGCCGATGGAATAGCTGCTGTTACTGGCCTTGTGGACTTCGCCCATATTGAAGCACTCGTTGGTGGTGCCGGTGTTGGAATCGCAGATGCCGCCGCAGTCGTAATCGCCGGAGCCGTAGATGTTGCCGAAATTCGCGCAGCGGTAGATATCCAGCGCGGTTTCCTCGCCTACCACGATACCCGCCGTGCGGCTTTTGGAACTGATGTTGCCGTAGTTGATGCAATAGTAATACTTTTCCGAGCCGCCCGTATCGGAGTTCGCCGTAATGCCGGCGGCGCGCGCCACGGTATCCGTCACGTTGCCCAAATTATAACAATAGGTGAAATTCGCGGTGTCGTCGGAACCGGTATCGCCGCAGATACCGCCGGAGCAGCGCTTGCCCGTGATGGTTCCCGTATTGGTGCAGTGGTCGAAGATCAGCTCGTCGTCCTCATTATTGGCCAAGATGCCCGCCGCGCAGCCGACGCCGCGGTCGCCCGTATCCGTGGTGCCTGTGATGGCGCCGTTATTGGTGCAGTAATAGAAATTGCTGTGGCCTTTGGAATAACCGAGAATGCCGGCGACCTCCTGCGTAGCCTGAATGGTCGCGTTGTTGGTGCAGTTGCGGAATTCAAAGCTGCCGTCGTTGTTGAAATTGCCGCAGATGCCGCCCACGTGCAATCCGGACGACGTGATTGTGCCGGACATCGTACAGTTGGTGATGCTGTTACCGGACGCTTCCGCTTTGCCGATAATGCCGCCGGTACGGTTTTTGCCGTTGATGGTACCGCTGACGGAGCAGTTGGATATCGTGAACGCTTTATCGGAAATGCCCACGATGCCGCCCGCGTTGACGTCGGTGGCGTTGATGGTGAGCCCCGTGACGGTGCAGTTGGAAATCGTCAGCGGCGCCTGCCCGTAACCGACGATGCCGCCCGTCTGGTCCTTACTGGTGATGCTGGCGGTGGTGACGGTGATATTGCTAACGGTGGTGGTGTTGCTGCCGCTTTCCACCTTCGCCACCAGCGCGGCGTGCCAGCCGCCGCCGGAGCCGGACGTGCTGACGCTGACGTTGGAAAGCTTCAGGTTGTTGATGGTTACGGTGCCGCTCACAGAATTGAACAGCGCGGCGCGGGAATCGCCCGAACGGTAAATTTTCAGGTTGCTGATCGTGTACCCCTGCCCCTGGAACGTACCGGAAAAGGACTTGTTCGCGGTGCCGATGCCGTCAAACGTGGAATTGTTCATGTTCAGGTTCGCGGAAAGATAGACCGTTTTGCCGGAGTACGTCGTACCGTTGGTAACGGTTTTCGCGAACCACGCCAGCGCCTGTTCGTCCTTGATATAGTAGTTGTTGCCGCTTACCGTAAACGTCGACGGCTGGGAGGAAGGGGTGGACCCGTTCCACGCGGCGCTCGCCTCCGGCAGCGCGATCAGCGGGATCAGCCCCGCGATCATAAAGACCGAAAGCAGAAGGGAAAGCAGTTTCTTCATTGTTCCGTTCATGGTGTTAACTTGCCTTTCAGGGAGATTGCGGCGATGCGCGGAAAACGGCGCGCAAAGCCTTATAAAATATATTTTACTATTTTTTATTAAAAATCGCAAGTAGCAACGCGCAAAAAAGCTTCGGCAGATTCAACAGAAAAGCAGCTCCGCATTTGTGCGGCAAAAACAGATTCATTTCTATCGTCAGAACATCGCCGTGCTGACCGCTTTACGCGCGGAGCACGTCCGGCTGAAGGCGGTGCCGCTTGTCGATATCCGCACCGACGGCGCCCCTGATTACGCCGAAGCGGAATCGTTTATAGCATAATATTGCAGGCGTCCCGCTTATCCGACAGGACGCCTGCTGTATCTGAGTGTGAATGCTTGTTATGGATCGATCAACCGTAGTCAAACTGCAGGGCATAAATGCCGCCGGGTTCCGTCCGGAATCGCAGGATGCCGTCGGAAAGATCACACCGGATCTCCGTTCCGTTTTGATCTGTTACGCGCACGGCGTTGTTGACCGCGACCGCGCATTCGCCCCCCGCGCGGGCGGTGATCACGGCGTGCCGGACTGAAGCGTCCGACCACTGCAGGTCTACGACAAAGTTCCCCCTTGCCACAAGCCCGGAAAAGCTCCCGTCGCGCCATGCGGAGGGAAGCGCGGGCAAAAGTTCGATGTACCCGGCGCTGCTTTGAAGGAGCATTTCCGCCATGCCGCAGGTCCCGCCGAAATTGCCGTCGATCTGGAACGGCGGATGCGTGTCCCAGAGGTTGTCGAGCGTCCTTTGGCCGATCAGATGGCGCAGCAGCCGGAAGGCGCGTTCGCCGTCTCCCGTCCGGGCGCGGCAGCACAGCCGGTGCGCCAAGGCCCAGCCGGTGGATTCATCCCCGCGTTTATCGAGCGTTACGCGCGCCGCCTTCAGATAATCGGGCGTATTCTTGCTGATGGACGTGCCGGGGAACAGCCCCACGAGCTGCGAAATGTGGCGGTGCTTATATTCGCCGATCTCTCCGTAGTGTTCCTCTTCCCGGTATTCCTTGACCTGACCGTCCGCGCCGATCAGGACGGGTTCCAGCCGGCCGATTTCGCTTTTGAGCTTTTGGATGAAAGCGTCGTCGGACTCGCCGAGGATCCCGGCGGCCTGTATCGTCTCCGAAAACAGCTCCCAGGTCAGCTGCTGGTCAAAGGCGCATCCGACGGTCTGATAATATTTGTCGTCCTTTTCCTGCTCCGGCGAAGCGGAATAGGCGCACAGCAGCGCGCCGTCCTTCTCCGTCAGGTTTTTCTCCAAAAAGACCGCCATGCCGTACAGAACGGGGTAGACCTGTTCCCGCAGAAGCCGGACGTCTTTGGTGAACGCGTACTGATCCCAGAAGAGCATGGCGGTAAAGGCGCCGAAGCCGGGACCGGAGTTGTTCCCGATGGGATCATACGCCGGGACCGTATAAGGCGTGGTCGTGACGGCGGTGATCCATCCGTTCTCGCCGTTCCGATCCAGTTTTTCGGGGAACAGCCGTGCGATATACGCGTCCGCGTTGTTCTTTGCCTGCGGCAGATAAGCCGCGTTATAGGCGGCGTAAGCGTCAAAGCACTCCGCAAGGTTGCAGGAGAACGCGGGCCAGTAGTTCATCTGGACGTTGATATTGTGGAAGTACGAGCCGCCCCACGGCGCGCCGTTGTGGCAATTCCACGTGCCCTGCAGGTTCGCCGGCAGCGTCCCCTCGCGGGAGGAAACGATCAGCAGATACCGGCCGTACTGGAAATACAGCTCTTCGAGATATCTCGCGGCGAACCCCGTTTTTTTGACGCGGTACATGGCGAGCAGCTCGTCCGTCGAACGGTTTGCGACAGCGCCGCCGAGATCGACGTCCACACGGTCGAACAGCGCGCGATAGTCCGCTTCGTGCCGGTCCTTCAAAGCGCCGTACCCCAGCGCTCTGGCAGCCGTGAGTGTTTCGCAGACCTGCCGGTGCGGAGACTCGTTCCCGCGGAGCTTCAAGGAAGGTTCGGCGGTCGTGAAAACGGAAGGATCGAGCTTATAATTCGTTCCGAGCGCGATCAGGATATCGGCTTCTGTCGCGTCCCGAAGCGTCAGCGCGGCGTTCCCGCCGTCCGCGTCCCGTTCGGCCGTCAGTTCGCCGTCCTCGTGCAGCACGCAGAACTGCCCCTCAAATTCGATGCCGTACCAGGGCATGGCGCCGGACAGCGTCAGCGTATCGCCTTCGGCCGTCACAGCGCCGCTTTTGCCCCCGCCGTCCCCCGGTTCGGACGTCCCGTCGCTGAGATAGGGGATCGTCGGGCGCAGCGTGAAACCGAGGGCGCCTTTCTCGGAAGCGGTCAGGTGGATCACGGCGACCCGGTCGGGATAACTGGCAAAGTACTCTCTTGTATAAGTCACGTTATCCGCCACGTAGGACACGTGCGCGACGGCGTCGTTCAGGGACAGGTCCCGGCTGTATTGCGCCGTCTTTTTATGACCGAAGTCGATCAAGACCTCCGCGAAGCTGTCCAGCCCGTGGTGGAAATCCTTCCGGTCCTGATCGTAAAGCGACTTCTCGCTGATCTGGACGCGCTCGACGTCGGTTCTGCCGAAGACGTTCAACCCGAAATACCCGTTGCCCAGCGGCAGGGAACGCTGCTCCCAGCAGGCGTCCTCGTCCACCGTTTTATCCGTTCCCGCGGGAGAGCTGTATTGCAGCTTCCATTCTTTTTCCGCGGATACGCGTTGCGCGGTGACGGCTTTGATATAGGAAGTAACCGATTTCTCCGGAAGAACGAAGGTCAGGTCAAAAAAGACCAGCACGACGGCCAGCGCCACGGAGACTGCCTTTAGAAACGTGCGGCCGCCGGACATGACCGGGACATAAAAGCAGGCGGCTTCCACGGAAAGCAGCGTCAAAACGATACAACAGGCGAGGCGGGGCTTTTCCAGCCGGAAAATCACGTTGTTCAGCAGGAACAACAAGGCGGTAACGGCCAATACGTTCAGGATCAGAATGAACAGGAACTTTTTGACGGCTCTCTTCCCGGATCGCGCTTTGACGGCCAGATATAGCGCGCTCAGGCCCGTGTACGCGGCAAGCAAAAGAACGGCGCTCAGGGCAAAGGCGGGGATACGCTCCCACCGGACGTAGAGCTCAAAAAAGAGTTTTTGAGAAAGGATGATGACGATGAAGATAACGCTCGCCGCGATCTTTGCGCGCCCGGGCGTTTTTCGGAGCGTTTCAGACAGCTTTTGCCATTTGGAAATCATAGCGACTGATCCTTCCTTCCACAGATCCGTAACGCTTTCCGCGTCTCTGCCTATACACTACCACGCCTGTTCGCGGAAGTCCATAGTTTTTTTGCTTTTTTGTAACGCTTCTTCTGATAAAAAGAATACCGGCGGGCATGAGCGCCCGTCACTATTCTGTCCGGAAGAGTTGAAAAACAAAATGATTTCAGATATAATAATTGCGATAATGTTAAAATGATTGCGAAAGGCTCATACGGAGGAGAAAGGGATGAAGAATAAAAAGCAGATTTGGTTCTTTGCTTTCCTTTTGCTCATTGCGGCTGCGGTGACGGCGTATTTTTACGGTGTTTATTATCTGGATTGGAACGTACCGTTGTACGGGATATGTATGGCCGCGATCTTTTCGGAAGGTGCGGCGGCGTTCGCGCTGCTCGCCAAAGCAAAGGAAAAACCGAAAAAACGCGCGCTGCTTTCCGCGCTGCTCGGCGGCGCGGTCGCCGCGGGCGGGACGCTCTTTGTTTCGTTGATCGTCAACGTACTGATCTTTCATCAGGGCGGCGCAAGGCAGGCGACGGCAGCCACAGCCGTATTCGGATTCGTTTTTGCGCTGTTCTGTGTGCTGCGGCTCAAAAAACTGACCGACGCGATATTTCTGTGGAAGCCGCTGTTGGCCGTGGTGTTATGCGTCTGCGTTTTGTGCGGCGCGCTGCTGCCCGCCGCGGAGCCGCTGCTGTACGAAACCGGGGTTCTGACCTGCGCCGTACCCACGGGGACCGGATTTTACACGCAGCCGGAAGCCGCGCTTGTTGAGGACGCCGATCTTTATGTCTCGCCGGACGGCAGCGACGGCAACGACGGCAGCTTCGCCCATCCGCTGGCGACGATCGAAAAGGCCCGCGATCTGGTGCGGGCGATGGATAAGACCGGGAAGAACGGCGTCACGGTGGCGGTGAAAGCCGGGGATTACCGCGTGGATACGCTTCTGTTTTCCGCGGAGGACGGCGGCACGGAAAGCTGCCCGGTCGTCTACCGCGCTTACGGTGACGGCGAGGTCACGCTGAACGGCGGCGTCAGGCTGCCGGCGCAGGCCTTCCAAGCGGTAAGCGACGAGACCATGCTTTCCCGCCTGACGGACGACGCGCAAAAAAAGGTCGTTTGCGTCCCGTTGGCGGAATTCGGGATCACCGCCGCGCAATACGGCGCGATCAACGCCTTCGGTTTTTGCACCACCGCCGAAAAATACGACGGCGGACTGACGGGAGAAGGCAACTGCGAGCTCTTCATCAACGACCGGCGGCAGACCGTCGCCCGTTACCCGAACGGGAACGAATATCTGCGTACCGGCGAAGTGGTAAAGGAAGGGCTGGGCAAGGAGAGCGCGGACTGCGTCGTCAAGCCGGAATACTTCGAGACGCGCAACCCGGAGCCGGACGTCTACCGGATGGACAGCGCGCTTTCAAAGCGCATCGCCGCCTGGAAAACCACAAAGGACGTTTGGATGTACGGCTATTGGCGCTGGGACTGGGCGGACGCCTCCACGCCGCTCGGCGTCGTCGACCATGCAAACCGGACGATCTCGCCGGCGTTCGTCAGCTATTACGGCGCGATCAAAGGCGCTCCGTACTATTTCTTCAACGTGTTTGAGGAGCTGGACGCGCCGGGCGAATGGTACCTGGACCGGGACAACGGCGTGCTGTATCTCTACCCGCCGGAGGACTTTTCGGAAGACGCCGACGTGGAACTGAGCCTTTCCACCGACAATATCATCCGCGCGGAGACGGATCGTCTGACGTTTGACGGTTTCACCGTTAAGGGGACCCGCGGCGACGCGGTCTGTATCACCGGCAGCGGCAATACTGTCAAAAACTGCCTGATCAAAAACGTTGCCGGTAATGCGATCACCATGACAGGGAATGACAACCTCGCCTTCGGCAACGAGATCACCCGCACCGGCAGGGGAGGCGTCGTCTTAAGCGGCGGCGACAGGGAAACGCTGACGCCGGGCAACAACCGCGCCGAAAACAACCTTGTGCACGATTGGAGCGAGATCTATGAAGCGTATCAGCCTGCCTTTACGCTGGAGGGCGTGGGCAATATCTGCGTTCACAACGAGATGTACAATTCCCCTCACGAGGCGATCACCTACGCCGGCAACAACCACGTGATCGAATACAATCTGATCCACGACGTCAATCTCAAAACTGACGACGGCGGCGCCATCTACGCCAACGCCCACTGGGACTGGTGCGGCAACCTGATCCGCTACAATCTCATCTATGACCTTGGCGCGAACGGGCACAAACCGAAGGCAATCTATACGGACGGGCATCTGTCCGGAGAAACGATCTACGGCAACCTGATCGTCAACGTGCCCGGCGTCGGCATGCATCTGAACGGTGGCCGCTGGCTGGAGGTACACAACAACATCATCATCAATTCGCCGGACCGTTCGATCTGGTACGACCGGGGCGGGATCGACGATTCCTCCGAGGAAAACGGCAGGCTCTGGACGGCGCTGTACGCCTCCCCGTGGCAGACGGAGCTCTGGCAGCGGACGTATCCGTACCTGCAGCGTTACAGCGACGATTTCAGCAATCAGGACGATCCCGATTTCCTGCCGAATCCCTCCTACAGCTCGGTCACGGGGAACTTGATCGTCAGCGCCGGCGGCAAGATCGGCGAGATCACCGAACCGGCGGCGCGGTTCAGCGACATCTCCGGCAACGCCGTCTACCGTATGGGGGCGATGAAACGACTGTTCGTCGATCCCGCCAACGGAGACTATACCCTGCGGGACGACGCGCCGGTGTATGATGAGATCCCCGGTTTTGAGCAGCTCCCGCTGCAAGAGATCGGCAGGCATTAATAACCGTTTTTATGAAGCGGGCAAAATAATCTCTGCAAAAAGGAAAACGGCCTGCGCGCCATGCAATGTGTTTTTGGAATACGATGAGCCGTGTCAACCGTATATCCAGCTGAAAACGAAACAATTGCGGGAGAAAAACGTTTGTTAATAAATCCAGATTACGCTGTAGCATCCGTTTTGTCGATTTTATCGCGTATTTTGACAAGCTGTCCCGCAGCTCCGCCGGGGCGACCGCCTGCTGTAACAGCGCGTTTCTTTTCAGCAACAGCAGAAAACAGAAAGGAAAAACGCAGGATGCGGTTTTGGGGCCACACCCTGCGTTTTTTTGATATTAATATTGACAGTCACGCGGAAAAACCGTTTTTCGGTTGTCAGAACTGCGCCTTCGTTTCGCAATAGACGCACCGGTAGACCTTGTTCTCCCGGTCCGTCAGACGGAACACCTGCGGCAATTCCTGCTCCGTGGAGGTGATGCACCGGGGGTTTTTGCAGCGGATCACCCCGTGCAGCGTCTCCGGCATTTCAATGGTCTTTTTTTCTGCCAGCTTGTCGTCCTTGATGATGTTGACGGTCGCGCCGGGGTCCACGAAGCCGATGATATCGAGGTCGATGGGGATATCCGCGTCGATCTTGATGATATCCTTGCGACCCATCTTGCGGCTGGTCACATTTTTGATGATGGCGATGGAAACGTCCAGCGCGTCCAGCCCCAAAAGCTCATACAGCTTCATGCCGCTGCCCGCGGTGATGTGGTCGATCACGTACCCGTTGCGGATGGAATCTACGTTCATATCGTGCCTGCCTCCTTTAACAGTTTCAGGATCAGCGCCATGCGCATGTATTTGCCGTTCAGCACCTGCTTGAAGTAGCAGGCGCGCGGGTCGTCGTCCACCTTCACGCTGATCTCGTTGACGCGGGGCAGGGGATGGAGGATGTTCATATCCGGCTTGGCGTTTTTCAGCTTTTCCGGCGTTAAAATGTAGCTGTCCTTCAGCCGCAGGTAGTCCTCCTCGTTGAAGAAGCGCTCCTTTTGCACGCGCGTCATGTAGAGGATATCGAGATCTGGCATCGCGCCCTCCAGATCGGTGGTCTGCACGTAGGGGATGCTGTTCTTCTGCAGCACGTCCTTTTTGACGTAGCTGGGGACTTTCAATTCCTCCGGGGAGATCAGTACGAACCGGATGCCCGGATAGCGGGACATGGCGTTGATCAGCGAGTGGACCGTGCGGCCGAATTTCAGATCGCCGCAGAAGCCGATGGTCAGGTCGTCAAAGCGGCCCTTCTCCCGGTGGATGGTCAGCAGGTCCGCCAGCGTCTGGGTGGGGTGGCAGTGGCCGCCGTCGCCCGCGTTGATGACCGGCACCGTGGCGTTGTTGGCCGCCACCAGCGCCGCGCCCTCCTTGGGGTGGCGCATGGCGATGATATCCGCGTAGCAGCTGATGACCCTGGCGGTGTCCGCCACGCTTTCGCCTTTGGCGGCGGAGGAGGAGGCGGCGCTGGCCATGGAGATCACGTTGCCGCCCAGCTCGTACATGGCAGCCTCAAAGCTCATGCGGGTGCGGGTAGAGGGCTCGAAAAACAGCGTGGCGAGCTTCTTCCCCCGGCATTTTTCCGCGTATTTCGCGGGATCGTCGATGATATCCCGCGCCGTGGCGATCAGCTCCCCGATTTCCGCGGGGGAGAGGTCAAGGATGTCGATAATGCTTCTCATACGATACCTTTCATTTTATTGATTCAAGTATTGATCTAAGAACTAAAAACTAAGAACTAAAAACTGAAGACTGCGGAGCAACGCGACGCTACATCCAACTCTCGTCGGAAGGATCATTCCTGAACCGGATCAGTCTTTCGATATCCTCCGGTTTGATATATCCCTCCTCCGCGGCGACCTTTGCGATGGTGTCGAAATCGGTCAGCGACACGTTTTTGACCTTGGCGGCGGCCAGCCGTTCGAGGCCCTTTTTCATGCCGTAGGTGAAGATGGAGGCGATGCCCAGCACCTCGGCCCCGGCTTCCCGCAGCACGTTCACCACTTCCAAAACGGAGCCGCCGGTGGAGATCAGGTCCTCCACCACCACGACCTTCTGACCGGGCTCCAGACGGCCCTCGATCTGGTTCTGCCGTCCGTGGTCCTTCGCGCCGCTGCGCACGTAACCCATGGGCAGCCCCATGATGTGGCCGGTGATGGCGGCGTGGGCGATGCCAGCCGTGGAGGTGCCCATCAGCACTTCAACGTCCGGGTAGTTGGCGCGGATCAGTTCCGCCAGCCCGTTTTCCACGTCGGTACGCACCTCCGGCGCGGTCAGCGTCAGCCGGTTGTCGCAGTACACCGGGCTTTTGATGCCGGAAGCCCAGGTGAATGGCTCCTCCGGGCGGAAAAACACGGCCTTGATTTTCAGTAGATCTTTTGCGATCAAAGTGGAATAGTCCATTGTCAAATCCTTTCCTTTCCAATGCGTTACGGCTTGTTATACGTCAAAATCCTCCGTTTTCAGGTCGCAGTAATACCGGCCCTTTTCAGCGGTGAATTTCAGTACGCAGTAATCCGGGTCGGTCACGCCGCCCTTATAGAAAATGGTGTCGCCCTTTTTCCAGATCCGGTTTTTGGTCTCCTGATCCGTCAGCACCTCCATTGTGCCCGTCAGCAGCACGCCGGTGTATTTTACCAGCCCTTTGCGGTAAAAATAGACGCTGGCTTTCGGATTTTCCTGAAAGTGCCGGACGCGCAGGGAGGACGTGTTGGTGGAGAAATAAAACTCCCGCAGGCCGGACCGCTGCCTCGGTTTCAGCATCGCCTTGACCGTAGGGAAGCCCTCTCCGTCCACCGAGCAGATGAAGCTGACCTTCCGGCTGTCGATGAACGCTTCGATTTGTTGCAAATTCACCATATTTGTTTGTCCTTTTTCAATGCAGCACGCTGCCTCAGCAGCGTAAAATGAACGTGAAGACGGAGCTGAGGCCCCGTGCTGCGTGATGGTCACCCGACAAATTCCCTCACGCAGCGCTCATATGCCGCCACGGGGTCCTCCGCCGCGGTGATGGGTCTGCCTACCACGATGTAATCGGAGCCGATCTCCTTGGCCTGCGCGGGCGTCATGACGCGCTTCTGGTCGCCCACGTCGCCGTCGGCGAAGCGCACGCCGGGGGTGACGGTCAGGAAATCCGCGCCGCAGACCGCATGTACCTTTTGCGCCTCCAGCGGGGAGCAGACCACGCCGTCCAGTCCCGCGTCGCGGGCGTTTTTCGCGTAGTGCATCACGACCTCGTCAATGGGGCGTTCGATCAGCAGATCGCGCTCCATCGTTGCCTGATCGGTGGAGGTGAGCTGCGTCACCGCGATCAGCAGCGGCCGCGTGCCGTCCGGGCGGGTCAGCCCTTCCAGCGCCGCTTTCATCATCGGGATCGTGCCCGCCGCGTGCAGGTTGCAGATATCCACGTCCAGGTCCCGCAGCACCGCCATGGCTTTTTTGACGGTGTTGGGAATATCGTGCAGCTTTAAGTCGAGAAAGATTCGGTGTCCCCGGCGCTTGATCTCCCGCACGATCTGCGGCCCCTCCGCGTAAAACAGCTCCATGCCGATCTTGACGAAGGGCTTTTTGTCGGTGAATTGGTCTAAAAAGTCAAACGTCTGCTTCGCGCTTGCGAAATCGCAGGCGATGATCACATCTTTACCCATGGTGCGCGCCTCCTATGATATCGTTTAAGTTGTCGATGTGGTATTTGTCCATGATGGCGGGCAGGTCGTTGACGATATCCCGGCAGATGAACGGGTCGGTCAGGTTGACCGCGCCGATCTCCACCGCCGCAGCGCCCGCCAGCATCATTTCGATCACGTCCTCGGCGGAGGACACGCCGCCCATGCCCACGATGGGGATATTGACGGCTTCATACACCTGATACACCATGCGCAGCGCCACCGGGAACACCGCCGGGCCGGAAAAGCCGCCCATTTTGTTGGCGATCACCGGGCGCTTGGTTTTCAGGTCGATGCGCATGCCCAGCAGGGTATTGATAAGACTGACGCCGTCCGCGCCCGCGTCCTCGCAGGCCTTTGCCACGGCGACGATATCCGTCACGTTGGGCGTCAGCTTGATGAGGACCGGCTTGGTCGTCACGGCTTTCACGGCCTTCACGACCTGGGCTGCGGCATGCGGGTCGGTGCCGAAGCTCATGCCGCCGCCGTGTACGTTGGGGCAGCTCACGTTGACTTCCAGCCAGCCCACCTGCGGCTCCTTGTCCAGCTTTTCGCAGGTCTCGGCGTACTCTTCCACGGAAAACCCGCTGACGTTGGCCATCACGGGCTTGTGGAAGCACTCTTTCAGCTTCGGCAGCTCCTCGGCGATCACCGCGTCCACGCCGGGATTCTGCAGCCCCACGGCGTTGATGAGCCCTGCCGTACACTCCGCGATGCGGGGCGTGGGGTTGCCGAAGCGCGGCTGCGCCGTGGTGCCCTTGAAGGAAAACGTGCCGAGGCAGTTGATATCATATAACTCCGCAAACTCATACCCGTACCCGAAGGTGCCGGAGGCAGGGATCACGGGGTTGTCAAGCGGCAGCCCGCAGAGGTCAACGCTCAAACGTCCCATAAGATCTCCTCCTTCCGCAGCACCGGGCCTTCCTTGCAGATGCGCTTATAGCCTGTTACGGTCTTGCAGCTGCAGCCCATGCACGCGCCGAAGCCGCAGCCCATGCGCTCCTCAAAGCTGAACTGCCCGCCGGTTTTCGTGGCGCGGTAGACGGCCTTGAGCATCGGTTCCGGCCCGCAGGTGTAAAAATAAGTGTAGTCCTTTGGCAGCGCGTCGGTGACGAAGCCCTGTACGCCGTAACTGCCGTCCACGGTGGCGACGGTCACTTCACAGCCGAGCGCGGCAAATTCTTTTTTGCAGAATACCTCGTCCTTGGTGTTGAAGCCCAACACGACGCGGACCTGCTTGCCCTCCGCCAGCAGCTTTTTTGCCAGCAGGTACAGGGGCGGCACGCCCACGCCGCCGCCCAGCAGCAGCGGACGTTCGCCGGAAAGGGAAGTATCGTACCCGTTGCCGAGGCCCGTGAGCACGTTGAGCGTTTTGCCCGCTTCCATGCGACGCATCGCTTCCGTCCCTTTCCCGACCGCCTTATAGATGATGGTCACGGCGTCCCCGTCGCAGTCGTACACGGAGATGGGGCGGCGCAGGAACAGCCCTTCGAGCTTGATGTTGATGAACTGCCCCGGGGCGGTGATCGCGCTCACGTCCCCGGCCAGTTTCATGCGGTACACGTCCTTTGTCAGGGGGGTGTTATCTGTGATAGTCAGTATTCTTTCTTGCATATCAGATTTCGTTTTTTTTAATGTTGTGCTTCGCACTCAGGGAAACCCCCGGCGAGGGTTTTCCTGAACCTTCCTGCGCTATGGAAGCGTCAGTTTTTCGCCCTCTGCGGAGGGCGACCAAAGGCGCTGCCTTTGGAAACCGCAAGCCTTTTGAAAAAGGCTTGTGCGAAAACTTTCGTTTTGTAAGGGGAATGTTTTTTCAGGAATCGATCGTGGAAATGGTCAGTGTGGTCTCCTCCAGTACGTCCAGCAGCACGCGGACGGTGTCGAGGGAGGTGAAGATCGTCACGTTGTTCTCGGTGGAAAGCCGGCGGATCTTCAAGCCGTCGTTTGCTTCCGACGTGGAGCCGAGATCCCTTGTGTTGATGACGTAGGCCAGATGCCCCTGCCGGATGGCGTCGGGGATGTCCTCGCTGCCGTCGCTGATCTTGTGGAGGATATGGGTGCGGATGCCGTTTTGTTTCAGGAACGCGCCGGTGCCGGAGGTCGCCTGAATGTTGAAGCCGAGGTTATAGAACCGGCGGATCAGCGGCAGCGCCTCTTCCTTGTCCTTGTCGGAAACGGTCACGAACACCGTGCCGTAATTCTGCAGGTGCAGCCCCGCCGCCTGCAGCGCTTTATACAGCGCCCGGTTCAGCTTGTCGTCGTAGCCGATGGCTTCGCCGGTGGATTTCATCTCGGGGGAGAGGTACGCGTCCAGCCCTTTGATCTTGTTGAAGGAGAACACCGGCACCTTTACGTAATAGCGCTTTTTCTCCTCCGGGTACAGGGTGAAGATGCCCTGCTCCTTCAGCGATTTGCCGAGGATGACCTCTGTGGCGATATCCGCTAACGAGTAGCCGGTGGATTTGGACAGGAACGGCACCGTGCGCGACGAGCGCGGGTTGACCTCGATGATATACACCTTGTCGTTTTCGTCCACGATGAACTGGATGTTGTAGAGGCCCACGATGCCGATGCCCAGCCCCAGCTTTTTGGCGTACTGCAAAATCACGCCTTTCACCCTGTCGGAGATGCTGAAGGTGGGGTACACGCTGATGGAGTCGCCGGAGTGGATGCCGGTGCGCTCCACCAGCTCCATGATGCCTGGCACGAACACGTCCACGCCGTCGCAGATGGCGTCCACCTCGACCTCTTTGCCCTGGATGTACTTGTCCACCAGCACGGGCTTGTCCGCGTCGATCTCCACGGCGGTCTTTAAGTAGTGGCGCAGCTGCTCTTCATTGGCCACGATCTGCATGGCGCGCCCGCCCAGCACGAAGCTGGGGCGCACCAGCACGGGATAGCCGATTGCCGCCGCGGCCGCCACGCCGTCCTCGATCCGCGTGACGGCGCGGCCCTGTGGCTGCGGGATGTGCAGGTCCAGCAGCAGCTTTTCAAAGCTGTCGCGGTTTTCCGCACGTTCGATGGCATCGCAGTCGGTGCCGACGATCTTCACGCCGCGGTCCATCAGCGGCTGCGCCAGGTTGATGGCGGTCTGACCGCCCAGCGAAGCGATCACGCCCTCCGGCTGTTCAAAGTCGATGATGGCCATCACGTCCTCGGGGGTCAGGGGCTCAAAGTACAGCTTGTCGGCGGTGGTATAGTCGGTGGAGACGGTCTCCGGGTTGTTGTTGATGATGATGGCCTCATACCCCGCGCGCTTGATGGTCTGCACCGCGTGGACGGTGGAGTAGTCGAATTCCACGCCCTGCCCGATGCGGATGGGCCCCGCGCCCAGCACGATGATCTTCTTTTTATCCGTCAGGCGGGAGTCGTTCTGCCCCTGATAGGAGGAGTAGAGGTAGGCGATATATTTGCCGGTGTGCAGCGTATCCACCATGCGGAACACGGGGGTGATACCGGCTGCCTTGCGCATCCTGTATATCTCGATCTCGTCCGCGTTCCACAGCTTCGCGATGAACTTGTCGGAGAAGCCCATTTCCTTTGCCGCTTTCAGCAGCGCCGCGTCCATGGGGGCGTTTTTCAACGCGTTTTCCATGTCCACGATGTCGCGGTACGCCTCCAGAAACAGCTCCGTGACCATGGTCCGTTCGTGGATGGTTTCGACGCTCACGCCCCGGCGCAGCAGCTCGAAGATGGCGTAGACGTTGTCGTCCTTGAATTCGCCGATATAGTCCAGCAGCTCGCCGTCGGTGTTCTTGTCGAATTTCGGCAGGTAGAAGTGGCACACGCCGGTTTCCAGCGAGCGGATGGATTTCAGCAGGCATTCCGTCAGCGTGGAGCCGATGCCCATCACTTCGCCGGTGGCCTTCATCTGGGTGCCCAACGTGTTGGGCGCGTCGGCGAATTTATCGAACGGGAACCGGGGGAACTTGGCCACGATGTAGTCGAGGCTGGGTTCGATGGCCGCGGTGCCGCCCGCCACCTCGATCTCCTCCAGCGCCATGCCCATGGCGATCTTGGCGGTCACTCTGGCGATGGGGTAGCCGCTGGCCTTGGACGCCAGCGCCGAGGAACGGGACACGCGGGGGTTGACCTCGATCAGGAAATATTCGCTGGAAGTCGGGTTCAGCGCGAACTGCACGTTGCAGCCGCCCTCGATCTTCAGCTCCTTGATGATTTTGATGGCGCTGTCGTTCAGCATCTTCAGGTCGTGGTCGTTCAGCGACAGGATGGGCGCCACCACTAAACTGTCGCCGGTGTGTACGCCCACGGGGTCGATGTTCTCCATGCCGCAGATGGTGATGGCGTGGTCGTTGGAGTCGCGCATGACCTCGAACTCGATCTCTTTATAGCCCTTCACGCTCTTTTCGATCAGTACCTGATGGACGGGGGAGAGCTTGAAGGCGTTGACGCCGATCTCCACCAGCTCCTCCTCGTTCTCCGCGAAGCCGCCGCCGGTGCCGCCCAGCGTAAAGGCGGGGCGCAGCACCACGGGATAGCCGATCTCCCGCGCGGCCTGCTTGGCGTGCTCGAGGTCGTAGGTGATCTCGGAGGGGATGACCGGCTCGCCGATGGACTGACACATCTCCTTGAACAGCTCCCGGTCCTCGGCGCGCTCGATGCTCTCGGCGGGGGTGCCCAGCAGCCGCACGCCGCACTCTTTTAAGATGCCTTTTTTATCCAGCTGCATGGCGAGATTCAGTCCCGTCTGCCCGCCGATGCCGGGCACGATGGCGTCCGGGCGCTCATACCGCAGGATCTTGGCGATATATTCCAGCGTCAGCGGCTCCATGTAGATCTTGTCCGCGATGGAGGTGTCCGTCATGATGGTGGCGGGGTTGGAGTTGCAGAGGATGACCTCGTACCCCTCCTCCTTCAGCGCCAGACACGCCTGCGTGCCCGCGTAGTCGAATTCCGCCGCCTGCCCGATCACGATGGGCCCGCTGCCGATGATCAATACCTTTTTCACGTCTGTCCTTTTGCTCATTTTCTCGTACCTCTGTGATTTTATTGGTAGCGCGGCGCCTCAGTGCCGCTCCTGATCTATGTACTGAAAGAATACTATTTGCCGATAGCGGCACTGAGGTGCCGCGCTACTGCTGATAAACGATTTTCCCGTCCGCTGCCGTCAGGTAACCCCTGCCGTAAAACGTCATCCCCTCAAACGGCGTGGCCCTGCCTTTGGACAGGAACGCCGCCGGGTCCACGGGGAAGGATTCGTTCAGGTTCCACACGGTATAGGCTCCGCCCAGCGGGATGCCGAATCGTCTGCGGGGGTTGACCGCCATCAGCTCGATCAGCTTTTCCAGTGATAGGATCCCGGTCTTCACCAGCCCCGTGTACAGCGCCGGGAAGGCGGTCTCCAGCCCTACCACGCCGAAGGCGCTCCCTTGCAGTCCCTTCGCCTTTTCTTCCGCGCTGTGGGGCGCGTGGTCGGTGGCGATCATGTCGATGGTGCCGTCGGTCAGGCCTTCCAGCAGCGCCTCCCGGTCGGCCTGGCCCCGCAGGGGCGGGTTCATCTTGAAGCGCCCGTCCTCCTGTAGATCGGTCTCGTCCAGCAGCAGGTAGTGGGGGGCGGTCTCGCAGGTCACGTCCACGCCCTCGCGCTTGGCGCGCCGGATCAGCGCCACGCTCTCTTTGGCGCTGATGTGGCACACGTGGTAGGCGCAGCCGGTCTCTTTGGCAAGGCGCAGGTCGCGCTCAATGGGTTTCCATTCGCTTTCGCTGCAAATGCCCTTGTGCCCGTGGGTTTTGGCGTAAACGCCGTCGTGGATATAGCCGTCGCGCAGCAGACTGTTGTCTTCGCAGTGGGCGGCGACGATCTTGTAGAGGGATTTTGCCCTTAACATGGCCTCCCGCATCATCTCTTCGCTCTGCACGCCGCGCCCGTCGTCGGAGAAGGCGATCACGTCCTTGGCCATCCCGGTAAGATCGGCGAGCGTTTCGCCCTTTTCGTTCACGGTGATCGCCCCGTAGGGGTGTACGCGGATCACCGCGTCCCGGTCGATGATATCCAACTGCTCCTGTAAATGCGTCGGGCTGTCCGGTACGGGGGAGAGGTTGGGCATGGTACACACGTCCGTATAGCCGCCGCGCGCCGCCGCAAGGGAGCCGGTGCGGATCGTCTCTTTATAAGAAAAACCCGGCTCGCGGAAGTGCACGTGCACGTCGCAAAAACCGGGGAAAACGGTATATTCAGCGCCGACGGGAAGCAGATCCGCGTTGACAGCGGGGGAGAAAAAGGGAAGCGCGTCTGATTGAAACACCGTGAGTTTTGCCGTCTGTCCCTGCATGGTCCGCCCTCCGTTGAAAAAAGAAAAAAACTGCCCCGCCGTTCCGGAAGGGCAGAATCATACCTTCGTTATTCTCTCGCCGCTATGCGTCTTGCCCTTGCCGATCTCTCTGTATCGCTTAAAGTTTTTCCTATTATACCATTGAGAGAAGGGCAAGTCAAGGAGAAAAACATTTTTTGAGGAAAAATGTTTTTCAGTCGCCAGTCGTAAGTCGTAAGTCTTAAGAAAAAGTTGTTTTCGCATATTATCCATAGGTTCGTCCAGAGGACCTCTCACGACTTACGACTTACGACTCACGACTTCCTGTTACAACCCCAGCATCTCCCGCAGGTCTTCCACCGTCACGCTGCCGTCGATGATCTTGCCGTCCTGCGCCCACAGGTAGCTGGAAACCGGGTTCTGGAAGGGAACGACGGTGACTTTTTCCGCCGGCAGGTCATAAAACGAGAGGATCGCTTTGAGGTCCTCCGTCGTCAGCATATTCCGCCCGGCAAGGATCGCCCCGTCCTGTCCCAGCAGCAGCTCGACCATCTGTTCGTCCGTATGGTCTTTTTGATGCTCCGTCACCCAGCCGCAATAGCCGTCGGCCCAGGGCCATACGTACACGTCCAGCCCCTTTTTGGCGTTCAGCGTGAACAGCCCGGGGAATTGTTTTTGCAGCGCCTGCACCCGGAGCGTCTGCGCTTCTCCTCCCCAGTGGGGCATATCGTCCCCGTCGCCGCGCAGGACCAGTTCGCCGTTTTCGATCAATACCCGGTAAAGCTTTTCGTCTGTGAGATCGAGCGGATTCCGGGCTCTGACATATAAATCCATGTCTTTTTTCGGTTCTGCAAACGACAGGTCGGACCAATCCGTCAAAAAGATACTCTGGTACTTCGGCGCGTCTGCTCCTGTGGGAATCACGGTGAGATAGAAGGTGAACAGCCCGCTGGTGGAGCCGTAGCTCATTACGCAGCGGTCCTCCGTGCCGTCCCCGTCCACGTCACACACCCTCTCGTCGATCTTTGCCGCGTCGATCCAGTCCACGTCTATCTGTATGTCCTTTCCTTTTTCTACCGGCCCCACCGGCGCGGAATAGTTGAACAGTATCTCCCCTGTGGCGGCGTCGATTATGATCTTCTGCTTCGGGGCATCGGGATCTTCACCGTAGATATATTTCAAATAGGTGATCTGTCCGGTCTGTGCGTCATAAGCGGTGCTGTACACATACCGCACACCGTCCTCGATCTTTTCCTGCGTGCCGTAGAAGGGGTAATCCGACAGCAGCGGCATATTGATCAGAATATTGCTGACCTCCACGGATACGCCGTGGTCGGACAGGGTGGAAAGCCCCGCTTCGCTTGTTTTGCAGACGACAGCGCCGCTTCGCCGGATGGATTTCAGGTATGCTTTTGCCTGTTCCGTCAGGTCATTCCACAGCGCGTCGTTATACCGGTCGCCGTGCTTCAGGATCTCATCGGCGTATTGTGTCGGGAACAGCGTTTCGACGGATTCCCCGTACCTCCCGCCGTCCTCTGCCTCGTCGATCTCGCAGCTGTCGCCGTCAAAGGTGAACACCATCGGGCGCTGGCCGCCGCTGACCTCGGTGAAATAACCGTTGACAAACCCGAACCAGCACTCCCGCACCAGCGCGTAGACCACGGTTTTTTCGTCCTTTTCCTCCGTATCGAAGACGTAATGCGCCTCGGTGTAGCATTCTCCCTCCAGGTATTTGCTGCTGCTTTGGGCTTGCATGGCCGCAAAGATTCTTGCGTCAAGCGATTCGTCGTCAACGCCGTCGGTCAAGGTTGCGCGATAGGCGTCCTTCGGCTTCTCCGTCTTCGGATCGGTCAGAAAGCACACCGCCAATGCGATCCCCGCGATCACGGCGATCAGAATGATCCAGAACGCCGGTTTTTTATAATTCAGCACGTTTTTCACCCTTTCTTTTACGCCCACTTCCCCGAAGGCCACAGGGCAGGCGGCGATGGATTTGCGCTGCCTGCCGCAGTCCAGCAGCGTCCGGGAATAGAAAGCCCGGTCCTCCCGGTCCATGTCCCGGATTACCCTCTCGTCGCAGGCCAGCTCGATATCCCGGCACAGCAGCGCGTAGGCGACCCACAGCACCGGGTTGAACCAGTAAACGGACAGCAGCAAAAACGCCAACGGCTTGATGAGATGGTCTCGCCGTTTCAGGTGCGCCCGTTCGTGGGCGAGGATCATCTCTCTCTGCGCCGCGTCCAGCGACGGCGGCAGATAGATCTTCGGGCGGAACACCCCCAGTACGAAGGGGGAGGCGAGCCCGTCCGCGACGAACACGCCCGGTTCGGTCTCAACGCAAGCGCCAACGCGCCGTTTCAGCAGCAGGGCGCTGACGATCAGATAGCAGAGCATCGCCGCCGCGCCCGCAAGCCATATCGCCGTAAACAGCGAAAGCCAGTCGAAGGGTTTTGCTGCCGGAACGGAAACCGGTGTCGGCGGAATAAAATTGGAAACGGCGAAATATTCCGTGCTGCCGGCGACGGGAGCGGGTGACGCCGTTCCCGCCGTTTCTGTAAATTGTCCTACCGTCTCCCGCACGGTAGAGGCCCGCGGGATCAGGCTCAAAGCGCTTTCCCATGTAAAGGGCAGCGCCAGCCGCAGCCCCACCGGCACCCACAGCAGGCAGGTCAGCCACTTCGGCAGCTTTTTGAACGCCGCCCGGGCCAGCATCACTGCCAGCGCCGTGACGCCCGCCGTCACGCTCATATTCAATAGCGTTAAAAATAACGTCGTCATACGTCGGTCTCCTTGGGTTATGTGCCGCGCTACCGGTCATTGTCCACGCCGGTACGCGTCGATCATCCGCCGGATCTCCTCTGCCTCGCTGTCGGACAGCGTCTTGCGGCTCATGAACGCCGCCACGAAGGCGGGCAGGGAACCGTGATAGGTCTCTTCCACGAACCGTTCGCTCTTGGCGGAATAGAAATCCTCCCGGCTGACAACGGCCCTCACCGTGCCGTTGTCGTTTTGGAATATTCCTTTTTCACACAGCTTGCGCAGCACCGTGTAGGTGGTGGGCTTTTTCCAGTTCAGTTCCTTCTGGCACAGCTTTACCAGCTCGCCGGATGTGATGGGCTCATGCTCCCATACAAGATCGGCAAACCGTGCCTGTACCTCGCCCAGTTCCATATCCGCCATCGGTATCATCCTTTCGTTTGTGAAAGTGGTTTATTGTAAATAAACTTCGTTTTTAGTTTATCATGAATAAACCGACTTGTCAAGCATTTTATGTGAAAATTTTTTCCGTCGTCTGTCGATAATCTCACGAAAATGGGTTGCATTATATAAATGACTGTGCTACTATGTAACAGATAAGCGCTGCGGTCATAACGCCGCTTTATCAGTTCAGCAAAAAAAGGGGAATCGTTATGAAAAAAATCATCTGCATCGTGCTGGCGGTCTGCCTGCTGTTTTCGGCTTTGCCGCTGGCCTTTGCGCAGGAGGGGATCACCGTGGACGGAACCTGGACCATTCTTATCCCCGCGTCGCCCACCTCGTATGAGAGCTTCGCGGCCGACAAGCTGAAGACCGTGCTGACGGAGGTGTTCGGCACGGAGATCGCCGTGGTCGCTTCCGCGGCGGAGCATTATATCGCCGTGGGCGCGGCGTCTGCCGCGGACGTGTCCGGCGTGGCGGTCAACGGCTACCGGATCAAAGCCATCGACGGCAATATCCACATCAACGGCACGGGTGTGCGCGGCCTGCAGGCAGGCGCGTACCGTTTCCTGGAGGAGTTCTGCGGCAGAAAGGTGTATACCTCCAAAATCACCGTGCTGCCAACGGCGGAGAGCATTGCCGTCCCCGCCGATACGGATATCGTGTACGAGCCGTTCTTTGAGTATACGGATACCGACTGGCGCAGCCCCCGCGACTGGGAGTATTCCATGGCCAACGGTCTCAACGGCGGCCCGTACCGTGCGCTTCCCGCCGAGATGGGGGGCTCCGTCAACTATCTGGGCGGGTTCTGCCATACCATGTGCGGCCTTTGCGAGACGGAAAGCTTTAAGGACAGTCATCCCGAATATCTGGCGCTGCACGACGGCGAGCGCACTACGGACCAGCCCTGCCTTACCAACCCCGACGTGTTGGAGATCGCCAAGCGCAACGTGCTGGCCATCGCGGCGGCGCACCACGACCCCAACGCTTCCGTGCAGATCATTTCCGTCACCCAGAACGACAACTATAATTATTGCGAGTGCGAACGCTGCAAGGCGTTTGAGGAGGCCCACGGCGGCGTGCAGTCCGCCACCATGATCCACTTCGTCAACCAGATCGCGGACGCGGTGAAGGAGGCGGGCTACGACAACATCGCCATCGACACCTTCGCCTACCAGTATACCCGCAAGGCGCCCACGGGCATTGCCCCGCGGGACAACGTGATCGTGCGCCTGTGTACCATCGAATGCTGCTTTGCCCACGCGCTGGACGACCCGTTCTGCGCGCAGAACGCCGACCTGATGAAGGACCTCAGCGACTGGTCGAAGATCTGCGGCCGTATCTACGTGTGGGACTACACCACCAACTACGCCCATACCTGCACCGTGTTCCCGGATTTCGGCGTGATCCGGCGCAACATCCAGGTGTTCTACGAGAACAACGTCAGGGGCGTCTACGAGGAGGGCAACTATTATATCGATTCCTGCGATACGGAGTTCGGCGAGCTGCGCGCCTACATGATCGCCAAGTGCCTGCAGGACCCCTACTGCGATATCGACAGCGAGATCGACGGCTTCCTGGAGGCCTATTACGGCCCCGGCTGGAAGAACATCCGCGCCGCGCTGGATATGTACACCGAATACGCAGGCAACAAAGACGGCCATCTGCAGATCTACTTCGGTTCCAAGGACAGTATGCAGCTGACCGACAGGCAGGTCGCGCAGATCGACCGGTACTGGAAAAACGCCAAGGCCGCCGCGGAGACGGAGGAGCAATTGGCCAACATCAAGCGTTCGGAGATCTCCTGGCGGTTCTGGAAGGCCAATTTAAGAAAAGGGGAGTATTCGCTGGCAAATCCCAAGCGCTACGACGAAAAGCAGAAGCTGTTCAACGATATCGTGGCCAGCGGCGCCTCCACCATCAGCGAGGGCGGTTACAACGACTATCAGGACTGCATCTGCGTGAAATACGCCCCGCCGGATGAGTGGAACGACTATGAGGCGGACGAGCAGGGCGCGCGGACCCGTCTGTTCTTCGGCAAGCTGCTGGAACGGTTTATGCCCCTGCTGACCGCGCTGGGCTTCTATTACATGATCGCCAAAGCGGTCAACAACTCTGATTGCTGACGGCGCCGCGCATATCAAACGAGATCGCCTTTCCGGGCGATTTCGTTTTGCGCCGCGTATTTCAGTTTTTCGATTATCCTTATCTTATCCAAACTGTCATACGCGATAACCGGATGAACCGCAAAGGAGAAGGACCCATGACGGTCGAAACGGAACGGTTGATAATCTATCCCGCGTCGAAAGAGCAGATGGAGGCGGCCATTGCCGCCGAACCTGACGCGGAACTGCAAAAGGCCTATACGGAGATGCTGCAGGGCTGCCTGAAAAACCCTGCCCTGTGGGACTGGTACGCCATGTGGCCGATCGAGCGAAAGGACGGAACGCCGGTGGGCGACCTGTGCTTCAAGGGGCTTGACGCGAACGGCGTGCCGGAGATCGGCTACGGGATCATGGAAGCATATCAGGGCAGGGGCTATGCCACGGAGGCGGTCGAAGCGGCGCTGCGATGGGCCTTTCAACAGTCGGGTGTGACGGCGGTGGAAGCCGAAACGGACCCCGGCAACCTTGCCTCCCAAAGGGTCCTTGCCAAATGCGGGTTCGTCCCCAACGGGGAAACGGGCGAGGAAGGACCGCGGTTCACGCTGTCTGCCGAGGCGTTTCGGACAACGGAAAGCATAAGGGAGCAAACGTGATGGACGCGGTAATATACGTCCACGGTAAGGGCGGCAGCGCGTCGGAATGCGAACGCTACAAACCGCTTTTTCCCGGCTATGAGGTGACCGGGCCGGATTACCGGTCCGCCGTCCCGTGGGAGGCGGGGAAAGAGATCCATACGGCGGTCCGGGAACTGAAAGCCCGTGCGGACGGCGTCGTCCTGGTCGCCAACAGTATCGGCGCGTTTTTCTGCCTGCACGCGGACCTCAGCGGGCTGATCCGGCGGGCATATTTTATTTCGCCCCTTGTGGATATGGAACGGATGATCGCCGATATGATGCGTTGGGCGAACGTAACGGAAACGGAGCTGCGGAAAAAGGGAACGATCTCCACCGATTTCGGTGAAACGCTGTCGTGGGAGTATCTCGATTTCGTCCGCCGCCGACCGATCGAATGGAGCGTGCCCACGCAGATCTTATACGCCGGCGGGGACGAGCTGATCCCGGCGGAAACGGTCCGCGCCTTTGCGGAAAAACACCATGCCGGTCTCACGGTCATGGAGGGCGGCGAACACTGGTTCCACACGGAGGAACAACTGCGGTTCCTGGACGGATGGATCCGCAGAAATGAGGAGCGATACGGATGAAAATACTGGTATTGAACGGCAGCCCCAAGCGGGATAACAGCGACACCATGCACGTCACCCGCGCCTTTCTGGATGGCATGATCGAGGCCGCCCCGCAGGAGGTAAAGACCGTCCACGTGATCGACCGGCATATCGAATACTGCACCGGCTGCTTTACCTGCATGCGAAACGGCGGCGCGTGTATCCATAACGACGACATGCGGGCCATCCTGGATGAGATGTTGGCCAGCGACCTGCTGCTGTTCAGCTTTCCGCTGTACTGCTACGGGATGCCGGCGCCGCTGAAAGCGCTGATGGACCGTACGCTGCCCCTTTCCGGCATGGCCATGCGAAAGGCGGGCGACCGTTACGTCCACGTGGGGCAGGCGGACGTTTCGCGGCTGCGCTTCCTGATGATCTGCGGCTGCGGCTTCCCCAACAGCCGCCACAACTTTGAGCCCGCCGTGGCGCAGTTCCGGAACATGTTCCCCGGCGATCCCACTGTCATCACCGTGCCGGAAAGCCCCATGTTTAACGCGCCGGAGGCATCTTCCGTTACCGTGCCGCGGCTGGCCCTGGTGCGGCAGGCGGGAAAGCGGTATGCCGAAACGGGGACCGTTGACGATACGCTGCTGGAGCAGATCGGCTCGCCCATGATCCCGGAGGAAACTTACGCCGCCATTGTGAACGGAGGTATGAAATGAAAGAGGATATCGTGATCCGCCCGGAGCGGGAGGAGGATCACCGCGCGGTGGAAAATCTTGTGCGTGAGGCGTTTTGGAACGTCTACCGCCCCGGCTGCACGGAGCATTACGTGCTGCGCCGTCTGCGGAAAAATCCGGCTTTCGTGAAGGAGCTGGATTTCGTGATGGAAAAGGACGGCGTTCTGATCGGGCAGAACGTATTTGTGCGCGCCTTTATCAAGGCGGACGACGGCAGGGATATCCCTATCATGACCATGGGGCCCATCTGTATCGCCCCGGCGTACAAGCGGCAGGGCTACGGCAAAATGCTGCTCGATTACACGCTGGAAAAGGCGGCGGCGTACGGCTGCCCGGCGCTGTGCTTTGAGGGCAATATCGCCTTTTACGGCAAAAGCGGTTTTACCTTCGCAAGGGAATTCGGCCTTCGGTACCATGACCTGCCGGAGGGCGCGGACGATTCGTTTTTCCTGTGCAAAGAGCTGGTCCCCGGCTATCTGGACGGGGTGACGGGAGAATACGCGCCGCCGGAAGGCTACTTCTGCGCGGAACGGGACCCCGCTGATTTTGAAGCGTACGAAGCGCAGTTCCCCCCGAAGGAAAAGCTGGTGCTGCCGGGGCAGCTGGGATCGTAGAACTGACGCCCGACGAAGTATTGAGTTTTGAGAAAGTTGTTTTCTTCTGAAACAGTATTGTTTTTTTGATTATCCGCACAAAAAACAGGAGGCCGTTTCCCCTTGGAACGGTCTCCTTTGTTGTAGTTAACGATAATATCATTACCCCAGAATGAAGCTGTACATTTCCCGGATCAGCTGCATCAGCCGCTTGAAAAACAGCGACAGTCTTGTCAGCAGGCTGACTTTGCCGTTGTCCGCCTTTTCGTTGGTTTGCCGCGACAGCCACGCGATCAGCGCCTGCCCGGGAGAAAAGGTCAGTACGTTCCCGTCGGCGTCTATCGTCGTGGCGCATTTGTAGGGCGTTACGCCGTCCTCCATGAACATATCGTAGGTCACGCTTTCCCAGATGTAGTGCTCCGCGTCGTCCGCCAACTTGCCGCCGTCCGTTTTTTTGGTCCCGTCGGCGAAGAACGCCTCGGTAAAGGAGGTCATCCGCAGCCCGTCGGGGCGGTGGGAGACGCCGCACAGATAGTCAAAGTTCGGCTTTACGTCGCCTGTCTCGTTGATGATGTAGGGGTCGTTGTCGCTGGTGAAGACCCACACGGAGACGTCCGTCAGCTTTTTCAGCCCGCTGGCCGTCGGCTGGCCGATGGCCGCCAGCGGCAGCCCCGCGGCAAAGAACCCCGGGTACGCGGTCAACATGTTCCACACCATGGTGCCGCCGGTGGAATACCCCGCGAGATACACCCGCGACGTGTCGATGTGGTCGGCGTTTTGCGCGATAAATCCGTCAATGATGGCCTTCAGATCGCCCTTTTTGCCGTTGTCCCATTCGTTTTTGTCGCCCACGGAAGCGCGGGGGCACAGCAAAAAGCAGCCGCCCGCGTTCTCAAACCGCGCCTGGTATTCGTCGCTGGCCCAGTTGGAGAATGCATACCGTTCCAGCTGCGCCCGGGGATAGCCGCCGGAATTCCTGCCGTGCAGCCACACCGTCAGCGGGTATTTTACGGGATCATCTTCTCCTTTGACGGGGGAGAAGAACACGTAGTCGTAATCGCCGTACCGGCCGTTTTGGAACTGTCGGTTCAGCTTGGCGGTCCCGTCGCTCAGCGGCAGCGCGTAGGCGGTAACGCACAGCGGCAGCGCCAGCAGCAGACACGCCAGGATCACGGAAATCATTTTTTTCATGGCAATGCACCTCGACCGGATAGATCATATCGTTACGCGTATAATATACTACGGTCCCGCCGTATTGTCAAATCCCGATTTCGCGAAAAAGAAAATGCAAAAAGGGCTTGACAAACGGTTTTAACGGTGTTACAATGCAGCCATATTGAGAACCGAAGAGCAAGAGTAGTAGCCGGTCGGTAACTTTTCAGAGAGCCGCGTTTGGTGTGATTGCGGTAAAGTGAATTCCGGTGAATGGACTTGTGAGGGCAAACCGAACGCGAAAGTCAGTAGGGGAGACGGGGCCGCCCGTTACAGCGGATCGCGTATGTCAGTACGTGAGCAGAGGGTACTTTCGCAAAAGCGAGAGTAAAATTAGGTGGTACCGCAGAAGAGTGATTCTCCTGTCCTATGTTTGTAGGACAGGTTTTTTCTTTTCCCGGGCCCGCCGCCAACCTCGAAGGTTCTTGATAAAAAAATCTTTTTTATCACGAAAGGAAAAACACCATGAAAACCACGAAGCTCAACCGCAAAGTACTTGCCGTCATCGGCATCCTCCTCACCTTCGCCCTTGTGCTGGGCCTTGCCGCCTGCGGCGGGAACAACACCGACACCACCACGACCGCGGCGGATACCGCCGAGACCGAAGCGGGCGATCCCGCCGCGAAGGACAGCTACAAATTTGCCGTCATCAAGCAGCTTGACCACGCTTCTTTGGACGAGATCGCCAACGCCATCAAGGCGGAGCTGGAAGCCCTCGGCGAGCAGAAAGGCGTGACCGTACAGGTGGAGATCACCTCCGGCCAGAACGACCAGACCGTGCTCAAGCAGCTGGCGGATCAGGCCATCGCAGACAAGGTCGACGCCATCATCCCCATTGCCACCATGGCCGCCCAGGTGACGGCGCTGGCCGCGGAGGAGAGCAAAACGCCGGTCATTTTCGCGGCGGTCTCCGATCCCGAAGGCGCCGAGCTGACCGGCATCGACTACGTCACCGGCACCAGCGACGCGCTGAACACCGCGTTCATCATGGACATGATGCTGGCGCAGAATCCGGATGCCGCGAAGGTCGGCCTGCTGTACTCGCTCTCCGAGACCAACTCCGCCAAGCCCATCGAGGAAGCCAAAGCGTATCTGGACGCCAAGGGTATCGCCTATACCGAGCAGACCGCCAATACCAACGACGAGGTCGTGGCGGCCGCCACCGCGCTGATCGCCGCGGACGTGGACGCGATCTTCACTCCCACCGATAACGTCATCATGGCCGCGGAGCTCGCCATTTATGAGGACCTTGCCAAAGCGGGCATCCCGCACTACACCGGCGCGGATTCCTTCGTGCGCAACGGCGCGTTTGCCACCTGCGGCGTGAACTACACCGATCTCGGCACCCGCACCGCCGACCTGGCCTTCGAGGCCGCTTCCGCCGGCATGGCCGCGCTGGAGGACTTCTACCTGATGGACGGCGGCATCATCACCGTCAACACCGAGACCGCCGCCGCGCTGAACGCCGATTACAGCATGTTCGGTACCATGGGCGAGCTGGTAGAGGTGCAGACCACGGAAGAATAAGATAAACTATGCTGCTCATCTCTCAAACCGCGCTGGAGCTGGGGTTCCTTTACGCGCTGGTCGCCATGGCGCTGTTCCTCAGTTACCGCATCCTTGATATCGCCGACCTGACCACCGACGGCTGCTTCGTGCTCGGCGCGGCCGTCTCGGTCACTGCCGCGGTTGCGGGGCACCCCGTGGCCGCCCTGCTCTGCGCCATGGCGGCGGGCGCGTGCGCCGGGTTCGTCACCGCGTTTTTGCAGACGCGCCTCGGTGTGCCGTCGATCCTCGCGGGCATCGTCACCAATACCGGCCTTTATACCATCAACCTGATGGCCATGGGCTGGAGCTCCAACAAGAGCCTGCTTGGCAAGGCCACGATCTTTACCATGCTGAAGGATACCGGCTTCGGCGGCGACTGGTATGAGCTGATCCTCGCCGCCGGCGTGACGGTGACGGCGGGCGCGCTGTTGTACTGGTTCCTCGGCACGCGGCTGGGGCTTTCCATCCGCGCCACCGGCGACAACCGGGACATGGTCCGCGCCAGCTCCGTCAACACCACGTTCACGATCACGCTGGGGCTGTGTATCGCCAACGCCCTCACCGCGCTTTCCGGCGCGATGGTCGGCCAGTACCAGAAGACGGTGGATATCAACTCCGGTACCGGCATCGTCGTGATCGGCCTCGCGTGCCTGATCATCGGCGAGACCGTCCTCGGCAGGCGTTCGGTGCTCAAGGGCATCATCGCCGTGGTGGTGGGCTCCGTCATCTACCGCTTCATCTACGCCATCGTGTTCTACACGAAGATCGTTCCGGTGGATTTCCTCAAGCTGATCACGGCTCTTGTGGTCGCCGCCGCCATCGCCGCGCCGACGGTCAAAAAGCACCTGGCGTTCCAAAGACAGAAGGCGGCCGGGCGCAGAGAGGAGGCGACGGGCGATGCTTGACGTCATCAACGTGTCAAAGACCTTCAACCCCGGCACCGTCAACGAGAGCAGGGCGCTGACAGGCGTTTCGCTGCATCTGGATCCCGGCGATTTCGTGTCGGTCATCGGCTCCAACGGCGCGGGCAAAAGCACGCTGTTCAACCTGATCGGCGGCACATACTTCGCGGACGGCGGAAAGATCCTGCTGGACGGGGAGGATATCACCTACCGCCCGGAGCATAAGCGCAGCAAATACATCGGCCGGATGTTCCAGGACCCGCTGAAGGGCACCGCGCCGCACCTTTCCATTGAAGAGAACCTGGCGCTGGCGTTCCTGCGGGCGTCGGAGCACATGTCACCCTTTTCCCGCGTGACGAAAAAGGAACGCGAGAGCTTCCGGGAACGGCTGGCGGAGCTGGGTCTGGGGCTGGAGGACCGCATGAAAGCGCCGGTGGGGCTGCTCTCCGGCGGCCAGCGGCAGGCGCTCACTCTTCTGATGGCGACGGTGGTGACGCCCAAGCTGCTGATGCTGGACGAGCACACGGCGGCGCTGGACCCCGCCACGGCGGAAAAGGTGCTGGACCTGACGCGCCAAATCGTCGCCGAGCAGAAGATCACCTGCCTGATGGTGACGCACAACATCGCCTCCGCCTTATCTTTGGGCAGCCGCACCGTGATGATGAACGCCGGGCAGATCGTGCTGTCGTTGGAAGAGAAAGAGCGCGAAGGCATGTCCGTGACGGACCTGATGGAATTGTTCAAACAAAAAACCGCCCGGTCCTTCGACAACGACCGGATGCTGTTATGATTGTAGCACGCTGCCTCAGCGGCGTTTGTAACGCGAATCCGATTATTAAATATGCTTTGGGAAGAGAGAATAATCAAAAAGGAAATAACGGACCTTCTGCTGGCGTGGTGCGACGCGCTGGCGGACTTGCAGCTTGACGATCCGGGGCGTCCCGTCTTTGACGGCGGCGTCCTGTGCCCTGCCTGCGGGCGTATCCACGGCCGCTGCCATGAGGCGGCCTATCCGCTGTTGTGCGCGGCGGAGCTGACAGGGCAGGAAAAATACCTCCGCGCCGCTGAAAAGGCCTTCGCGTGGGGCGAAAACCTGCTGTGCGACGACGGCAGCATGTATAACGACCCCAATTCCGATTGGAACGGCACCACCGTGTTCGGCGCTATTGCCCTGCACGACGCGCTGTATTACCACGGCGGCCTGCTGGCCGCTGCCAAAAAAACGGCGTGGGAAGCGCGCCTGCGCAAAATGGGGGAGTGGCTGTCCATCCATCTCACTTCGGAACGATCCGCCCACCTGAACTACTACGCCGCCAACGCCTGCGCTATGGCGCTGTTGGGGCGGTATTTCGGCGAACAGAAATATCTTGCGCTGGCCGGGGAACTGGCGGGTCACTGTCTTTCCTGCGTTACGGAAAACGGCCTGCTGTGCGGCGAGGGCGGCAAAGCCGACGCCCGCACCCCCAAGGGCTGCGCCGCCGTGGACGCGGGCGGTTACAACGCGGAGGAAACGCTGCCGTCGCTGGCGCGTTATGCCCTCACCGTGGGGGACGCCGCCGCGCTTGCTAAAATAAAAGAGCTGTATTTCACGCATCTATCGTGGATGCTGCCGGACGGCGCTTGGGACAACAGCGTCGGCAGCCGAAGCTTTAAGTGGACCTGGTGGGGCAGCCGTACCACCGACGGCTGCACGGACGCGCTGTTCCGGCTGGGAAAGGACGACCCCGTCTTTGCCGAGGCCGCCTGGCGCAATTTTGCGCAGTTGAAAGCCTGCACCCACGGCGGGCTGCTGTACGGCGGGCCGGACTATCATCGCCGGGGGGAGCCGCCCTGCGTCCACCACACCTTCAGCCACGCCAAGGCGCTGGCGGGGGCGTTGGATGGCGGTTTATATTGCTTTCCTCGTGTGCCGCTGCCCTCGGACAGGCCTGCGCCGTTAACGGAATATCCTGAACTGGCAACTTGTCGTCTGGCGATGGGGGACTGGCGGGCGGATATCACCGCCAACGACCTGCCCGTGCGCAAGGGGGCAAGGGCCTCCGGCGGCGTCATCAGCCTGCTGTGGCACAAGGACTGCGGCCCGGTGGTCGCCTGTTCCATGGCGGAGGAGGGCATGGCGGAGCCGTTGAACCAGCAGCTTTCCATAACAAAAGAGGGGCTGCGGTCCGTCTGCCCGCGCATCGAAGCCACGCTGCAGGGCAAGCGCTGGGCGCAGTATTTCGATCTCGGCGCGACGATGCAGGCCAAAGAGACGGAAAACGCCGTCGCCGTTCACGTTGACGCCTTCCTGTGCGACGAAGCGCACCGGCATCTGGAAGCGGCGGGTGGCTGTACGCTTCAATACAAGCTGACCAAAGACGTCTTCGTTATCGAGGGACGCGTGTCCCCGGGCCTTGCGGCCCACGCCCGGTACGTGCTGCCCGTGATCGCGGAACAGGCAAAGGTGGAAGTGAAAAAGGGGAGCTTTGCCAAGGACGAACCGGCGGAGATCTTCAGCTTGATCCCCGGCTTTTTGTGCCGGGAATACGTGATCGTGCCGGACCGTACCGGCCGCTTCGCGCTGCGGATCGGGGTAAACAAGATGGAGGCGGACGCCTTGTACTGATAAACGAGGACAGGGGACGTTCCCCTGTTTTTTTTTGTATCTTTTTTCTCTTTTTTGTCTATTATCTTGCAATATCGTTTCAGAGATTGTATAATGATAAAAAAAGCTGTTTCTGCCGGCTGAAATATTATGAAAAAAAGGAGATCGACAAAATGAATGGAAGATTCACAAAGCTGATATCTGTGTTCCTTGTTGCCTGCCTTCTTTTTACCGTCTTTGCTTATGCGGGAGGGCTTCCTGCCTATGAGATCGGCGACGTCGACAATGACGGCGCGATATCGGCGGCCGACGCGCGTCTCGCGCTGCGCGCTTCCGTCGGGTTGGAAAAAATGGAGAAAGATACCCAAAGATTTCTTTCCGCCGACGCGGATATCGACGGCAAAATCACCTCCGCCGACGCCCGTCTGATCCTGCGTGTTTCGGTTAAACTTGACACGTTTTACAAGATCGAGAACGTGGAGGGATATCCCAAAACGGACGACGACAAGGTGCTGCACGCGTTTTTCGTCAACGGAAAACGTATGAGCTTTGACGTTTACACCTACGGTGATTCCCCGGACGTTTACGCGCCGCCGTGCCTGATCTGCTGGCTTGCGCTCGACATCGACGCCGTTTCCGTTTCGCGCTCGGTGGGAGGGAAAAACGTCGACGGCGCCTTTGGTGCCCGTATCAACGGTAAGGTGGTGACCAATCACACCGGCAGCGACAAAACGCTTGTGGGCGGCGGGACCTATCCCGACCTTGTCCCGGAGTATTACAATAACGATTATCATTGCTCGCTGCTGTTGTTCCAAAAAGCGCTTAACGCGACGGTCGAGTTTTCGCCGGATTCTTCGGCGGTATATCTCACGCATGAAAAGGCGTATCCCGAGGGCAGCAAGTGCGACGATTTTGATCTGGAACCGGACGGAACGCTCGCATACGACGGCCCCAGCGACAACGGCTTTGTTCCCGGCAAAAGCGACCCCATCGAGGAGCCCTCCACAATACCTTCCGAGGAACCCACCTCGAACCCCTCCGAGGAACCCTCCACCAACCACTCCACCGGGCCCAAAACGATCACATGCCCGGTGTGCGCCGGTACGGGCCATACCACCTGCACCGTCTGCGGCGGCTCGGGAAGGACCTGGGGAACGCAGACGACATACCGGATAGATCCGATTACGGGAATGATGATGCCCACGACGGTCCCCGCGCAGGTGACATGCATGGCCTGCGGCGGCGTTCCCTTCAAGATCTGCTCCGGTTGCGGCGGCAGCGGACATATTATCGTATAAAAAAGCAGAGGGACGGTATCCGATAAGACAGGGGACCGCCCCTGTCTTTTTTTTGATTTTTCCGATTCGCGTATTGAAATATAAATTTGAATCAGTTATAATTTACAGAAAGTATTTCATTAGAGTATAATGATCTCAGATCAGTCCGAGGGGGCGACGCCAATTGAAACAGAAAAATCCCGGCATGATCCGCAAACTGGCCGGGAGCGTGCGGGAATATAAAAAACAAGCCATCCTGACTCCTGTCCTGATGATGGGCGAGGTGGCCTGCGAGTGTATCATCCCGCTGATCACCAAAAACCTCATCAACGGCATCCAGGACGGCTGCGCCATGAGCGAGATCGTCAGGGACGGCGTGCTGCTGATCCTGATGGCCTTCGTGTCGCTGGGCTTCGGCGCGGTCGCGGCCAAGTTCTGCGCCACCGCGGCTTCCGGTTTCGCCAAAAACCTGCGCCACGACCTGTTCTATAAAATTCAGGATTTCTCTTTCGCCAATATCGATAAGTTCAGCACCGCTTCGCTGGTCACGCGGCTGACCACCGACGTGAACAACGTGCAGATGGCGTTCATGCTGATCATCCGGACCGCCGTGCGCGCGCCGCTGATGCTGATTTTCGCCTCCGTCATGGCGACGGTGGTGGGAAAAAAGCTCGCGCTGATCTTTGTGGGCGTCATCCCCTTCCTCGCGTTCTGCCTCGGCTTCATCGTCTATAAGGCCATGCCGCGGTTCCGCGCCGTATTCAAAAAGTACGACGCGGTGAACAACTCCGTACAGGAGAACGTGAAGGGTATCCGCGTGGTCAAGAGTTTTGTGCGGGAGGAATACGAAAAGGAAAAATTCGGCAGGGCGTCGGATGATATCCGCAAGGATTTCACCGCGGCGGAGCGCATCGTGGCCTGCAACGCCCCGGTAATGCAGTTCAGCATGTACATTTCCATGCTGCTGATCTCGTTCTTTGCCGCCAAGCTGGTGGTCTCCTCCGGCGGCACTTACCTCAACGTGGGCACGCTGTCCAGCATGCTCACCTATTCCATGCAGCTTTTGATGTCGCTGATGATGCTGTCCATGATCTTCGTGATGGTCACCCTGGCGGTGGCTTCCGCAAAGCGTATCGCGGAGGTGCTGGACGAGGTCAACTCCCTGACGGAGCCGGAAAACCCCGTCACGGAGGTGGCGGACGGCAGCGTTGATTTTGACAACGTCAGCTTTAAGTACTCCCAAAAGGCGGAGCGCGACGCCCTGTCCGATATCGATCTGCATATCGCTTCGGGCCAGACCGTGGGCGTCATCGGCGGCACCGGTTCCGGCAAGACTACGCTGATCCAGCTCATCTCCCGCCTGTACGACGTGACGGAGGGCAGCGTCAAAGTGGGCGGCGTCGATGTGCGCGAATACTCGCTGAACGCGCTGCGGGACCAGGTGTCCGTGGTGCTGCAGAAGAACGTGTTGTTTTCCGGCACCATCAAAGAGAATCTGCGCTGGGGCGATCCGGATGCCTCCGACGAGGAGCTGAAAGCCGCCTGCCGCGCCGCCTGCGCAGACGAGTTCATCGAGAGCTTCCCGGATCGGTACGATACCTATATCGAGCAGGGCGGCGCCAACGTCTCCGGCGGGCAGAAGCAGCGCCTTTGCATCGCCCGCGCGCTGCTGAAAAGGCCGAAGATCCTCATTCTGGACGATTCCACCTCCGCGGTGGATACCCAAACGGACGCGAAGATCAGAAAGGCGTTCCGCGAGGCGATCCCCGGCACCACCAAAATCATCATCGCCCAGCGCATCTCCTCCGTGCAGGACGCGGATCTGATCGTGGTGATGGATAACGGCAGGATCGACGCCGTAGGCGCCCATGACGCGCTGCTGGCCTCCAACGAGATCTATCGGGAGGTCTACTATTCTCAGAACAAGGCAGGTGACGACAATGCCTAACCCCGGACAGATGAACCGCAAAATGACCGTCGGCAAGGGCAAGCCGAAGCTGGACGTCAAGGTTGTTGGGCGGCTTTTGAAGCTGCTGTTCAGAGATTATCCCGGCAAGTTGGCGTGCGTCTTTATCTGCATCATCGTCAACGCCGTGGTGGGTGTGATGCCCGCTGTGTATATCGAAACCATCACAAGCTATATCGTGGACGGGCTGGCCATCGGCAAGGCCGCCGGTTTCGCCGCCGCATGGGAACAGACCTTCCCGCGGGTGACGCAGGCGGTACTGGTGATGGGTTGCCTGTACGTGGTGGGGCTGACGGCCATGACGATCAGGGAACAGCTCACCGCCATCATCACACAGGGCTTCCTTGATAAGATGCGCCGCCGCATGTTCGACCGGATGCAGGATCTGCCCGTCCGGTTCTTCGACGCCAACAACCACGGCGATATCATGAGCTACTACACCAACGATATCGACACGCTGCGCCAGCTCATTTCTCAGGGCATCCCCAGTGTGTTCAACGCCGCGGTCACTCTTTTGGTGCTGGTTTGCGTGATGTTTTATTTCAGCGTATCGCTGATGCTGGTCGTGTTCGTCGGCGTGATCGTCATTACGCAGATCACCAAATTCGTGGGCGGCAATTCCGCCAAGTTCTTCATCCGCCAGCAGCAGTCCATGGGCAAGACCGAGGGATACGTGGAGGAGATGATGAACGGTCAGAAGGTCGTCAAGGTGTTCTGCCACGAGCCCTTCGTGAAAACGGATTTCGACAAGGTCAACGAGGTGCTGTTCAAGGATATGGAAAGCGCCCACACCTTCAGCAATATCTTCGGCCCCATTATGAACAACATCGGCAACATCCTTTACGTGGTTACGGCCTTTGTGGGTGGGTTGATCATCACCAACGGCTGGAATAACTTTTCCCTGCAGAACATCTTCGCCGTGGGCGCGTTCGCCGCGCCGTTGTCTATCTCCGTGGTGGCCTCGTATCTGGGCATGTGCAAGCAGTTCATGGGACAGGTCAACCAGGCCTCCCAGCAGATCAACTCCATCGCCATGGCCATGGCGGGCGCGGACCGCATTTTCAAGCTGATCGACGAGGAGCCGGAGCCGGACGAGGGCTATGTGACGCTGGTGAACTGCACGGAGGAAAACGGCGTCGTCACTGAGTGCGCGGAGCATACCGGCCACTGGGCGTGGAAGCACCCCCACGCGGCGGACGGCACCGTCACCTACACGCCCCTGCGCGGCGACGTGGTGCTGGACCACGTGGATTTCTCCTACGTGCCGGAAAAGCCCGTGCTGCATGATATCACGCTGTACGCCAAACCGGGCCAGAAGGTGGCCTTCGTGGGCGCCACCGGCGCGGGCAAGACCACCATCACCAACCTCATCAACCGCTTTTACGACATTGAGGACGGCAAGATCCGCTACGACGGCATCAATATCAACAAGATCAAAAAGGACGACCTGCGCCGATCCCTCGGCGTGGTGCTGCAGGACGTGAACCTGTTCACCGGCACCGTGATGGACAATATCCGCTACGGCAAGCTGGACGCAACCGATGAAGAATGCATCGCCGCGGCGAAGCTGGCCAACGCCCACGATTTCATCACCCGCCTGCCTGAGGGCTACAACACCATGCTGACGGCCAACGGGGCCAACCTGTCCCAGGGCCAGCGGCAGCTCATTTCCATTGCCCGGGCGGCGGTGGCGGACCCGCCGGTGATGATCCTGGACGAGGCCACTTCCTCCATCGACACCCGCACGGAGCTGCTGGTGCAGCGGGGCATGGACGCGCTGATGAAGGGACGCACGGTATTCGTCATCGCGCATCGGCTTTCCACGGTGCAGAATTCCGACGCCATCATGGTGCTGGACCACGGCCGCATCATCGAGCGCGGCAGTCACGCGGACCTGATCGCCAAAAAGGGCACCTATTACAGTCTGTATACCGGCGCGTTTGAGCTGGAATAATCGTTTTCCGTTCTGGCTGACGCCCGAACGAGTATTGAGCGCTGCGTTTTGAGTTTTTGAGGAGTGTTGTTCTTCCTCGGAAATGCAAAAAAAAGCATGATCGGTTCATGCGTTGCAATAAAAGCGTTTTCATCCGTGCGCAATTGTGATTTATCACAACGCTCAACACTTAAAACCAACTGCGCGGTGTGACAGATCCTCAATCATTTTTACACGTGCATAAAAAACAGGGCGCCGGATCGTCCGGCGCCCTTTCTTCATGCTTTATCAGGCGAAATACTCGTCAAAGAAGAAGTAGTTTTCAATGTTTGTCGCAACGTCAAACGAGATGGAACCGGTCTTGCCCAAAGCGGCGGGAATGGACAGGCCCGCGTCGTCGCCGAGGCCGCTGATATCGATGGTCATTTTTTCATCGATATCCATGCCGATGCTGTAGAAGGCGGCGATCGGCGAAAGCGTTGCTTTGTCGAAATAGTACGTTACCGTAACGGTGGAAAGGCAGTCGCAGTCGCACCTGATGAAGTCCTCGTTCATGCTGGCAAATTCGTTCATCGCGGCGGAGATCATATCGCCGTAGTCGGAGCAGATCTTGTTGACGACCACCGCGCCGCCCTGATCCTTGACGTCGGAATAGCGTTCGGGCTTCACGTTGACGGTGACCTTCAGCACGTCGCCGGTCTGCTTGGCCTTCAGCGCCGTCAGGTCGTAGGTCTTGTTGTTCGTCGCGGTATAGGAATCGGGCAGGTTCTTGATGAAATCAACGGCCGTCACGGTTTCCGTTTTGGTGGACTTCACGTCCGCGTCGGTCAGCAGACTGACGGCGTCGGAACCGAGAATCTCATAAGTATACTCGTTTACCTCCGTCTCTTCGGACATGCCGGTGTAGTCCGTTTCCTTTTCCATGGTTTCCTTGAATTCTTCTTCAAAGGCGGATTTCAGCAGCAGCATGATGCCCGTGAACTTGGGATCGGAGATCTCCGTTTCGGATTTGGAGAAGGTGGTAAAGGTGTGGGGCTGCGCTTTCAGCACGTTGACCAGCTCGTTGAAGGAGGGGATCGCCGTTTTATGGCAGCGGGTGCATTCGATCCCTTTTTCGGGCGTCACGGTGGAACCGGCCTTGAATTCGTGCTTCAGCTCAGGGGAAAGCTCTTCGCCGCAGCGCGCGCAGACCTGCGCTTCCTGGCACACGTCCGTGGCGGTCGCGACCACGGCGACGGCGTCGTGGCCCAGCGCGGGGACGACCTCCTGCGCAACAAAGACCTCGCCGCAGTTTTCGCAGTGCTTGCCCTCCGTCAAACCGTCCTTGGTGCAGGTGGCGGGAACGGCCTCGTCGATCACTTCCTTATGGCCCGTGGCGGGGATCGTTTCCTGCGGGATCATTTCCTTTTCGCAGATCACGCAATACGCGCCGTCCGTCAGGCCGTCCTGCGTGCAGGTCACGTCTTTGCCGATCACCGAAAGGATCTCGTGACCGGGATATTGCTCCAGCCCGACCGAAAGGCGCAGCACAAAGCGCGCGTCGGCGGAAGTGATCTTATTGTCCTTGTCAATGTCGCACCGGCGCGTCGCCTCTTCCGGATATTTTTCCAGACCGACGGATTGCCGCAGCACCAGCCGCGCGTCGCCGGACGTCGTCTTGTTGTCGCCGTCCATATCGCCCCATGCGGTACACGCGTCCACAGGCTTGTCCGCCGCGTACAGGCACGGCGTCAGCAGCAGCGCGATCATCAGACAGGCAAGAATGACAGATAATGCTTTTTTCATAGAAAGTCCTCCAATGGATATAAAGTCTCTTAAATATCAATTTACCATAAAAATACGGAAAATGCAATACGGTTTTTGAAAATGCGCGCGTCAGTCGAAGAAGTAAAAGGTATCGGTGTTGTTGACGATGGATAACTTCACGTAGCCCGCGGGGCCGGTCTTCCCGACGTCTTCCTCTTTATTGTATACGTTGATCTTCTGGTCGGAATTGGTGACTACGCTGTACCGCGCTGCCAGCGGGGCAAGGGTGTCGGCGTCGAAATAGTAGGTCACCGTCGCCGCGGAAGCGATATCGCCTTCGCTTTCCAGCACCCCCTCGTTGAAGTCCTGCAGATTTTCCATGATCCGCGTCAGCTTCGCGCCGTAGCCGGAGCATATCTTGTCGATATGGGCGGAGCCGCCTTCTCCGGCGGATTCCGAATACCGTTCCGGCAGCACGTCGACCGTGATCTTCAGCACGTTGCCGACGGCTCTGTTTTTATAGGGCGTCAGGTCGCAGGGAAGATTGTTCTCGGAAACGTACATATCGGGAATATCGGCAATGAAATCGACGTCCGCGATCCGTTCGGTCGTAACGGAAGCCACGTCCGCCTCCGTCAAAAGGCTTACCAGCGGGGTGCCGGTCAGCGGGAAGCTGTCGTTATCCAGCGTCCGGTTCTCCTCCAGATCGGAATACAGGGTCTCCGCGCCGATGCTGTCGGCGAGGGCTTTCTGGAACTCCTTGCGGAACATCACCATGATGCCTGCGTAGGTGGGAGGATTGATCTTCGATCGGGCGTTGAAAAACGTCGCGAAAGTATGCCCGCCGTTCTTCAGCCCGTTGACCAGATCGTTGAAGGAGGGGATCACGGCCTGTTCCGTCAGTACCGTGCGGCAGACGGAGCAGATCTGCCCCTCCGCCAGCCCGGAGGCGGTGCAGGTGGGCGCGGAGAAGGGAAGCGGGATGGGGTTGTGCCCCATTTTTTCCGTCTCAAACTGCGGTACCAGTACCGTGCCGCAGCGGCCGCAGTGTTTGCCCTCCGTCAATCCGGTTTCCGTACAGGTGGCTGCCACGGCGGCGTCCGTGACTTCCGTGTGCCCCAGCGCCGGAACAGGCGTCGGTTCCTCGATCACGAAACCGCATACGGAACAGATCACGCCCTGCGTCGCGCCGGGCTCGGTACAGGTGGGAGCGACGGCCTCCACCGTTTGTTCCGTATGCCCGTGGGCGGGCACGATCTCCTGCGGGATCGCCCAATCGCAGACGGCGCAGTGGTAACCTTCGGTCAGCCCGTCGGTGGTGTGCGTCGCCTCCACGGCGGGATCGATCACGATGGTGTGGGCGGGAGGAACGACTTCCTGCGCGATGCCCACCGCGCCGCAGACGGAACAGTGCGTTCCTTCCGTCAGGCCGCTTTCCGTGCAGGTGGGCGCGACGGCAGGCGTGACGACGAAGTCGTGCCCTGCGGCGGGGATCACCTGTTGTGCCGTCAGGACGGCGCCGCAGACGCCGCAGTGGACGCCCTGTGTTTTTCCGTTTGCCGTACAGGATGCTGCGACGGCATTGTCGATCACTTCCGTATGACCGGATGCGGGAACGGTTTCCTGCTTCACCAGCACGGCGTTGCAGACGAGGCAGTGTTTGCCTTCCGTCAGTCCCGTTTCGGTGCAGGCGGGCGCCACGGCCTTATCTATGACTTCTTTATGTCCGTTGGCGGGCACGGTCTGCTGTGCCGCCAGCACGGTATGGCAGACGGAACAGTGTTTGCCTGCCGTCAGTCCTTCTTCGGTGCAGGTGGGGGCCACGGCTTTGTCGATGACTTCTTTGTGTCCCGCGGCGGGCACCGTCTCCTGTCTTACGAGGACGGCGTTACAGACGGAACAGTGCTTGCCCTCCGTCAGTCCTTCTTCTGTACAGGTGGGGGGCACGGCTTTGTCGATGGCTTCTTTGTGCCCCGTAGCGGGCACCGTCTCCTGTCTTACGAGGACGGCGTTACAGACGGAACAGTGCTTGCCCTCCGTCAGTCCTTCTTCGGTACAGGTGGGGGCCACGGCTTGGTCGATGACTTCTTTGTGCCCCGTAGCGGGCACCGTCTCCTGTCTTACGAGGACGGCGTTACAGACGGAACAGTGTTTGCCTGCCGTCAGTCCTTCTTCGGTACAGGTGGGGGCCACGGCTTGGTCGATGACTTCTTTGTGCCCCGTAGCGGGCACCGATTCCTGTTTTATGAGAACGGCGTTACAGACGGAACAGTGCTTGCCCTCCGTCAACCCTTCTTCGGTGCAGGTGGGGGCCACGGCAGCGTCGATCTCTTCCGTATGCCCCGTCGCGGGGATCGTCTCCTGCACGGTGAACGTCATGCCGCACGCCTTACAGTATGTTCCCTTCGTCAGTCCGCTTTGCGTACAGGTGGGCGGCTGTTCCGGCCGTTCGGCCGTTTTATGGCCGGGAAACTGCTCCAACCCCACGGAAAGGCGCAGCGCAAAGCGCGCGTCCGCCGCGGTGATCCTTTCGTCATCGTCCGTGTCGCAGCGATCCAGCGCCTCCTGCGGGTAGTCTTCCAGACTGACGGACTGCCGCAGGATCAGCCGCGCGTCCGCCGCGGTCGTTTTTCCGTCGCCGTCCATATCGCCCCACCGGGGACAGACGGACGCGTCCGCCGCGTGCGCGGTCAGCGGCACGGCGAACAGCAGCGCGACGGCGCAGAACAAGACGATTTTTTTCAATTCGGACCCCTCCGTTTTCAGTCGTTATCCTTATCTAATCATAGTTTACGTTAATTAAGCTGAAATTTCAAGTCAAAATCCGCAACTAATCCTGTTGCAAAATGAAGGAAATAATAGTATAATAAAATGAAATAGTATTTAAGCTTTTCCGGACGGTATGTACATATGGATAAAAAACTGGAAAAAATCCTCCCGTTGGTGCAAAAGCCCGCCCGCTATACCGGCGGCGAGCTGAACAGCGTGGTCAAAGATAAAAACGCGGTGGATATCCGCTTTGCGTTCTGTTTCCCGGATTCCTATGAGATCGGCATGTCGCATCTAGGCATCAAGATCCTGTATTCGCTGATCAACGCCCGGCAGGACGCCTGGTGCGAGCGGGTGTTCGCTCCCTGGCCGGATATGGAAGCGCAGATGCGGGACAACGGTATCCCGCTGTACGCGCTGGAAAGCGGCGATCCCGTGGCGGCGTTCGATATCGTCGGCTTTACGCTGCAGTACGAGCTGTGCTACACCAACGTGCTGAACATGCTGGATCTGGCCGGATTGCCCGTGCGGTCGAAGGACAGAAAGACGCTTTTCCCGCTGGTAGTGGGCGGCGGTCCCTGCGCCTGCAACCCGGAGCCCATGGCGGATTTCTTCGATCTGTTTATGCTGGGCGACGGGGAAGAAGTGACCAACGAGCTGTTGGATCTGTATAAGGCGCACAAGCGGAAGGGTTCCTCCAAAACGGAGTTTCTGCGGGATGCCTCCAAGCTCCCGGGTATTTACGTTCCCGCATTTTACGACGTGGCCTATCAGGAGGACGGAACGGTCGGCGCGATCGTCCCGAAGGAGGGCGCGCCGGAAAAGATCGTCAAGCGCGTGGTGCGCGATCTGGACCGGGTGTTCTATCCGGACAGCTTCGTAGTGCCCTTCATCGACGTGGTGTTCGACCGGGTGACCCACGAGATCTTCCGGGGCTGCATCCGCGGCTGCCGGTTCTGCCAGGCGTGCTTTTTGTCCCGGCCCATCCGTGAAAAAACGCCGGAGACAATCAACGAACAGTGCAAGGCCCTGTGCCGGAACACCGGTTACGACGAGATCTCCCTTTGTTCGCTGTCCAGCAGCGATTATTCGCATATCGAAGAGCTGCTTTCCCGACTGCTGGACTGGACGCCGGACGAAAAGGTGAATATCGCCCTGCCCTCGCTGCGGGTGGATAACTTTTCCGACGAGCTGCTGCAAAAGCTGACGGGCGTGCGCAAATCGGGTCTTACCTTCGCGCCGGAGGCGGGCACCCAGCGCATGCGCGACGTCATCAATAAAAACGTGACCGAGGAAGAATTGCTGGAGACCGCCCGGGTGGCCTTCGCCGGCGGGTACAGCGCCGTCAAACTGTATTTTATGCTGGGCCTGCCCACCGAAACGCCGGAGGACGTGCAGGGCATCGCCGCCCTTGCCAGGCGGGTGGTGGACGAGTATTACGCCATGCCGGATAAGCCAAAGGGCCGCGGCGTGAGCGTGAGCGTCAGCGCCTCCAACTTTGTGCCAAAGCCCTTTACGCCCTTCCAGTGGGAGCCGCAGGCCACCCGGGAGGAGCTGAAGGAAAAGCAGACGCTGCTGCTGCATTCATGTCCCTCCAAGAAGGTCAACATCAGCTTCCACGATATCGACACCAGCTTTCTGGAAGGCGTGTTCGCCCGGGGCGACCGCAGGCTTTCCGACGTGATCGAAACGGCTTGGAAGCAGGGGTGTATCTTCGACAGCTGGAACGACCATTTTAAGTTCGACAAATGGATGGAAAGCTTCGCCGCCTGCGGGCTTTCCCCGGAATTCTACGCCAACCGCCGCCGGGATTACGGCGAAACGCTGCCCTGGGACCATCTGGATTACGGCGTTTCCAAGGGTTATCTGGAACGGGAGAACGAGAAGGCGAAGCGCGCCGAGACCACCGCCAACTGCAAGATCAAATGCGCGGGCTGCGGCGCGAACAAGCTGAACGGAGGGCACTGCGATGTATGACGTCAGGATCCGCCTGTCCAAGCGCGGCAGGATCAAGTTCGTGTCCCATCTGGATATGTTCCGCCTGATGCAGCGGGCCGTGCGCCGCGCGGATATCCCGCTGTGGTACACGGAGGGCTTCAACCCGCACCCGTACGTCTCCTATCTGCTGGCGCTGCCGCTGGGGGTGGAGGGGCTTTCCGAGCCCATCGACATCCGTCTGGTGGAGGAAATGCCGGCGGAGGAGGTGCAGGCGCGGCTCAACGCCGTGCTGCCGGAGGGCCTGCGCGTGGAAAGCGTGGCGGCGCCCTTCCATAAGCCCGCGGAGATCGCCTTCGGGCGGTACGAGGTGTTCCTTGACAAATCGGATATCTCAAAAGAAGAATTGACCGAGGCGTTGGAATGCGGCGAACTGACCTGCGAAAAGAGCGGCAAATCCGGCCATAAAAAGATCATGAAGACCGTGAACGTGTCCGAGCATATCAGGCGGTATGCTGTTGACGATGCGGGAGAACAGATCAAACTGGAAGTCGTCCTGCCGGCGGGAAGCACCTTCAACCTGAACCCGCTGCAGCTGATGGAGGCGGTCTCCGCGCGGTTGGGCAGGCGCGTCTACCCGCCGCTGACCGTCCGAACGGCGCTGCTGTGCGCGGATGAAAGCGAATTCAGATAAAGATAAGGCGAAAAACATGAAAAAAGCGATCGTATTTGCGGGCGGCGGTTCCAAGGGCGCCTACCAGGTGGGCGCATGGAAGGCGCTGAACGAGCTGGGGGAGACCTTTGATATCGCCACCGGCACCTCCATCGGCTCCATCAACGCGGGGTTTTACGTACAGCACGATTTCGACGCGGCTTACGCCATGTGGAGCGAGCTGACAGCCGGGGCCATCATGACCAACGGCATCAATATGGACCGTTCGTTTGAGGCGGTCTTTTCCCAGCGCGACCAGCTGGTTCCGTTTATCAAAAACTATATCAGCTCCAAGGGCGCGGACGTCAAGCCCTTCCACGACCGGCTGCAGGGTTACTTCAACGCCGGAAAGTTCTTCGGTTCCGAAGTCGATTTCGCGCTGGTCGCCACGGAATTCCCTTCCATGAATCCCGTGACGGTGAAAAAATCCGATATGGCGCGTGATCCGGAAAACGCGTGGCAGTGGCTTGCCGCCTCCGCCGCCTGCTTCCCGGTGTTCCCGGTGATGGAGATCGACGGCAAAAGCTACGTGGACGGCGGCTATTACGATAACATCCCCGTGGCCCCGGCCTTCGCGCTCGGCGCGGACGAGGTGGTGGTGGACCTCAAGACCGACAACAACCACGAGGGCTACCTGCACCATCCCCGGGTGAGATACATCAAGCCCACGCGGGACCTGGGCACTTTCATGAACTTTGAAAGGGAAGTGCTGGACCGTTCCATGCGGCTGGGCTATAACGACACAATGAAGGCCTACGGCCGGTATTACGGCGGACTGTATACCTTTATCCCCCAGCGCGGGGCGGACTATTATCAGGAGATCGCCGCCGCGTTTATCTCGCTGCTGACGCGGATGGAGGCGGCCTACGATTTTTCCGGCACGGTGCGCTTCCAGCGGATCAACAAGGTCCCCGGCTGCACGACTCTGCTTGCGGAGCAGTGCCCTATGGGGAAGGAAGACGAGCTGCATCTGTTCCTGGCCGCGCTGGAAATATACTTGAAGCTGATCGGCAAAGACGACGAACGGGAGTACGACCTGGACCAGCTGCTTTTCGAGCTTAAAACCGACGTCTACGGCCTGTATCCCATGTTGGAATTCGACGCGAAAGAGGCGTTCGCCCGTGTAAAGGCCTTCGCGGCGGAAAAGACGGGCAAACACAACCCGGAGCTGAAACGGTTTGAGGACGCCCGTTACGCCATCATCGTGACGGCCGTCATGCGCACGCTGCAGCAGACGCGCTACGGCGGCGGGGCGGTTACGGAAACGTCGGATTCGGAACGGACGGAAGAGCCCATGCCTTCGGAGATCTTTGCCGCTCTTGAACGGGAGGAGGATCTGCCGGCGACGGGCGGGCGCGTGAAAGAGGAGGAGACCGTATGATCTGCGACCGCTGCGGCGCGCACATCGCGGATAACGCGGAATACTGCCCGCGCTGCGGCACTGTTTACGGCGCCGCCGGACAGGAAAAGCCCCCGCGCTACGCCCCCGGCGTTCCCGGCGTGGCCCGCGTCAGGGTCGTCCGGCCGGAGAGCGTGGGAACGTATTTCCTGTGGTGGACGGTAGCGCTGTTCAGCAACGCGGAGATCGTCTGCTTCGTGCTTTCCGTCGTGTTTGCCTTCAGCTCCGGCAATAAGAACCGCGCCAACTTTTTCCGTGCGGTGCTGTTGTTCAAGCTGTTCTTTCTGGCGGCGGGGCTGATCGTCGTCATCGTGCTGGCGTTCGCCGGGTTTTCGTTTACGGACCTGCTGAACCGCCTTGACTTCGATCTGATCCGGGATTATTTCAGCGAGGTTATATAACAGATGGTTTCAAAAGTCAAAAGCATGGGTATCTTCGGGATGCAGTCCTTTATGGTGGAGGTGGAAACGGACGTTTCCGGCGCCAAATACCGCTTTGACATCGTGGGACTGCCGGATACGGCCGTGTCCGAATCCCGCGAACGGGTGCAGGCCGCCATCAAAAACAGCGGCTACGCTTTCCCGTTCACGCACATCACCGTCAACCTTGCCCCCGCGGACGTGCGGAAGGAAGGATCGTTATACGATCTGCCCATTCTGATCTCCCTGCTGGCGGCGGGAAGGCAGATCCCCGTGCCGGAGCCTGACAGCGCCTTCATCGGCGAGCTGTCGCTGGCAGGGGAGGTGCGCGCCGTGGACGGCGTGCTGCCCATGGTCATCGAAGCCCGCGGCGCCGGGATGCGGCGCGTGTTCGTGCCCGCCGCCAACGCGGCGGAGGCCGCCATCGTGGAGGGCGTGGACGTTTATCCGGTGGACAACGTCAAAGCGCTGGTGGGATTTCTGAAGGGCGAGCCGGACTATGTCATTGAAAAGGCGTTGCCCGTCCCGCCGGAGGAGAACGACCCGGTGGAAACGCTGCTGGATATGGCGGACGTAAAGGGCCAGGGCGCAGTGAAGCGCGCGCTGGAGGTCGCTGCGGCGGGCGGGCACAACTTTCTGATGATCGGCAGCCCCGGCGCCGGCAAAAGCATGCTGGCCAAGCGTATCTCCACCATCCTGCCGGAAATGACCTTTGAGGAATCGCTGGAGACCACCAAGATCTATTCCGTGGCGGGGGAGCTGAAGGGCAAAACAGGGCTGATCCGTCAGCGGCCGTTCCGTTCGCCGCACCACACCGTTTCGGCGGCGGGACTGTCCGGCGGCGGCGTGATCCCCAAGCCCGGCGAGCTGTCGCTGGCGCACAACGGCGTGCTGTTCCTTGACGAACTGCCGGAGTTTTCCCGCATGACCATGGAGGTGATGCGCCAGCCCATCGAGGATGGGCAGATCACCATTTCCCGTGTGGCGGGCTCCGTCACATACCCCTGTTCCATCATGCTGGTGGGGGCCATGAATCCCTGCCCCTGCGGCTATCTGGGCCACCCGGTGCGGGAGTGTACCTGCTCGCCCGGCGCGGTACAGCGGTATCTGTCCCGTATCTCCGGCCCGCTGCTGGACCGCATCGACATCCAGGTGGAGGTGCTGCCGGTGCAGTACGCCGCCCTTTCCGCCGGGCAGGGGAACGAGGAGACCTCCGCGCAGGTACGCGAACGCGTCAACGCCGCCAGAGCCGTTCAGCGGGCGCGCTTTGCCGGTACGGACGTGACCTGCAACGCCAAAATGAGTTCCCGTCAGGTGCGGGAATACTGCGTGCTGGAGCCGGCGGCTGAAACGCTGATCCGAAAGATGTTCGATAAAATGGGCTTTTCCGCCCGCGCTTACGATAAGATCCTGAAGGTCGCCCGTACCGTGGCGGATATCGAACGCAGCGAGACCATTTCCGCCGCGCATCTCAGCGAAGCGATCCGCTACCGGGATCTGGACAGAAAACTGAAATAATAAAGTTATAAGCATTAAGTGATAAGATGTAAGAACGAAAACGTTTTACGACTTGCAACTTGCAATTATCAATCCGATAAGGTGATCAAATGAGAATTTGTATTTTCGGCGCGTCCGGCACGGAGCTGGACGCAATCTATATAGAAGAAACGGAGGCGCTTGGCAGAGAGTTGGCAAAGCGCGGCCATTCGCTGATCTTCGGCGGCGGCAAAAACGGCCTGATGGGCGCTGCCGCCCGCGGTTTTACGGCGGAGCACGGAAAGATCGTCGGCGTCGCACCTGCGTTTTTCAAGAGCGCGGGCGTTCTGTACGACCTGTGCGACGAATTCGTCTATCCCGACACCATGCGCGACCGTAAAAAGTATATGGAGGACAACGCCGACGCGTTCATCGTCGCGCCCGGCGGCATCGGCACATATGAAGAGTTTTTTGAGGTGCTGACACTCAAGCAGCTGGCGCGCATGTCCAAGCCCATCGCTGTTTTCAACATCAACGGCTATTACGACAGTCTGTATGCGCTGATCGAGGAGAACACCCGCACGGGCTTTATCCGTGCCCAGACAACGGAGCTGTTCCGCATGTGCGCCACCGTAGAGGAAGCGGTGGACTGCGTAGAGCACGACGATTACGATATCGAAAAAATCAAATTTGCGGATTGACAAACAGATCATTCCGATGTAAAATCATATTATAATTAAATACGTGATACGGCTCCCGGAAAGGGTTCAGAGGGAAGTTCGGTGCAAATCCGTCGCAACAGCCATTGCCGTGTTCAGGGCGCTTCGCGCTTCTGTCAGTCGGAATACTCGCCGTTATCATTTGTGCGGTTTTCGCCTTTCGTCTCAATGGCAGTTTTGAGGCATGGCGGAAAACGACCGTGCATTTTTTGGCGTGAAAAGTGCAACCGTAGCTTTTTAACGGAGGCTCTTTTCTCGTTTTTTGTCCCGTTAAACAGGTTTGCTGTTGCGCTGTTCACATTGGTGGGCAGCGTTTTCTTTTTGCCAAAGGAGGAAATACCATGTCCGCTTCAAAAAAAGAACAGGAATGCGCCGCTCTGCTGAAGGAACGCTATGCCGCGCTGCAGGCGGCGGGGGAGAACCGTTATCCCAAACGCTCCGATTTCTCTGCGGAGGAGGTCGTCGCCGTCAAGGCGTGCTTCGGCCCTTGGCCCCGGGCGCTGGAGGCCGCCGGCATCAAGCCCGTGAACGAGGAAAAACAGGCGGCGAAAAGGCAGAAACGTATCGAAAAAAAGCGCATAGAAACCAAAAGGAAAGCAGAGGAGAAAAAAGCGACGGGGAATTGAACCTGTTATCCCTTCACGTGACGATCGTACTTTTACGGGAACCGCAGCCGGTTTCCGCTGAACAATAAAAAAAGAAAAGGAGCAATTTCAAATGAAAAAGACACTCAGTATTCTTCTTTCGGCGCTGTTGGTGTGCTGCACGCTGATCCCCGCGTTCGCGGCGGACAGTATCAAAGCCGTCGTCACCGTCTGCGATGGTTCCGCGTTCCCCGCGCTGGCCTGCGCAGAAGTGACCGTGACCGATAAGGACGGCGACAACGCGCTGACCGTTTACGATGCGCTGTATTGCGCCCACGAGCAGTACTGTAAAGACGGCGCGGACGGCTTTGGCGCGACCGCAACTGATTACGGCCTCAGTATGACCAAGCTCTGGGGCAACGCCAACGGCTACGGCTTTGGCTATTACGTCAACGATGCAGCCGCCTGGAGCCTGACCGACCCAATCGCGGCGGGCGACTATATCGCGGCGTTTGTCTACACGGATACGGAGTTTTTCTCCGACGCGTATTCCTTCTTTGACGTGAAGGCAACGGAGACCGACGCAGACAAGGCCGTTGCGCTGACCCTTTCCAAACTGGCGTGGGTGGCTTCCCCTACGGACGCCGATCCTTACGCCGGTTCCATGGAGCAGTTCCCGGTGGCCGACGCCGCGATCCTGCTGAACGGCAAAGAGACCGAATGGAAGACCGATGCGGAGGGCAAGGTTTCTGTGGCGTTTGATGAGGCCGGAACGCATATCGTCAGCGCAAAGGCCGCCGAAGGCATCATCGTTCCGCCCGCCTGTATCGTGGAAGTTACGCCGAGCGTTATCGCCACGGCGACGGACGCCGTCAACGCGGTCGTCACAATCTGCGACGGCGGCGCGTTCCCCGCGTTGGCCTGCGCGGACGTCGCTGTGACGGATAAGGACGACGACAAGGCGCTGACCGTTTACGACGCGCTGTATTGCGCCCACGAACAGTATTACAAAGACGGCGCTGCGGGCTTCGGCGCCGCCGTGACCGACTACGGTCTCAGCATGACGAAGCTTTGGGGCAACGCCAACGGTTTCGGCTTCGGCTACTATGTCAACGACGCTTCCGCCTGGAGCCTGACCGATCCGGTCAAGGAAGGCGATTACGTGGCGGCGTTCGTATATACGGATACGACGTATTTCTCTGACGCCTATTCTTTCTTTGACGTGAAGGCTACCGCGACCGACGCGGGCGAGGCCGTCGTCCTGACGCTGTCCAAGGTGGAATGGGTGGCGTCCCCCACCGACGCAGATCCTTATGCGGGCTCCATGCAGAACAAGCCCGTTGCCGACGCCGTGATCCTGGTGGATGGGGAAGAGACCGCCAGCAAGACCGACGCGGAGGGCAAGGCGACCTTGACCTTCGACGCCGCCGGAACGCATATCGTCAGCGCCAAGTCTGCCGACGGTATCGTCGTACCGCCCGCCTGTAAGGCGGAGGTCGCCCTTTGCGACCGTCTCGGCGATGTGGACCTTGACGGAAAGCTGACGCCCGAAGACGCCCGGCTGGCGCTGCGCGCATCCGTGAAGCTTATCACCTTGACCGGAAAGGCGTTTGAGCACGCGGACGCGGACAAGGACGGCGTGATCACGCCCGAAGACGCACGCCGGATCCTGCGCGCCTCCGTCCATCTGGAAGAGCTGTCATAAATCATACCGGACGCCCGGTCGAAAAACACTGTTTTTTCTCTGAAAAGAGCGTGACGCCGTAACGGCGCTGCGGGGGACGATATGAGATCGATCAAACGCCCATTCGTCTGTTTGCTTTGTATGCTGCTGCTCGGCGCGTTTTTCGCGCCGGGCGGCTTTGCCGCGTCCAGATCGGACGTGCAGAACGTGATCGACGGCATTCTGAGCTATAAATGCGCCTCCGTCGGCGCGGCGGATGTGGACGCGCTGATCGACGGCGACCTGACCGCCAACGCGGGCGTGACCGCCGACTGGTATCTCTTCGGCCTGATACAGTACGGCTGGCAGCATGACTATTCCGGCTTTGCCAAAAGCCTGAAACGGTTCGCGGAAACCAACGAGGTGGAATCCACCGTCACGGACGAACGGGTGGCGCTGTTGTTCGCCGCCATCGGCACGGAGCCGGACTATATCGCGCAGGTGACGGATTCCGCCGTCGGAAAGCTGGGCGTGATGAGCTACGTCTACGGGCTGCACCTGCTCAACAACGGGTACCGCAGCAGCGTCACGGACGCGGAAACGGTCGTTGCCGAGCTGTTGGACCGGCAGCTGGAGGACGGCGGCTGGGCGGTGATGGGGACCGTAGGCGACGTGGATGTGACGGCCATGACGCTTTCATCCCTTGCCCCGTATTACGCAGGTAACGCCAAAGTCAAACAGGCGGCGGACAGGGCGCTGCAGCTGTTGAGCAAGCGCCAAATGAACAACGGCGGCTACAAGTCCTTCGGGCAGGAATCGCCGGAAAGCGCCGCCCAGGTGCTGGTGGCGCTGACGTCTCTCGGCATCGATCCCCTGACCGACGCGCGTTTTGTCAAAAACGGAAAAACGGCGTTCGACGCCATGCTGGCCTTCCGGCTGCCGGACGGCAGCTTTGAGCATGCGCCGGGCAAGGGCAGCAACCACACCGCCACGGTGCAGGCGTTCTATTCCTGCGTGGCGCTGTACCGCTATCTGAACGGGCAGCCGGGGCTGTACGTGCTGCAAAAGGCAAGTCCCGCCCCCGCGACGGAACCCCCGACGCAAAAGCCGACGGAAGCCCTCCAACCGGCCGCCACGAAAAAGGCGGAAACCACGACGAAAAAGGCGGAGACCACCACGAAGCCGACCGCGGAGAAAAAAGCGGAGACCGCAACAACGTCGACCGCGGACGTTACCGCCGCACAGGCGGCGTCCGCGTCAACGACCGACGCTGTCACGACCGGCGCGCAGAAGGAAAGCACGACAGCCGTTTTGTCGGACGATCCCGGTGAAGCCGTCAGCGCGATCCGTCCCGAAAACAGCCCGACCGTGTTTGATTTTGAAGAGCCCGGCACCACAGCGGAGGCGGAAACCGAACCGGAAGAACGGGGCGGCAGCCCGGTCGCGTGGGTTATTTCCGGCGCGGCGTTGGCGGCGCTTGCCGCAGCCGCCGTGCTGATAAAAAAGAAAAAAGCGTAGCGTCACGCGGATCAAACCGACGCCGCGCAAGAGCAAACAGACGGATCCGCAATATAACGGCAAATGGAAGACAAGATCGTTCCTCGGAGGCGGTCTTGTTTTTTTTTTTTGCCGTTCGTCGACTGCGCGATACCGTTCGTCGTTTTCGCTTGACAAGCAAAAGCGCGTTCTGTATAGTAAAATCAACCGATCATCCTGAAAAGACGTGCGCAATACTTTTAAGGAGAGCACGGTCTGACCGATGCCGTTTGCTCAAAGGAGTTGATGCAGGTGCCCTATGACGTTTCCGTCAGCTTTTCGGAAAACAAGTCTCTGGACGGAATAGAGATCACCGTCTGCGCGCCGGAGAAAAACGCGCAGGTGGAGGAAATACTCGCGCGGTTTTCAGAAAAAGATGCGTTCCTCGACCTTCCCACGGAGGGCGGCAGGATCTTCCGCGTCCGGCGGGACGGCATCATTCGTATCTACAGCCAGAACCGCAGCAACTACGTGAGCGTAGCGGACGAGACCATCCGCACCACGGCCTCGGTGAGCGATCTTGCGGCGCAACTGAACGAGGGAGGTTTTTTGCGGATCTCCCGGTTTGAGATCATCAATCTGGAAAAGGTCGTGCGGTTCGACTTCTCCATTGCCGGGCAGTTGAAAATCAAGCTGGAACAAGACCAGACCGTTTACGCCTCCCGGCGGTATATCCCGGTGATCCGCGATTATCTGAAAGGCGGTGAAGGCAAATGAAAAAGCGATTGATCAAATATCTGCTGATCGGTTATCTGGCCGGCATTCTGATCGGCACCGTGATCGCCATGGCGGCCACGGGAAGAGATATCAAGCACCTCTACTCCGATACGCTGTTGAAACTGGCGGGCAGTCCGGCAGCCGCGTCGATCCTGCACGCGGCGTTCTCCGGGCTGATCGGCGCGGTGAGCTTCGGCGGAATGCTGCTGTATGATACGGACCTGTCCATAGCGGCAGCCACGATCCTCCATTTCGTCATCATCGAGGCGGTCTATCTGCCCGTCGCGCTGATCCTCGGCTGGCTCCCGTTTTCTCTGCCGGACATCGGCATCATGACCGGCGTCATGTTCACCGCGTTTCTCATCATTTGGGGGATCATGTATATTCGGAACAAGCGGTCCGTCAGACAGCTCAACGAACTCACGCAGAAAAAAAACGATAAAAAAGAAGACGCATAGCGCAGCACGGAGCCTCAGCTCCGTCAACAACGGAAAGGATGAATAGTATGAAAAAAGCAACGAAAAAACTGTTGTCCGTTCTCATGGCGATCGCCATGCTGACCGGCGTTCTGCCGTTCGCCGCGCTGACGGCGCAGGCGTTCAACCCCGAATGGTACAGAACGAACATCACGGAGATCCATATCGGCGCGCCGATCACCGGTACAGACGGCAGGAAGTACCTTCCCGCTACCATTCATTTTACTGCGGATGAGGATATCGGCGACCAGAACGCGGTTTGGTTCCTCGAGGGTTACGTAAAGGGGATGCTTGCCAACGGGCAGAAATTCGAGGGGATCAGCGGTCTTGGCATGACGCTGATGGGGCCGCTGAAGCCGGACGCGCTCGCAGGCGCCGGCAGCAACGCGTTCAGTTGGAAGTGGAACGGTTGGGAAAACGGCGGCGAAGGCGTATTGAAGTATAACATACCGTTGAAAGAAGACGGCGAGACCCAGACAGTCGAAAAGAGTATGGCCACAGGGCAGCAGGAGGTCAATTGCGTCAAGCCCGGCGATCAGATCACGTTCCAACTTGAAACGGTAATGAACACATCCACCATTCCCGAAGAGATTCTTCCTCCCGGAGGAAGTCTGTTTTCCAACGAGGTCACCATCACCATCGAAGACGTCGGCAATTACCCCAAAACAATCAAAGTCAGTTCTTGCGACCACGACTGGGTGTGGTACAACACCGACGACGTCAGCCATTATCAGTACTGCTCCAAATGCGAGGCGGTGAAGGAAGGCTCCGAGGGCGCGCATACGTGGGACGTCACGGTCGATACGCCCGCCACCTGCACGGCGGACGCCAAGATCACCAAGACCTGCTCCGTCTGTTCCCGTGTGAATACCAGCCACAAGCCCGATCCCGCAACGGACGCGGCGGAGCTGTTCGCCCATCATGTCTGGAAAGAAACGTGGGATCATAATACGGTCGTGCACTGGCAGACCTGCTCCGTCTGCGGCGTGGAAACAGAGCATAAGGACCACGGCAGTTACACGAACGTCAAAGTCGTCACGCCGCGCACCTGTACGGAAAACGCCTCCGTCACCGCCGCCTGCGGTATCTGCGGCGCAAACGTAACGCTGGTAGGCAACGAGCTCAAAACACTGAATAATCCGGATTATCTCGCCTCCGGCCATGATTTCTCCGGCCCGCTGAAGTCAGACAAGAGCACCTGCACCGCCGAGGGGGAAGGCAACCACGCGCCCACCTGCGTCAACTGCGGCATACGGGATTCCGAACACGCGGTGGCCCACACGTGGACAGGGCTGCACAATGTCAGCAACGGTACCTGCGGCGATCCCAACGACCCCGTGATCCAGGAAGCGACCTGCGAGTGCGGCGCGAAGCTTCACCTGGAGAAGCCGCGCGAGCACGTGCCGGTGGCGGATACCAGCCAGGACGTGCAGCCCACCTGCACCGAGCCGGGCAAGATCAACGGAAAGCGCTGCACCATCTGCGGCGTGTTCTACGACTATGAGACCGTGGAGGCGCTGGGCCATGATTTTGTAAAGGACGACGAGAAAAAGGCGGACTGCGCGACGGAAGGGTACATTCACTACACATGCAGCCGCTGTAAAGAAGAAAAAACCGAAACCATCGAGAAGATGAGCGCCAACGGCCAGCATACGTGGGTGAAAAAGGTCGGCCTGGCTCCCACCTGCCTGACGGAGGGCACCTACGACGGCGAGATCTGCGAGGTCTGCAAGGCGGAAAGAAAGCAGGAGGGCGATTACGGCAAGCTGGAAGCGCTGGGCCATAAGGTGCACGCGGAAACGGCGCAGCACGGCCGGGTCAAAAACAAGGTCTCGCTTTCGGGCGTCCCCATGGATATCACGACGTATCTCACGATCTATTCCTGCACCCGCTGCGGGGAGCGCCTCGGTTCGGAATACTGGACCGTCGCCACCGCCAGCGCCGGCGCCGCCACCAACGGCGCGAAATATGAGATCGTCTCCGGCAGAAACGCCGAGATCACCGACATGCAGAACGGCATCCACGTCAACGGCAACATGGCGGACGACGGCGGCGTGCAGTTCAACGGAACGGTGCTGGACGCGCTGAACGAAGTGATCGAAGGCGGCAAGAGCAAATACCAGTACAAAAAGGTCAAGGCGAACAGCTTTATCATTGAATTTACGGATGAATTTCTGGCGGAAACCGCCGACGGGACCTATCCGGTGGAGATCTTCAACGGCAGCGAATACTGGCCCCTGCTCGTCACCGTCAAGGACCACAAGCTGGTGTCGCTGGCGGACAGGGAGATCCCGGACGCCCCCGAAATGACGGAAGCGGAATTCGACGCGTTCCTGGCGGAACAGAAGGCCGCCGGCGTTCCGGTCAGGGAATACTATGTGCTGCTTGAAAGAGCGCCGGAGTACCTGCCCGGCGACGTGGACGGCAACGGCAAGATCGAATCCGCCGACGCGCGGCTGGCGCTGCGCCGGTCCGTCAGTCTGGAGGATTATCCCGAGGGTTCCGCGCAATTCTTGGCCTGCGACGTGGATGCGGACAAGAAAGTCACGTCCGCCGACGCGCGGCTGATCCTTCGCGCCAGCGTGGGGCTGGAGGACGCCTCCCAATGGGGCAGGCAATCCGGATAAGGCGGAGTGAAGCGTAAAAATAAAAATCGGGCGTGTGGGGATCGGTCCCTGCACGCCCTTTTTCGTAACGATATCAAATCAAGGCAATGCCGCGCGATTCGGGCGTGCGGCGCCGCCTTAATATCCGTGTTCCGCCAGATACTGCAATTCTGTTTCCCTGTCGGCTTTGGACCGGGCCTTTACCCTTGCCCGGACCTCCTTGCGGTTTTTGCCGATGATGCCGTTCTTGGCAAAGGCCACCCAGAACATGCCGAACACCGCGCCCGCGCCGCCGAGGATCATATCCACCATGGTGTCGATCAGCCCGCCTTCGTCGAGGATGAAGGAGCGCTGCAGCGTGTAGCCGTACAGCCGGTCCATGGTGAACTCGTAGAACTCCCAGCCCACCAGCAGGAACACCGAAAAGCACAGGGAGAACATGGAGGCCAGCGCCGGACTCAAATGGCGGCTTTTCCCCTGAAATACCGTGGCGAAATCGTAGGCAAAATAGGAAGCCACCAACCCCGCCAGAAAATGCTCGATCAGGTTGGTGTAGGCAAAGTTGGTTTTGGTGTTCAGAAAATGGCCCACGACTACGCCGAAGCCGATAAAAATGTTCAGCAGCGTCTGGGAAAAATACCCCACGCGGGTGATAAAGGATTTTCCGCCGAACAGCTGGAACATGTCCCACAGGTGTGAAAAGGCGATGGAGAACAGCCCCATCAGGAACTGGGTGGTGGAATTGTGCAGCAGACCGTAGATGCTGAAGCCCAGCAGCGCCGCGCGGATCACCCACCACAGGATCTGCTGCGGCATGGGAACAGGATTGAGCTGATTGAGTTTTTTCAAATGAGATCCCGGCTTTCCATACGAATGGATGCATCATACCATAAACAAAAAAATAATGCAAGAGGCAGTTAATTTTGGCCTGTATCTTGTAATTTTTATCTTTTTGGGGTATGATAAAAAATCAGAACGTGACAAGATCACAAGAAGCGGAGGCGACGGAATGGAAGCTCCTGTCATCAAAGGTCTTTCCGTGGCGGCGGAGCTGCCCCGCGGGAAAAACAATCCCCGCAACAGCGAGGGGGATTTTGCGCGTCTGAAGGACGGATCGGTCCTGTTTGCCTACAGCCGTTACCACGGCGACGACGACGGCGATGACGCGGCCTGCGACGTGGCGGGTATGATCTCGAAAGACGACGGCAGGTCGTTTGCGCCCCTGCCGGACCTGCTGGCCACGGCAGCGGAGCTGGATACGCAGAACATCATGAGCGTGTCGCTGTGCCGTATCCCGGACGGTACGCTGTGCCTGTTTTATCTCGCCAAATTCGGGCCGCAGTCGGCGGTGTACCTGAAACGGGCCAACGAGGAAAACGGCCTGTCCTTCGGCCCGCCGGAGCTGTGTGTGCCGAAAACGCGCGGCGTGTACTACGTGGTCAACAACGCCCGTCTCACGGTCTCCCCGCAGGGGGAGGTGCTGATCCCGCTGGCGCGCCACCCCATCGTCGGCGAAAAAAGGAACCGTCACGGCTCCTATTTCGGTACGGCCTGCGTGTGGGCGGGCAACGAACACGGGCGGAACTGGTACCGGAAATCAAAGGTGCTGTCCATGCCGTACCCCGGTCATACCCGTACCGGACTGCAGGAGCCGGGGATCGAGGCGCTGCCGGACGGCAGGTTGTACGGCTATTTCCGCACCGACCGCCACTTCCAGTACGAGAGCTTCTCCTCCGACGGCGGCGCAACGTGGACGAGGCCGGTGCCTTCGTGTTTTACCTCGCCCGATTCGCCCATGCTGATCCGCCGCAATCCTTTCAGCGGCGTCTATTACGCGGTGTGGAACCCCATCCCCAACTACAACGGCAGACTGGCCCCGGACGGGCGCTGGATCAACGCGGGGCGTACGCCCTTCGTGCTGGCGCAAAGCGAAGACGGACTGAACTTTTCCCGCTTTACGGTGCTGGAGGACGATCCGGGATGCGGTTACTGTTACCCTGCCATGTATTTTCTTGATGAAAAAACCTTTCTGCTGTCCTACTGCTGCGGCGGGGAAGAGGACGGCATGTGCCTGACGCGCACCCGCATCCGCCGGGTGGAGATCGAATAGGCAGCAGGGAATAGGCAGCAGGCAACAGGTAAACAAAGTGTTAGGTGCGATTGCGAAGCATCGGAATAATCGAAAAAGGAGAATGCGGAAATGAAACGGTTTTTAGTGGTCGTGGATATGCAGAAGGATTTTGTGGACGGGGCGCTGGGCAGCAAAGAGGCCGTCGCCATCGTCTCCGCCGTCGCGGAGAAGATCAAGACCTTCGACGGGGAGATCTTCGTCACCTACGACACGCATTTCAAAAACTACATGGACACACAGGAGGGGAAATTCCTCCCGGTGCCCCACTGTATCAAAAACACGGCGGGTTGGCGGCTGGATCAGGCCGTTGCCGACGCGCTGGCGGAGAAAGCCTATACCCCGGTGGAGAAGATCACCTTCGGCTCCACGGCGCTGCCGGAGCTGATCGAAAGAGCCGTGGACGGCGAGGATTTCAGCGTGGAGCTGATCGGCCTGTGCACGGACATCTGTGTGGTCTCCAACGCGCTGATCCTGAAGGCTTATTTCCCGGAAGCGCCGATCTCCGTGGACGCGGCCTGCTGCGCGGGCGTGACCCCCGAAAAACACGCGGCGGCGCTGGAGACCATGCGCAGCTGTCAAGTCACGATCAAATAGGATTTGTCGAGTTGCACTCGACAAATCCAGTCGTTAGTTTTTAGTCGTCAGTCGTTAGAAATCCTCCGGATGGTCCTATGAAAACAATATTTCTAACGACTGTTCAGCGAGCAAATTGCTCGCTGAACTCACAATTCATAAAAAGGATGATAAGCCATGTATCAATTCGATGCGGAAACAGTAAAGAGCGACTGCGTGCGGTGGATCCGGGATTTCTTCGAGAAAAACGGTCCGGGCTGCAACGCGGTGATCGGTATCTCCGGCGGCAAGGACAGCTCCGTCGTGGCGGCCCTTTGCGCGGAGGCGCTGGGCAGGGACCGCGTCATCGGCGTGCTGATGCCCTGCGGCGAGCAAAAGGATATCGACAAGGCGCTGCTGCTGGTGGAGCACCTCGGCATCCGCCATTATATCGTCAATATCAAGGACGCGGTGGAGGGCGTGACGAAGAGCATCCCGTTCGAGATGGGCGACCAGAGCCGGATCAACCTGCCGCCCCGTATCCGCATGGCCACGCTCTACGCGGTGTCACAGAGCCACAACGGGCGCGTCGCCAACACCTGCAACCTGTCGGAGGACTGGGTGGGGTACTCCACCCGGTACGGGGACAGCGTGGGCGATTTCAGCCCTTGCTCTCACCTGACGGTGCAGGAAGTGAAGGCCGTCGGCCGCCTGCTGGGGCTGCCCTCGGAGCTGGTGGACAAGGTCCCCTCCGACGGGCTGTGCGGCAAGACCGACGAGGACAATCTGGGCTTCACCTACGCGGAGCTGGACCGGTACATCCGGGAGGGCGTCATCGACGACCCCGCGAAAAAAGAGAACATCGACCGACGGCATAAAGCCAACCTGTTCAAGCTGCAGCTGATGCCGTCCTTTGATCCGGAGATCGAATGCCATGGAGAATAAACCGTACCATCTCGGCATCACGGTGGGCCGCTTCCAGACCTTCCACAACGGGCACAAGTTCATGATCGACAAGGCCGTCGAGCTGTGCGAACGGGTCGGTGTGTTCGTCGGTTCCTCGCAGGAATCCGGCACCGCCAAAAACCCCTTCGACTATGAAACGCGCAAACGGCTGCTGACGAAGATCTACGGCGACCGGATCAGCGTTTACCCGCTGCCGGATATCGGCGTGGGCAATAACTCCCGCTGGGGCGACTATGTGATCGACAACGTGACGGAGCGTTTCGGCGAGCTGCCGGACCTGCTGGTCTCCGGCAAGGAGGAGCGCCGCATCGACTGGTTCGACAGCATCAAAGCGCTGACCATCGCGGAGCTGTACGTGCCGAAGATCATCGACATTTCCGCCTCGCAGATGCGGGAATACTTCCTCTCCGGCAACGCGGAGGCGTGGAAGCGCTTTTCCGACCCCGTGCTGTGGGATGAATTCGAGACCCTCCGCGCGTTGGTAGAAGCGGCGCAGGCCAATACCGAGACGGCGAGCATATAAAATAATGAAAAAAACTCTCAACTCTTTGACGTATCCTTTTGAAAAGAGGTAGCTGCTATGAAATTATCTCCCATCGTCGTATCGCTGCTTGATACCGACCTTTACAAATTCAACATGGATCAGGTGATCTTCCACAAACATACCGATCTGTGCGGGCAGTATTATTTCAAGTGCCGCAACAAGGGCGTGACCTTTACGCCGGAAATGGCGGAGGAGATCGAAGCGCAGATCGACCACCTGTGCTCGCTGCGCTTTACAAAAGAAGAGTTGGATTACCTGCGCTCCATCCGCTTTATCAAGAACGACTACGTGGAATTCCTGCGCCTTTACCACCCCATCCGGGACTACGTGAACGTTTCGCTGTCGCCGGAAGGCGAGCTTTCCATCGTGGTGGACGGGCCGCTGTTCTCCGCCATGCAGTTCGAGATCTTCCTGCTGGAGATTGTCAACGAGGTCTATTTCCGCATGGCGTACGATTACGACGCGCTGCTGGCCTCCGCCCGGGAACGGCTGGACGACAAGATCCGCAAGCTCAACGACGGGACCTATACCTTCAATTTCGCTGAATTCGGCTGCCGCAGAAGGCTCTCCCGCGAGTGGGAGGACGAGGTGGTCCGGCGGCTGGTCACGGAGACGAAGAGCTGCGTGGGCACCTCCAACGTGTATCTGGCCATGAAGTACAACGTCACGCCCATCGGCACCTACGCGCATGAATTCGTGCAGATGTATCAGGGCATCGATTCCATCCCGCTGGCCTACACCAACCACTACGCCATGAAGGACTGGTACGACGAGTATAACGGCGACAACGGCACGGCGCTGACCGATACCATCACCACCGACCTGTTCCTGCTGGATTTCACCCGCTCCAACGTCAACAACTACAACGGCGTGCGCCACGACAGCGGCGACCCCTACGAGTGGGGCGAGAAGATCATCGCCCACTACCAAAAGTACGGCGTGGACCCGAGGACCAAGCTGCTGCTGTTCAGCGACAGCCTCGATTTCGACCGCGCCCAGAAGCTGTACGATTACTTCCGCGAAAAGGCGAAGGTCTCCTTCGGCATCGGCACCTTCGTCAGTAACGACACCAGCGCGGAGGCGCTGAACATCGTCATCAAGCTGCAGTACGTCAACGGCCGCCCGGTCGCCAAGCTCTCCGACACCCCCGGCAAGGCCATGTGCCGGGACGAGGAATATCTGGAATATCTCGAACGCTCCGTGGCGTTCCGCATCGACCGTGAAAAATAATGCTTTGATTCCTTAAAAAAACACATCCTGACGGAATTTCCGTCGGGATGTGTTTTTTTATCCATTCGTAAAGCAGATTACCGCAGCGGCGCGCCGCAGTAACGGCAGTACTTTTCCGTCGGGCTTTTGACCTCCGTCCCACACTGCGGGCATCTGAGCGGCAGCGCTTCCGGAACAGGAGCAGGCGTCGGAACAGGCGCAGGAGCGGGAGCTTCGACCGGCGCGGGAATGGGACCCGTTTCAAAGAACGGGAACGTCGGTTCCTGCTGCGGGAACGAGGGGGCCGGCCGATCCATCAGCACGGAGGAAACGGGAATCGCTTCTTCCGCAGAGACCGACTCGAACGCGGGGGCGTCGGCGACTTCGTCGTTCTTCGCCTTATCTGTTCCATCTGTCGTAATGACGACCGAAGGTTCACAGCGCGTGAATTCGATCGCGTAAAGGTGCTCGCAGGCCACTTCCTCCGGGTCGATGGGCTGGAACGTGATCTTTGCCTTTCCTTCGTCGTTTTCTACCGTCAGGGCGGCGGGGTGGGAGAGCAGCCGCGCTTTCAGCCCGTCGGAATACGGGATCTCGTCAAAGGTCACGCCGCCGAAGGGGAAGCGGTCGATGATCGCGTAGACCGTATCCGCCTTTTTCGTGTACCAGATATGTTCCTGCGGTTTTTTTGTATAGACGCGGGTGCCGTAGATGGCGTCGCCGTTGACGGAGAGCCATTTGCCCATCTGCAGCAGACGCTCTTCCATGATGACGGGGATGGTGCCGTCCGCCGCGGGGCCGATGTTCAGCAGGAGGTTGCCGCCCTTGGCGACAAGGTCCACCAGCGTCGTCAGCAGTTCTTTCGCGCTTAAATAGTCCTCTGTCGTCTCGGCGCGGTTCAGCCCGAAGGAACGGCCGATGCCGCGGCACTCCTCGAAGGGGCGGTCCAGCTCCACGTCCTCGATCTTCCTTCCGCCGTCGATGGTGCCGTATTCCGTTGTGAAGTTGCCGCCCAGTCTGCCGCGGGTCTCCTTGCCCCAGCGGTCATTGGGGACGATATAGTCTTTTACAGGGGATTCGTTATACAGCCACTGCAAAAACTCGGTGGAATGCCATACGCTGCTCTCGTGGTCCCACTCGCCGTCGGTGAACAGCGTCGCGGGCTCGTATTTCGTGATCAGTTCCTTCAGCATCGGGTGCAGGTGCTGCAGCGCGTACTGTTCCGGGTCCTTCAGGTACAGCGGATGGAACCACTCGTAAACGGAATGGTACACGCCGAACCGTACGCCGGTGCCCTCCAGCGCGGTCTTCAGCTCCAGGCAGAAGTCCCGGTGGGGGCCGATATCCACGGAGTTCCAGTTCCACGCGTAGTCGGATTTGTACAGGCAGAAGCCGTCGTGGTGCTTGGAGACCAGGTTCATGTACTTCGCGCCGGAGCGTCTGATGACGTCCGCCCACTGGTCCGCGTCGAACAGCTCCGCCTTGAACATCCCGGCGAAGTCCTCATAGCGGAAGTCCTTCCCGTAGACGCGGTCGTGGAATTTCCGCGCTTCGGAATCGGGGTTTTCGATCTGCCGCATGTACCACTCGGCGTAGTCGCCCTTTTTGGTAAACGCGGGGACGGAGTAGACGCCCCAGTGGATGAAGATGCCGAATTTCGCGTCGGCGAACCATTCCGGCACGGGACGGGAATTTAAGGATTCCCAGTTGTTTTCGTATGTCATCTGTCAAGATCCTCTCCTGTTCCTTTTTCTTGTTTCCATCATATAACAATCGGGGCCGCAATGCAACAAAAATCGGAAAAAATTCCCTTTCCCTCTTGCGGCAAGGGACGCGACAGTATATACTATATGGTATCAAGTAAGAAAGGCCATGGTTTTTGTTATGCCGGATACCTATATCAAAGGACTGATCGACTACGCCGTTTCCCACTCTCTGGCGGAGGAAGCCGACTGCGTTTACTGTACCAACGCGCTGCTGGCGCTGCTGAAGACGGACGCGGTCGACGATACCGCGCCCGCCGCCGACCTGCCGCTGCATGAGCTGCTGGAAAAGCTGTGCGACTATGCGGCGGAAAAAGGGATCATTGAGGATTCCATCACCTACCGGGACCTGTTCGATACCGCCCTGATGGGCGCGCTGACGCCTCGTCCCTCCGAGGTGCAGAAAAAGTTTGCCGACCTGTACACGGAGTCTCCGATCAAGGCCACGGACTATTTTTATGCCCTCAGCAACGATACCAACTATATCCGCCGGGACCGCATCGCAAAGATCATCAAGTGGGAGCCGGAAAGCGACTACGGCAGGATCGAGATCACGATCAACCTGTCCAAGCCGGAAAAGGACCCCAAGGCTATCGCCGCCGCCAAAAACGCGCCTCAATCCGGCTATCCCAAATGCCTGCTGTGCCGCGAGTGCGAGGGCTACGCCGGCCGCGTGGATTTCCCCGCCCGTCAGAACCACCGTATCGTGCCGCTGACCATCAACGGCGAGCCGTGGTTCATGCAGTATTCTCCCTACGTGTATTATAACGAGCACTGTATCGTGTTCAACAGCAAACATATCCCCATGAAGATCGACCGCTCCGCCTTCGCGAAGCTGCTGGAGTTCGTCACGGTGTTCCCGCACTATTTCATCGGCTCCAACGCCGACCTGCCCATCGTGGGCGGCTCCATTCTCAGCCACGAGCACTTCCAGGGCGGCCATCACGAATTCGCCATGGAGCGCGCGCCCATCGAGACGGAGATCTCCTTTGACGGCTTTGCCGACGTAAAGGCGGGGATCGTCAAATGGCCGCTGTCCACGATCCGTTTGCAGTCGCTGAACCGTGACAGCCTTGTGGAACTGGCCGACCGCATCCTTGCCGCGTGGCGCGGCTACACCGACGAAAACGCGTTCGTCTTTGCAGAGACCGACGGCGTGCCCCACAACACCATCACGCCCATCGCGCGGCGCAGGGGAGAGCTGTACGAGCTGGACCTGGTGCTGCGGAACAACATCACCACCGACGAGCATCCGCTTGGCGTGTACCATCCCCACGCGGAGCTGCACCATATCAAAAAGGAGAACATCGGCCTGATCGAGGTCATGGGCCTCGCGGTGCTGCCGCCGCGGCTGAAGCCGGAGCTTGCCGCGCTGGCGCAGGGCATTCTGGAAGGCCGCGACCTGACCGCCGACCCGCTGACCGCCCCTCACGCGGAATGGGCGTACGGATTTATGAAAAAGTATCCGGAGATCACCGCGGACAACGTGGACGGTATCATCAAGGCGGAAGTCGGGCTGGTGTTCGCCAAGGTGCTGGAGCACGCCGGCGTATACGAGCGCAGTGAAAATGGCAAAAAAGCGTTTCTTCGATTTGTGAAATCTGTTCGTTGACAGACGCGGATAAATCTGTTATAATCATAATGAAGAAAAATATTATCGACCGGGAGGGTTTTGATAGATGAAAAAAATCAATAAAGCGATAAGCGTCCTTCTCTGCCTTGTCATGGCGCTGTCCTTCTTCGGCGTCGCCGCGTTTGCGGAGGGCGATGGGGAGACGACTTGTGAGCACATCTATAAAGATACCGTTGTTCCTCCCACCTGCGCGGATCAGGGCTATACGCTGCACGTCTGTTCCAAGTGCGGCGATTGGTATAAGGATTCCTATACCAATGCCCTCGGCCACAGCTACGGCGAGTGGGTGGAGGTGAACGCCGCCACCTGTACGACGGAGGGACTGCAGCAGCGTGAATGTGCCCGTTGCCACGGCCTTGAAACGAAGACGATCCCCATTAAAGCGCATGTGGATGAGAACGAGGACGGCAAATGCGACGAGTGCGGCGCCGACATGCCTCTCAAGTTTATCTTTTCTCCGTATGAGTGGCTCAAGAGCTTTATCGCCTTTATCAAGAATTTGATCCAGGGCATTTTCGCATAAACGATCCATACGGCAGACGGGGCGTACGTGTTATCGCTCCGTCTTTTTTTTCAGGAGGGTTCTTTTATGGGTTCTGTTTTTTCTAAATCGCAGGCCGCGTCGCTGGCGGGCATCGGGATCGTCATGAAGGCGATCTTTACGGCGGTGGCGGCCATGGACATGAAAAAAGCCGGCGCGCTGGTCACCGTACTGGCGCAGCTGTTCGGCGCGTTCGCGGGCAATCATCCCGTTACGCCTTATAAAGACAGCATCGATATGTCGCAGTTCGAGCTGGTGTTTGCCGACGAGTTTGACCACGGCTTTGACGAGACTGTCTGGCAGGGCCATTACGTCTACGGCGACAACGACACGCAAAAGCGCGATACCGCTTACTGGAACCGCGATCAGGTCAGCTTTACGGAAGACGGCTGCCTGAAGATCACGGTGGAATACAGGGAGAACGGCCCCGCCGGTCCGAATTACTATTCCTACGGTATGGAGACCAACCCCAACAAAAACTACAACGGCCACCACACGGGCTACGAGCAGTTGTACGGCTATTTTGAGATCCGCTGCATCCTGCCCAAAGGCCCCGGCATCAATCCCGCCTTCTGGCTGTTGACCGACGGCATGTGGGCGGACGACGCCGACGGCGGCGTGACCGGCGCGGAGGTCGACGTGTTCGAGACCGATACCGATAACAGCCCCGGCGACCGGGATTACGGCTCGGTGTACCATACCATCCATGTGGACGGCTATGAGGACGCCCACCGCAAAGAGTGGCAGGGCGCGTTCTATGCGGACGATCCCTACAACAAATTCAATACCTACGGCGTGGCGTGGAATGAGGAAGGGTATACCTTCTACGTGAACGGCGTGGAGACCGCGCACACCGATTTTGCCGGGGTGTGTCAGGTGCCGCTGTACCTGATCATATCCGTGGGCGTGGATGAGAATATCCGGCGCAGCACAGATCTGCCCGCCAGCCTGATCGTCGACTACGTCAGGGCGTACCAATACAAATAGATCCTGTAAAAAACTGCATTTTGTTTAAAACCTGCGCGATCCGGCCGGACCGCGCAGGTTTTTTTCATCAGTCTCAACACTCAAATCTCAAAACTTGCTTTGCTCCGCGCGGCGCGGGGATCTTTTTTACAACAGTACGTCCATCGCCATCATCAGGGCGAAGCCCGCCGCGAAGGAGATGGCGCCCCGGCGGGAGGCGGGCGTCACCGCCTCCGGGATCAGCTCCTGCACCGTCACGTGCAGCATCGCCCCGGCGGCGCAGCTCAGCAAAAACGGCATCATCCTTCCGATGGGCGCGGCCGCCAGCAGCGCGATCACGGCGGAAGCCGGCTCTACCGTCCCGGAGAGCACGCCGTACCCGCAGGATCGCGCTCTGCTTTTTCCTCCGGCCCGCAGCGGCAGGGAAATGACGGCGCCCTCCGGGACGTTTTGCAGGGCGATGCCAAGCGAAAGCGCCGTCACACCGGCGACCGTGTCGGTGTGATTCGCCAGTCCGGCGCAGGCGACGCCCACCGCCAGCCCCTCCGGCACGTTGTGCAGCGTGACGGCCAGAATCATCATCGCCGTGCCGGAAAGCGTTCCGCCTCGTCTTTTCCGCAACAGCCGCGCAGCCGTTTTTTCCGTTGCAGTCATTCCGATCACGCCGGCGAAGTAGCCGCCGATCACGGCAAAAACGGAGAACGGCCCGTGCGGCTTCGTCTGTTCCAGCGCCGGGATCAGCAGACTCCAGACGGAAGCCGCCGTCATCACCCCCGCCGCAAAGCCGCTGCAAGCCCTGTTCAGCGCTTGCGGCAGTTTTTCTTTTACGCCCAGCGCCGCGCATGCGCCCAGCGCCGTACCGAAAAACGGCAGCAGGATCACCGCCGCGATAGTTCCTTCCATCTGGATCACTCCGAACGAAACAATGGTTCGGTATATGATATGCAAAGGTCGGCATTTTGCGCCGCAGCCGTTTTTGTGTTGCGTTTTGTGTGTTGCGTGTTGTGAATCTTCACATACGGGTAGCGGCGCGTAACACGCTGCCTCAGCCGCGCTACCCAATGGGGTAGGATTTTTTTATGGCCGCGCTTTCTTTTTTGCACAAAGAAATTGTGGCTATTTTGTGTTATTTTTGAAAAATTATTGCGCAAACCACTATTTTTTGTGTTTATTATTGACATATAAAACTGTTAATATTATAATAATTATGAATAATTGTGGGAAAGATTTTGGCCAATCAGAACGTTCCCGGATTATGTGATACTCAATAATACCAAAGGAGGAATTATTGTGACCAGTAATTCAACAAAAAAGAGATTTGCGGCTGTGACGGCGCGGCTGTTCGTGCTGCTCATCGCGGCATGCCTGCTGATCGCGGTGGCCCCGCGCCTGACGGACGGCTTTTTGCCCACGGCGCAGGCAGCAGAAAGCTATCAGGTGCCCAGCGGTGCGGCGGCTTCTGCCATCAGCACAAAGCTGGCTACCTATTCCAGCGGAACAACGGTGAACGTGCTGCTCAGCGGTGACGTTGATCTGGACGCGTCCATCGTGATCCCCAGCGGGGTCACCGTCAATTTTTATATGAACGGTAAAACGATGAGCAAATCGGAGAGCTATTATCAGGCGGGGTCGTTTTACGCGTTCACGAACAATCAGAACGCCACGCTGAATATTTATTCCGGTTCCCCCAGCCAGCCGGCTCTTACCAACGGCAATTCCACCATCAGCCTTTCGAATGACCGTCTGGATATGAGCCGTACGGACGGCCATAACGAGCAGGCGTTCACCGATTACGGCGGCGTGCAGAATGCAGGCACGGTCACGGTCAACAAGGGCGTCAAAATCAACGTCTTTGTGCGTCTGGAATACGGTACAGGCGGTAGCAATGAGAACAATACCAACATCAATCTCGGCGCCACGGGCGTGTGGAACACCACCAACGCCGCATCGTGTACCCTCAACGCCGCGGAGATCACCTGCTATACGCGCGGCAGATGCGCCAACGCGAACCATCTTCTTCATACGAACCGGCCCGGTTCCAACCGCTCCCTTTCCTACGGTGTTTACGGCGGTATCGTCACGGTCAACGGCGATTCCAAAATCAGTGTGGAAGCCCAGACGAGCGGTATCGAAGGCAAGTCCGGTTCCGACGAGGGCAGCGCCAAGACCACGGGCGTTGCGTTCGGCGTCTGCTCCAGCCAGAAGATCACCGTCAAGGGCGGTACGTTCAGTTACAGTGCGCACGTGGACGGCGCCAACGACGGTATGAAGAACGCTACGTCCCACTATTACATGGGCGGTATCTGTTATTCCTCTGTGATCCCCGATATGTACGACGGTACGATCAATGCGTTTGAATCCAGCGTTAAAACGGAAGACGACGACATGAAGAATATTTCGCTGTCCGTATATGAAGCGAATGTCGGCAAAATGCCCACGCTGCCTGTCTCCGGCCACACGGTCGCGACGGAACAGACGTACCGCAACGAAGGGTATGATTACAACATTACCGGCGCGGTGGCCGGGCAGTTCTATGACGAAACCGGAAATACTTACGATGGGGCCAGCTCCACGACGGACGGTTCGCACCCCGCCTCCATCATCCACGGCGCCGAGAACGGAAAATACAGAGTGCACGTCGTGTACCGTTACTGGACGGATAATAACAAAACCGCGGTGGATACCAGTGTCGTCGGCACGGATGGTTACGTCGGTTATTCTTATAAACCCCTCGGCGACAGCACCAATATCGTTTCCACCGTTTTGCAGCTCAACGGCTTAAGCAGCAACAAACTGATCAAAACCGGAGGCAGCGGCATTTCGTATCATTCCGGCGGCGCTTCCAAAAACGATTATTATTGGAAACAGTTCAATATCGCCTATGCTTCCACCTCCAACTGGTTTTCTGATTACGATGTAGCGAGCATTAGGGGCACCGTCTTCAAGAACTTCGTGGACGGAACGAGCGGTTCCGTTCCCGCATCCGCCAGCCCTGTCTACATCTTCATGGATTATTACAGGGCCGCCCCCACGGAAATCGTCGCCTCGGTCGGCGCGGGCAATTCCGCGACGGTCACCTATACCGGCGATCCCATCAAGGCTTCCGCCTTGAACCTGAAAATCAAAGACGCCGTTTATTCGACCGATTTTACGTCGGAATACAACATCGATTTTAATGCCGCTTCCAAGATCCCGGTCACGTTTGCCTGGTCCGGCACTACCGCGGCGGGCACAGCCGTCAGCGGCAACGGCGAGCTGCCCACGGATGCCGGTACCTATTCCGTCACGCTGTCGATTGCGGATTCTTCCGCTTACGACCCCAACGACTGCGATCCCGTGCGCCATAAAAACCGGCTTGCGTTGGACTTTACCTTTATCCTGACGATCGAACAGGCGTCCGTAACCCGCGGTTCGCTTCCGGAAAACGTGACCCTGACCTACGGCACCAAACTGAACGAAGCGCTTTCGCTGACCGAGTATGCCGCGTTGGGTAAGAATGAATCGCCGAACGGCAGATTCTCGTTTACCAACTCAAACGACGGTACGTCGTATAAGACCGTGGGCGAAGGGACGACCTCCATCACCTGGACGCCCGTTTATGCCGCCGGCGTCACCGTGAAAAACTACAAAGAAACAACCTTTACCGTGGCGTACACCGTGAATAAAGCCTCGATCGTGATTTCCCCCAAGGCGGCGCAGGTCACCTACGGCGAAACGGATTTCTCCACGCCGTATGACATCGCCGTCAGCGGCCTTGTGGCAAACGACAACAACGCCATCGGCGATATTGCCGCCGCCATCGACTACATGGTCTTTGTGAACGGCAGCTACATCTATTACACCCCCGACGACGTCAGCGTCGGCACCTACGATATCCGCGCGCGCGTCAAGCAGGCGGAAGCCCCGGACGTGCTCAACAACTACACCTATTCCTACGCCGATCTGGAATCCGGTTATGAGGTCAACAAACTGACCGTCGCCAAACGCGGGCTGACGGTGAAGGCCACTGCCGTGTCCCGGGCTTATATCCCCGACCTGTACACGGTCAACGTGATCTATGAAGTCGTGGGCGGCCGTTACAGCGCGGACGACGTGCGCTTCACCACCGGTACCGGCAATATCGCCAACTGCGGCGCGGGCACGCGTCAGGTGGGCGGCGTGACGAAATCCACCGCCGCCGAATGCATGACCGGCGGCAAGGCGAGCTGCTATCAGGTCGCGGAACTGGTCTACGATACCGGCGATACGTTTACCGTGGAGATCACCAAGGCGACGCCCACCGTCAACCCCCCTGTGGTCAACGAAATGTTCTATCAGCGGGGCAGAAAGCTGAATGATATCCCGCTGACCGGTACCGACACTTCCGTGGATGGCTCCTGGTCATGGGTGGCGCCCTCCACCAATCCCACCGTTGCGGTGAGCACATACCAGGCGAGATTTACTCCCACGGATAACAGCAACTACGACGTCAAGGACGTTGACGTGAGCATCACCGTCAAGCCCACCCCCGTTAAGATCTCCTACAACGGCACCGTGGAATACGGCGATCCCGTCCCCAACATCACGGCTTATTCCTATACTGCCGAACTGGATCCCACCTTCAGCAGCGACGGGCTGGAAACGACCGGTAATATCACGCCCTCCACCACCTATCGTGAGGGCAGCGCCGTCAGCGCGGAGGGTTACCCGGTGATCATCACGCTGGCGAACTATGCGGACGCCGCCGGCAACTACACCTTTACGGCGCAGAACGGCAAGATCGTGGTAACGCCCAGAAACATCGAGTTCACCGTGCCGAACGCCACCATTGAATACGGTGAAAACTTTGTCCCGACCCAAGCCAACTCGGCTGTAACGTTTAACGCAAGCAGACTGGTCGGCGAAGATACGATCAATTCCATCACCGATAATGGAACGGAGCCCACTTGGAATTATAATACCGCTTATGATTATCAAACCAATTATCAGGTAGGTACCTATGCGATCAATGCGACCCCGACGTTTACTACCTCTTCCAACTACACCGTCAGCGTCGTTCCCGGTGCGCTTACCGTTACCAAAGCGTCGCTGACCATCCGCGCTAATAACATCACGCTGCCCTACAACAGCGACGTTCCCGCGGACCTCGCTACCGCCTACACGTTGGAGGGCAAAAAGAGGAACGAGGGGATCGATGCGATCGTCACCTCCGGCAGCATCACGGTGAGCACCAATTATGAAAAGGGTTCGCCCGTCAACGCCTCCGGTTACGACGTTTCCGTAAGCGTCGGCGCAGCCACCATCCCGAACTATAACGTGACCGTTGTGAACGGTAAGATCAACGTCGTCAAGGCCACGCCCGTGATCAGCGCCTATCCCACCGCCTCCATCGTGTACGGCCAGACCCTTGCGGACGCCGTCTTTACCGGCGCTGTCGTCGACGACGACGTGCCCGGCACGTTCGCCTACAACGCCGCCACCACCAAGCCCGCGTACAGCAGCGAGCCCTACAACAACTACACGGCGGCGTTTATCCCCACCGATACCAACAACTATAACACTGTCACCGGCCTTGCCATCTCCCTTACCGTCAACAAGATGCCCGTCACCGGCGCGCTGTCCGTCACCGGCCTTCCCATGGTGGGCGAGACCCTGACGGTCGACGTCAGCGGCATGAACCCCGATACGGTGGGCGCGTATACCTTCACCTGGGTCATGAACGGCAGCACCGTGGGCACCGGCGAAACCCTGACGCTGACCGAAGCCAATAAGGGCAACGCCATCACCGTTACGGCTGTGGCGCAGGGCTATTACGAGGGCCAAAGAAGCTATACCGTCACCGCCATTGCGCCCGTGCTGCCCAGCGTGGCGACGATCCTCAACGCCACCGGCTACGCCGGTTACTTCGAGCTGGACGGGCTGGAGGTCTTCGGCGGCACCACCGCGCTGACCTACGACGCGGGACAGCATTCCGTAACGCTGACGCAGAAGACCGGCACCCTCGGCAGCACCGTTGTCGGCGGCATCACCGTCAAGTACAACGGCAGCGCCGAGATCCCGGTGAACGCGGGACTTTATACGGTCTCCGTGGACGTGGCCACGCCTGATCTCAGCCGTGTGAATGATCCCGGCGTTACCACGTATTCCCCCGCCACCGGCCTTGTGATCGGTACGCTGAAGATCGATAAGGCGCCCTATCACGTTACCGTGACCGTAGCCGATAAGATCTATGACGGCTACAACACCGCCACCGCCGCCAACATCGACGAGAGCGGCGCCATGACGGTGGCAGGCGCGACGGACGACGTGTCGTTTGACGCAGCCCGCGCGGTATACACCTTCGATGGCGCCGACGTGGGCGAAAACAAGACCGTAAGCTACGGCAACGCGGCGCTGACCGGTTCCGCCGCCGCCAACTACGAGCTGAATTTCACCCTTGGCAACGACGCCAGGGCGAGCATCACGAAGAGGACGCTGGAAGTCACCATCATTCCCGTTGAAAGAGCGTATGAGAAGAATTATTACGCCGTTGACCTTAATTTCAACGTCAATGCTGATACCATCGCTCCCGCCGATACCTCCGCCGACGTGTACGTGAACGGGGCGCTGGCCACCGGTACCGTGGAGGATTATCACGCCGGTACCCAAAGGGTGAACGTTTCCCGCGTGGAGCTGGCAGGCAGCAAAGCGGGCAACTACGAGCTGCACCTGACTAACGCCGCCGACCTGACGGTCAAGATCGGAAAGGCGACGCCGATTTATCCGATCCCCAACGCCGGTACCGTCTTTTACAATTCCGGCAGAACGCTGTCCAACATCTCGCTGGGTAACAGCCGCTGGGCGTGGGCGGCCGCCGACGCCAATACGGTCCCCACGGCGGGCCGTCATACCTATACCGCCGTCTACACGCCGGAAGATACCGACAACTACGCCTCCGTCAGCCGCGAGGTGGAGCTGGTCGTCGAAAAGGCGCCCGTGCAAATCAAGGCCGCCAGCTTCTCCATCATATACGGCGATTACGCGCCTACCTATTACTACACGGTAACGGGCCTTACCGGCGCGGATACCATCAGGGACATGGGCGGTTATGTGATCCTGTCCTGCGCGTATCAGCCCGGTTCCTCCGAGTCCTCCGACGTGGGCCAGTATGATATCGTTCTTTCCGGCGGGTTCTCCAGCGCCAACTATGAGTTCACGTATGAGGGCGGTACGATCAACGTCAATCCCAGGCCCGCCTACGTCACCGCCATCGCGCAAAGCCGCCCGTATGAAGCGGGCAACACCAGCGTGAACATCACCTTCTCCGAGCTGTCCAACCTCTATCCCGGCGACGCCTCCAACGTGTACCTGACGGGTACCCAGCCGGTGGTCGGCACCATCGCGGACGCCAACGCGGGCCTCAAGGTCGTCACCTATGCGCAGCCCGGGCTGGACGGCTCGAAAGCCGGTAACTACACGCTTACGTTCCTCAATCCGGAGCTGAAGGTGGAGATCACCAAAGCGATTCTGGACGGCGTGGTCCTGCCCACCAGCGGCACGGTGTATTACGGCGCCAAGCTGAACACCACGGTGTTCACCTCCACGTATTCCGGCGAGGAGCTGGGCACATTCTCCATGGAAAATCCCATGAGCACGCCCGCGGCGGTCGGCACCACAAGCAACGTATACAAGGTGGTCTTCACCCCGACCAATACGCAAAACTACGCCACGATCTCCGATTACATCACGCTGACGGTCTACACGGCGGATCTGAACGTAGAGCTCATCATGTCCGGTTCCGCGGAAGTGGGCAAAAAGCTCTACGTCGCCACGAACAACCTGCCCGCCGACGCCTACGATTATATCGAGTTCCGCTGGTACCGTCTGAACAACAGAACGGATGATGTGCGCGACGGCACGCTGGTGGCGTCCGATACCACGGAATACACCGTGACCGAGCGCGACGCGGACCAGTACATCGCCTGCGTGGCAGTCTGCAAACCCAATTCGCCCTATAACATCGACGGACGCACCGGCACCGAGAGCTCGGTCAAAAAACAGTCCCTGTCTATTTGGGAACGGATCTTGAAGTGGTTCTACAAGGTGATCGCTTCCATCACCCAGCTGTTCGGCAGGATCTGATCCGGATCGCGTAACGTCATATCAACCGCACGCGCGGCCCCCTTCGGGGGGCCTTTTTTTTGTTCTTCTTTCATATGGGCAATGTGTGTCGCATAGGATATACCAAAGACAGGAAAGCGGTGATATGCTATCAGGCAGATCTCGGACGTGCTGGGCGTGCTGCCGCCGGGAATCGCGTTTGCGGCGGCGCGGGCGTTTGAGGCGTTCCCCGGCGATATCTATGAGCTGCGGCTGATCGGCGGCCAATGCGCGTTTTTGGTCACGTCCGCCGGCATCCGCTTTCTGTCCGCGGACGGCGGCCTGTCCGGAGGCGTGCCGCGGATGCCCCTTACGGTGGGACGGGACGAGCCGGAGGAACTGGTGGAACGGGCGATCGGTTATTCCGGCTTCGCCCATGAGGAGGAATTGAAGCAGAGCTTCCTCACCCGGGCGGACGGCACGCGGATCGGCATTGCCTATACGGGCGGCACGGGCAGTCTGAAAACGGGCCGCGTTGCCTCCGTCAATATCCGTCTGCCCGTGCGCGGCGCGGCGTTTGACTGTCCCGCGCTGGACGCGCTGCTGCGGGAACTGCCGGGCGGCGTTTTGGTGGCTGGGGGACCGAACACCGGCAAGACCACGCTGCTGCGCTATTGCTGCCGGTATCTGGCGGGCGGGCTGGGCGGCGTTTACCGGAAGGTTTGCGCCGTGGACGAGCGAATGGAGCTGGCAGGCGGCGGAGAAGCGTTCGATCTCGGCGTTTGTACGGACGTGATCTCGGGCAGAAGCAAGCGGGAGGCCATCCTGACGGCGCTGCGGCTGTTGTCGCCGGAGGTGATCGTCTGCGACGAGATCGGGTCCTGCCGGGAGACGGAGAGTATTCTGGAGGGGCTGAACAGCGGCGTGACGTTTATCGCTTCCATGCATGCGCGGGATCTGCCTCAATTGGCGCGGCGCGGCCAGTTCCTGCGCCTGTTTGAAGAAAACGTCTTTTCTTTCGTGGTGATGCTGTCCCCGGCGGAGCGGGGGAAGATCGCGAGCGTTTATTCGTATGATGAGGTGGCCGATGAGATACATAGGAACGGGCGCGTTGTCCTGCGCGGCGGTGCTGACCGCGTTTTACGTGAATACCCGGAAACGGCGGCGTGCCGATCTGCTGCAAAAGCTGTCTGACTTTTTCGCTGCGTTTGCCTCCTTTTCGGAGCTTTCTCCCCGGGACGCTGCCAAAACGGTGCGTCGGCTGGCGCAGACGCGGGATTTCGGCGCGTTGGGTTTTCTGATGCCGTTTTCCCTTCGCTGCAGGGACGCCAACGTGAAGGAGGTCTGGCGGGAGGAGGTGGCGCAGTTCGACGGCGCTTCGCTGCTGACGGATGAGGAAAAGGCGCTGCTGACGGGGTTTGCCGACCATTTCGGTATGACGTCGCTTTCCGCGTTCACAGAGGCCTGCCGCAAATACGCGGTACTGTTCGAGGAATATGCGGGCAGGGAAAAACAAAAACTGGAAAAGACGGGCGCGCTGACGGTCGGCGCAGGAGTGCTGGCGGCGGCGCTCATCACCGTCGTCTGCTGGTAGGGAGAAGCAATGGATATTGAAATCATTTTCAAGGTGGCGGCCGTTGGGCTGATCGTGGCGGTGCTCAATCAGCTGCTCAGCCGGTCCGGCCGGGAGGAATACACGATGATCACCACGCTGGCCGGGCTGATCATCGTGCTGATGATGGTCATTCCGTATATCAGCACGCTGTTCGGTTACGTCCGTTCCGTCTTCGACCTGTGATGCTGAAGATCGTCGGGATCGTCGTCTGCGAGATATTTCTTTACGTGCTGCTGAAACAGTACAAGCCGGAATACGCGGTGCTGGCGGAGGCAGTTGGCGGCGCGGTACTGCTTTTCGCTTTGTCGGACGAGCTGGAACGGGTGCTGGATCTGTTCAGCGGCATGTTTCTGGAGGCGGGGATCGGCAGGGAATACCTGTCCGTGCTGCTGAAGGCGCTGGGCACCGCGCTGGCCGTGCAGTTTACGGCGGACCTGTGCCGGGACGCGGGCGACAGCGCAGCGGCGGCCAAGGTGGAATTTGCCGGGAAAGTGATCATCGCCGCGTCGTCGATCCCGCTGCTGGAGGGCGTGGTGGGACTGATCACGGAGTTTGCGGGGAAGTTATGAAAAAAACGGTTTTCATTCTGTTGATCGCGGCGGTGGGGACGTTTCTGTTCGCTTTCCGTGTCGGCGCGGCGGAAAACGCGCCGGAGGAGGACGCGTGGTTTGCCGGGCTGTGGGACGCCGTGGACGCCAATACGCGGGATCTGATGGAGCAATTGGGGATCGAAGGCGTGGACGCGCAGGCGCTGCTGAACGTTTCCCCGCTGGATATCTTTACGCTGGTCGGTAAGCTGGCGCGGGGGGAAGCGACTTCACCGCTGAGATACGCCGCCGCGTCGGTCCTGATCCTGACGATCGCGTCCTTTGCGCAGACGTTCCTGCCGGAGGGAGGCGCCATGAGGCCCCGGTGCGAAACGGTAGGGCATTTGTGCGTCATGTTCGCGCTGCTGGCAGGGGCGGGGCAGGCAGTGCGGGAAAGCATGTCCGCCGTTACCGCCACGGAGGATTTTATTCTGTGTCTTGTCCCGGCGTTTACCGGCGTGATCGGCATGGCGGGCAACCCGGTGCTGGCGCTCAGCTGGGGCGGCGCGGTGCTGGCGTTTGCCGAGACTGTCGGCGCGTTTTTCGCCAAATTTGTGCCCGCGGCGGGGGCGCTGGGAGCCGCCTTGTGCGCGTCAGCCAACCTGAACGCGGAAACGGACCTTTCCGGCGCGGCAAAGCTGGCGGCTAAAGCGGTCACGTCGGCCATGGGGTTCGTCGCCGGTATTTTTACGGCGGTGTTAACAATAAAGGACGTGATCGCCGGGGCGGCGGACACGGTGGGGATGAAGGGGCTGAAGTTCGTGATAGGACAAAGCGTACCGGTGGTGGGCAGCGCTGTCGCCGACGCGCTCAACTCCGTGGCGGCGGGGTTGACGCTGCTGCGGGATACCGCCGGCGCCTTCGCCGTTTTGGCGCTGTTCCTGATCGATCTGGTCCCGGTGCTGCGGTTGATCCTGTGGAAGCTGTCCTTCCGGCTGATCGCCGCTGCGGCGGGCGTTTTCGGGGCCAAACGCGCGGCGGAACTGACGGAAGGTCTCAACAGCCTGCTTTCCGTTATCCTTGCCGCCGTCTGTTTCAACAGCGCGGTGTTTATCATCGCCGTGGCAACGGTGATCCGCGTAAAAGGGGGCTGACGGTGTGAACGAACTGAAAAGCGCGGTGATGACGCTGCTGTTCTGCTCGGTGTGCGGGCTGATCCTGGGGTTCCTGCTGCCGGAGGGCGGCGTGTCCCGCACCGTCAAAACGCTGATCGGCGTCGTGCTGCTCAGCGCCGTCTGTGTACCGATATTCGGCGTGATGGAGTATTTCGACGCATCTTTGGCGGACCGGGCGCTGTTTTCCTCCTTCGGCGAACGAGATACCAGCGCGCCCTATGACGCCGTTCTGGAAAAAACGGAGCAGGCAGCGCGGGCGTTTTGCGATACGATCGTCACACGGCACACGAACGTGCCGCGGAAAATCACGGTGAACGCGCATATTTCCGAGGAGAACGTCATAAGAATAGAACGCGTAAGGATCGTTTTTGAGGCGCCGCCGGAGGGCAGGGAGGCGATCGAAAATGAGATCGCATCAGAATTCGGTATCATTCCCGAGATCAGGGTGGAACAGGAAAATGGCTGATTGGTTCGAAAAGCTGAAGGCAAGGATAAAAGGCCGGCCGGCCGGCGAGAAAAAACCGTTGCTGATCCTCGGTATCGGGCTGGTGGGGATGCTGTGCCTGCTGTTGTCCGGCGGCGGCAGCAAAACGGAGAAAAAGGACGCGCCGCCTGATACGGCGGGAGCGCAGGAAACGGTAACAAAGCAGCTGGAGGCGCTGCTGAGGACGGTGGACGGCGTAGGGAAGGTGAAGGTTTACGTAACGGTGGAACGGCTGCAGGCCAATGTGTACGCGGTGAATACGGAGCAGTCCAGCGAGCCGGACCGGGCGGAACGGAACGAAAAATACGTTTTGACGGAAACGGGGAACGACACGGAAGGGTTGGTGCTGTATACCGTTACGCCTCAGATCAGGGGCGTGGCCGTCAGTTGCGAGGGCGGCGGTTCCGGTGTGGTCCGTCAAGAGGTGACGAAGCTCATCAGCGCGGCCCTCGGCATCAGCGCAAACCGGATATGGGTCACAAAAATGCAAACATAGGGCGGCCGAATGAACGGCTCCCATCGAAAAGGAGAATGATGATGCACATTTTGATCGGCAAAAAACAGATTTTGATCGCGGTACTGGTGGCGGCGTTGGGGCTGGCTGTGTTTATCAACTGGTATTATTCGGACGGTACGCGCCTGTTTCCCGGCAGCTCGCAGCAGCAGAACGACAAGTCGTCGGACGGGGCGGCGCAGTACGTCAACGGCCTTACGGACGAGGAATACTTTGCCACCGTACGAATGAACCGGGACAGCGCCAGGGGCGAGGCGCTGGAGGAGCTGCAGGCGGTGCTGGCGGAAGCCGTGGAGGACAGCGACGCCGCGTCGAGTACCGCGGCGGCCATTGAGCGCATGAGCGCGGAGGTGAAGATGGAAAGCGACATCGAAAGTCTGGTGGCGGGCCGGATCGGCGCCGGCTGCGTGGCGGTGATCTCCGACAATTCCGTGGACGTGGTCGTGACGAAAACCGCCCTTAACGACGGTAACGTCCTTGCGATCTCCGACGTGGTTCAGCAGGTGTGCGGCGACGCGTATGAAAACGTCCGGGTGTCCGCTGCGGCGTAAAGTGGGATTTGTCGAGCTGACGCCCGACAAATCCAGTCGTTAGTTTTTAGTCGTTAGTCGTTAGAAGTCCTCCGGACGGTCCTATGAAAACAACATTTCTAACGACTGCGGCGCAACGCGCCGCTGCTAACGACTTACGACTGTTTAGCGAGTCAACGGCTCGCTAAACTCCAATTTGCATCTTGACAATCTCCCTTCCGAAAGCATATACTGTTCCCGGTGATGAAAATGGAGCTTGTGAGGATCAAAGACGCGGACGGTATGATGCTTTTGGCGGACGAAGACGGCAACACGGCGGAATTTGAGTTCGTGGAGCTGTACGTGCGGGAGGGAAGCGAATACGCCGTGCTGCTGCAAAAGGGCGACGATATGGTGACGATCATGCGATTTGTGGAAAAAGGCCCCGACGGGAAGGAACGCTATTACCCCATCGAGGACGACGCCCTGTTTGACGAGTTGTTCCGCCGATTCGCGGAGGATTTCAGCGACGAATTCGATTTTGAATGACCGTTACACGAAAAAAAGGCCCGCGTGGGAAAGCTCCCCACGCGGGTCGTTTCATGCTGCGTCGTCGCTTGGCGGTTTTATTCGTCCGCTTCATCCTGCGCGTCCGGCTGTTCCTCCGCCGTTCCTTCGGCGTCTACGACTTCCGCTTCTGCCTCTTCCGCGTCAACGGTGGCGGAAACGTCGTAGCCCTCGCCGAAGATATCCTTCGCCTTGTCCTTGGCGGTCTCTTTGATCTCTTCCAGCTTGACGCCCATACGGGTCTCGTTCAGGTTGACGATGGTGCCGTCCTTCTTTTCGATCTCGATCTCACAGTCCAGCCCGAAGGAGACAAGCGCCGCGGTCAGCACCAAAAAGGGCGCCGCCTTCAACCCGATCACCGCGCCGATGATGCCCGCGTTCATCGAAACGCTGAGCAGCGTTTCTCCCTTGCGCTTCAGCGTCACGTGGGAGGCGTTTCCGTCTTTGACCAGTGCTTTGATCTTTTCAATGATCTGCTCCGCCTGCTGCTTGATTTTATCTTCTTCCATGGTAAAAACCTCCTTTTTTTGTGTTCAGTATTATTATATCTGCGCCTGTCGGTAAATGCAAGTATTATTCTTTATCGCGCGCCTTAAGGCAACGCCGCATTTGTGCGGTGTCGCCTTAAATCTCTTTTTTCTCCGGCATTGGAAGAGCGGCGTTTTCCGTGCTTTTGTTGTTGATCTTCTCCTCGCGCTTATCCAGCCGCGGTTCGATGGTCTCTTTATAGATGATGGAGAAGATGGCGGCGGCGGGAATGGCCAGCAGAATGCCCCACATGCCCGCGACCTTGCCGCCGAGGATGATCAGCATCATGGTCCACACGCCGGGGATGCCCAGCGAGCCGCTGAACAGCTTCGTCTTGATGAACATGCCGTCGATGCTCTGCAGGACGCAGATGAAGATAAAAAAGATCAGCGCCTTGACCGGGCTTTCCAGAATCAGGAAAAAGATGCCGATGCCGGCCCCGATCATAGGCCCGAAGGTGGGGATGATATTGGTCAGCGCCACCACTACCGCGATCAGCGGCGCGTAGGGCATCTGCGCCGCCAGCGTAAAGACCAGCGTGGCCATGCCTACGATCAGTGCGTCCAGCAGCGTGCAGCCCACGTAGCGGATAAAGACCCGGTGGCAGCGTTCCAGCAGCTGGTTGTGCTTTTCCAACCGTTCTTTTTTGAACAGCGCGCCGCGTACCTGGACCAGAATATTCAGCAGCGTCTTTTTCGCCGCCAGGAAGCAGAACCCGAACACGATGCCGATGGCAAAGTTGGAAACGCCGGAACCGATGCTGCCGAGAGTCCCGAGGATATTCTTCAGGTTGTTCTTCACCACGGCAAACAGCTTGTCAAAGGCGTTGTCCAGCAGATTATGGACGTTGGAGAGGTCCACGTTGATGTTGTGTTTTTTGGCAAAATCGTCCGCCCAGTTCAGTATCTCGGACAGCTTTGCGGCGTAGCTGTCCCAGTTGGCGATCAGTTTGCTGATACTCTTGGCAATGGAGGGGATCAGAGCCACCAGCAGCAGCGCCAGGATCAGCACGATACAGAGGATGGTCAGGATCACGCCCCAGATATGGCGGGCGCTTTCTTTTTTTACCTTGTGCAGTACCTTTCGCTTAAAGAACTCCGATACCGGGTCGAACAGATACGCCACGACCACGCCGATGACGATAGGGGAGAGGAACGTCCATACGGCGTCGATCCCCGCTTTGACAGCGGATATGTGCTCCAGCAGCTCATACAGCAGCACGACGATACAGCCCGCGCAGGCATATCCCACCCAGGGCTTTTTGAACCAGTTTTTGATCCTTTCCATATGATCACCTCTGTCAATGGGGATTTGCCGAGCTGTCCACGACAAATCCGATTTTAAATTTCAAGCTATACGTTGTTAGAATGAAACCGGGAAGCTGCCGTAAAAAAACGATGCGTCCGCTTTTTCCACGATAGCCTTATAACTTACATCCTGCAACTTGCAGCTGCGAGCCAACGGCACGCTTTTTGTCAGAATTTCACGCTTGCGCTCTTGCCTTCCTGCAGCTCGATCTCGTACGCAGAGTTTTCGTCCGGGAGCTTCACGCGTATCGTCTGCGGAATGGGGGAGCTGAACTCCGCCGACAGCACTTTCCCTTTCCTGAAGGTCGCCGAAACTCGTACGTTGCCCCGCGCTTTCAGCCCTGTAAAGCTGCCGGAGCATTCCTCTGTTGCCGCGGGCAGCAGGGAGATAAACCCTTCGTGGGACTGCAGCAGCGTCTCCGCGATGCCCGCCGTCCCGCCGAAGTTGCCGTCGATCTGGAAGGGTGGGTGCGTATCGAACAGGTTGTCCAGCGTAGAGCGCGTCAGCAGCTCGCGGATGTGGCGGTACGCTTCCTTGCCGTCCTTGAGTCTTGCGTACAGGCAGATCAGCCACGCGCGGCTCCAGCCCGTATGCCCGCCGCCGCTTGAAAGCCTTCGCTCCAGCGTTTTACGGATGGCGGCGAACAGCTCCGGCGTCTGCTCCGTGATCCCGCATCCGGGGTACAGCGCGAAGGCGTGGGAGATGTGCCGGTGGCCGGGCTCCGGCTCGTCGTAGTCTTCCCGCCATTCCATCAGCTGACCGTGCTTTCCCACGGTGAGGGAGGGGAGCTGCGCCAGCGTGCGTTCCGCCTGCGCCTTGTTTTCGGGCGAAACGCCCAGCAGGTCTTCCGTCTCGATATAGCATTTCAGCAACCCGCTGATGATCTCCGTATCCATGGCAGGGGAAAAAGCCAGGTACGCTTTCTTCCGGTTTTCGCCTTCGCCGATATAGTATTCGTTCTCCGGCGACATGGAGGGGCCTGTCACCAGTCTGCCGTCCTTATCCTCAAAGAGGTAGTCCATGAAAAACAGCGCGGCGTCCCGGATATATTCGTAGGCGGTCTCCCGTAAAAAGTCCTCGTCTTTGGTGTAGAGGTAGTGCTCCCACATGTGATAGGCCAGCCACGCGCCGCCCATGGGCCAAATGCCCCACAGTCCGTCCGCCGGGGTGGTGAAGCCGTAGATGTCGCTCAGGTGGTGCGTCACCGTGCCGCGGCACTTGTAGTTTTTCTGCGCGGTCACGCGGCCGGAGGGCAGCAGATAGTCGTTCATGTAGTCGAACAGCGCCGTGTGGCACTCTCCGAGGTCCGCCGCCTCCGCGGGCCAGTAGTTCATCTGTAAATTGATGTTGGTGTGGTAATCCGCGTTCCACGGGTTTTCCAGCTTTTCCGCCCAAACGCCCTGCAGGTTGGCGGGCAGCGTGCCTTCCCGGGAGGAGGAGATCATCAGATACTTGCCAAAGGCAAAATACAGCTCCGCAAGTCCCATGTCAACGGCGTTCGGGTCGTCCTTCAGCCGTTGCAGACGCTCGCCGACGGAAAGCTTGTCCAGGGCCTTGTCGTGGTCGAAACGGATATCCGACCGACCGAACAACGCGGAATAATCGTCGATATGGCTGTCTTTGATCTCGTCGTAGTCCTCGGCCTCGCTGAGGATGTCAAGGCATACGTCCCTGTGGTCCGCGCCGAAGTTGAATTGCGTGGTGATGCTGATGAACAGCACCGTGTGGGACTGGTTTTTCACCGTCACCGCGCCGTCTTTATAGATAACGCTGCCGTCGGTGACGATCTTTACGCCCACGGAGAACGCGTGATTACCGTAGGCGGTGTGCGCGGCGATATACAGAATGTTGTCCTGAAAGGATACGCGGTCCGTGTATTCCCGGAAGTATTTCAGCGTAAACGACGTTTTGGCGGAGGAGGTCAGGCGGATGGCCGTCACCTCTTCGGCGTAGGCGGAAAAGGCCTCTCTCATGTATTTTACGCCGTTTTTGGTATATTTTATCTGTAAAATGCCGTTGTCCAGATCCAGATCGCGGGAATAATCGGTCACGTCGCCGTCCTCGCTTTTGATGGCGAGAATGCCCGCGTACTCAAAGGAACGGATGCGCTCGATGCTGTCGGCAAACAGTTCCGCCGCTTTCTCGTCGATCTCCGCGTCGCGTCCTTCCAAGTGCATCTTGCGCAGCAGGTCGATCTTCTTGCGAAAAGCGGGATCGGTGGAATCGTGCTTTTCGCCGGACCAGATCGTCTCCTCGCTGAGGTAGATCTTTTCCCCCACGGGGCCGCCGAAAAACATGGCGCCCATGCTGCCGTTGCCGACGGGGGAGGCGGTTTCCCAGTCTTTCGCCGGGGTCGTCATATGCAGAATATGTTTCATGTCATTCGTCCTTTATCGCCTTGAAAGTGTCCTTTAACGCAGGGTATAACAGCCGGAACCGGCGGTATGCTTCTTCGTACTGCGCCGCAAGCGCGGGATCGGGGTACACGGAATCCGTCACGCTGACAAGCGCTTCGCAGGCCTCCCCGGCGTCGGCAAACCGGCCGCAGCCGATCATGGCAAGGATCGCGCCGCCATAGCCGGGGCCCTCCTCGGTCTTTACCGTGTCCAGCCGCAGGTTCAGCACGTTGGCGAGGATGGTCTTCCACAGGGGGCTTTTCGCGCCGCCGCCGCAGATGTTGCTGGCGGCGATCTCGATGCCCAGTTCACGGGCTTTTTCCACGCTGTCCCGCAGGGCGAAGGCCACGCCCTCCAGTACTGCCTGCACCATATCCGAACGGGAGGTATCCATGGAAAGCCCGATGAACGCGCCGCGGGCGTCGGTATCGTTGATGGGGCTTCTTTCCCCCATGAGATAGGGGAGGAAGAACACCCGGTTGTTTCCCAGCTTTTCCGGCGTGATATCCTTTTGCAGGGCGGCGTAATCACCGCTGCCCAGTATTTCTTCACAAAACCACTTGTTGCAGCTGGCGGCGCTGAGCATGCAGCCCATCAGGTGATAATGCCCGTCCGCGTGGGCGAAGGCGTGCAGCGCGTTGTTTTTGTCCACGCCGAAGCGCTCGCTTGCGATGAACACCGTTCCGGAGGTTCCCAGAGAAATGTTGCATTTTCCCTCGCCTACGGTGCCGGTGCCGATGGCGGCCGCGGCGTTGTCTCCCGCCCCGGCGACCACCTTGACGTCGCCCAATCTGAATTGGGCTGCCACGTCGGGCTTTATCTCGCCTACCGCCTCGTAGCTTTCGTACAGGCGGGGGAGCTGCGCCTCTGCCACGCCGCAGATCGCCAGCATCTCTTTGCTCCAGCGCTTACGCGCCACGTCCAGCAGCAGCATGCCGGAAGCGTCGGAATAGTCGCAGGAATGGACCCCCGTCAACCGGTAGACGATGTAGTCCTTCGGCAGCATGATCTTCGCGATCCGGGCGAAATTGTCCGGTTCGTTCTCCTTCATCCACAGGAGCTTCGGCGCGGTAAACCCCGCGAATGCGATGTTTGCCGTGTACGCCGACAGCTTGTCTTTGCCGATCACGTCGTTCAGATATGTCACCTGTTGTTCGGTGCGACCGTCGTTCCACAGGATCGCGGGGCGGATCACGTCGTCGTTTTCGTCCAGCGCCACAAGGCCGTGCATCTGCCCGCCGACGCCTATACCGGCCACCCGCGTACTGTCGACGCCGTCCAGCAGCGCGGCAAGGCCTTTGATCACCGCGTTCCACCAGTCAGCCGGGTCCTGTTCCGACCAACCGGGATGCGGGAAGTACAGCGGGTACTCCTCCGATGCGCTTTTGACGATATCTCCGTTTTCGTCCACCAGCAGCAGCTTCACCGCCGATGTGCCCAGGTCGATACCGATGTAATACATTACATTCCCACCTTTTTATTCCGTTATCTCTATCATAAAACAAAACCATGTAAAATACAACCGTCAGTTGCAGAAAAAATGCCTATGTCACCGCGTTGACCAGCAGCCCCGTCGCCAACGAGAACAGCGTCACGAAGGCCAGGTACAGCAAAAAACGTTTCGCGCCCAGCACGATCTTCAGCGCGCCGAGGTTGGTGATCTTGGTCGCGGGGCCTGTGATCATGAACGCTGCCGCGCTGCCGAGGCTCATGCCCTCCGCCAGCCACTGACGCAGCAGCGGGATGGTCCCGCCGCCGCAGGCGTACAGCGGCACGCCCACCGTGGCGGCCATCAGTACGCCCCATGCCTCGTTATCGCCGAACATCTTCGTCAGCAGGTCGATTGGCACGTACCGCTGGAACAGCGCGGAGAGCAGCACACCCAGCAAAAACATGGGGCCGGTGGCTTTGATATTTCTGCCGATATTTTTCAGCAGCCGCAGCCATACGTTGGGATCCGTGTCCCGGCTGACCGGTTCGTCGAATTTCGAGAAGTCAAAAAACGGCTTGTTCCGATAGAACGCCCGTACCAGCGCCCCGGCGGCGACCCCGCACAGGAAGCAGGAGACGATCCGCACCGCCAGCGCCTTCGCGCCCAGCGCCGCGCTGTAGACGATGAGTTGCGGGTTCAGCAGGATCGAAGTCATCATAAACGCTGCCAGCCAGTCGTCCCGCAGCCCGCTGCGCGAAACCGACGCCGCCAGCGGCACCGTGCCGTATAAGCAAAGGGGAGAGGCGACGCCCAGTAACGCGGCGGGTACCAGCCCGAACGCGCCGAAGCGGGAGCCGCCCATGTTCCGCAGCAGCCCGTGGATGCGGTCCTTCAAAAACACGGAGACCAGCGAGCCGACAAGGATGCCGACCGCCCAGTAGACGGCGATCTGCCGCAGCTGCACGTCGAAATAATACCACAGATAGGTCAGCTCACGCTGTGCGGAGGAGAAAAAGTCGTTCATTGTGTCTAATCAATACACACCAGCCTGTACGCGCGTGAGCCCAGTCCGATCTTTTCTCCATGCTCCAGCACGTGTACGCCGTGCAGCGATTCCATGCGTCGGATCAGCGAATCGCCGTCCGGCGCGGCGTAAACCAGGTCCACGCAGGCCTGATCCAGCGCCACCGGGTCCGCGGAGGCCAGCACGCCGATATCGTGCATATCCGGCGCTGCGGGCAGCGCCATGCAGTCGCAGTCCACCGAAAGGCGGTTCATCACGGAAATATACAGCATATTTTTTCCGTTGTTCATATAGTCGGAAACGGCCTTCACCGCCTCCGCCAGCGCTTCCAGAAAAGCGTCCTGATCGGTATTGACGATGGTGCCGATCGTGCGGTTGCCGCCGGAATGAACGTAGATCTTGCCCTTTTGTGAGGACATGCCGATGCCCACGTTCTTGATGGCGCCGCCGAAGCCCGCCAACAGGTGGCCTTTGAAGTGGGACAGCACCAGCACGCTGTCGTAGTTCTGCAGGTGGCTGCCCACGATGGCGCGGTTGATGCGCACGCCGCCGGAAAACGGGATCTCCAGACTGCCGTCCTCGTCCAAAAGGTCGAAGTCCGCGATGGCGGTATAGCCCCGGTCCTTCGCTGCCTGTTTGCTCAGCGCCGCGGTGGAACGTACGCCGCCGTAGGCGGTCATGCACTCGACGATCGTTCCGTCCACGGCGCGCACAAGGTCGCCGATCAGCTCCGGCTTCAGGTAGTTGGTCAGCTGAGATTCCCCGGTGGTCAGCTTGACGGCCACCTTACCGGGTAACTCGTTCATCAGCATGATATACAGGTTCACCAGCGCCCCGCTGTCGATTGCTTTGGTGAAGTAGACAACGGGAGCATTCTCGTCCTCCGTGCGGTGCTCCAGCGCCGACAGATCGATATCCGAGCCGTTGGTCTTCAGCACCGTCTTCGCCGCCGTGGTGGGTTCCGTTGGCGCTTCCGTTGTGGGCGTGGCGGTGGTCGGCTGCGTCGGCGCATCCGTCGGGGCGGTCTCCGGGGGAGAGGTGATCTGTTCCGTCGGGGAAGCGGCGGTTTGCGTATGCTCCTGCAGCGTCGGCTGGCTTTGCCTCCCGCAGCCGCCCAGCAGGAGAGACGTCAGCGCAAGGACGGCGACGGCCCAACGCAGCGTTTTGCCGATGCGTTTGCGGTTTTGCTTCATCACGCGCCCTCCCGTCCGTTTCCTTATATTTATTTTATTCTTTTTTTTACGGTTCGTCAATCACTTGTTTTGCCGGAGGAACAGCATGAATCAGCCGCGGCCGTCGGCATCTCTTTTCAGCCCGCGGACCGGTCGGTTTTGTCCGTTATCCCGTTGACATGATCCCGGTTCGTATTGTATAATCATAATAATCAAATCAAGCAGACAGTACGGAGGGAAAATGATGAACGGCAAAAAAACGAACGTGATCCGTCTGATCGTCGCCTTTCTGGCGGGCGTGGCGGTCACCGCGATCGCGGTGTGCGTCTGGTTCTGGCTGAAAGGATCTCCCGCGCAGCCGACGGGCGCGACGCAGCAGAAAACGGACGCGACGGAAGCCGAAGCCGCCGAAACCGGCGTTGACTACGCGAAGGTCTTTCCCTCGTGGGAAGCGGACAGTGTGTCGCTGGGGGAGCTGGTGGATTTCGTGTCCGCCTGCACGGACGTGTCAGGTCCCGACTACCTTGAACCGGCGGACCGCATCGCCGTCTTCGACATGGACGGCACCATCCTCTGTGAGAAGGCCCCCGTCTATATCGACTACTGCCTTACCATGTACCGGGTGCTGGATGATCCCGCATACGACGCGTCGGAGGAAGAGCGCGACGCCATGCAGCAGATCCGCGATCACGCCTATGCGGAGGGCAAGACGTTCCATCCCGAGGGCCTTACCAAGGACGACCTTGTCGCTTCCGCCTTCGCCGGTATGACGCCGGAGGAATTCCGCGCCTATGTGGTCGATTTCGCCGACCGTACGGACGTGGTGGGATTTGAGGGCATGACCTACGGACAGTCCTTCTACAAACCCATGCTCGAGGTCATCGATTATTTGCGTGCCAACGACTTTGACGTATGGATGGTTTCCGCCTGTGAGCGGGAAGTCGTGCGGGCACTGGTGGAGCGTTTCGGCATCCCGTTCGACCGCGTGATCGCTACCGACGTGCCCTATGTCGCCTCCGGCAAGGGCGACGAAGCCGCCGACGATTACACCATGGGACAGGATGAGACGATTTTGCTGGGCGCGCCGCTGGACGAGGTGGAATGCGGTAAGTCCGGAAAGTCCGCCGCCATCGCCCGGGAGATCGGCAAACGGCCGGTCCTCGCCTTCGGCAACAGTTCCGGCGACTACGCCATGCTCAACTACGCCGAGGGCAACCCCGACCACGCGGGCATGGGCTTTTTCGTGGTGTGCGACGATACCGAGCGAGAATACGGCAGTGCCGAAAAAGCCGCCGAGTACTACGACAAGGCGGAAGAACAAGGGTGGACCGCTTTCTCCATGGCCGACGACTGGAAGACCATCTACGGCGACGGCGTGATAAAGACGGAGTTGCCCGGCGCGGAGACTGCGTTGCAGGACGCCGCGTAAAAGCCGTTGCCGCATGATGGCAACCGACAAAGCAAAATCTATGCAAAAAGAATCTGTGAATATGAAACCATTGAAAATTGCCGTGATCGGCCTGCAGTTCGGTATGGCGCATATCGAAGGCGCCATGCATTACGGCGCGGAGATCGCCGCCATCTGCGACTGCAACGAGGACCATCTGCGCGCGGCGGGCGAACGGTACGGTATCCCGGAGGAAAAACGGTTCGCGGATCACCGGGCGCTTCTTGCGCGCGGCGATATTGACGCGGCGGTGATCGCCGTGCCGGATCAGCAGCATCGGGAACTGACCTGCGCATTCCTTGCCGCCGGGAAACACGTGCTGTGCGAAAAGCCGATGGCGTTGACCCGCGAGGACACGCGGGCGATGATCCGTGCCGCCGACGAATCCGGCCGTCAGCTGATGGTCGGCCAGATCTGCCGGTTCACCCCGGCGTTTGAGAAGGCGAAAGCACTGATCGATGACGGGACTCTCGGCGATCTCTATTTCGTGGAGTCGGAATACGCCCACGACTACATGAAGCTCGTGGACAACTGGCGCTCCGACCCTCTGCGCCACGGCGTGATCGGCGGCGGGTGCCACGCGGTGGACCTGCTGCGCTGGCTGGCGGGAGAACCCCGGGAGGTGTTCGCCTACGGCACCCACCGGCTTTTGCCGCAGGTGCCTTACGACGACGCCACCGTGGCCGTGATGAAATTTGATGACAAAACGATGGGCAAGGTCTTCGTTTCCACCGGCTGCAAGCGCGATTATACCATGCGCACCGTGATCTACGGCACGAAAGGGACGCTGATCTGTGATAACACTTCCCCCGCGATGACGCTGTTTACGGTGGACGAAGACGGTGTGACGCGCGAGCCGGAAACGATCGAAGTGGAGGTCAACAACCACAACGCCGCAAGGGAATTCGAGGCGTTCGCCGACGCGATCCTTCACGGGAAACCGGTTTTGACCGACGTGCGGGAGGGCGCGAGGACCGTGGCGGCGTGCCTAGCTATCATCGAATCCTCCCGAACGGGAAAACCGGTCCGACCGGACTATTCGTTCTGAATGCGCGGCGACAGGCCGCGGCGTCTTTCCGGATCGCGTATTTTATGAAACAAAAAAACGGTTCCCCGCGATTTTTTGCGGGGAACCTTGATTTGTCGGCAGATCGGAATTCTTACGCCTTCTTGAACGCTTCCTCAACCGCCACCGCGCAGGCGACGGTCGCGCCGACCATGGGGTTGTTGCCCATGCCGATGAGGCCCATCATTTCCACGTGGGCGGGCACGGAGGAGGAGCCGGCAAACTGGGCGTCGGAGTGCATACGGCCCATGGTGTCGGTCATGCCGTAGCTGCTGGGGCCGGCCGCCATGTTGTCGGGATGCAGCGTACGGCCCGTGCCGCCGCCGGAGGCCACGGAGAAGTACTTCACGCCGTTTTCAACGCACCATTTCTTATAGGTGCCGGCCACGGGGTGCTGGAAGCGGGTGGGGTTGGTGGAGTTGCCGGTGATGGAAACTCCCACGTTCTCCAGCTTCATGATGGCCACGCCCTCCGGCACGTTGTCCGCGCCGTAGCACTTGACGTCGGCTCTGGGGCCCTTGGAATAGGGCTTCTCGTAGACGACCTTGACCTCCTCGGTGTAGGGGTCGAACTCGGTCTCCACATAGGTGAAGCCGTTGATGCGGCTGATGATCATGGCGGCGTCTTTGCCGAGGCCGTTCAGGATCACGCGCAGGGGCTTGGACCTTACCTTGTTGGCGTTGAGGGCGATCTTGATGGCGCCCTCCGCCGCGGCAAAGGACTCGTGGCCCGCCAGGAACGCGAAGCACTCGGTCTCTTCGCTCAGCAGCATTTTGCCCAGATTGCCGTGGCCCAGACCGACCTTGCGGTTCTCGGCGACGGAGCCGGGGATGCAGAAGCTCTGCAGGCCGATGCCGATGGCGGCGGCGGCGTCCGCGGCCTTTCTGCAGCCCATCTTCACGGCGATGGCGCTGCCCACGGTGTAGGCCCATTTGGCGTTCTCGAAGCAGATGGGCTGGGTCTCCTGGACGATGGTATAGGGGTCGAAGCCCATTTCGTCGCAGATGGCCTTGCACTCGTCGATGGAGGAGATACCGTACTCTTTCAGCACGCCGAGGATCTTGGCCTCGCGTCTTTCATAACCTTCAAAGTGTGCCATGTTCTCGTACCTCCTTAGTCCTTACGGGGGTCAATGTACTTGACCGCGCCGTCTTCGGGATTGAACCGGCCGTAGTGGCCGATGGATTTTTCATAAGCGGTGTTGGGGTCGTCGCCCTTCTTGATGAAGTCGGTCATTTTTCCCAGAGAAACGAACTCGTAGCCGATCACCTGATCGTCCTCGTCCAGCGCCATTCTGGTGCAGTAGCCCTCGGTCATCTCCAGGTATCTCACGCCCTTGGCCTTGGTGCCGTACATGGTGCCCACCATGGAGCGGTAGCCCTTGCCCAGGTCCTCCATGCCCGCGCCGATGACAAGGCCGTCGTCGGAGAAAGCGGACTGGCTGCGGCCGTAGACGATCTGCAGGAACAGCTCGCGGGCGGCGGTGTTGATGGCGTCGCAGACGAGGTCGGTGTTCAGCATTTCCAGCACGGTCTTGCCGGGCAGGATCTCCGCGGCCATGGCGGCGGAATGGGTCATGCCGGAGCAGCCGATGGTCTCAACGAGCGCTTCCTCGATGATGCCGTTCTTGACGTTCAGCGACAGCTTGCAGGCGCCCTGCTGCGGGGCGCACCAGCCCACGCCGTGGGTATAGGCGGAAATATCGCTGATTTCCTTCGCGCCGATCCATTTGCCCTCTTCGGGGATCGGCGCCGGACCGTGTTTGGGGCCCTTGTTGACAACGCACATGTTTTCCACTTCGCGTGAATAGTTCATGAATTGTTCTCCTTTCGGTATTTGATGGTTTGTCCCATACTTCTTTATTATACTTGTCCGAAGGGAATAATGCAAGGGGGGAAAGCAAAAAACGTGATTGCTTTTTTGTGTTTTTTTATCGTCGGAATACAGGTGTAAAGAAACCGTGCACGGAATAGCAGGATTCGCATATCATAATAAGGGGGCGCTGATCATCGGCGTCCCCGTTCTATTTTTCCGCATCGGCGGGAAAGGAGGTGTATGCAATGGCGGAAAGAGTCATTGACGTCAGCTCTCACCAGAAATCCGTCGATTTCAAGAAGGTGAAGGCCTCCGGCGTTACCGGCGTTATCATCCGCGCAGGGTATACCGGTTACGGCGCGAAGCATAAGATGTATAAAGACGACCTGTTTGAAACCCATTACAAGGGCGCGACGGAGGCCGGGCTGAACGTGGGCGCGTATTACTATTCCTGCGCGCTGACCGAGGTGTTCGCCGAAAAAGAGGCGAAGTACTTCCTGTCCCTGTTGGAGGGGAAGCGCTTTTCGCTGCCGGTCTACATGGACGTGGAGGAAGCCCATTCCACCACCGATATGCCGGCCCTCGGCAAAGCCCGGCTGACGGCCGTCGTCAAAAAATGGTGCGAAACCGTGGAGAACGCCGGGTATTTCACCGGCTTTTACACGATGAAGTCCTGGTGCGGATGGTATCTGGATATGGACGCGCTTTCGCGGTTCACGTTCTGGCTGGCCCACTGGGCGGAGCATACGGATTATGCCGGCGCCTACGGCATGTGGCAGTATTCCTCGGAGGGCAGGGTGCCGGGGATCGGCGGAAACGTGGACCTGGATTACTGCTACCGGGATTTCCCCTCGATCATCCGTTCCGAGGGCCTGAACGGTTACGGCGATAAACGGTACTCCGTCGCGGTTTCGGGACTCACCAAGGCGCAGTCGGCCGACGCGGCCGACCTGCTGCGAAAGGCAGGCTTTGCCCCGGTGGTGACAGAGGAACGCGGAAAGTGACCGCGTGAATGACTGATACAATAAAACAGGATACCGGTAAGCTTTTTTCTGTTATACTTGGCGTTGACAGGCTCGGCTCCCGCTATCTCGATTCTTTTTCGATTTGGTTGCCTCATAAAGAAACACAAAAAGCATATCGGAGTATTCTATCCATGAAAATAAAAACGGGCTTGTGAATGGTTGATCGACCGTTCCGAAGCCCGTGATTGTATCGTAAATCGAATTCCACAGTGAAATCGCGGCTTACGCCGCGGTGAAATCATCGGCTGCGCCTCAGGGTGAAATGAAATCCGTCCCTCACTCCGCGAAGCGGGATTTCACCGCGCAGCGATTTCATCCACCAAAAGGCGGATTTCACCCGTCCGTAAGGACGGATTTCGTTGAAAAAAGCCCTTTTGTCATTTGACAAAAGGGCTTTTTTCATGGTGCGAGAGACGGGACTTGACTCTCGCCTGCGGGCTCGGTCAGGCGCGGCTCTGGACGTCCACCGGACGTCCATTCACTTCCGCGCCGCTTCAAGTCCCGTCCATGTGGTGCAAAAAGACCACCCTGCCGGGTGGTCTTTTTTGGTGCGAGAGACGGGACTTGAACCCGTACGGGATTACCACACGCCCCTCAAACGTGCGCGTCTGCCGATTCCGCCACTCTCGCGTGTCTTTTTAGGACGTTTTGCATTATAACACCAAACCAAAACGATGTCAAGGTGTTTTACGCTTTTTTTTGGAGTGTTTTGTGAATATGCATCAACTCAAATGGACCGATTTGCGCAGGGCAAGGCGCGCGTCTTCCGGGGTGATCCTGCCGTCTGCGTTGATGTCCGCGCGGCTGACGTACGCCGCGTCGATCGTTTCGATCGCTACGGAGTGGCGCAGGATCAGCCGTGCGTCCTCGGCGGTCAGCTTGCCGTTACCGTCCGCGTCGCCGGAGATCTCCACCGCCGGCCCCGCAGGGAGCGCCGTTTCATTTCCATCGGGCAGATAGGTGCTCCAATCCAGCGAAAACCACCCGGTCCTGCCGCGGTAGGAGGTCTTGCCCCATGTGCCGTCGATCTCCGTCACGTTCAGCGTGGTGCCGGAAGGGATCACATAATAAATTCTTCCCGTAAGGCTGGGTTCGGAGCGGAAATTCATCGCGTCGTTGGTGACGTATTTGCCGGGCCGGTAGCCTTCGGCCTCATCTTCCTTATCCCGCAGCTTCGTGCTGTAATCCAGCGAGATCCATCCGGTGGTGCCGTCGTAGGTGATCTTGCCCCAGATCCCGTTGACCTCGGTGACCGTTACCGTGATGCCGCTGGGCAGCACGGAGAAGATGCCCGCCGCCAGACTGTGGTCGGAGCGGAAATTCATGGATTCATTGATCAGATAGTCGCCCAGATCGTAGACGTTCGTTACGATCGACGGCTTGCCGGGGATCACCGTGCCGGGGTTGTTGACCTTGTTGCGGCACTGGAAGTTGCCGAACTCGTTGATGCATTCGGTGCGGTTGCAGCTTCTGGAACTGTTCATGGATTCAAGGATGCAGAAATTGGAGTAGGAAACGGTGCCGTTATTGTCGTAATTCCGCCACTCCGCCTCCACGTCGAAGATGTAGTAGGCGCTGCCCAACTGGATCACGTTCCAGTAGTGTGGCGTGGTGCCGGCGTACCAGGTGATGGTGCCGTGCATCACGTAGCATTCCAGGCCGATCGCCCTTGCCATCACCATAAAGGCGGCGGCAAAGTGGTTGCAGGAGCCCCGTTTATCGGTGATGAAGGCGTAGCCTTCTGCTACGTAGTCCCGGTCCCACATGCTGTAGTAGTTGCACTCTTTGTCTATAGCGTTGTAAAGCGCCGTGGTGACGCTGGAGGAGCCGTATTCGGAGCCGTAGATCAAAAAATCATAACAGATCTTGAGTTTTTCAAAGGTGTCCGCCGTTTCGCTGAAATTGGAGGCAAAAAAGTCCGCCACGATCTGGTCCAGCTCCGTATAGCCGGTCACGAGGGGCGTCAGGGAAGCGGAATCGATCAGGCTGCGGGTCGTGCCGTCAACGGCCGCCGTCGCGGGAAGGGCCGTTCCGGCAGACAGCAGAATCAGACACAATATAATCGTCAGAACTCGTTTCATCCGTTTTCTCCTTTTCAATCAAGATTGACCGATTTGCGAAGCACAAGGCGCGCGTCATCCGCGCCGATCTTGCCGTCTTTGTTCATATCCGCGTTTTTCCGGTACTCCGTCCGTATCGTTTCAAGGTTGACGGCGTTTCTCAATGTCAGTCGGGCGTCGGCCGCTTCCACCTTCAGGTTTCCGTCCACGTCGCCGGGAATGAAATTGTAAGAGCGATAGACGACCTGCCCACAGGCGGTGCATTTTTTGCCGTAATAGGGGCCGGAGCCGTTTTCGCCTTCGTAATACCGCATTTCCTCCACGGTATGTCCCGCTTTGCGGTTGATAAATTCGCTGCAGGTTTTGCCGCATTTCGTGCAGAAGGTCCTGGCGATTCCCTCGGCGGTGCAGGTGGCGGCGGAAACGGTCTCGTTGCGGTAATCGTGTTCGCATTTGCCGTCGTCAAAGTGCTCGATCCGCAGGATCTCGCCGCAGTCCCCGCAGCAGTACAGCCGGACGCCGCCTTTTTCCCGAACGTCCTTCAGCAGTTCTTCGTATTTTGCCTCGTCTTCGCTGTGCCAGCCGCCTTGCGCCGTGTCAGGATCGAAGCGCCCGCCGACGGAAAGGTCCGTGTCCTTTTCCGCGCTGACATACGCTGATGAGGAAGGATGGGTAAGACGGACAAGGCGCTGCGCGTAAACGACGCCGTCCACAACGATACATTCCGCGCCGTCCTCTTTGCAGGTGGCCGTTTTTGTCGTCTCCCACTTTCTGCCGCCGGTCAGGATCGGGTACAGGTTTTCATGCTCGGTATAGCGCGCGATCCCGGCGATCAGGGCGGGGTAGTTGATGTAGCAGCGGTTGACGTCTATGTACTGCCCCGCGTAGCCGTCGATGTTGCCGGAGCTGCCGTACTGCCACATGCTGACCGCGTTGCGGGTATAGCCGCAGGCAGAGGCGTAATGCGCGATCCAAAGGGATCTGCCCGCGAAAACGGTATCGTCCAAAAGCGTTTCCGCGAAATACTTGTTGCAGTACACGCCGGGGTAGTAGCCCGCGTTTTCTATCTCGGTGCAGAAGGTATCCACCACGCGGGTGCAGACCTCCTTGCCAGCCGTCTGGTGCTGGTTGTCCTGATGGTCGGATTCCCAGTAATCCTCGATGTCGATGTAGACGGGCATGTCCAGCTGCGCGTTGCATGAGCGCAGGATGCCGATCGTCATCTGCGCCTCTTCCTTCGCTTCCTGTTCCGTCAGCGCGTAACTGAAAAAGTACGCGCCCACGTGCAGCCCCACGGATTTTGCGCCAAGGTAGTGCTGATAAAACGACACGTCGTCATAAAGCTGTTTTTCGCTGCCGTAACCTCTGCCGCCCACGCGGATGATAACGCCCATGACGCCGGCAGCCTTGATCTTTGCCCAGTCGAAATAGCCTACGGCGTTATGCCGGGAGATATCCAGTACCAGCCAGTCCACCGCCACCTCCGACGAGACCGGCTGAATGACCGGCGTAACGGGTTCCGTTTGCGGTCCGTTGGGCGCGGGCTCCGTGGTCTCCGGTTCTTCTTCCGGCACGTAGGGCGTGCAATAGTTCAGGGATATCCAGCCGGTTTTGCCGCCGTATGTCACTTTGCCCCAGACGCCGCTGACCGCTTCCACGGTCACCACGGTTTCGCCCGGCACCAGCCCGATGATATTGTTGTTCAGCTCCGCCGCGGAGGAACGGAAATTCAGGGATGCGTCCGTCCGGTATTTGCCGACGGTAAACTGATCCGGAACGTCGCCTGTCACGGAGCTGTACTCCAGCGACATCCATCCCTCTTTTCCCTCATATGTGGTGTGTCCCCATACGCCGGTCACCTGATCGATCAGTATGATGGTGCCCTTGGGGATTACGCAGAGGATCGGGGCCTCCTTCGACGCGCTTTCCCGAAAATTCATGTCGGATTCCAGCGTATAAATGCCCGTTTCAAAGCGGGTCGTCTGTCCGGTCGGTCCTGCGGCAGACGCAGCGCTGTGAAGCGAAGCCGTCGCCGTGCCGATCATAGCCGAAAAGGCGACCGTCACGGCCAGCAGCATCGCGATGTGGCTGCGATTCGGGAACTTACGCATGCGCCGGACCTCCGAAAAAAGAAAAAACAACAATAAAAAAACTACTTATCATTATTATGACATATTTCGATGTTTTTTGCAAGAGATTTGCGCGAAATCGCGGTTGGGAAAAGCGGGGAACAAAGGAAAAAGCTGTTCGTCGTAAAAAACCACCGATCGAGTATAGTATAGATTTTCAAAATTAATTAAAAATAAAAATCCGCGGCGTAGTTTTGCCGCGGAAAACAAAAGGACAGGATGACAGTGATATTTAAGTCACAGCAGAGAGATCTCCTTCATCAGCTCGTCGAACAGCGCCTCCTCCGGCACCTTGCGCAGGATCTCGCCTTTTTTGAAGAGCAGCCCCTCGCCGTTGCCCCCGGCGATGCCGATATCGGCCTCCCGTGCTTCGCCGGGGCCGTTGACCACGCAGCCCATCACGGCCACGGTGATCTGCTTGTCGCAGGTCCGCAGCGCGTCCTCCACGCGGTTGGCAAGCCCGATCAGGTCGATCTTCGTGCGCCCGCAGGTGGGGCAGGCGACCATATTGACGCCCTTTTTCCGCACGCCGACGGCCTTGAGGATATCGAAGCCCGCGTAGACCTCCTTGACCGGCGGCGCGGTGAGCGACACGCGGATGGTATCGCCGACGCCGTCCGCCAGCAGCGCGCCGATGCCCGCGGCGGATTTGATCAGACCCATGCGCTCGGTACCGGCCTCCGTGACGCCCAGGTGCAGCGGATAGTCGCAGCGCTGCGCCATCAGCCGGTAGGCGGCGATCATCGTGCGCACGTCGGAGGATTTGATGGAGATGACGATATCGTCAAAGTCGTGCTTTTCCAGCAGCCGCACGTGGTACAGGGCGCTTTCCACCAACGCCTCCGGGGTGGGGGAGCCGTACTTTGCGAGGATCTCCTTTTCCACGGAGCCGGAGTTGACCCCGATGCGGATGGGCGCGCCTTTTTGCCTGCACGCGTCCGCCACGGCCTTGACCCGGTCGTCGGAGCCGATATTGCCGGGGTTGATGCGGATCTTGTCCACCCCCGCCGCCAGCGATTCCAGCGCCATTTTGTAGTCGAAGTGGATGTCCGCCACGATGGGGACGGAAACCGCCTCCTTCAGCGCGGCGATGGTCTTGACGGCCTCATGGTCCGGCACGGTGGCGCGGATGATCTCGCAGCCCGCGGCTTCCAGCTCTCTGGCCTGGGCCACGCAGCCGGCCGCGTCGTGGGCCTCGATATTCAGCATGGACTGGACGGCCACGGGATGGCCGTCGCCGATGGTGAGCGCTCCGATTTTTACCGTTTTCTTGCTGCCCATAGTCGTTTTCCTTTACTTTTTGATGAGATTGACGATATCGTTGAAGGAGATCAGCGCCATCAGCGCCAGCAGCAGCACGAGGCCCACCGCGTGGACCACGGCTTCAAATTTCTTCGGCACCGGCTTTCGCACGATCATTTCGATCAGGATGAAGAACAGCCGTCCGCCGTCCAGCGCGGGAAGCGGCAGCAGGTTCACGATGCCGATGTTGACGGTGATGAACGCTAAAATGAAGATGATGGAACCGTAATCCGACGTCCGCACGGATTCCATGGCGGTATCCGCCACGATGTTGATGGTGCCGATGGGGCCGGACATATCCTTCAGCCCGTACTGTCCGCGGATCATGTCCACCAGGCTCAGGAATATCATTTTGGACATGGACAGCGTCTCCCGGAACGTGCCGGTGATGCTGTTGAAAAAGCCCGTTTTCTCACTGCCCACGATGAAGGAGCAATAGCCCTGCTCCGCGCTGTACTGCACCTTGACGTCGGTCAGCTCCAGCGTCTGTCCGTCGCGTTTCAGGACGATATCGTAGGTGTCGTCCTGACTGCGGTACAGGCAATAGTACAGGTCCCGGGCGGAGAACACCCGGATGCCGTCGATCTTTCGGATCTCGTCGCCGATGCGGACGCCGTTCTCCGCGGCGGCCAGCTCATCGGAGACGTCGCTGACGGTGGCGGTGGGCACGCTGCCGGTGATCCCCAGCATCACGCCGATGAGTACCAGTCCGAGGATGATATTGAGCGTGGCGCCCGCGGCGATCACGATAAAGCGTTTCCACGCCTTCTGGTTGCCGAAGGCCCGCGGGTCGTCGGATTCCTCATCCTCGCCCTCCAGCGCCACGAAGCCGCCGATGGGCAGCAGCCGCAGGGAGTATTTCGTTTCGCCCCTTGTCTTTTTGAACAGCGCCGGCCCCATGCCGATGGAGTACTCATTGACGCGCATTTTGAATAGCTTGGCGGTGGAAAAGTGCCCGAACTCATGCAGGGCGATGATAAAGCCGAAAAACAGGATGGCGAACAGGACGGTCAGGATCTTGCCCCATATACCGCCTCCCGCGGCCTGTGCGACGGAAAGTAAGATCGGATGCAAAATGGGTTCCTCCGAAAACAATGAAAAGTTGTGTAATATATAGTAGTATATGCTGAAAACCGGCTGAAATGATGAACAGTCGCAAGTCGGAACGAAAGTCGTAAGATCATGCATTCAGATGGAATCAATGATATGACGACGGACGATCCTGTCCGTCTCAAAGATATCCTCCACCGTAAAATCGCTCACGTCCGGCGTGATATCGAAGGCCGTGCGGATCAGTCGGCCCAGGTCGAGGAAGCCGATCTTCCCCTCCCGGAACAGGCGGTTGGCCTCCTCGTTGGCGGAGTTGACCGCCGCCGGGTACAGCCCGCCTTTGCCGATGGCCTCCCGGCAGATGTTCAGACAGTCGAACACCTCGTAATCGGGATCGTAGAACGTCAGCCTGCCGACCGCCGCCAGGTCCAGCTCTCCCACGGGGGAGGGGTAACGCTCCGGGTAGGTGAGGGCGTACTGGATGGGGATACGCATATCGGGCAGGCCCAGCTGGGCGATGACGGAATTGTCGTCGTACATCACCATGGAGTGGATGATGCTCTCCCGGTGTACCACGATGTCGATCTGCTCCGGCGCCACGTCGAACAGATAGTGCGCCTCGATCAGCTCCAGCCCTTTATTGAACATGGAGGCGGAATCAATGGTGATCTTCGCGCCCATGTCCCAGTTGGGGTGCTTCAGCGCGTCGGCGGCGGTGACGTGCCGCATTTCCTCCCGCGTTTTCCCAAAGAACGGTCCGCCGGAGGCGGTCAGCACGATCTTTTTCAGCGCCTTGTTGGTGGGCTGCCCCTGTAAGCACTGGAAAATGGCGGAATGCTCGCTGTCCACGGGCAGCATCGCCACCTTGTTCCGCTCCAGCGCCTCCAGTACCAGCTTGCCTCCGGCCACCAGCGCCTCCTTGTTGGCCAGCGCCAGCTTTTTGCCGGCATTGATCGCAGTCAGGGCGGGCTTCAGCCCCGCCAGCCCCACGATGGCGTCGATGGCGGTGTCCGCGCCGTCCGCCGCCGCGCATTCGCACACGCCTTCTGGACCGGCCAGTACCTTCGTGCCGGTATCGGCCACGCGGGTCTGCAGGTCCTTCGCCGCTGTTTCGTCGGACAGCGCCGCCAGAAGCGGCCTGAATTTGCGGATCTGCTCCTCAATGATCTTTACGTTGCGGTGGGCGGTCAGCGCCGTGACGCCGTAGCCCATTTTTTCGGCCACGTCCAGCGACTGTACGCCGATGGAACCGGTGGAACCGAGGATCGTAATGTTCGTTGTCATGATCTGATAAAAGCTCCTGCATTGGAAAAAATGCTTTTTTGAGTCGTAAATCGTGAGTCGTAAGTCGTGAGAAGCCCTTCGGGCGGTCCTGTTTTATGTTGAAGACCAACGGACGCAAACGATGCATAAGCAACTTTTCTCTTTCGACTTACGACTCACGACTTACGACTGTAAATGCGGCAGCTCTTCTCCTTTTCTTAAATACTCACATCAATCTTGCCGCCACGGTGATGATGCCGTACAGGGCTGCGAACACAAAGATCGAGCTGTCGAACCGGTCCATCACGCCGCCGTGCCCGGGCAGCAGGTTGCCGAAATCCTTTACGCCGTGGTGACGCTTGATGGTGGAGGCCGCCAGATCGCCGAAGATGCTCAATACCGAAAGGAACAGCGCGCTGATGATGACGAACGGCAGGGTGATATGTTCGGACAGGTTATAATTCAGTTTGAACACATAAAACAGCGCGACGCACGTGCCGATACAGCCGATCACGCCGCCCACGGCCCCTTCCACGGTCTTTTTCGGGCTGATCTTGGGGGCCAGCTTGTGCTTGCCCAGGGCCATGCCCGCGAACAGCGCGAAGCCGTCGGTGAACCACGCGCAGAAGAACGAGAACAGCACGTAAAACACGCCGTCGGTCTGCGTGTAAAGATCGGGATATACTTTATATACGTCCCGGTACAGCACCACACAGGACATGGCGGATGCGATGGCAAACGCGGAAAACAGCGAGCAGACCACCTGCTCAAATTTCAGCCGTTCAAAATCCAGCACCATCAGTACCAGCGACAGCAGCACCACGCCGGTGACGACCGCGAAAAACGGCAGCTCGATGCGGTCTTTATAGTCCGCGTACAGCAATATCCCGCCGGACAGGATCAGGCACAGCGCCTTGAACGGAATGTTCTTGACATTGAATACCTTCAGCATCTCGTATTCCGCCATGACGGCGAACACCGCCATGATGACGGCGTAGGCCGGGGTGTAGATCGTGAACATCCAGCCGACGGCAATCAAAATGCCGATCAGCGCGGTCAGCAGTCGTTTTTTCATGATTTTGTCCTTATCTTTATACGCCGCCGAAGCGCCGGTTCCGCTTCTCGAACGCCAGCAGCGCCTGATCGAAGTCGTCCGTGGAGAAGTCCGGCCACAGCACGTCGGAATACCAGAACTCCGCGTAGGCGGACTGCCACAGCAAAAAGTTGGAAAGCCGCTGTTCCCCGGAGGGGCGGATCACCAGATCCACCGGGGGCTGCCCGGCGGTGTACAATCCGCTTTCGATATCCTCCAGCGTGATGTCGCTTGGCGCGATCTCGCCCGCGGCCGCTTTCTTCGCCAGCTGCTGCACGGAATGAAGGATCTCCTGCTGCCCGCCGTAGTTGACGGCGATATTCAGGTTGACCTTCGTCATCTCCTTGGTGGCGTCCTCCACAAAATCCATCAGCTTCACAAGCCTGGGGTCGATACGGGATTTATCCCCTAAAAACCGCAACCGGATGCCCTTTTCGAGGTTTTCGTCAAGGCGCTCCCGCGCCTCCTCCAGATAGTCGCCGAACAGGTCCATGATGGCGGCGACCTCCTGCTGGGGGCGGGACCAGTTCTCGGTGGAAAACGCGTAAAACGAGATGTGTTTGATGCCCAGGTCGCCTGCGTATTCCCCGATGCGGCGGAAATTCTTCGCGCCTTCGATATGACCGCTGCTGCGGGGCAAGCCCCGCTGCTTCGCCCAGCGGCCGTTGCCGTCCATGATGACGCCCACGTGGGCGGGCAGGACGGAGAAATCCTCCGGTTTCATATCAGATCTCCATGATCTCCGCTTCTTTTTTCGCGGCGACGGAATCCACCTGCTTGATGAAATCGTCGGTGATCTTCTGCACTTCCTCTTCGCCGTCGGACAGATCGTCTTCGGTGATCTCGCTGGCCTTCTTCATCGCCTTCAGCTTTTCAATGGCGTCGCGGCGGATGTTGCGGATGGCCACCTTTGCGCCTTCGGCGGTGCTCTTCACGTCCTTGCACAGCTGCTTTCTGCGTTCCTCTGTGAGGGGCGGGAAGGCGAGGCGGATCACGGTGCCGTCGTTCTGGGGATTGATGCCCAGGTCGGAGGCCTGAATGGCCTTTTCGATCAGCTTCAGCGCGGATTTGTCCCAGGGCTGGATGGTCAGCATGCGGGCTTCCGTCACGCTGACGGCGGCCATCTGGTTGATGGGTGTGGGCACGCCCCAGTAATCCACGCGGATGGGGTCCAGCACGGCGGCGTTGGCGCGTCCGGCGCGGATCGCGTTGTAATCCGAATTCAGCGACGCGATGGTCTTGTTCATTTTGTCCTTTGCGTAATCAAATACCTTATCCATATTCGTTCCTCCGATGATGTATTTTGATACTATTTTTTATCTTACGATGGTGCCGATATTCTCGCCCAGCACCGCTTTTTTGATGTTGGCGGGGTCGTTGAGGTTGAACACCAGTATCGGCAGGCGGCTGTTGCCGGCCAGGGCCGCGGCGGTGTTGTCCATCACGCCCAATCTTTTTTCCAGGATCTCGTCGTAGGTCAGCGTGTCGTACTTCACCGCGTCGGCGTACTTGTTGGGGTCCTTGTCGTACACGCCGTCCACGTTGCTGGCCTTGAAAAAGATGTCCGCTTCGATCTCGCAGGCCCGCAGCGACGCGCCGGTATCCGTGCTGAAGAACGGGTTGCCCGTGCCGCCGCCGAAGATGACCACGCGGCCTTCCTCCAGCAGCCTTACGGCCTCGTCCTTGTTGAAGGAGCGCCCTACCCGCTGGATATCCAGCGCCGTCATCACCACGGCGTCGACGCCCTCCTGGATCAGCGCCTCCTGCAGTGCCAGACTGTTCATGACCGTGGCCAGCATACCCATCTGGTCGGCTCTGCTGCGGTCCATGGTGCCGCTGGAACGGCCGCGCCAGAAGTTGCCGCCGCCCACCACGATGCCGATCTGCACGCCCATGTCGGCGCACTCCTTGATGACCTCGCAGATGGGCTTGACGGTGTCAAAGTCGATGCCCTTGCCGCTTTCGCCGGCCAGCACCTCGCCGCTGAGCTTTAATAAAATACGTTTGTAAACCGGTGCCATAATTTCCTCCGCATTGCGTTTTTTGCCTATATTTAATATCATTGTAACTGATTTTCCGCTTTCTGTAAAGATAAAAATATAATTCTTGACTATTTTTTTTGGATTGGGTATAATTCTATCCGAAAACGGAGGGTATTCATAGTGAAAGAAAAAACAGTATCCGCCTCCATTAGAAACAAACTGAAGGATGTGCCCCGCCGCGTGATCATGCGGGACCCTTTCAACCACCCCGCGATGATCGCCGCGATGGATACCGCGGCGAAGCTGGCCCCCAATACGAGTAAAAACGAGGCGGCGATCCGGGAAAAAGACCGCGCCGCCGTGACCCGGGGCGATCTCGGCCCGCCCGTGGTCCACGAGCCTGGACTGGTCGACGGCCGGCTGAATCGCGATAAAATACTGATGGGCACACCCGTTTCCAACGTGGACGGCAGCGTCCTGACCGAAAAGGACTATGAATATATCCGCGATGCCGGGTTCGATTTCATCATCTGCTGGGCGGGCGGTGAATTCCGTGAGTTCGCCCTTGACGAGTGCCTGAAAAACGGCGTCGCCGTGATCACCGGCAACCCCGGTCTGCCAGCCATCTCCGAAAACAGCAAACCGTGGGACTTCTCCGGCTATCAGAAGCACCCGGCGCAGGTGGGGAACCACGGCTGCGACGAGCCGAATACGTCGGCGTTCGCCCTCATCAACGAATACGAGCAGGCCTACCGCAAGGCGCTGCCGGGGCAGTTTTTGTTCAACAACCTGTTCCCGGACGGCGCGTTCAAATCTCAGACGGGCGCGGCAAACTATAAGGAGTATGTGGACAACTGGGCGGCAACCGTGCGATCGGACTACATCAGCCTTGACCACTATCCGTTTTACTGTTCGTCTTTGTTCAACCGCAGGGGGTTCCGGATCGCGCTGAACACCTACGACTGCATCGGGGACGCCTGCCGCCGTACGGGGCGGGATTTCTGGATCTACACGCAAACGCAGGGCAACTGGTTCGCGCACCTATACCTGCGTGTCACCTTCGAGCAGGTCAAGTGGCAGGTTTATACCGCCCTGTGCTACGGCGCCCGGTCCATCATTCAGGTGGCGTACACGCGGGTGTGGGGCAACGACGCCTACGGCATGATCGACAGGGAAGGGAACCTCACGGAGCAGTACCTCTACGCCAAGCGTATCAACGCGGAGGTACAGAAGCTCTCTCCCGTGCTGACGCCCTACCGCAGCCTCGGCGTGCTGTGCGCCGACGCCGCGAAGGAGAACCCCGATCTCAGCCTTGCTGTAAAGCAGCAGCGCAAAAGCAGCGCCGCGCAGGGCTTTTCCGGCGTCCCGGAGGTCCGCGGCGTGCGGTCGGATTCCACTGCGCTGGCGGGCTTCTTTGCGAACGCGGCGGGCGAAAAGGCGCTGATGATCGTCAACTGCCGGGACCTGTTCGACGCGGCCGCGTCGCAATTCGTCACCGTGGACCTGAACGGCGCGTACCGGGTGCGCGTATATCAAAAGGGCGAGCTGACCTCCGACGAAGTCCGCTGCGTCGTGCGGCTGAACCTCGGTTCCTGCGACGGCGCGTTCCTCACCCTGACGCCGGACAACGAGTAAATCCAACGCAGTTTTGCGGGTTATATAAAAGGAGGATACATATGTTTACCTTTGACCAGATCGCGGAGATCCTCAGCCATTTTTCCACCGCCGGCACGTTTGTGGGGTTCGACCCCATCGACGAGGGACATATCAACAACACCTTCAAGGTGGAATACCGGGTGGGGGAAAAGCCCATTTACCACCTGCTGCAGCAGATCAACACCGACGTGTTCAAAAATCCCGACGAGCTGATGGCCAACGTGGATCGGGTGACGGCGTTTTTGCGGGACAAGATCATCGCGGATGGCGGCGACCCGGAGCGCGAGACGCTGTACTGCAAGCCCGCCGACAACGGCAAGAAATACGTGCTGGACGACAAGGGCAAGGCGTGGCGTCTTTATAATTTCGTCGGCGACAGCTTTTCCTATAATTCAATCGACTCCCCGGAGGTGTTCTTCAACGCGGGCAAGGCTTTCGGCCGGTTCCAGCAGCAGTTGGCGGATTTTCCCAGCGAAAAACTGTACGAGACCATCCCGGATTTCCACAACACCGCCAAGCGCTACGCCAACCTGATGAACGCGGTGAAAAACAACCGCTCCGGTCGCGCCAAAAACGTGGCGGAGGAGATCGCTTTTGCCAAAGCCCGCCGGGACGAGACCTATATCCTGCTGGGTAAGACCCTCACCGGCGACCTGCCGCTGCGCGTGACCCATAACGACACCAAACTGAACAACGTCCTGTTTGACCGCGCCACCGGCGAGCCGGTGTGCATCGTGGACCTCGACACGGTCATGCCCGGCCTTTCGCTGTACGATTTCGGCGACGCCATCCGCTTCGGCGCCAATACCGCCGCCGAGGACGAACGGGACCTGTCCAAAGTGTCGCTGGATCTGAACCTGTACGAGCAGTACGTGCGGGGCTTCCTGACCACCGCAGGCGACGCCCTGACGGAGGAAGAGGTAGCGTGCATGCCTCTGTCCGCCAAGCTGATGACGCTGGAGTGCGGCATGCGTTTTCTGACCGACTACATCGACGGCGACGTGTATTTCCGCGTGGCGTATCCCGACCACAATCTGGACCGCTGCCACACCCAGTTCGCCCTTGTGGCGGACATGGAGCGCAAGTTCGCGCAGATGGAGGAAATCTCACAAAGGGCGTACAGAGAAATAGTAGGCAATAGACAGTAGGAGCGAAGTATAACGCCTGATTCCTGATTCAAATAACAGATATCAGAATCAATCCGTTTTCAATCATGAAACGGAGCTGAAAACATAAGGAAACGGCACAAAGAGGATCAAAGGTTCTCTCTATGCCGTTTCTGTTTTTCTGTTGTCTGAGATTCTACTGCCTGCTGCCTATTGCCTGCTGCCTGACTACCTTCCGCAGCAGCAGGGCGGGTCGAAGGATTGGCCTTGTTCCTCCTGCGCTTCACTTGCGGCGGGCGGGAAGAACTCGTTTACCGGGAAGCGGATCTTCCGGAAGGAATCGCAGGGCGTTTCCGTGTCGTTGCTGCATTCCTTGCCGGGCATGCAGAAGTCGTAGGCGGGGATCAGCATCTGCACGCTGCGTTCCAGCTGCACGATGGAGAACAGCCCGATGGTCACGCGGACCGCGCGCTCCGTATCATGGAAGTGGAAGGGCCCGCCGAAGAAGTTGCAGATGCACTGCGGAACGCCGTTGCCCGCGTCGCCGATGTTGTTGCAGCAGTCCCGGCTGCGGCACAGGCGCGCGTCCAGGCACAGGGGCTGCGCCACCTGCACCTTAGCCACGGGATTGGTGGAAACGGCGGGCAGTTGGTCGTCCGTACCGGCGTTGTATTCGGAGGAGAACACCTTCACGCTGCCCTCGCTGCCGTACAGGATCGCCTTCTTGGAGAACACGCAAAGCCCCGCTATCGTGGTGGGCGGAGAAGCGGGCGAGCTGAACGCGTCCAGATACACCGCGAAGAAAAAGGTGATGTCCACCGAGTAATAGCCCCGGTTGAAGGGTACCGCTTCCACGTCCGTGAACACGTTGATCACGTCGCAGCCCTTGCAGCGGATGTTGGTGGCGGCGTCGATCACGCTCTGGGCGGGCTCCGTCAGGTATACCCGCAGGTCGGCAAGGCAGTCCTTGTCGGCGCAGGAGTCGTATACCCGGGCCGTGTCGACGCAGATCGCCTCGTTGATGCGGCGGTTCTGTACGCTTTCCGCCGCATTGCTGTTGAGTATGTCAGCCATAAAAAAACCTCCCGAAAGATGATGAAAGTGAAAACTTCACTACATCATACGGGAGGATCTGTTTTTTGTGACTGGAATTTCAGCGTCCGATGCGGTTTTTCATTTCCGTAAGCTTTGTTTCGGACAGGGAACAGGCGAACTGCCGCAGAAACAGGACGGACAGCATGTGGTCGATCATTCCGCTTCCTGACGGCGCTGCTCCGCCAGACGCTCATGCACGTCCGCCAGCTTCTTCTTGGAAAGGTCGTACCCGAAGAAGAGGATCACTGCCATCAGCGTGAGCATGATCGCGGGAACGAGGGTGGAAATATCGTAGAGCTTGTCAAGCACGTCCTGTCCCAGCGCGATGCCCTGCTTGGAAAGCTCGCCGTCGTAATGAATGTAGGCCAGCAGCGCGTTGAGGCCCACGCCCGCCAGCGTCTGCCCCAGTTTACGGGTAAACGAGAACACCGCGTACGCCATGCCCTCTTCGCGCTTGCCGGTTTTCAGTTCGTGGTAGTCGATCACGTCCATCACCAGCGCCCAGACCTCCAGCACCAGGAAGGTCTGCCCCAGTCCGGAGAAGAACGTGAACGCGAGGAACACGTAGGGGTTCGCCGCCAGCGTGCTGCCGCGCAGGCAGAACAGCACGATCACCGAAACGGAGGCAAACGCCATACCGGCCGCGCACAGCTCCTTTTTGCCGAACCGGCGGATCAGCTTGTTCATGACGGGGATGAAGATCGCCATGGGCAGATAGGTGCACACCGTGACGAACGAGTAAAGCCCCGGCTTGCCGTAGTAATCCGTGAACAGATAGGTATAGGTGGACTGATAGTAGAACTGGAAGGCGATCAGCAGCATGGAGGCGATGCACAGCATGACGAACGCTTTGTTCTTCATCAGCTCGCGGATCGTCGCCGCGGCGTTGTAGTTGGCCTCCTTGACGTGCTTCTGCGGCTTGATGCGCTCCTTCGTCAGCTTGTAATGGCCGAAGTAGACGAGGATGGACAGCGCCGCAAGCGCCAGCACGCACCAGAACAGCTTGTTTTCGTCCAGCGCCTGGATGTTGGTGCCGTTCGCGTATTTCCCGGTGACGGTGTAGACGATCATGGGCAGCAGGATGGTGCCCGGCAGGCCGCCGACGCCCGCGCCGATGGAACGCCACATGGAAAGGGAAGAGCGCTCGAATTCATTGTCCGTCACGACGGAAGCCAGCGAGCCGTAGGGGATGTTGACCGCCGTATACATCATGCCGTAGAGGATATAGGTGACGTAGGCGAAAATCAGGTACTGCGCCGGGCCGAGCCCCGGGATCTTGAGGAACATCAGCGCGGCGGAGATCGCCAGCGGGATGGAGAACCGCATGATCCACGGGCGGAACTGTCCTTGCGGGTTGGGCTTGCGGGACTGGATGAACGCGCCCCAGATCGGGTCGTTGATCGCGTCCCACAGCCTTGCGATCAGGATCAGCACCGCGATGCTGGAGGGCTTCAGCCCCAGCGCGTCGGTATAAAACTTGTTCTGGAACGCGCCGATCAGGGAAAACGTGAGCAGTCCGCCCATGTCGCCCATCGCGTACCCGATGTAATCGATCGCCTTCCCATGGGATGGTTCGACGGCACGCCCCTGTATGAAAACAGCGATCCCCTGCGCCGAGAATTCCCCGTG
>JAFRRP010000079.1 GCA_017428085.1 Clostridia bacterium | reverse complement strand
TCGATGCCGTTGTGGACCATCTTGACGAAGTGGCCCGCGCCGTTTTCGCCCACCCAGTCGCAGCAGGGCTCGCCGTTCTCGACCTTCGCGCAGATCCCCTGTAAGATGGGCTTGACGTAGGGCCACGCGGCGGGGGAGCCGCCGGGCATCATGCTGGGGCCCTTCAGCGCGCCTTCCTCGCCGCCGGAAACGCCGGTGCCGATGTAGAGCTTGCCCTTGGATTCCACGTATTCCGTCCGGCGCATGGTGTCCGGGAAGTGGGAGTTGCCGCCGTCGATGATGATGTCGCCGTCCTCCAGCAAAGGCAGCAGCTGGTCGATCATATCGTCCACCGAGGGGCCTGCCTTGATCATCATGAAGACCTTGCGCGGCTTTTCCAGATTCGCGATCAGCTCTTCGAGGCTGTGGCAGCCGATGATATTTTTGCCGCTGGCGCGGCCGTTGACGAAGTTGTCCACCTTGGAGGTGGTGCGGTTGAAGACCGCCACGGTGAAGCCCTTGGACTCCATATTCATGACGAGGTTTTCGCCCATGACGGCGAGGCCGATCAGGCCGATATCCGCTTTTTTCATGTCAGTTGATCCTCCTGTTATCTTCTCTTTATCTCTGTACGCGGGCGTTGCCCTTGTAGATGTCCCATACCTGCTTTTCGTCCGCGGGCTCGGCGTAGTCGTTCAGGCTGCTGGCCGCCAGCGCGCCGGAAGCCCAGCCGAACTGCAGCCATTTGTCGGGGGTCCATCCCTTCAGCACGCCGTAGAGCAGCCCGCCGGAAAAGCCGTCGCCGCCGCCGATGCGGTCCATGACCTGGATCGGGCGGGGCTCTTCGATATACCAGTTTCCGTCCGCCCACAGGATCGCGCCCCACAGATGCTCGTTGGCGGAGACCACCTGCCGCAGCGTCGTGGCGTAAGCCCGCGCCTGCGGATATTTTTCACGGACCTGGTCGATCATGGCCTGGAAGCGCTCGATCTTGGAGCCGAGCTCCTTCCCGCCGGCCTCGGGTCCCTGGAAGCCCAGGCAGAGCTGGAAGTCCTCCTCGTTGCCGATCAGGATGTCGGCGACGGAGGCGATCTCGTGGAACGCTTTGCGCAGCTCCTCCTCGCGGCCCTTCCAGAAGGTGGCGCGGTAGTTGAGGTCGAAGCTGACGAGCGTGCCGTATTTCTTGGCGGCCTTTGCCACTTCAAGGCAGCACCTGGTGGTCTCCTCGCTCATGGCGGCGATCAGGCCGGAGAGGTGGAAGATGGCGACGCCCTCCTGCCCGAAGATGCGGTCGAGGTCGAAATCGTCAGCGGACAGCGTCCTGCCGACTTCGCCGGCGCGGTCGTTCCACACCCGCGGCGCGCGCAGGCCGAAGCCGGAATCCGCGATGTTGAACTGGTGCCGGTAGCCCCACGGGCCGCCCTGCGGGACGTCTTTGCCCTCAAAACGGATGTTGCGCGCCCGCAGCTGCCGCTTGATGAAGTCCGCCATCGGGGAGCCCTCGACGAACTTGGTCAGGGCGAGGCACTCTTCGCCGAGGCTGGACGTCACGTTGAGGACGTTGGTCTCGGCTGAGGTGGCCTGCAGGTAAAACATGTTGCTGTTCTGTACCGCCATGCGGTCGGGCGGCGTGATCCGCAGGCCCATGCTGGTAACGGCAGCGATCGCGTATTTTTTCATGACTGATACTCCTTTCCCCACCGCTGTACGCGGCGTTCCCGCCGTCGACCGGCAGGCGTTCATAAAATATCAATTTATACTATCATATCGTGATCGAAAAATCAAGAATATCGCGGCAGATTCTCCTTGTTGATGAAAAAAAACACGAATGCAAGCAAAAAGTGCCGTTATGCAGAAATGACAAATAAATGGGGCGGCAGTTGTCTGTTGCAGACAAAAATGAATTGTATTGACCATGGGAGAGGCCAAGACCCTTTTATCGTACACGCCATGTGTCAGAATAGCTCATGAAAAAGCCTGAAGGGGGAAAAACCATGATACCGGTGATATACAGCGCACGTTCCGATAAAAAAGTGGCGCATATGACGCACTGCCGTTTTGTCCGGCGCATCGGCAAAGAATACCGCCGCAGTTTTCCAAGCCCGAATGACGCTCTTGTGAACGGTTATCGCATGTGCCGATGCTGCTGTCCTTCGTTGGAATCAATGTGGGGGCGCGAAAGCCGGAAGCTTGTACCGCTTCTCAAGAAGCATCGTATCTCTTTTTCCCTTACCGATGAAGGCGCAAGCGTGAAAACGCCCCACAGTGAATGGCTGATCCGTCAGGACGCGGCTTCTATGCGCCTTTCGCTTTACAACAAAAACACGCAGCGGCGATATAATGAAGCGCCCTCCGAGATCCCCGGCTATCATCTGCAGGAGAAATCACATTCCGACTCCCTGCGCGGCCATCTTGATTTCATTTTGTCGCATGATCACTACCGCAGAAAACATCCGGAGGCGCAGAGTATCCCGTTCGGCGGGCAGAATGATCCCGGACAAAACGGCGTCACTGTCCGGATAAACGGAAAGGTCTACCGCAAAAACGTGCAGCTGCGCAGCGAACCCGATCTGAGCCCCTGGCTCATGGGCAGCAGCCGGGAAGCCGGAGGCATCTATAAGACGCACTTTAAGAAAAAACACCCGCATAAGCAAAGGCGCTGACCTCCGGCGGATAAACAGAATGGAAGAAGAGGCGGGCGCGATTTACCGGTTCCGGAATGGCGGCGAAGTCGTTCCGATCTCTCACACGTTTACCCGTCTTTTTCACGATTGCTTTTGCAACAATCGGCCGAATTGTCACAAAAACACGAAAAAATGTCTCTCCGGGCAGGTTTCGGGGAGACGTTTATACGGAAGACGAGAGACTGAGAGTGAATGAAGACGGGCTGCGCCATAATAAAGACACTCGCTTCGCTCGTATATTATGACGGCAAATCACGCAGTTTTGATTCGGACATTTTTATCACCTTGTTAGCTGTTGTTTTGATAATACCATATTCGCAGATGCTTGTAAAGTGATGTTTGCGCCGACGGCGCAAGTGATGCTGTGCCTGCGTCACAGTGATGTATTGCGGCTTTGCCGCAAAGTGATGTGATGTGTTCCGCTTTTCACGCGCGAAGCGCACATCACTTGCGAAGCAAACATCACGCCCACAGGGCGCATCACGTTCCGCGCCAGCGGAACACATCGATCCACCAGCAAAAAAACGCCTTGCGGCGTTTTTTTGCTGGTGGAGGCGGCGGGAGTCGAACCCGCGTCCGAAAGATCTTCCTCATGACTTTCTACGAGCGTAGTTCCTTATTTGATCTCGCCCTGTCCGGCGGGAAGGAACACCCTCCGGTCAGGACCAGCTCCGTTGCCGTGGCGGGTTACGGAACCCTGTGCCCGCTCACGTTCACTGCTGCATGACGCCACGCACCGGGCCGCAGTCCTCCCGGGAGTGACGGCTGCTGCGATTAAGCAGCGGCTAAAACTGTCTTGTTAGTGTCAGTTATTATTTAAAAGTGGAGCTTTTTAAGAGGCGCCCCGCCTCTGCTCGCTTATCAGGCACCGGATCCCCCGTCGAAATCCTTTCGCCCCCATAGGCAAACACATGAAGCCATGTGTTTGCAATGATATATTTGCTTCGCAAATGTGGCGATTGCCTTTGCGCCGCCGGTGGCGGAAGAAGCAAAGGTAAGCGCTCGCAGAAATACAGAGTGATGCAAGCGCTCCAAGCGCAGCAGCACGACAATATTTCGGTGCGGTGTTCGCCTGTCGTACAACTGCCGTGTGTCGGAAAACGCTTGCGCGTTTTGGATCATAATTGGTTGAATGGAAAAATACAGGTTTTATTCTTTCGGACGGAGATTCCGCTCGATGTCGCGGGCGGCGTCGCGGCGGGCGGCATCCTCGCGCTTGTCGTACAGCTTTTTGCCCTTGCAGAGCCCTATTTTTAATTTTGCCCTGCCGTTGACAAAATATACGTACAGCGGAATTATCGCATATCCCTGCTGTTTTGTCAAGCCGAAAAGCTTGTTGATCTCGCGCTTGTGCAGCAGCAGCCGCTTGGCGCGCATCGGGTCGCGGTTGAAGATGTTGCCCTTTTCATAGGGGGAAATGTGCATCCCCTCGGCGAAGATCTCGCCGTTTTTGATGCGGCACCAGGAGTCCTTCAGGTTGACGGCGGAGGCGCGCAGGGACTTCACCTCGGTGCCGAACAGCTCGATGCCGGCCTCGTATTCCTCCAGCACGAAATAATCGTGATAGGCCTTTTTGTTTTTCGCGACGATCTTTTCTTCCGGTTTGTTTGGCATGGGCTCACCTCCGTGTCGCATTTCTGTGATAATGAAGATCGGCAGCGCAGCTCCGACTGGGGCGCCTGCCTGAAGGGCAGATTTCATCCGTCGTCAGACGGATATCATTCGCGTACGCGAATATCATGCTTGTGGAGCAAGCATATCATTGCAAAACGCGATGCGTTTTGCTACATCGCTTCCGGCGCACTGACCTTCAGCAGCCCCAGCACGTTGGCCAGCACCTGACGCGTGCAATCGCACAGGAACAGCCTTGCCGCCTGCAGGTCCTTATCCGCGATATCGCAGCGGCAGGCGTTGTAGAATTTGTGGAACAGCGTGGAAAGCTCGATGGCATAGCGCGTCAGACGGGAAGGGTCAAGCTGCTTCGCGGCGGTTTCCACCTCGCTTGTCAGGGTGGAAATATACCGGATCAGTTCCTTTTCCTCGTCCGCCGTCAGCAGCAGCGCCTGCTGCGCCGTGCAGCCCTCGAATTTCACGCCCTTTTCCTCCATCTTTTTGAAGATGGAGCAGATGCGCGCGTGGGCGTACTGGCAGTAGTACACCGGGTTCTGGGCGGATTGCTCCACCGCCAGTTCCAGGTCGATGTCGCAGTGGGTGTTGGCCTCCCGCAGGTTGAAGAAGAACCGCGCCGCGTCGATGGGCATTTCCTCCAAAAGAGTGACCAGCGTGATGGCCTTGCCGGACCGCTTGCTGAGCTTGACCGGCTTGCCGTCCTGCATCAGATTGACCATCTGCATCAGCACCACCTTCAGGCGGTCGGGGTCCACGCCCAGCGCCTGCAGCGTCGCCTTCAGCCGCGGCACGTAACCGTGATGGTCCGCGCCCAGTACGTCGATGGCAATATCAAAGTTACGGATACACAGCTTATTATAATGATAGGCGATATCCGGCACGATATACGTGAAAAAGCCGTTGGAGCGCCGCAGCACGAAATCCTTGTCGCAGCCGAACTGCTCTGCCTTGAACCACAGGGCGCCGTCCTGCTCGTAGGTGTAGCCGCGCTCCGTCAGCAGCTCCACCACCTGCTTCGCCGCGCCGGAGTCGTGCAGCGTGCTCTCCTTAAACCAGGTGTCGTATTCGATATGGTATTTTTTCAGATCGCGCTCCAGTCCGGCGATGTTCAGCGGCAGGGCGTAGTCCACCAGCGCCTTGCGGCGCTCCGCCTCGCTGACGGAAAGATAGCTGTCCCCGTAGAGCTCCGCGAATTTTGCCGCGTGGTCGATGATATCCTGCCCGTGGTAGCTGTCCTCCGGCATCTCAACGGGGTCGCCGAAGTGCTGCCGGTAGCGGATATCCAGCGACAGACCGAATTTTTCGATCTGGTTGCCGCCGTCGTTGATGTAGAATTCCCGTTCCGTACGGTAGCCCGCCCAGATCAGCAGCTCCGCCAGCGTGTCGCCCAACGCGCCGCCGCGGGCGTTGCCCACGTGCATGGGGCCGGTGGGATTGGCGGAAACGAATTCCACCAGCGCGCTTTTGCCCGCGCCGATATCGGAGTGGCCGTAGCGTTCCTTTTTCTGCGCCACGTCGCAAAGCACGTCGGCGTAAAAAGCAGGGGCCAGCGTAAAGTTGAGAAAGCCGGGACCGGCCGCCTCGCATTTGCCGAAATAGGTGCCCTCCAGCGAGATATTGTCGATGATGGCCTGCGCGATCTTTGCCGGCGCCATGCGGAATGTCCGGGCGTGTGCCATTGCCGCGTTGGTGGAATAATCGCCGTTTTTACGGTCGGCGGGCACTTCGATATGGAAAGCCCCGATCTCCGCCTGCGGCAGCGTTCCGGCTTCCATCGCCTTTTTTACAGCCGCCTTCACGCAATCGGCCAATTGCTTTTCGGCGGTTTTTACAAGCATGCTCATAGGTCGTTTTTCCTTTATAAAGTAATGGTAAGGGTGATCTCTTTCATGGCGGCCACCGCCGCGTAATAGTCGATGGAATAGATCATTTTCAGTGTGCCGCCGGTCTCGGTGAGTCCGTCTACGATCTCGATGGCGTCGACGCCGATCAGCAGCTCGCCGTAAGGGGTAACGTAGTGGCAGTTGTGGCGCTTGCCCAGTTCCACGGTCAGCTCCGTGGTGATGTCGCCGCGATGGACCACCGTCACACAGCCCCCGCCGCAGGAACGGACGGTGGTCATGCTGCGGACGCCCTCGTCGAACAACTCCTCAAAGCGCACCGTGTAACCGTTTCCGGTCCACTCGTACGTGCCTTGGGTGGTGATCTCCACGGCCTGGCGTTCGCCCTCTTCGATTTGGATATCCGTCAGTTTGACGGTGCATTTTTTCTTCATGGTTTTGTTCTTTGATAACAGAGACGGATCAGCATACACCGATCCGCCTCCTCCTGTTGATCGTTCGGTCAACGGTATAAACGGAGATCAGTAATCCACCGTCCAGGTCTGCTGGAACAGAAGGCCGATGTCGCAGTTCTTCACCTTGACGATGACGGCGGCCGTCACCTGATCGAAGTGGAGGATGCAGGGGGTAAGATATTCGAACTTGGTGATATGCCCGGTGGCCTTATCCACCGTGGCGGTGACGGAGGCGGTGGCGTAGTAGGCGTGCAGCCCCTCGAAGGAGATCAGGCTGCCGGCCGCGCCGGTCACGTCGTCCGTGCGAAGCAGCGGGCCGATCAGTCCCGCGGAGCCGTCGCCGGGGTTCAGGTCCGCTTCCTGATTGTCGTCCGTGCCGGTGGATTTGATGACGATCTCATAGGTGTCGCCCTTGTCCGTGCAGGTGGCGGAGGAGACCTTGTCCTCGGTGATGTTCAGGCTGGTGAGGCCCACGGGCGGCAGCGCGCTGGCGTCGCCGGCGACCGGATCGGTGTTTTCCACCATGAACTTGCCCATCAGGGAATTGGCCAGTCCCTCCAGCGTGCTGTTGTTGTTGATGTTGAGGATATTGTTATAGTTGGAGGTATAATCGTAGGTTCTGGTAACGGCCTTCGATTCCGACGCGATCTTGTTATAGGCGTCGCAGTAGTACTTGAGTACCTCCGCGGTGGTGGAGGGCGCTCCCGAAGGCACGTCGGCAGGGACGTCGGGGGAGGGCGTTTGCTCCGTATTGTCAACGGGAACGGCGGGCTGTTCCGTCGTCTGCGCCGGTTCGGTAGCGGCGGGCGCGGCAGTGGTATCCGCGGCGCCGTTCTGGGCGGTGGCGATCTCCACGGGGATGGAGATGGTGATGGTGGCGCAGGACGCGCAGGCGGCCGCCATGCATAACGTCAGAAGAAGCGCGATGATTTTTTTCGTCATTGTTTTTGCCTCCCGGAAACTCATATATAGTATATAATAAAGGCAAACGACTGTTTTTGTCAATAGGATTTTATTTTTATTTTCATTTTGAAAGTTTTTTCTGTAATTTCTGTTGCTTTTTTCTCTTTTTTGTTTTATACTTATAGTGGAAATTTATATGAAAGGATGAACTCTCTATGAAAAAGATATTATCCGTTGTTTTGGCCGCAGTGCTGGCGCTCGCCTGCCTGCACGTGATCGTCTTCGCGGAGGACGGTTACACCAAAGCGTGCAGCGTTTCGCTGGAAAACGTGACATCCGCCAAGGTCGAGCTGGTGGAGCTGACGGCCGATAACCTGAAGGACGCCATCGCGGAGCCGGACAAGTACGTCACCAGGCAGTACTACGTCCCCGAAGGCGAAACGGCCGTTATCGCACTGCGGACGATCAGCACTTACATCTTCGATTCCACCTGCCGTGTAAAGGTATATCCCTCCTCGATGAACGCCGATATCATCAGCGGTGTGGAATATGAGAACTCCAACTACGGCACCATCCTCAACATGACCGTACTGACGAACGACGAGGGACATCCCATCGACGAATACGGCAACGAGCTGGCGGTGCAGGAAGTAGACAAACAGGGCTATGACCGCTGGGAAGGCGTCGACAAGAAGAACCTGATCTACGTGGGGACCTTTGCCAATGTGACCGAGGATATCGTGGTAAAGGTATATAACGTATCCGACGACTCCATCGGCAACGTAAAGGATTTCCTGTTCAGCATGTTCAAGTTTTTTGAAAATCTGATCCGCTGGTTCTTCGCCCTGACGCCCTTTAAGCAGTAAGAGGAAGCGTTTTTGCAAATTCACCAAAAAACAAGGGTAAATCAGCCTGAAATTTTTTGGAAAAACAGTTGCAAAAAGAAGTAGTCTTTTGTTATAATAAGTAAGGTTAAAAGCAAATGCGGCGGAAAATACTCTTCTGCCGCATCTACCATGTTATGAAAATCAAATCACGGAGGAAAAAACATGAGCAAAAAGTACGTATACCTGTTCACCGAAGGCAACGCCACCATGCGTGAGCTGCTGGGCGGCAAGGGCGCCAATCTGGCGGAAATGACCAACATCGGTCTGCCTGTGCCCCAGGGCTTCACCATCACCACCGAGGCCTGCACCCAGTACTATGAGGACGGCAGAAAGATCAACGACGAGATCATGGCCGAGATCATGGCGAATGTGGAAAAGATGGAAGAAATCAACGGCAAGAAGTTCGGCGATCTCCACAACCCGCTGCTGGTTTCCGTCCGTTCCGGCGCGCGCGCTTCCATGCCCGGCATGATGGACACCATCCTC
>JAFRRP010000078.1 GCA_017428085.1 Clostridia bacterium | reverse complement strand
GTTTTTAGTTTTTGGTTTTTGGTTCTTGGTTTTTCGCTTTTAGTTTTTAAGGATCGGCACCGGTCAAAAATCGGACGGACTCCGAAAGGAATCCGTCCAATGCGTTTTGATGCGCGTTTTGATTATTCGCCGGTGTACACGTTGCTGACAGGCTCACATTTGCAGTCGGGCTTTTTGTTGTCGCAGGGCTTGCCGTGAATGGGGCAAACTTTGCCGCAGCCGCAGCAGCAGGTGGGCTGCTCGGGAGCCGCCGTCGTGGTCTCGGTGCTGGAGCTGGAGGAGCTGGAGCTGGAAGAGCCGGAGCCGCCGCCCAGGCTGTCGCCGAACAGACCCTTTACCTTGTCCAGGGGGCTGGAGCTGTCGGAAGAAGAGCCGCCGGAGCCGGAACCGGAATTGCCGCTGTTATCCGTGCCGCCGCCGGAACCGCCGATGCTGTCGAAAATGCCGGTGATGCTGTCCAGACTGAAGCTACCGCCCAGGCTGTCGAACATGCCGCCCAGATCGATATCGCCCAGAGCGCCGGTGATGCTGTCAAGCGCGCCGGTGCTGGTAGCGGCGTCGTTGCCGCTGACAGTAGCAGACACGGTAAGCGTTACGGAAAGCGCCAGCACAAGCGAGATAACTACCGCAAGTACCTTTTTCATTGATTTTACCTACCTTTCCTAAATAAGACATATAGTTTCAGGGAATAATACTCAACTATACGCAATAACTATACTACACAGGTCCCCGGTTTGTCAACCATTATTTTTGATAATCGTAAAAATATTTAAAAGTTTATGAACATTCGACAAGCAAAGGGCGAAATTTCTGTTTATTCGGCAGTTTCCGTCGGTTCCTCTGCGGCGGCATCGTTCGCCAGCCCGAAGGTACCGGCGCAGAACACGTCCTCCAGCGTCTTTTCGCCGTTGATGATCGCCGTGGTATCGGAGAGGGAGCTCACCTGATAACTGGCGTAGGTCTGCTCGATCTCTTCTACCAGCGCGGCGAGATCCTCTTTGACGTCCTTATTGTCGCCGTCGTACAGGGCGTTGAAGATCAGCAGCATGTCGCAGGATTCAATGGAGGGGGAGCTCCGGTACATGTTTTTCAGGTACCCGAAGGCGCTCTCGAAATCGCCGGTCAGCATGTAATCGACGGCGGCCTCGTTGGCGCAGAAGGTCTCCGTGCCGGACAGGGCGATCCCCTTCACCGCCGCTTCCAGCGCGCCGGCCACGTCGCCCCCGGTGCGCTTGACGAACGCGACCGTGGCGTTGGCGTAATCGTCGCCCACGTTGGTGTCGAGTATGCTTTCGGCGACGGCCTTCGCCTCATCGTACCGGCCGTCCTCCTTGAGCATGTCGATCTCGTAATAACCGTACACGGATTTCAGCTCGGGCATGGTCGCCTTCATCTCATCGACGTATTTCCCGTATTCGTCCTCGTTGCCGGAATAGACGGCGGCAAAATATTTGCAGTAGGCCACGAAGCCCCTGTCGTAATTGTTGGAGTTTTCATTCAGCAGCGCGTCCAGATCGGCGCAGGCCGCCTCGTAATCGATCTCCTGCCCGTAGTAGGCGTAATTCATATAATATTCGGAGAAGACGCCGCTGGCGGCGTTAAGGGCGTTGTAGATCTGACGGGCGCGTTCCGCCTGCGCGGCGTCCTTGACGGAAAGTCCGGCGATAAAATCATCCGTCAGCACGGCGTCGTAGCTCTGGAGCTGGCTGAAATTGCCGCTTTCGATCAGGGCGTTGACCGTTTTGACGACCAGCTTGTCGTCCTTGATGCCCAGCGCGTCCACCACGCTGTGGGTGCTGGCGTAGGCCGAAGCCGCCAATGAGAAATTCTTTTCGCTTTCCGCGGCGATAGCGCCCGCGCAGAAGCCGACCAGATCGCCCAGCAGGGCGGCCTTCGCTTCGCTGACCTCGCACGCTTCCGTCACCAGCGCGGCGTAGTCGGTCCGGCCCTCATCCGCGGCCTTTGCCGCAAGCGCGTAAACGGAAACCTCCACGCCGGAGAAGTCGCCCACGTCCGCCAGCATATCGGAGTATTCCTGATTCAGCGGCTCCGCCTCGCTGTCCGCCAGCGCGTTGGCCACGGTCATGGCGGCGAAGGGATAGCCGTTTTTATAGAGGGAAACCGCCATCTTTTCGGCAAGGTCCTCCTTGTCGGCTCCGGCGGCGGTCCAGGACGAGTAGGCGGACTGCAGCAGCTCGATCGCCGAGGTGGCGGAATCGATACCGGAAGCGGTTTTCAGCGCCGCAACGGCCTTGAGCTCGTCGTCAAGGGCGGCCTTTACGGCGTCAGACAGTTCGGCGGGCACGGAAAACTTCGCCGCCACCGCGTCCACGTCGGCATCGGCGTTTTCCGCCAGCGCGGCGAACACCGCGTCCAAAGAGCCGTCCGCGATCTCGTCCGCGGCGGCGATGACCTTTTTGATGGTCTTGACCGTCTTGCTCCTGGAAGCGGCGATCTGCTCTTCCGTCAGGTACTGCGTCATCAGGGTCTGGGCCTCGCTGAAGCCCTTTTCCTGATAGGCGGCCTTCAGGATCTCGTCGACGATGTATTCTTTCATGCCCTGCTGCATGGCGGATTCGCCGTCGCAGTAGGTCAGCGCCTCCTGGTAGGCGTCCAGCTTATCCTCGTAGGTCTGCGCGGAGGACGCGGCGGCGAGGCTGCTGATCAGAGAATTGAAATTGGGATTGGAAACGCTCATGACGAAATAGGCGATCAGAACGCCGAACACCAGCACCGCCAGAATGACGATCACGGCGATAAAGGCTTTCAGCCCCCTGCGTTTTTTCTTTTTCGCGGGCGCGGCGGCTTCCTCCGCCTCTTCATCGGCCTCGTCGGCGTCCTCTTCGGCGTAGGCGGTGTGCGCTTCCAGCTCCTGGATCACGGGACCGGCGGCGGCTTCCTCCACCGTTTCATCGTACTTTTCCTGGAACGTGTCGCGCAGCTGCTCCAGCTCGCCCTCCAACGCGGGATCGACGGCTTCCTCCGCCGCTTCTTCTGCGACCTCGGCGGCTTCTTCCGCGACCTCGGCGGCTTCTTCCGCGACCTCGGCGGCCTCGGCGGCAATCTCTTCCGCGGCCTCGGCGGCTTCTTCCGCGACCTCGGCGGCCGCTTCTCCGGTCTCCGCCGCCTCTTCGCCGAGGGGGTTCTCTTTTTTGATATCTTCGCTCATGGGGATACCTCCGATCATTGATGCAACAGCATTATACATGACAAAGCGCCGTTTTTCAATAACAATTTACAGAAATGTAAAGAAACGACGCAATTTGACAATAGACGAAAGAAGTATAATGCCGGTTTCTTAAGCAAAACTTAAGAAACCGGCGTTCGGGGGCCATCGTTTTTTCGGGTCCACGCGGTGCGTTCGTTATTCCGCTTTGATCCCCAACAGCTTGCGGATAACGGGGATATTGATCAGGATCGCCGCGCCGATGGTGGTGAAAATGCACTCCGGCAGCATGTACTGGCCGTTATACAGCAGCGAGTAGATGTACTTGGACTGGCCCTCCGGCGCCCACTGGCCCCAGATGGAAAAGCCGGTGATGAAGTGACAGACAAACCGGACGGCGATGACGAGAACGAAGCCCGCCAGCAGCAGGGCGTCGGCGGCCTTACGGTTGTCGGGACGCAGCTTTTCCGCCGGTTTGCGGAACAGGGCGGAGCAGCCCAGCACCGTAAAAGGAACGATGTAGTCGAACAGGGCGCAGACGGCCACCATCGCGCCGGTGGTGCAGTAGACGAACACGTTGCCGGAAACGATCCCTTCGATCAGGCGGTACAGCGCCAGCCCGAACGCGCAGGGCAAGCCGCCCTTTAATCCGTATTTGACGGCAACCAGCATGACCGGCAGCATGCTCAGCAGCGTGACGGAGCCGCCCATGGGCATGCGGATGATCTTGACCATGCTGAGCACGATGGACAACGCCAGCATGACGGAGCATTCCGTGAGCATCAGCAGTTTGGTGTTTTTCATAAACTTCCTTCCTTTCCAAAGAAAAAAATCCGTATTCCCCATATGGGCAACACGGAACCGGTCTTTTTGTGACGCCGCCCGCCGCGCCGAAAGCGCCGCGGTACAGGTCTGTTTGAACTCCCTACGCCGGCATTACCCATATCAGGTTAAAGGGTTCCGCCCGCGGGCGATCTCAGCCTGTTACAGCACCCCTGTCACGATTTATTATAATACAGATCGCGAAAATGTCAAGGTAAAAATTAGGGTTTGGCGCACTGTTGCGCGACATACAGTCGTCAGTCGTCAGCAGCGGCGCGTCGCGCCGCAGTCGTTGGAAATGTTGTTTTTCATAGGATCGTCCGGAGGACTCCCAACGACTAACGACTAAAAACTAACGACTGGCTCTGTCGAGCGTCAGCCCGGCAAATACTCCCGCATCACCAGCAGCGTGCCGTGTTCCACGGAAACGGTTGCCGTTTCCTCCGTGAAGGAATTGCTGACGCCGAGGGCGAAGGCGCTGGTGAGGACCGCGTTTTCCAGCGGGTATTTGAGCCCCCGCAGGGTGACGCCCTCCGATCGGTCCGTCCACGAAAAGACGGAGACCGTCTCTCCCCTGCCGCCGGTCAGCGTGAGCGCGCCGTCGGTGACGGCGGCGACCGTGTAGCCGTTCCCGTACAGATACGCGGAAACGCCCTGCTGTGAAAGGCGGGCGATCAAGGAGTAGTTGGCCAGCGTGTGGTCCGGCCGACCGCCCATGCCGCCGTAAAGGTGAATTACTTTACAGCCGTGCTCCAGCGCCAACGCCACGGCCGCATCCATATCGGTAACGTCCTTCTCCACCGGCAGCCGGATCACAGTTGACAAGTCCGGCGCTTTACACAAAGAATCAAAATCCCCGATCGCGAAGTCGGGGACAAAACCGCAGGCGGCGCAGCGCCGATAGCCCGCGTCCGCAGCGATCACAAGGGTTTCCGGTGATTTTTCCGGCTGCTGCGCGTCGTATTCTCCCGCGCCGAAGATGATACAGTCTTTCATGGCGTCTTTCCGGAAATATTTGTTAATATTTTATCAATGTCGTCGACAGACGCGACGATCTTGTCCGCCCCGGCGGTTTCCAGCTCGCCCGGCTCCGCGAAGCCGTAGCGTACGCCCAGCGAAGCCACGCCCGCCTTCTTCGCCGCCTCGATGTCAAAGCGGCGGTCGCCCACCATCAATGCTTCTTCCTTCGCAACGCCGAAGCGCTCCACCGCGGCGAGGATCAGCCCCGCCTTGTCGGAATCCACCGGGGCGAAGCCGGGGCAGAAGTAACCGTCAAACACGTCGTACAGCCCCTGCATCTTTGCAATCTTGACAACGAAATCATAGGGCTTGCCGGAACACACGGCGACGTAAAACCCCTGCGCCTTCAACCGGCGCAACAGCGCCTCCATGCCGTCGTACAGGCGGCATTCGGTAAAGCCGACGGGGGCGTAGCGCTCCCGGTAGGTCGCGACGAACCGTTCCGCCTTTTCCTCGTCGTCCTCAATATAGGAACGGAAGCTGTCGAAAAGCGACGGTCCGACAAAACGGCGCAGGACCGCCTCCCCCGGGACGGGCAGCCCCAGCCTGTTCAGCGAATACCGGATGCAGTTGAAAATACCCTCGCTGTTGTCGATGACCGTGCCGTCAAAATCGAACAGAACGAGCTTGATGTGGTTCATGACGTTTTCCTTTCGGGGAAGAATGAGGTGTGAGGTGTTAGATATAAGATGTAAGATCTGAGGGACGTGTCGCCGCAGGTGGTCTCTACCTGTTCTTACCTCGCAAACATTGTCGCGCTGCTTCGCTTGGAGCGCTCGCACCGCTCTGTGTTTGCTCACGTCAGCGCTGCGCCTTCATCTGCCACCGGCAGCGGCGCACCGCTTCCGCTACAGCGCCGCCCGTATCCGTTCCGCCACCTCTTCCACGGTGCCGTCGGCGTCGATATAGACCACGTTTTCCCGGTCGCGCAGCAGCTCGAAGACCTTATCGAACTGGCGGCTGACCTTCGTCAGCGCCTCCGTGTTTTCATAGATCTCGATGGCGTCGGCGGCGCGGTTGGCAGTGATGCGCCGGATGCATTTTTCCGGCGACATGGTCAGGAACAGCACCAGATCGGGCCGCAGCAGCTCCGGGCAGGAGTAGTGGATATCCATGGTCCACCGCAGGTCGGTGGCGTACCCCTGATAGGCGAAGGTGGAAAAATAGTAGCGGTCGGTGACCACCGTCTCCCCCGCTTCCAGATGCCTGCGGATGCCGTCGACGGGATCGGTACAGTGGCGGATGCGGTCCGCCAGAAACAGCGCCGCGGTGGACCAGGGGGAGCTGGGCACCTCGCCGGAAAGCACCCGGCGGATCAGCCTGCCCGACGGAAAGTCGGTGGGCTCCGCCGTGATATGGACCTTTTCGCCGCGGCTTTCCAGATATTCCGCCAGCTTTTTGATCTGCGTGGTCTTGCCGGTGCCGTCCAGTCCTTCCAGCACGATAAATCTTCCCATACCCATAGGTCGCGTTCCTCTATTATTAAACATTATATATTATCAAGACTTATTCAAAAAGCGCGTCTGTCAGCCGCGCCAGCTGCTCCATGGAAAGCGTTTCCGCCCGGACGCTGACGGGAAGTCCCGCCGCTTCCAGCGCGGCGGCGACGCGGTCCTTGGACAGCGACAGCCCGGAGGACAGTCCGTTGACCGCCGTTTTGCGCCGTTGTGAAAAGGCGGAGCGCACCACGGAAAAAAAGCGCTTTTCGTCCGCGATGGCGACGGGCGGTTCCCTGCGGGGCGTCAGCCGGATGACTTCGCTGTCCACCTTGGGGGCGGGGGTAAAGCTGCCCTTGCCCACGCCGAAGAGCTTTTCCGCGGTCGCGTAATAGTTGACCGCCACGGTCACCGCACCGGAATCCCGTTCGCCCACCTTGGCGCACAGCCGGTCCGCTGCCTCCTTCTGCACCATCACGGTGATGTTTTCCACAGGCAGTCGGCTTTGCAGCAGGTACATGACGACGGGCGACGTGATGTAATAGGGCAGGTTGGCGCAGACGTACACCGGCATACCGGCGAAGTGTTCTTCGATCAGCGCGGCCAGGTCGGTCTTCAGCACGTCGGCGTTGACGACCTCCACGTTGCGGCAGCCGTCCAGCGTTTCCGCCAGCACGGGCAGCAGCCGCGCGTCCAGCTCGATCGTGACCACCTTCGCCGCGCGTTTTGCCAGCTCCACGGTCAGCACGCCGCAGCCGGGGCCGATCTCGATGACGCCCGCCCCGGCGGAAACGCCGCACAGGTCCGCCATTTTCGGGCAGACCGTGGGGTCCGTGATGAAATTCTGCCCCAGCGATTTGGAAAAGGTGAAACCGTGACGCGATAAGACGCGTTTGACGGTGGTGATGTCGGTTAAGTCCATTGCAGTTGCAAGTTGCAAGTTGTAAGCTGCAAGTAAAAAATCTTAAAACTTACAACTTAAAACTTATCGCTATTTCCTTATATAATTTTGAGATACGCCTCATACGCTTCGTCCCACACAGCGGGATCGGCGGGATCGAACACCTTCAGGTTCTCGCCGCGGGCGATGACGCGGCGGGCCTCGGCGATGTCCTTCAGCTCGCCCAGACTCAACAGCTGCACGGCGATGTTGCCCAGCACCGTGGCCTCGATGGGCCCTGCGTAGACGCGCACGTTGCAGGCGGAGGCGGTCATGCCGCACAGCAGCCCGTCCTTGGTGCCGCCGCCCACCACGTTGATGTGGGCGTAACGTTTGCCGGTGCAGTTCTGCAGCCCGTTGAACACGTGGCGGTATTTCAGGGCAAGGCTCTCATAGATGCAGCGCACCACCTCGCCCACCGTTTCCGGCACGTACTGGCCGGTGCGGCGGCAGAACTCCCTGATACGGCCGGGCATGTCGCCGGGGGCGACGAAATCCGGCGCGTCCGGATCGATGAAGCATTGGAAGGGTCTGGAAGCGACGGCCAGCTTTTCCAGCTCCGCGTAGGAGTAGTCGCTGCCCTCGCGCTTCCACTGGCGGCGGCTTTCCTGGATCAGCCACAGCCCGCAGATATTTTTGAGGAAGGCGGTGGAATAACCGTAGCCGCCCTCGTTGGTGACGTTGAACGCCTTGGAGGTCTCGTTGACGATAGGCTCCTCCAGCTCCGTGCCGAACAGCGACCAGGTGCCGCAGCTGATAAAGGCGAAGTCCTTTGCCTTGCTTGGCACGGCGGTGACGGCGGACTGGGTATCGTGCCCGCACACCGAGATCACGTTGACAGGCTTCACGCCCAGCTCCTTGCAAAGCTCGTCGGAAAGCGGCCCCAGCACGGAGCCCGACGCGGTGATGGGCGGCAGGATGTCAAGCGGCAGGTCCAGCGCCTGCGCCATCTCGCGGCTCCATTCCCGCGTACGGATATCCACCAACTGGCTGGTGGTGGCGATGGAATACTCCCCCGCCTTTTTGCCGGTGAGGAAATACCCCAGCAGATCGGGCATGAACAGCAGCGTTTCGGCGCGGTCCAGCAGCTCCGGCCTGTTCAGCTTTAAGCTGAGCAGCTGGAACACGGTGTTGAACTCCATAAACTGGATGCCCGTGATATCGTACATTTTGTCTTTGGAGATACGCTCCGCCGCCTTTTCGATCATGCCCACGTTGCGGGCGTCCCGGTAGTGGACGGGATTTTCCAGCAGACGGCCGTCCCTGTCCAGCAGGCCGAAATCCACGCCCCAGGTATCAATACCGATGGCGTCGAAGCCGCCCGCCTGCTTGGCTTTCAGGATCCCCTGCTTGATCTCGTGGAACAGCCGCAGCACGTCCCAATAGAACGTGCCGCCCAACAGCACGGGATCGTTGGAAAAACGGTGGATCTCCTCCAATGCGATCGTCTGCCCGTCAAAGGTGCCCAGGATCGCCCGGCCGCTGGACGCGCCGAAGTCGAATGCAAGTATGCGTTTCATATTGATGCTCCCATATCGGTTTTGAGATTTGAGTAGCGCGGCACCTCAGTGCCGCTCACAGGTATTACAGCTGATGCGATGTGTTCTTGATATCAGATCATTCCGCTGAGAAAACGATCGTCTCTTGACCGAACGACCCTATAAAAGTTGTTTGTACCGACAACGTCACCGAGGCGCCGCGCTGCCGTCAAATGACGCCTTTTTTCAGAATGATGTTCGCGTAGATCGCTGTCTCGCCGGTGGCGATGACGGCGTAGGCCTTGCGGGTACGCTCGTAGAACGCGAACCTATCGATGGTGGAGATGTTCGTCTCGCCGTTGTTCAGGGTGATGATGTCCTCGTAGGCGTCCCAGATCTCCGGGGTGGGCTCGCCTTCACCGGTCGCCATCAGCACGGCGGGACTTTCCACGTAGGTATCCAGCGGGATGAGCTTGAGCACCGCGTCCAGGATCTCCGGCACGCCGTGGCCGTCCAGCCGGACAAGGCGTTGGGCGTTGGCCGCCGCGGGGAAGTTGCCGTCGCCGATCACGATCTCGTCGCCGTGGCCCATCTCGCACAAAATTTTCAGCAGTTCGGGGGAAATAACGGGGGAAATGCCTTTTAACATAGTGTTCGATCCTTTCTCATTTTTAAGGATGTTTTTTGCATTGGGTTGTTCCGGAAATGATATGCTGCCTGCGGCAGCATGATATACGAGGCTTGCGCCTTCGTATGATATACAGCCGCTTCGCGTCTGCATGATATGATATTCGCCTCATGCGCCGCAGCGCATATCATACTCGTAAGGGCATATCATGCGGCACAGCCGCATATCATTCGCCAACGGCGAATATCATTGCGCAGCTCCGCTGCGCTTAATCCTCCGGCGGGATGCCGTCCGTATACTGCGAATTGTACAGCAGCGCGTAGAAGCCGTCGGCTGCCAGCAGCTCTTCGTGAGTGCCCTGCTCCACGATGGCACCCTTTTTCATGACAAGGATGTTGTCGGCGTTCTTGATGGTGGAAAGCCGGTGGGCGATGACGAAGCTTGTCCGGCCCGCCATCAGCGTGTTCATGGCGTTCTGGATCTGCTGCTCCGTCTTGGTATCCACGGAGCTGGTGGCCTCGTCCAGGATCAGCACGGCGGGGTCCGCCACGATGGCGCGGGCGATGGTGATAAGCTGCCGCTGGCCCTGGGAGATGTTGGAAGCGTCCTCCGTCAGCTCCGTGTCGAAGCCCTTGGGCAAAGACATGATGTAGTCGTAGATGTGCGCCGCCTTTGCGGCGGTCTCGATCTGCTCGTCCGTGGCGTCCGCGTTGCCGTAGCGGATATTGTCTTTGATCGTGCCGCAGAACAGCCAGGTATCCTGCAGCACCATGCCGAAGTTGGCGCGCAGCGCGTCCCGGGACATGGTGGTGATATCCGTTCCGTCCAGCAGGATCTGCCCGGCGTTCACGTCGTAGAAGCGCATCAGCAGGTTGACGATGGTGGTCTTGCCCGCGCCGGTGGGCCCCACGATGGCGGTGACGCTGCCGGGGGCGGCGGTAAGGGACAGGTCGTCGATCAGCGGGATATCCTCCTTATACCGGAAGGCCACATGTTGGAACTCCACCAGTCCCCGCGCCGTTTCCGTGGGCTCGTTGTCCGTGCAGTCCGGCGCTTCCTCCGGCTCGTCCAGCAGGTTGAACACGCGCTCGGCGGAGGCCAGCGACGACTGGATCTTGTTGATCATGGCGGAAAGGTTGATGATGGGCGACGAGAAGTTGCCCGAGTAGGTCAGGAATTTCGTGATGGAGCCAAGGCCCCCCACGCCCGTGGCGGCGGCGGTACCGCTTTTGGCCACGTACAGATAGCCGCCCAAAATGCACAGGGAAACGTAGTTGATATTTTTGATCAGCGTCAGCGCGGGGCTGAGCAGGCCGGAGATCATGTTGGCCACAAAGCTGGTATGGCCCAGCCGTTTGGTGATATCGGCAAACTCGTCGATGGAGGCCTGTTCGTGGCCGAAGATGCGCACGATGGTGTGCCCGGCGTACATCTCCTCGATGTGGCCGTTCATATCGCCCATGATGTCCCAGTAGCGGCGGAACCATTTTTTCGATATCTTGGACACCCGGTAGGACAGCAGTCCGGACACCGGCGCAAGGCACACCGCCACCATCACCATCCAATAGTTGCGGGTGAGCATCAGCATGATAAAGCTGCCCACCACCTGAATGGCGCCGGTCATGATGGTCAGGATGCTGGCCTGCACGCTGGAGCTGACGTTCTGGATATCGTTGATCATCTTGGAGATGACCTGGCCCTTGGTCTGCTTGTCAAAATAGCTCAGCGGCAGCCTGGACAGCTTGCCGTTCATCTGCTCGCGCAGGGTACACACCAGCCGCTGGGACACGCCGGCGGACACGAACTCCTGAATGAACGAGAAAATGCTCGCCGCCCCGTACAGAGCCGCCAGCCAGATCAGCTTCTGGTAGGTGGCGGAAAAATCAAACACGGCGCCGGTCTGCACCCGCAGCTCCAGCTGCTTTTGGATGATATCGATCACGTCGCCCATATATTCGGGCGCGATGACGTTGCACACGGTGCTGCCCATGGCCGCCAGCACCACCACCGTCATGGCGAAGGCATGGGGCCGGATCAGCGCGAAGAAGCGGAACACCGTCTTTCTGGCGTCTTCGGGCTTTTGCTCGTCGTTGCGTTCCTTGCGGTAGGCGGAATACTTGCTCTCGTAGGTCTGTTCAATGGAGAAAAAGTCTTTTTTACGCATCGTTTTCCGCCTCCTCTCCCGCAGGCTGCCCGACGCCGTCCGCGGAGGGATCTCCCGCGCCCTCCGGCGCTTGCGCGTCCTCAAGGGCCTCCTCCGACATCTGCGTCACCACGATCTCGCGGTACAGGTCGCAGGTCTTCAGCAGCTCCCGGTGGGTGCCCTGTCCCACGACGGCGCCGTTTTCCAGCACGATGATGCGGTCGGCGTTGACGACCGTGCCCACGCGCTGGGCCACGATGATCATATTGGTATCGGTAAGGTTCTCCCTCAGCGAGGCCCGCAGCCGCGCGTCCGTTGCCAGATCCAGGGCGGAAAAGCTGTCGTCAAACAGCATGATCTCCGCGCCCTTGACGATGGCGCGGGCGATGGCAAGGCGCTGCTTTTGCCCGCCGGAATAGTTTTTGCCGGCCTGGGACACAAAGCTTTCGATGCCGTCCGGCATGGCGGCGACGAAGGATTTGGCCTGCGCGATCTCAATGGCGCGCCACACCTGGGCGTCCGTGGCGTCGGCGTTGCCGTAGCGAACGTTGTCCGCGATGGTGCCGCTGAACAGGAACGCCTGCTGCGGGATCACCGCGATGCGCTTTTCGATCTCCGCGGAGGAAAGCTGCCGCACGTCCACGCCGGCGACCAGAAGCTCGCCCTCCGTCACGTCGTACAGCCGGGGGATCAGGTTCATCAGCGTGGTCTTGCCGCTGCCGGTGATGCCGATGATCGCCGTCATTTCGCCCGGACGGGAAAAGAAGCTGACGTCCTTCAGCTCAAAGGGCTTTTCCGGTTTCTCCGGCTTTTCGTCTTTCTTCTTTTTTCCGCCGCGCTTTTTCTTTTCCTCTTTGGGAATGGACTTATATTTAAAAGAAACGTGCCGGAATTCCACCTCGCCCCGGTGCGCCTCTTCCGGCGTGACGGGCTGTTCCGGCTCCGTGATCTCCGGCACGGCGTCGATGATCGCGTTGACGCGCCTGCCGGAGATCATCGCCTGCGGGATGGAGGCGATAATGCTGATCACGGACATGACAGAGGATATGATCAAAGAAAAATATGCGATAAACGCGTTGAGTTTGGGGATCGCGGCAAGGATCTCCTCCCGTTCCGTTGTGGGGTCCAGATCGTTGACGTGGATGATGCTGACGTAGATGACGATGCAGATCAGGGAGTACATCACCACGGTAAGGAACGGCATCAGCCCCGCCATGATGCGGCTGGCCTTCAGGGAAATGCCGGTCAGCTCTTTGTTGGTGACGGCAAAGCGCTCGTCCTCGTACCGGGTGCGGTTGAACGCCCGGATCACGCGGATGCCGCTGATCTTTTCCCGCAGGATCTGGTTGACCTTATCCAGCAGCTTCTGCATTTTGGAATACATGGGCATGATCACGGCCATCAGCGCGCCAACGATCACCAGCAGGATGGGGATGAGCCACAGGGCGATCTTCAGCACCTCCGGATTGGTGCGGAACGCCATGACAAGGCCGCCCACCAGCATGATGGGGATGGGCACCAGCGACTTCAGCGTGGAAAGCACGATATCGTGTACGCGGCTGATATCGTTTGTCGTGCGCGTGACAAGCGAGGACACGCCGATCTTATCGATATCGCTCTGGGACAGGTGCGACACCTTGCCGAAGATGAAATTGCGCAGCGTAACGGTATACCCAACGGAGGTTTTTGTGGAAAAATACGTGTTGGCGACGGAGGTGACGATGCCGATCATCGTAAAGCCGAGCATGTACGCGCCGAAGCGCCAGATGCCGGGCATATCTCCTTTCACGATACTTTCCTGAATATTTTTGGTATAAGAAGGCAGCAGCAGCTGCATCACCGTGTTCACCGTGGCGAAGATGATGGAAAAAATCAACGTCACCCGGTGCGGTTTCAGCAGACGAAGGACCTGTTTCATAATTCCCTCCGGAAACAATGCGCAAAAAATATGTTATTTGATTTTACCATATAATAATAGAAAAAACAATATAAATTATTTTAAGAATTGGATTGACAGAACGGAACGGTTGGGTTATAATTTAGGGGTACATAGTGTAGGTAGAAATATGTATAAAATCTGTTTCCCGAAACAGGAGGACTTTTTTATGAAACTGACCGTAAAAAGAACCCTTTCCGTGATCCTTTCGGCCGTGATGGTTCTTGCGCTGGCCGCGACCGGCTTTGCCGCCGCAAAAAACCAGACGTTTGACCGCAGCACGACGGGAACGGAAAAAGTGATAACCGGCTACACCGCCGACGGCACCGAGAACGGCGTGCTTTCGCTGGAAGCGGCGCTGAAGGCAACCGAAAAGGTGGACGGCAAATTCGTGATCGTCGACTATACCTTCACGGGCGTGGCCGCCAACGCTTTCAACCCCAACGACGCGAGCGTAAACATGGCCGCCAGGGAGTTCCTGGCCACCGTGAAGGAGCTGGTCGTGGCGGAGGGCATCGCCGACATCGGCGAAAACGCCTTTGCCAATCTTCCCAATTTGGAAAAGGTCACCTTCAAGGGCGACGCCAACGTGGGCAGAAACGCGTTCCTGAACTGCCCGAAGCTGAAGGAAGTCACGTTTGAAAAGAACGCCGTCGTCGGCGCGGAGGCCTTCTACGGCTGCGACGCGCTGAAAAAGGTCGCCTTCGCGCAGGACGCCGATCTGGATAAGGACGCGTTCAAGAACGCCGACAATCTGGAAGAGGTGATCTTCAGCGAGAACGGTTCCGTCAAGGGCGTCAACGCGCTGGCCAACACCGCTTTCGTAAAGAATTATCCCGTTGATTTCGTGATGAACGGCAGCACGCTGGTCTACTACAAGGGCAACGACGAGGAAGTCACGATCCCGCTGAACGTGACCGCCATCGGCGACGGCGCCTTCGCGGGCAACACGCATCTGAAGACCGTCAACATCACCAAATACGTGGACACCCTCGGCGACAGCGCCTTTGAGGGCTGCACCGCGCTGGAGAACGTGAATTTCGCCACCTTCGGTTCCATCGAAAACATCGGCGCGGACGTGTTCACCGATACGCCTTATTACGATGATTTCGACGGCGACTTCTTCACCATCGGCACGGTGCTGATCAAATACCTGGGTGAAGACGAGCACGTCGATATCCCCAACACCGTCACCTCCATCGCTCCCGACTGCTTCATGGGCTGCTACGCTTCCGCCGACAGAGAAGACGACGACACCAAGAGCGGCTACACCTGGGTGGTTTCCTCCATCTTCGTGCCCGCCTCCGTCAAGCAGCTGGGCGACAACTGCTTCGCATTGGAGCAGCTGGAAGACGGCAGCTATTACGTGCCCACCATTTACGCCTATGAGAACACCGAGGGCATGACCGCGGTAAAAGAGGCGGGTTACGACGTGACCGTGATGCCTGCGCTGGGCGACGTGGACGGCGACGGCGAGATCACGGCGGAAGACGCCAGACGCGCGCTTCGCCTTTCCGTACATCTGGACTACGATCTGGAGCCCCAGTACGTGCATGCCGCCGACGTGAACGGCGATGAGAAGGTCACCGCGGAAGACGCCAGAACGATCCTTCGTCTGGCCATCGAGCTGGAAAACTACACCCCCGAGGATCTGCTTTACATGCCCATGACCAAGACCGAGATCCTGATGGCTTACATCAACGCCGTGGATGTGGCGATCAGATACAACGCGGGCTACACCAAGGCCTCCTCCAGCGTGGTCACCGGCTCCGATATGTGCCCCGCCGCCTCCGCCAACTTCTACAGCACGCTGAGCGGCAAGGGCGCCGTCAACGAGACAAAGACCTACGCTCCCAAAACAAAGGAAGCGCTTGACAACCTGTTCATCAGCGCTCCCGTCTCCGAAAAGAACATCGCCAGCGCCACCTGCACTCTCAGCGAGAACGGCAAATATACCATCAACATCAAGTTCAAGGACGTGGCTGACAACTTCGGCGATTCTGCCATCGTGAAGGTGCTGCCCGCCAAGACCCGCGGCTATTTCGCCTCCTCCTTCACCGGCAAGAGCTGGTGGAACGGCACGAGAGAAAGCAACGCCGTCACAAAGTTTGACCTGTCCTATAACAACTGCGCCATCAGCGCCGTGCTGGACAGAGACACCAACAAACTGGAATCCGTGAAGCAGACCGTGGGTTACCGCTTCAACGTGGACGGCCGCATCAACGGCCTGGCCATCTCCTCCAACATGTGGAAGACCGGCGACGCCACGCTTGACAGACTGGAAGAAGTGAACTACACGCAGTTCATCTACAACCCCATCGTCAACGACCGCACCTGATCGCTGAACCAAACGCAAACCGCTCCGTCAGATGACGGAGCGGTTTTTTATATCCGCAACATTTACATAACTCCGAACTCCGCTCTCCGAACTCCGAACTATTTTTTGATCTTCTCCCAGTATTCCTTCGCGGCGGCTTCGTTCTTGTTGTCGCCGTGGTCGTAATATTTTATATCCTTTATATTATCGGGCAGGTACTGCTGGCGCACCCAGTGATGGGGATAATCGTGGGGGTACAGATAAAACTGTCCCTTCACCGCCGCGTCCTCGCCGTCAAAGTGCTTGTTCTGCAGCTGTCGCGGCACGGGGCCCGCCTTGCCGTTGGCGACGTCCTCCATGGCGGCGTTGATGGCCCGGTAGGCGGAATTGGATTTCGGCGCGTTGCAGACCAGGATCACCGCGTTGGCCAGCGGGATGCGCGCTTCCGGCAGTCCCACCTGGAACGCCGTATCCACCGCCGCCTTGACGATGGGGATGATCATGGGATAGGCCAGCCCCACGTCCTCGTTGGCGCACACCAGCAGCCGCCGGGCGGCGGAGGCCAGGTCGCCCGCCTCCAAGATCCGCGCCAGATAGTGGATGGCCGCGTCGGGATCGGAGCCCCGCATGGATTTCTGGAACGCGGAAAGCATGTCGTAATACTCGTCGCCCTTGCGGTCGTAGTGCATGCCGCTTTTGGCGCACACCGCCCGGGCCGTTTCCATCGTAATGGGCATTTTCCCCGTTTCCGCGCCCCGCGGCGCGCCCAGCACGCACAGCTCCACGATATTCAGCGCCTTGCGCATATCGCCGCCGCAGGTCTCGCCGATATATTCGCACAGGCCCTCCTCCGGGATATACTCCTCGCCGTTTTCCTGCGACAGAAAGGCAAATCCGCGGCGCACGCCCTCGGCGGCCTCCTGCGGGCTGACCGCCTTGAACTCAAACACGGTGGATCGGCTGAGAACGGCGGAATAGATGTAGAAATACGGGTTTTCCGTAGTGGAGGCGATCAGGGTGATGTCGCCGTTTTCGATATACTGCAGCAGCGATTGCTGCTGTTTTTTATTGAAATACTGGATCTCGTCCAGATACAGCAAAAGCCCCTTCGGCGCTGCCAGCGTGTTGATCTCGCCGATCACGTCCTTGATATCGTTCAGCGAGGCGCTGGTGCCGTTGAGGATGTGAAGGCGCTTTTCGGTGGCACCGGCGATGATGCGTGCGACGGTGGTCTTGCCCGTTCCGGAGGGCCCGTAGAAGATCAGGTTCGGGATGCGCCCCGATTCGATGATGTTGCGCAGCACGCAGTTTTCGCCGACCAAATGGCGCTGTCCGACGATCTCGTCCAGCGTTTTCGGGCGCATTCTGTCCGCCAGCGGTGTTGACATAGGATTCTCCTTTTCAATAGGATAAAAAACAGTCGCAAGTCGTAAGTCGTGAGTCGTGAGAAATAGCCACGACAGGATAATCCCGACTGTGTTTGTTGCCGCATGGCAAAGAGCTTTCTTTTTTATAAAGCTCCTTCACAGCAACGCGATACTGTCATTTGCAACTTTATCTTACGACTTACGACTCACGACTTACGACTCAATTCACCCGTTCAGCAGCGACATGGCCTCTGCCCGGGTGCGGGCGTCGCTTTTTATCATACCCCGCAGCGCGGAGGTCTTCGTGACCGCCCCGGCGGCTCTGGCGCCGCGCATGGTCATGCACAGGTGTTCCGCCTCGATCAGCACGGCCACGCCCTGAGGCTGCAGCCGGTCCATCAGGAAATCGGCGATCTGCGAGGTCAGCCGTTCCTGGATCTGCGGGCGGCGGGCAAAGCAGTCCACGATGCGCGCCAGCTTGGAAAGGCCGATCACCTTCCCCTCCCCGGGGATATAGACGATGTGGGCCTTGCCGACAAAGGGCAGCAGATGGTGCTCGCACATGGAGTACAGCGGGATATCCCGCACAACCACCATTTCGTCGTTCTTTTCCTCCGAAAAGACCTTCAAAAACCGTTCCGGGTCCGTTTCCAGCCCGCTGAAGATCTCCTCGTACATCCGCGCCACCCGGGCGGGCGTTTCCAGCAGGCCCTCCCGTTCGGGGTCCTCGCCCACGGCGAGCAGGATCTCCCGTACGGCGTTTTCAATTCGTTCTCTGTCCATGTTTTTCTCTCTCCCCTTTTCCGAAAGGAGTTTTTATCGTATCGGCGCCGGCCGACGCCCGTTACGGGGTATACGTCAGATAGAACGCCGTGGAGCAGCCCATGAGGTCGCTGGTCCAGAAATAATCCCCGATCACGTCGGAGCAGAAGGTATACCCATCCATCACGCGGTCGCCCACCTGCACCTTCGTCACGTAGCCGCGCTTATCGTCGATGGAAGCGGAATGCGCCAGGATCTTCACCCATTCCGAGGGATCGGAGGACAGCCGGATGGAGCTGTCGTAATCCATGATCATCTCGCGCATGCGGCTGCGGGAGATCGTAAAGGTGTTGGAGAACAGATAGCCGTCCACGTCGCCCGGGGAGTTGACCGCCTGCAGATAGGGATAGTCATACCCCCAGACGTCCTTGGCGGAAGCCGTCCGCAGCGCGCAGGTGGCGAAGAACAGGGCGGAGATCGCCTTTTTTTCGGGGTCGGAGGTCTGGGCGATGTACTCGCCCATCACCTCATGCACGGCGTCCTTGATGATCTGCGGCAGCGTGCTGTAGCTGCCCTTGACGGCGCCGATCTCATAGACGCTGCGCGTATAGAAATCATGGTACTTCAACAGGGTGAACAGGACCACGGCCTGCGCCTTCAGCACTTCCTTGTGGGCGGCCGGATTCCCGTCCACGATGCCGTAGATCTCGGCGTTGACCATACAGGCGATCAGCTTTTCCGTGTCGTAATAATCGTCGATGCGGAAGGTATATTCGGGATAGGAATCCGCCTTGACCAGCTCCGTGCCGGTATAATAGTACCGCAGGATCTGTTCGTAGGTGTAGCCCCTCCGCGCCATTTCAGCGGCGCCGTACTGGCTCATGCCCACGCCGTCGCCCCAGCCGTAGGAGGTCATGGTAAACGTGCCGGACTGTGAGCTGGCGACAGGCATCGGGACAGAGGGCAAAGGAAACTCGTCCTGCGACGGGACCCGGTTTTCCGTCTTGATCGGTTCCTGCCCCTTTTCCGTGTTGGGGTGTACGTAGGTGCCGAAATCCTCGTCGGACAGCGAGAGCTTGCGGATCTCGATCCGTTCCAGCCCGACGGAGACCCGCAGGATCAGCCGCGCGTCAGCGGGCGTTACTTTGTTATCGCCGTCCGCGTCCGCCGCCTTCTGATGGGCGACGGTATACTCGTCCAGCCCTACCGCCATCCGGAGCGCCAGACGGGCGTCCTCGGCTCCGATGGTCCCGTCCATGGACACGTCGCAGAGATAAACGACGGGCGCCGCCAACGCGACCGCAGCCGTCAACGGCAGGTATAACGCGGCCGCGCAAAGCAGCGCTGTGATTTTTTTGAATGATCGTTTCATAAACTGACTGTTCTGCCGGATCGATCGGGATATCTGGCCGCCCGGCAAGGCGGTTTATCCGGCTACCTCCCATGTGCCGTCTTCGGCCTCGTCGCCTTCGCCGGCAGAATTTTCCGTATCGTTGCCTTCCGCCTCATCGCCGGACGGTTCATCCGACGCCTGTGACGCGTCCTCGTTTTCTCCCTCATCCCGGGAAGGCTCCGTCGCCTGCGCCGAGCCGCCGCCGGACGAGCCGGAGGAAGACCCGGAAGACGAACCGCCGGAAGAACGGGAGGAAGACCCGGAAGAACCGGAAGAGGAACCGCCGGACGACTGCGTCGTCGCCGGCTGCGTGGTAGTGACAGGCTGCGTAACGGCAGTCGTCGCGGCGGCGGTCGTCGCCGCCGTTTCGTCGTCCGTCTCCTTTTCGGAGGTGGATTCCTCCGTCTGCGGCTCCGCCGTAAACAGGGGCTTGCTGCCGGGGAACACCACGCTCCACGCGGTGGCCGCCCACGTTTGCAGCGTATAGCCGTGCATTTTGAAATACAGACCGCAGAACGCGCCGAGAACGACGATCAGCAGCGCCACGATACAGATCGTGCGCTTGTAATGCGAGATCAGCGATTTCCGGTTTGCCTCGCCGACGACGCGCTTTTTCGTGTCCGTCCCGGCGATATCGGAAAGGAAGGTACACAGATCGCCGCAGCACCGCGCCAGCAGCGAGGGAACGTCCTCGCCCGCCACGGAACGCACCTCCCGCAGCGCCGTTTCGTGCTCGTTGGTGATGGCCAGATAAACGATCTTTTCCGCGGACGGATCGCTGCCGGAATAAAAGGCGTTGGAAATGGCGACGCCGTAGGGCGTGTTGAAGAATTCCGCGGCGGTGATGGAAAGGTTGACCACGTAATCCGCCGGGGCCAGCGAACCGCGCTTTTCCGCCTTTTCCGCAAACACGACGCGCTCGGAAAGCCCCTCCGACGCGGTGATGTAATTCTTGAAAAAGTCGGCGGTATTCGTTCCCGCCACCGCGATCCGGATATCGTTCGACCGGCAGATATCGTTCAGCCGGTCGGCGTTGTACCGCCGCAGGGATTCCATGGTCAGGCGGAGCCGGTACGATGAATTGAGCATCGGGATCACGCTGTTGCCCAACAGCACCTCGGTCCGGCCGCGCTCCAGCGGCAGCAGCAGCACTGTCTGGTTGCCGGAGGTAACGGCAAACCCGGCGTAAAGCGCGTCCGCGCACACAATGGGGCGGGCGTTTTCCGGCAGGTAGGCGTGGGTGACGGCAAAATCGGAGGCTTCGTTCACCAGCGCGCGGCCGGCCTCCGTCGCCTTTTCAAACAGCGCCCTGTCGCACCGCAGCGGCAGTCCGATGGAAGCTGACAGCGTTTTTTTCGTTTCCGCGTATTTCGCCGGTTCCGCGAACAGCAGTATCGCGTGGGAATCCCGGAACGCCTGCGCGATGGCGGAGGCCGCCTCCTTGACGGAGCCGAACTCCTGCAGGCCGTCCTGGGCGGGAAGATATTCGGAAAAGATGCATTTCAGCTCCGGCGCCAGGCGCGCCGCGTAACTGTTACGCTCGCTTTTCAGTAAAAAAATCTTGATGTTCATAGACCGTATCCTTTAATGCCCCATGGCGTCGTAATAGGCCTGCGGGAAGATGGCGTTCCCGTTGAAATAGGCGACGGAGGTATCGACCGCCGCGCTTTCACCGTCCCGGACGCGGCGCGCGAACACCACCAGCCGTCCCCCGGAAAAGATGTTCTGGTAACAGGTATAAAGGGTAAGAATGGTATCGCCGGCCTGCACGTCCACACCCGTATAGATCATGGACCGGGCATAGATGCCGTTGATCAGCGAAAGGAAGGAACTGTCGGAGCTGAAGTCCGGGTAGAGGTACAGGAATACCTCGCCGTTGTTCATATCCGAGGTGGAATTGGTCAACATGACGGCAAAGATCTTCCACTCGCTCTGCTCATACAGCGTTTCCAGCTGGATAACGGGGGCGGCCTTGTAGCCCTCCACCGTCATATATTTGGTGAGCTGATGGAACATCAGGCCGTCGTGCGTGTTGTGCCCGTAGATGATGATGTTCTTGCTGGTGCCGTCCCTGCCGATCCTGCAGTTGGTATCCACAAAGGGATTGCCGTACCGGCTGGACTTTTTGTAGAAATCCTTATAGAGATAATAATCGCTGTATTCGCTTTGCATCAGCACCGTGGAGATATTGGTGTTGGGGATGGTGAGCCAGCCCACCACGTCCTGATTGATGGCGTACAGCGGCGCGTATTTGATGTTCATGCCCTCCGGGAAGGAGACGGAGGGGTACTTTTCCCGGATATCGCTCCAGGCCTTTTCCAGCTTGACCTCCGGCACGTTCTCATACTCGCTGATGATAGTGGTGAATTTTCCGTACTGCGCCACACGTTCCCGGTAGTTGTGATAATAGACCACATAAAAAACCAACCCGGCCACGATCAGGCAAAACGCGACCGCCCTGACGATCTTGCGGATCGACTCCGCAGCGCCGTCGCCTTTGACGGGGAAGTTTTCCCGCCGAAAGCGTCTGACGCCTTCCGCGGAAAACGCGCGTTTGAAGCTGAGCCGGATCGACTCGCCGATGGAGGCGGGGATGATTTCCTCCTCCGGTACGCCGGCCCGCCGGATGATCCGCGCAGGCTCTTCAAAACTGTTGATACTTTGATAGTTCACGTTGGTTGTCCTTAATTCAATTTGATATCAGTCTTTCCGCCCGTTCCGGTCGATACCGGAAACGGGGGACATACCGATCAGTCCGGTTCGTCGTACTGATCCAGATAAACGCTGTAATCCTGCGGGGCCGCGGCAGGCGAAACGTCTTCCGCAGCGTCCTGCGGTCTCGGCTCCTCTCCCACGCCCTCCGCCGCGTTTTCGGCGTGGGCGGCCGCGAATTCCCGGAGGCTGTCGGTCTGGATCGGGTCAAATTCCGGGCTTGCGCCGGAGAAATCGTCGTAGCGTTCCGCCGCGGCGGCGTCTTCCTCTTTCAGGGCGGCGCTGATCTCCTCCGGAAGGCTTTGCAGGAAACGTTCCCGTTCCTGCCGCGCCGCCTCCTGACGGGCCAGTTCCGCCTTGATCGCCGCCTCACGCGCCTGCGCTTCCTCTTCGCTGCGTTTGTTGTACTTGTCCACGATTTCGGCGACGGTGGAGCGCAGTCCCTGCGCCTCCTGTTCCGCCTGCGCCAGCTCTTCGGGCGCCGCAGGCTCCGGCTTCTTTTTCTCCGCGGGCGGCTCGGCGGGCTTTTCCGCGTTCTGCCGACGGGCACGGGGCGGCTGCGTCAGCGTTTCCGGCTCCGCAGGGGGCTGCCGGACGGGCCTGCCGCCCTCCCCCTCCCGCAAGGCGCTCATGGCGTCGTAGTCGTCGCGAAGCGTCGTGGTCATCTGCGGCTTTTGCGAACGGCGCTGACCGGTTTTGCGTTTTTTGCCGGAAGCGTTCTCCTCGTCCGGCTGCAGCCAGGCCGCCTTTGCCGCCTGCTCCCGTTCGTAGGCGTCCGAAAAGGATTCAAACGCCTCGTCGTCAGGATCGTATCCGCCGTTCATCGGTCTCCGGTTGGTCCTTCCGCCCGCGTTGCCGGTATTGCGCTGCCGGTTCGCTCTATTTCTTGCCTGTGTTACGGGAGGACCTTCCTGAAAAAAAGATTTCCGGTCGTCTTGCCGGTTTCGTTCGTATCGGTAGGGATCGTCGAAATCATCGTCCGCCGAAAGCGGATCGATGAAGGGCGACCGGCCGGGGCGCATCGTCCTGCCGTTCGCCACAAAGGACCGCACATAGGTGCTGTCGCCCCGCAGCATGCGGTCTTCCCGCACGCGCTGCAGCCGCGCCGCCTCCTGACGGGCGCGCTCTTCCCATTCCGCGTCGTACACCACGCGCTCCTCGGCGGCGCCTACGCCCATGGCGGGGTACCGGACGTTGCCGCTGGAGGTGAATTCCGGGCGCTGCGCGCTGGCAGCCGCCTCGTTGTACATATATCGGACGTTCTCCGGCATCCTCTCCTCGATCCGCCTGTCGATCCCCCTGTCGTAGGGAGCCCTTTCATACGGATAACGCGCGGCGGGGTCCTCATACTCCACCCGCTGGCGGATACGGGGCTCGTCCGTACGGTTTGAAAGGTCGACGCCCCTGAGAGACGCCACATGGGCGGCGTCCGGGCCGAGGTATTTGTCCATCAGCTCGCCGAATTCCTCGTTAAAGGAACCGTCGCCGTTCAGGATCCCCGCCAGAATATCGTCTACGGTCTCATCCTGCGGACGACCGTCCGGACCGTTTCCGGACCTTACGTCGTCATTGGCCATAGCTTTTCTCCTTCCTCCAAAGATGGTATTTCAGATTCGTTTTTCGGAAATGATATGTTGCCTGTCGGCGACACGATATACCGTGCTTTGCACGGAATGATATACAAGCGTTTCCCGCTTGCAGAATAAGACGTTCGCCTTTGTATCATTCATTCTGTCACGCGGCGAAGCCGTATCCCGCCCGCCGCAGGCGAATATCATGATCGCCGGCGGCCTCGCCGTCAATATGCCTGCCAGATCGGCACGTCGGCGTAGGGATTTTCCTCGTCGTGGATATCATACCACAGCTGCGGCATGCGGCGGTCCTCGTTGGCGAAGGCCTTATCCACGTCCACCGCCGCGCTTTCTCCGTCACGCACCAGGCGGGCCACCACCACAAAACGGGCGTTGACGCGCGAGCCCCGGTCCAGCATGTAGGTACAGGTGGACAGCGTCAGGAAATGATCCGTGGGCTGCACGTCCACCGAAGCGTTGATGAAGAAGCTTCTGCCGACCACCTCGTTGGCAAAGGCCACGGTGTTTTCATCGGAAAAATCCGTGTACCAATAGTAGAACAGGTCGTCGCCCTCCGAGGGATCGTTGGGATAGTTGAGAAACGCGCCGATGATCTTCCACTTGTAGTTGGCGTACAGCGTATCGTACTCGATCACCGGATGCGCTTTGTAATAGTCCAGATCCGTATAATTCTCCAAACAGGTAAACACCGACCCGTCGGAGGCCATATGATGCCCGTACAGCACCGTGTTTTTCGACATGGTGGGGGCGGTATCCCACAGGATATTGCGGTAATCCATGAAGATGATGCCCCGCACGGAGTAGTTCTCATAGAAGTCCTTGCGCTCGTAATAGGAGTTGGTTTCGCTTTGCACCACCACGTAATCCACGGGCGTGCCGTCGATGCGCACCCAACCCACGGTATCGTCGTTGACGGAAAACAGCGGACGGAATTTTTCCTGCATGCCGTAGGGATACTCCGCTGTCTCCAGCGTGGGCTCCAGCTCGCCGGTGAGCACCACGGAGGAATTGTAATACGGCGTTTTCATGTTGAAATCCGACTCGCCCTTGATGGAGTCGTATTCGTCCGCCGCGCCGGTCATGATCAGATACAATCCGATCAGCGCGAACACCAGGATATTCAGCCCGGCCAGCAGCCCCAGTATCCTTCTGTCCTTTGGGGAGATGATGCGCTCCTTTGCCAGACGGATATCCCGCAGATCGCTTTCGTCGTTATTCAGTTGGTCGATATACGGACGGTTCTGTCCGGCGTCCTGCTTTGCCTGAACGCCTTCCGCGCCGCTTCGGTTGGTCGCTTCGCTCACGGTGATCCTCCGTTTCAAAAAACCGTTTGTCATGTTATTATATGTCCCGTGCTTTTAACGAAACTTAAAACATCAGGGAAAAATATATAAAATCAAAAGTATTTTATCATATTATAATAAATAATACAAGAATAATTTCCGTTATAATGCGATTTGTTCCCGTCCCGACGAAAAATCATGAAAAAGAAACGGAAAGTACTTTACGCCGCGATTTTTATTTGATATAATATATTTAATTATGGCCGGGCACGCTGTCCGCCCGGTCCTCATCCAAAAAACGCGACAAAGGATCATTATGAAAAAGCAAACGTTACGGCGCGCGGCCGCCCTGTGCTGCGCCGCGCTGCTTCTTGCCGGGGCGTGTTCCGGCTGCGGGCGCTCCTTCACGGAGCGTACCGCCTTCGCCATGGGCAGCGTGCTCACCGCGCGCATCTACGCCCCCGAAGAACAGGCGGAAAAGCTGTTCGGGCGGATCACCGACGGCGTCAACGGGGTGGATCGACGCATTTCCGCCACGAACCCGGACTCCCCCGTGTACGCCGCCAACCATACCGGCTCCTCCAACGCCGACGCTTATACGCTGAACAAACTGGGCGATATCGTGATGGTGTGCAATATCCTGAACGGCACGGTGGACCCGACCGTGGGCGCCCTGACGGAGCTGTGGGGCTTTTCCTCGGATACGCCCCGTAAGCCGACGGACGGCGAGATACAGGCCGCGCTGGAAACGGTAGGGCTGGAAAAGCTGCTGCTGGACGACGTCAACGGCTCCATCATCCTGTCGGAGGGGCAAAAGCTGGACCCCGGCGCCTTCGGCAAGGGCATAGCGCTGGATGAAGCGTATCTCGCGCTGCACACGGCAACCTATTCCGCCGTAGTCACCTTCGGCGGTTCCGTGCTGCTGTTCGGCGCGCCGAAAAGCGGCAAAAGCTGGACGGTGGGCATACGGGACCCGTTCAAAGGAGAAAACGACAGTTTCGCAACGCTGTCCCTTACACCGGATGACGACAATTACGTCGGTTATCTTTCCACCTCCGGCAGCTATGAAAAGAATTTTACCGAAAACGGCGTTACCTACCACCATATCCTGTCGCCGGAAACCGGCTATCCCGTGGAAACGGATCTCGTTTCCGTCACCGTCTGCGCCGGCGGCGGGCTGAGCAGCGACGCGCTTTCCACCGCCTGCTTCATCAACGGGCTGAATGAGACCACGCTGCGCTGGCTGAAGAGCTTCGGCGCGGAAGCGGTGTTCGTCAACAAGGACAAACAGTACTATATAACGGACGGCCTGAAGGACTGCTTCACGCTGAACGACGACAGCTTCTCCCCCATGGATCATGAAGGATAAGCTGCAAAAAATCGTCCGCCCGGCGGACCTGATCGTCGTTGCCGCGGTGCTGGCCGTCGCCGCCGTCCTGTGGGCCGTACTGGCCCATCTGACCGGGACCACCGCTCAGATCGTGTGCGACGGAGAGGTGATCGCGACCATCGACCTTTCCGCCGTCAAAGAGGCGTATGACGTTACGCTGGATAACGGCGTGACCGTGCGGGTGGAACCCGGCGCGATCTGTTTCGCCGCTTCCGACTGCGCCAACCTGCTGTGCATACACGCCGGCAAGCTGACGCGGGCGGGCCAAAGCGCCGCCTGCCTGCCGAACAAAACGCTGATCCGCATTACGGGAAGGGACCGGCGCGGGCCCGACGCGCTGACGGGGTGACGCCATGAACGACAAACGCCGCCGATTGACGCGCCTGACCGTCACCGCCATGCTGGCCGCCGCCGCGCTGGCCATGTCCTTTTTTGAACGATTGCTGACGGCGGGACTGCCGCTGCCGCCGGGCGTAAAACCGGGGTTTTCCAATATCGCGGTGCTGTTCGCCTGCGCCGCCGTGGGGCTGCCCTGCGCGTTGTTCATCGTCGTCATAAAAGCGGGCTTCGCCTTCCTGACCGCAGGGGCGACGGCGGGTTTTTTATCCCTGTGCGGCGGACTGCTGAGCGTACTGACAATGTTCGCGCTGCTGAAGCTCAAGCGCGAAAGGCTCACCTACGCGGGGATCTCCGTCTGCAGCGCGGTGGCGCACAACATCGGGCAGCTCGGCGCCGCCTCCCTTCTGGCGGGCAGCGCGCTTTACCTGAGCTGGCTGCCGGTGCTGCTGGTCAGCGGCGCGGTTTTCGGCGCGGTGACGGGCGTGATCCTGAACGTCGTCATGCCGGCCCTCACGAACGTCCGATTTCTTCGATGAAGCCGAGAAAAGTCGTAAGTTGTGAGTCGTAAGTTGTAAGAGCCCTACGGGCGCTCCTGAAAATGATAGAAAGAATATTTCATTTACATTAGCTGCGGCGGAATGGAACCGTTGTTGATCATGTTGATCCGACTTCCGACTTCCGACTCAAATTCTTAAGACTTACGACTCACGACTTACGACTCAGATTGTAATGACTTCGACTAAAATAATCCCATCCAAAACGGAGGAACACACATGTCACATCCCTCTCCCGGCGCGATACTGAAAGCCGTTTCCAAAGGCAGGGGCGGCATTCACGTCGCGCACAACAAGCTGACCGCGGACTGCGAGACCGTGCGGATGCCGGTCCCCGAAACCGTGTTGCTGCCCATGCAGCAACACATCGGCGCTCCCTGTACGCCCACCGTCAAGAAGGGCGACCACGTGGACGTGGGACAGGTGATCGGCGATTCCGACAAGTACGTCAGCGCCCCCATCCACGCTTCGGTTTCCGGCACCGTCACCGCCGTGGCGGACACCAAGCTGCCCAACGGCCGCATCGCCCCCGCCGTGACCATCCGATCCGACGGGCAGATGACGCTGTGGGAAGGGCTGGAGCCGCCGCAGGTGACCAACAAACAGGAGCTGATCGCGGCGATCCGCGCCTCCGGTCTGGTGGGGCTGGGCGGCGCGGGCTTCCCCAGCCATGTAAAGCTGAACACGCCGGAGGATAAGCCCATCGACACGCTGATCGTCAACGCCGCGGAGTGCGAGCCGTACATCACCGTGGATTACCGGGAGTGCCTGGAAAACTCCTGGAACATCATGGGCGCGGTCTACACGCTGGCGGACCTGCTGGACCTGAAAAACGTGATCATCGCCGTGGAGGACAACAAGCCGGAGGCCATCCGGGTGCTGCAAGCCATCGCGGACGACGACAACGACAGGGGCGACGTCGTAAAGCTGATGACGCTGAGATCCCGCTATCCGCAGGGCGCCGAAAAAATGATGGTGCTGTCCGCCACGGGGCGGAAGGTGCCCGCCGGCGGCCTGCCCGCGGATGTGGGCTGCATCGTGATGAACGTTGCCAGCGCCGCGTTCATCTCCCGTTATCTCAAAACCGGCAAGCCGCTTACCAGCCGTTCCGTCACCGTCAGCGGCGACTGCATCAAAAACCCGATGAACGTGCGGGTGCCCATCGGCACCATCGTCAGCGAGATCATCGACTTCTGCGGCGGCTTTACCGAGGAACCCTATAAGATCCTTTCCGGCGGTCCCATGATGGGGCAGGCGCTGGTAAGCACCAACGTGCCGCTGCTGAAAAGCAACAACGCGGTGCTGGCCTTCAGCAAGCGCAGCGCCGGCCTGAAGGCGCAGCGCGACTGCATCCGCTGCGGGCGGTGCCACGCGGCGTGCCCCATGGGGCTGATCCCCACGCAGATCGTGAAATACGCCGCAAAGCGCGACGCGGAGGAACTGGCGCGCCTCGGCGTTTCCGTGTGCATGGAGTGCGGCAGCTGCGCGTTCTCCTGCCCCGCCAACGAACCGCTGGTGCAGCACATGCGGCTGGCAAAAGAGATCATGAGGGAGGCGGGTGTGAAATGATGAACGAAGCGACCAAACTGACCGTCAGCGCTTCGCCCCACGTAAAAGGCGAAGCCACCGTCACGGGGATCATGTTCGACGTGATCATCGCCCTGTGCCCCGCCGCCATCGCTTCCGTGGCCATCTTCGGCCTGCGGGCGGCGCTGGTGCTGGCGGTGTGCATCGGCAGCTGCGTGGCGTTTGAATATTTATCCAGATGGATCATGAAAAAGCACAGCACCATCGGCGACCTCAGCGCCGTGGTGACGGGCGTTCTGCTGGCCTTTAACCTGCCGGCTTCCATACCGCTGTGGATGTGCGTGATCGGCTCCTTTGTGGCCATTGTCATCGTCAAGCAGCTCTTCGGCGGCATCGGGCAGAATTTCGCCAACCCCGCCATTACCGCAAGGATCGTGCTGCTGGTGTCCTTCGCTTCCGCCATGACGAACTTCCCGGCGCCGAAAACGCCGGACGCGGTGACCTCCGCCACGCCGCTGGCGACGCTGTCCGATATCTACCGTTCCGGGGATATCGCGGGGCAGTTGAGTCTGTACAGGGCGGCGGATAAGATCCCCTCCTTTTTCAACATGTTCTTCGGCGTGCGGCAGGGGTGCATGGGCGAGGTGTGCGCCGTGGCGCTGCTGATCGGCGCCGCGTACCTGCTGATCCGCCGGGTCATCAAAATCACCATTCCCCTCGCCTATATCGGCACGGTGGCGGTCTTCATGCTGATCGCCTCCCGCTTTGACCTTGCCTTTACGGCCTACGAACTGCTGGGCGGCGGACTGATCCTGGGCGCGTTCTTTATGGCCACCGACTACGCCACCAGCCCGGTGACGACCAAAGGCAAGCTGGTCTTCGGCGTGGGCTGCGGTATCCTCACCGCGGTGATCCGGCTGTACGGCTCGCTGCCGGAGGGCGTTTCCTACTCCATCCTGCTGATGAACATCGCCTGCCCGCTGATCGAAAAGCTCACCGCGCCGGCGTATTTCGGATTTGTGAAAAAGAAAAAGGAACCCAAAGAACCCAAAGAAAAGAAAGAGGAAAAACCGAAAAAGGATAAAGCCGCCGAACCGGCGGAGGACGTAAAGCCCGCCGAACCGGAAGCCCAACCGGCGGCAGAACCGGCGGAGAAGGCGGCGGAGCCCGAAACGCCGACAGAAGAAACGGTTGCCCCGCCGGAAGAAAAACCGGAAGCCGAGCCGGAAGCACCGGCGGCTGAAACGGCAGACGAAGAAAAACCGGCGGAACCGGAAGAAGCACCGGTGAAAGAAAAAGAAGAACAGCCGGCGGCTGAAACGAAGGCGGGAGGTGACGGCGAATGAAAGGCAAAGATATCGCGTCCATCGTAAAGACCGCCCTGTCGCTGTTCCTGATCTGCGCCGTGGCGGCGGCGGCGCTGGCCTACGTCAACTCCGTGACGGCCCCCACCATCGCCTCCAACAGCGCGGCGGCGGCTGACAAGGCCCGCGGCGAGGTGCTGCCGGAAGCCGACAGCTTTGAGGAAAAGACCGCCCCGGACGGTACGGTTTATTACGTCGCTTTGAAGGACGGCGAAACGGTGGGCTGCGTATTCACCACCTCCGCCAAGGGCTACGGCGGCGACGTGGAGATCATGACCGGCGTGAACGCCGACGGCGCCGTGGCGGGCATCAGCATCCTGACCATCAACGAGACGCCCGGCCTCGGCATGAATGCGAAAAAGGACGCTTTCAAGGACCAGTTCAAGGGAAGATCCGGCGAGCTGGCAGTCAATAAGGACGGCGGCGAGATCGTGGCCATCACCAGCGCCACCGTCACCTCGCGGGCCGTCACAAGCGCCGTCAATCAGGCGCTGGCGCTCTATGAGAGCGTGGCGGCGTGAAAGGGGGAAGACGCATGGCTGAAAAGAAAAAGTACAACTACGGCAGGGAGCTGACCAAGGGCTTTTTACGGGAAAACCCGGTGCTGCGGCTGGTGCTGGGCACCTGTCCCACGCTTGCCACCTCCACCTCCGTCGTCAACGGCGTGGGCATGGGCATCGCCGCCACCATCGTGCTGATCTGCTCCAACATCGCCATTTCCGCGCTGCGCAAGGTGATCCCCTCCAAGGCGCGCATCCCGGCGTACATCGTCGTGATCGCCTCCTTTGTGACCATCGTGCAGATGCTGGTCAAGGCGTTCGTTCCGGCGCTGGACGAGTCGCTGGGCGTGTTCCTGCCCCTGATCGTGGTGAACTGCATCATCCTGGGCAGGGCGGAAGCCTTCGCGGGCAAGAACCCGGTGCTGGTCTCCGCCGTGGACGGCCTCGGCATGGGCATCGGCTTTACCGCCGCCCTGTTCTGCATGGGCGCGGTGCGTGAGATCCTGGGCGCGGGCACCTTCCTGGCCGGGATCGACACCATGATCGGCGGCTTTGTGGACCTGAACGGCTTTACGGGCTTCGACTTCACCGAGGGGCTTTCCCGCACGGGGCTGGCCCCCATGACCGTCTTCATCCTGCCGGCGGGCGGCTTCTTCACCTTCGGCGTCATCATGGCGCTGGCCAACCGGCTGGCGGACCGCAAGGGCCTGCCGAAAGCGGAGCTGCGGGGCTGCGAGGGCTGCCCCCACGCGGCCGTATGCGGCAGAAGCGAATGCGCCGCCGAGGAGACGAAAGAAACGGCAGACGCCGTAAAACCGTCCGCCGACAAAAAACCGGCGGCTGACGAACCGCCGAAGGAGACCGACGCGGCCGCGCCAGCCGGAAACGACGGAAAGGAGGCCGACGCGCAATGAAATTCATGATCGCCCTTTTGGTAATGGGCATTCTGACGCAGAACTTCACGCTGGCCAAGTTCCTGGGCATCTGCCCGTTTTTGGGAGTGTCGAAAAAGCTGAATACGGCGGTGGGCATGAGCCTCGCGGTCATCTTCGTGATGCTGCTGGCGACCGCCGTCACCTATCCCTTAAACATGTTCCTTGAGGCCCACGACCTCGTCTACCTGCAGACCATCGTGTTCATCCTCGTGATCGCTGCGCTGGTGCAGATGGTGGAGATCGTGCTGAAAAAGTACGTCAAATCGCTGTATAACGCGCTGGGTATCTACCTGCCCCTGATCACCACCAACTGCGCCGTGCTGGGCGTGGTAATCCTGAACATCGACAACATCAGCGCCTATTCCGCCTACGGCTTCGGGTTCGGCCATGCCATGGTCAGCTCCTTTGCCGCCGGCGCGGGCTTTATGCTGGCGATGGTGCTGTTCGCGGGGGTACGTTCGCGCCTTGAAACAGCGGACGTTCCCAAATCGCTGGAAGGGCTGCCCATCACGCTGATCGCCGCCGCCATCGTGTCCATGAGCTTCCTCGGCTTTACGGGCATCGTGGAAGGCATGGGCCTGCTGTAAGGAGGGACCGACATGAACGCTATTCTGATTGCTGTTGCGACCGTAGCGGGCATCGGCATTTTGGCCGGACTGCTGCTGGCGATCCTTTCCAAGGTGATGGCCGTGCCGGTGGACGAAACCGCCCAGGCCATCGAAGAGATCCTGCCCGGCGCCAACTGCGGCTCCTGCGGGTTTTCCGGCTGCTCCGGCTACGCGGCGGCGCTGTCCTCCGGTAAGACCACGGAAACGGGGCTATGCAACCCCGGCGGCAGCGAGGTCTCCGCAAAGATCGCCGAGCTGATGGGGCTGGCTGCGGCCGACGTGACGCCCATGACGGCGGTGGTGCTGTGCAACGGCACCGAGGACGTCGCGGAACGCAAGATGGTCTACGAGGGCGTCGCCAGCTGCAAGATGGCCGCCCAGCTGTTCGGCGGCGAAAAGAGCTGTATTTACGGGTGCCTGGGCCTCGGCGACTGCGTCAGCCGCTGTCCCTACCACGCCATCAAGCTGTGCGGCGGCGTGGCGGTGGTGGATTACGAGCTGTGCCGCGCCTGCGGCATGTGCGTGGCCACCTGTCCCAAAAAGCTGATCGAGCTGATCCCGAAAAACAAGGTCAGCGCCGCGGTGCTGTGCAAAAACCGCGACAAGGGCGTGCTGACCATGAAGGAATGCAAGGTGGGCTGCATCGGGTGCATGAAGTGCGTCAAGACCTGCGAATACGGGGCGGTCACGGTGGAATCCAACGTGGCCCACGTGGACCCCGACAAGTGCGCGGCCTGCGGCAAATGCGCCGACAGCTGCCCGAAGCACGTCATTGAAATGCTGCAATTCAAAGCGTAGCACGGCGTCTGAATCGGTAGCGCGGCACCTCGGTGCCGCTCGTAGCAATTGTAGCTTCAGAAACGGATTTCGATGATACAGGCTGTTTTGCTTAACCGAATAAAAAATATTGAATGATATGATCCGTTTGATATGTTGATTATGCCTATAGCGGCACTGAGGTGCCGCGCTACCATATGAGAAAGGAAGAGAAACACAATGAAACAGTTTATGGCAGAGGATTTTTTGCTGACTACCGAGGCAGCAAAGCGGCTGTTCGCCGCCTGCAAGGACGAGCCGATCTTCGACTGGCACTGCCACCTGTCGCCGAAGGAGATCTATGAAAACGAAACGCCCCGGGACATCGCGCAGCTGTGGCTGTCCGGCGACCACTACAAGTGGCGCGGCATGCGCGGCGCAGGCGTAGACGAGAAGTACATCACCGGGGACGCCGGCCCCTACGAGAAATTCAAGGCGTGGGCGGCCTGCATGCCCCTGTTCATCGGCAACCCGCTGTACCACTGGACGCACCTGGAGCTGCAGCGGTATTTCGGGATCGCCGAGCCGCTGAACGAGGACACCGCCGACGCCATCTGGGAGGAAGCCAACGCGAAGATCGCCGCGGGCGGCTTCCGGCCCCGCGACCTCATCAGCCGGTCCAACGTGGCGTGCGTCTGTACCACCGACGACCCGGCGGACACGCTGGAATACCACAAGCTGATCGCGGCGGACGACTCTTTCAAGACAAAAGTGCTGCCCGCCTTCCGTCCCGACAAGGCGCTGGCCATCGAGAACGATACGTTCCTGCCGTGGCTGGGCGCGCTGGAAGCGGTCTGCGGCAGAAAGATCGCAAGCTTTGCCGCGCTGAAGGAAGCGCTGCTGGAGCGCGTCGCCTTCTTCGGCGAGATGGGCTGCCGCGCCACGGATCACGCCTTTACCGCGGTCCCCTTCCGCCGGGCGGACGACGCCGCGCTGGAGGCCGTCTTCGCCAAACGGCTGGCGGGCGAGGCGTTGACGGCGGAAGAGATCGAGGGCTACAAGACCGAGCTGTTCCGCTTCCTCGCCAAAGAATACGCCAAACGCGGCTGGGCCATGGAGGTCCACGTCGGCGCCATGCGCAACAACAACGCGCGGATGTTCCGCAAGCTGGGCCCTGACACCGGCTATGACTCCATCGCCGACCACGAGGTGGCCTATAAACTGAGCCGCCTGCTGGATTCGCTGGACGAGGAAAACGCCCTGCCGAAAACCATTCTGTTCACCCTGAACCCCAAGGACAACTACGTGCTGGGCAGCATGCTGGGCAACTTCCAGTCTTCGGAAGCCGCCTCCAAGATCCAGTTCGGCACCGCCTGGTGGTTCAACGACAACATCGACGGGATGCTGGCGCAGATCAAGGCGCTGGGCAACCTGGGCGTGCTGGCAAAATTCGTGGGCATGGTGACGGATTCCCGGTCCTTCCTGTCCTACCCCCGTCACGAGTATTTCCGCCGCATCGTCTGCGGATTTATCGGCGAGCTGGTGGAAAACGGCGAATACCCCGCCGATTTCGCGCGGCTGGAAACGATCGTGAAGGATATCGCCTTCGGCAACGCAGCGGCCTATTTCGGACTTTCCGTCTGACAGTCCGAAACAGCCAGTCGTAAGTCGTGAGTCGTAAGTCGTAAGTCGTAAGAGGCCCTCCGGGCGTTCCCATGAAAAATAGCCGGGACAGGATCGTGACAGACAACAGGACTTCCGACTGATGACTTCCGACTTTTTAAGCCAAGCTACAGCAAACCCCTTTATACTTTTTGGAGATTTTGTTCCGGGAGAAGATCATGAACGTACTCTATTTTCTTACGCCGAAAGCGGAAGTGGAATATATCAATATCAACAGCTCGGTCCGTCAGGGACTGGAAAAAATGCGCTATCACGGCCACGCCGCCATCCCGGTGATCGACGACGCGGGCCGCTATATGGGCACCGTCACCGAGGGCGATTTTCTGTGGGCGCTTTACAACGACAACAACCCCGACCTGAAAAAGCTGGAAAAGACGGAGCTGAGGACCATCATCCACAAGCAGTACCATCCCGTACGGGCCAGCGCCGCCATCGACGAGATCCTGAACCGCGCGTACAACCAGAATTTCGTACCGGTGGTGGACGACCGGAATATGTTCATCGGCATCATCAAACGCAAGGATATCATTAAATATCTTGCCGCCGTAAAAACGGACATCCCGGAACTGACGGACGACGACCGGCAGGAGGCGCAGACGGAAAGCATCGCCTGACCGCAAGCCGCGAAAACGGACCGCGTTTTCTTTTGGGGAACGCGGTCCGTTTTCCATTCGCAAAAATCTTGACAAAATATTGAAAATATTTTATTATATAATTTGATTTGCATATAAAGGAAGTAACCGTTATGTATCAGAAAGTTCCCACCGATCTGAAGTTCGTGGAGCGCGAAAAGAAGGTCGAGCAATTCTGGAAGGACAACAAAATCTTTGAAAAGAGCATGGACGCCCGCGCGGGCTATCCGTCCTACGTCTTTTACGACGGGCCCCCCACGGCCAACGGCAAGCCGCACATCGGCCACGTGCTGACCCGCGTCATCAAGGATATGATCCCCCGCTACCGCACCATGAAGGGCTGCATGGTCCCCCGCAAGGCCGGCTGGGACACCCACGGCCTGCCGGTGGAGATCGAGGTGGAAAAGCTGCTGGGGCTGGACGGCAAGGAGCAGATCGAGCAGTACGGCCTGGCCCCCTTCATCGAGAAGTGCAAGGAGAGCGTGTGGAAATACAAGGGCATGTGGGAGGACTTCTCCTCCACCGTCGGCTTCTGGGCCGATATGGACAACCCCTACGTGACCTACCATAACGACTACATCGAATCCGAGTGGTGGGCGCTGAAGACCATCTGGGACAAGGGCCTGCTGTACAAAGGCTTCAAGATCGTCCCCTACTGCCCGCGCTGCGGCACGCCGCTGTCCTCCCACGAGGTGGCGCAGGGCTACAAGACCGTAAAAGAGCGCTCCGCCGTCGTCCGCTTCAAGAAGAAGGACGAGGACGCGTATTTCCTGGCCTGGACCACCACGCCGTGGACGCTGCTCTCCAACACCGCGCTGTGCGTGAACCCCGCGGAGACCTACGCGAAGGTGAAGGCCGCCGACGGCAACACCTATATTCTCGCCAAGGCGCTGCTGGATACGGTGCTGGGCCATCTGGCGGACAAGGAAAACGGCACGCCCGCCTACGAGATCCTTTCCGAGTGTACCGGCAAGGAGCTGGAATACGCCGAATATGAGCCGCTGTACCCCGGCGCGGCCAGAGAGGCCGAAAAGCAGCATAAAAAAGCCCACTTCGTCATGTGCGACGACTACGTCACCATGTCCGACGGTACCGGCATCGTCCACTGCGCCCCGGCCTTCGGCGAGGACGACGCGAGAGTCGGCCGCAAATACGACCTGCCCTTCGTCCAGTTCGTGGACCTGAAGGGCTACATGACCGAGGAGCCCTTCCTCGGGATGCGCGCCAAGCCCAGCGCGAAGGAGCTCAAGGAGGGCGTGCCCAGCGCCGACCCGGCCTTCTTAAAAGATCTGGACGCCCGCGGCCTGCTGTTCAGCGCGCCGAAGTTCGAGCACGAGTATCCCCACTGCTGGCGCTGCGACACGCCCCTGCTGTACTACGCCCGCGAATCCTGGTTCATCAAGATGACCGCCGTACGGGACGATCTGGTCCGCAACAACAACACCATCAACTGGATGCCCGAAAGCATCGGCAAGGGCCGCTTCGGCAACTTCATCGAGAACGTGCAGGACTGGGGCCTTTCCCGCAACCGCTATTGGGGCACGCCCCTGAACATCTGGGAATGCGAGTGCGGCTGCCGTCACTGCGTGGGCAGCATCGCGGAGCTGAAGGAGATGTCCGACAACTGCCCGGACGATATCGAGCTGCACCGCCCCTATATCGACGCGGTGACCATCCGCTGCCCCGAATGCGGCAAGCCCATGAAGCGGGTGCCGGAGGTCATCGACTGCTGGTTCGATTCCGGCGCCATGCCCTTCGCCCAGCACCACTATCCCTTTGAGAACAAGGACCTGTTCGAGCAGCAGTTCCCCGCCGATTTCATCTCCGAGGCGGTGGACCAGACCCGCGGCTGGTTCTATTCCTTGCTTGCCATCTCCACTCTGCTGTTCAACAAGGCGCCCTATAAAAACGTCATCGTTCTGGGCCACGTACAGGACGAGAACGGCCAGAAGATGAGCAAATCCAAGGGCAACGCGGTGGATCCCTTCGACGCGCTTGCCACCTACGGCGCGGACGCCATCCGCTGGTATTTCTACACCAACTCCGCCCCCTGGCTGCCCAACCGCTTCTACGGCAAGGCCGTGCAGGAGGGCCAGCGCAAGTTCATGGGGACGCTCTGGAACACCTACGCTTTCTTCGTGCTGTACGCCAACATCGACGAATTTGACGCGACGAAGTACGCGCTTGACTACGACAAGCTCTCCGTCATGGACAAGTGGGCGCTGAGCCGCCTGAATTCCACCGTCAAGGCCACTGACGACCATCTGGCCAATTACCGCATCCCGGAGGCCGCCAAGGCGCTGGAGGGCTTCGTGGACGAGCTTTCCAACTGGTACGTGCGCCGGGGCCGCGAGCGCTACTGGGCGCAGGAGATGACGCAGGACAAGATCAACGCCTACATGACGCTGTACACCGCCCTGGTCACCGTGGCCAAGGCCGCCGCCCCCATGATCCCCTTCATGGCGGAGGACATTTACCGCAACTTGGTCTGTTCCATCGACAAGAACGCCCCTGAATCCGTCCACCTGTGCGACTATCCCACGGTGAACGAGGCGTGGATCGACCCCGAGCTGGAGGCCGCCATGGACGAGGTGCTGAAAGTGGTGGTGCTGGGCCGCGCCGCCCGCAACGGCGCGAACATCAAGAACCGCCAGCCCCTTGCCGACATCACCGTGGTGGCGAACAAAAAGCTGGACGCCGTCTACTCCGGCATCATCCGCGACGAGCTGAACGTGAAGAACGTGATCTACGCTGACTCCGCCGCCGGCCTCGTCAGCTACACCTTCAAGCCGCAGCTCAAGACGCTGGGCCCGAAGTACGGCAAGCAGCTCGGCGAGATCCGCAACGCCCTCGCCGCCCTGGACGGCGCGAAGGCAAAGCAGGAGCTGGACGCGAACGGCTTCATCACGCTGACGCTCTCCATCGGCGACGTGCAGCTGACGGCGGACGACCTGCTGATCTCGGCGGAGCAGCTGGCGCACTCGTTCTCCCTGACCGACAACGGCGTCACCGTGGCGCTGAACACGGAGCTGACCGACGAACTGATCGCCGAGGGCTTCGTGCGCGAGCTGATCTCCAAGATCCAGACCATGCGCAAGGACGCGGACTTCAACGTGACCGACCACGTGAACGTGACCATTCAGTCCACCGACAAGATCAACGCGGTCGTGACCGCCCATGCCGCCGACATCGCCGGCGACACCCTCGCCGATTCCGTCATTCTTGCCGAACCCAAGGGCGTCGTCAAGGAGTGGGATATCAACGGCGAGAAAGCCGCCATCGGCGTGGAGGTCGTGGCGTAAAACGGCATTATTATGGTTGTCAATTGTATGGCAACGCCAAAACGATCACACCGGATCGTTTCGGCTGCGACTTGCGCCGTTTCAGTCGTAAGTCATGAGCCGTAAGTCGCAAGAAATCGCCTGCGGCTGTAACTGAAAAGAAACCGATCCCTGTTTCCGGACTGCCGGAAGCAGGGATTTTTATATGGCAACAAAAAAAATAGATCATCACGGAATTTTGTGGGATTTGGATCAGAGAGACAAAATGGGAGTTTGTCGCGCTGTTTGCCGTTTCATAAAAACCTGCCCCATTGGGTAGCGCGGCACCTCAGTGCCGCTCGTGGCAATTCAGCTTTTGAAACGGATTTCGATTTGCCGACTGTTTTCTCTAACACAATAGGCATTCATTTCATCGCAAATCTTTT
>JAFRRP010000077.1 GCA_017428085.1 Clostridia bacterium | reverse complement strand
TATACGTTGGAAACGCAGCTGAGGCTGCGTGCTACGGTGTGTCCGTTCACCCCGCGCTTAACTTAATGACATTGGAACCGTCCCCTGATTGATTAAGTTAAGGATAACGACGCAAAACATCGATGGCAGCACGGAGCCTCAGCTCCGTTCATTCCGGCAAAAACAACATAATGGGGATACGTTGAAAACGCAGCTGAGGCTGCGTGCTACGGTGTGTCCGTTCACCCCGCGCTTAACTTAATGACATTGGAACCGTCCCCTGATTGATTAAGTTAAGGATAACGACGTAAAACATCAATGGCAGCACGGAGCCTCAGCTCCGTTCATTCCGGCAAAAAACAACATAATGGGGATACGTTGGAAACGCAGCTGAGGCTGCGTGCTACGGTGTGTCCGTTCACCCCGCGCTTAACTTAATGACATTGGAACCGTCCCCTGATTTGTTGACTTATTCCGTCAACGCCGCTTCGATCGCTTCTTTCAGCGCCTCCATGCCCTCTCCGGTGACGGCGCTGGCCTCGACGACCGTTTGGGCGGCGGTCAGGTCCGGGTCGTCGGCGAACGCCTCCCGGCGGGCGGCGCGCTCGGTCTTGTTCAGCTTGTCGCACTTGGTCAGCACGCACAGGAAGGGATAGCCGCTGTCCGTCAGGAATTGCAGCATGGTGCGGTCGTCGGCGGTGGGGTCGTGGCGCATATCCAGCAGCTGCACGATCAGGCGGATATCCCGCCCCATGGCGAAATAGCCCTCCATCAGCTCGCCCCAGCGGCGGCGCTCCGCGTCGGAGCGTTTGGCGTAGCCGTAGCCCGGCAGGTCGGCGATGCGCGCCCCGTCGCACCGGAAAAAGTTGACCGTGGTGGTCTTGCCCGGCACGCCGCTGACGCGGGCCAGATTTTTCCGGTTGAAGAATTTGTTGATGAGCGACGACTTGCCCACATTGGACTTGCCCGCGAACACGATCTCCGGGAGATCGGACGCGGGAAGCTGCTTCGACGTGCCGTACGACGCCTCAAATTGTACGTTGTGGATGTTCAACTTTTTTGGGTCAGGCAATTTTGATCCCCTCCCGGTTGACGTTGATATAATGTTGTTCGGAATATCTCCGCTCTCCGAACTCCGCTCTCCGCTCTGAAACGGCGCAGGGGCGCCGTGCTGTACGCTGCCCAAGATCATCTCCGAACTCCGCTCTCCGCTCTCTGACGCAGCTGAGGCTGCGTGCTACGAAAGCAGCGCGTTCGCCAGCACCTCGTCCACGTTTTTCACGGGGATGAAGGTCAGCTTTTCCTTCACGGCGGGGTCCACCTCCTGCAGGTCCGGCACGTTGGCCTCCGGGATCAGCACCTTGCTCATGCCCTCCCGGTAGGCGGCCATCGCCTTTTCCCGCAGGCCCCCGATGGGCAGCACGCGCCCGCGCAGGGTCACTTCGCCGGTCATGGCCACCTTGCCGCTGACCTTGCGGTCCGTCAGCGCCGATACCAGCGCCGTGGTGACGGTGACGCCCGCGCTGGGGCCGTCCTTGGGCACCGCGCCCTCCGGGAAGTGGATGTGGATATCCTTGGTCTTGTAGAACTCTTTGTCGATATTGAACTGCCCGGCGCGGCTGCGCACGAAGCTGATGGCGGTGCGGGCGGATTCCTTCATCACGTCGCCGAGAGAGCCCGTCAGCTCCAGCTTGCCGGTGCCGTCCAGCACGGCCACCTCCGCCTGCAGCAGCTCGCCGCCCACGGCGGTCCACGCCAGCCCGTTCACCAATCCCACCTCGTCCGTGTGCTTCACGTCGTCCGGGCGGTACTTGCGGGGGCCCAGCAGCTCTTCCAGGTTTTTCGGCGTCACGGTCAGCTTTTCGGTCTGTCCCTCCGCCAGCCGCACCGCCTCCTTGCGGCACAGGGCGGCGATACGCCGTTCCAGGATGCGCACGCCCGCTTCCCTTGTGTAGCCGTCGATCAGCGTCCGCACCGCGGCGTCGGTGATATGCAGGTCATCGCGCTTGAGCCCGTGGGCCTTGAACTGCTTGGGGATCAGGTGCTTTTTGGCGATGTGGAACTTCTCCTCGTAGGTATAGCTGGGCAGCTCGATGATCTCCATGCGGTCCAGCAGCGCCTCCGGGATGCCGGCCCGGTCGTTGGCGGTGGTGATGAACAGCACCTTGCTGAGATCCACCGGCAGCTCGATATAGTTGTCGCGGAAGCTGAAATTCTGCTCGCCGTCCAGCACCTCCAGCATGGCGGCGGCGGGGTCGCCCCGGAAGTCCTTGCCCAGCTTGTCGATCTCGTCCAGCAGCACCAGCGGATTCATGCTTTTGGCCTCCATCAGGGCGCTGACGATGCGTCCGGGCATGGAGCCGATGTAGGTCTTGCGGTGGCCGCGGATCTCCGCCTCGTCGTGGATGCCGCCGAGAGCGATGCGCGTATACCTGCGGTTGGTGGCGCGGGCGATGCTTTTGGCAACGCTAGTCTTGCCCACGCCGGGCGGGCCCACCAGGCAGATGATCTGCCCCTTGATATCGGGCGATACGATGAAGGTGGCCAGCATCTCCGTGACGCGCTGCTTCACGTCTTTCAGCCCGTAGTGGTCCTTGTCGAGGATCTTCGCCGCCTTGGCAAGGTCCTTGTTTTCCTTCGTATACTTGCCCCACGGGATCTCCAGACATTTTTCTATGTAGGAACGGGAGACGTTGTACTCCGGCGAGGAGGACTGCATCTGCTTCATACGGTTCAGCTCGGCGCGCAGCTTCTCCTTGCAGGGGTCCGGCATGGCGCTGCGCTCGATCTCACCGGCCAGGCCCGTGGCGTCCTCGCCGTCCATGTCGTTGAGCTCGTCGGTGATGATCTTCAGCTCCTCGCGCAGGTAGTATTCCCGCTGGTTCTTGTCCATCTGCTCTTCCACGCGGTTCTGCAGCTCCTCGTCCAGCACGATGATCTCGGTTTCCCGGGCCAGCATGGCGCAAAGGCGCTCCGCCCGTTCAAAGACGTTTTCCGTCTCCAAAATCTGCTGCTTCTTGTCCGCGTCCATAAAGATGTTGCCGGCGATGAAATCCGTCAGCGCGCCCACCTCGCGGGATTCCAGCACCGCCCCCACCACGGAGGGCGTCAGCTGCGGCACGTGGGCGGCGTAGTCCTCAAAGAACTTGCGCAGGCTGAAGACCGTCGCCTCCTGCAAAAAGGCCTCCGTGCCCTCAAAGCCCTTGGGCAGGGCGTTGCCGTCGGGCACCGGGGTGGCCGCCGCGATGAAGTAGGGGTCGGTCTGTCCGTAGAAATCCACCCTTGCGCGGTACTTGCCTTCCACCACCACGCGCACCATGTTGGTCTGCTCGGGCAGGCGGATGATCTGGCGCACCTCGCCCACCACGCCCAGCTCGTAGATGTCGCCGGGCTTGGGCTTTTCCACCGAGATATCCTTCTGGGTGGCGAACAGCGCCAGGTTGCCCCCTTCGGAGGCGTGCTTCAGCGCGGCGACGGAGAACTTCCGCACCACGTCGAAATGGAGCGTCATGCCCGGGAAAAGCGTTACGCCCCGCATGGGCACGACGGGATATAATTTTTGGTTGTTTGTCAATTTTTCCATGATTTTGTCCTGTTTACTTATTGGTAGCGCGGCGCCTCAGCGCCGCTGTTTGCCTCTGTAACTATTGCGGGATCGATCGGTTCAAGACACCTCGGACAAAAGAACGACGTTTCCGTTTATACCGGGTAGCGCGGCGCCTCAGCGCCGCTATTCGCTTTTGTCACTATTTCAAAGACCATACTTCCGTAAGTTGTTTATGCTGAGCGCGGCACTGAGGTGCCGCGCTACCATTATTCTTCCGCCGCGCCGGATACGGTCACGCCGTCGAACGCCGCGTAGGGCAGCGCGGAGGAACCGTCGCAGACGACGTCCGCGGAGATCCCGCGCAGGTGGAACAGCATCTCCGCCATGTTGCCGCTGATCATCGTCTCGCTGACGGGGCCGGTCACTTTGCCGTTCTCGATCAGGAAGCTGTTTTTGGCCACGCCGGAAAAGTCGCCGTTGTTGGCGGGCTCGCCGCCGGAGAAGCGGCACACCAGAATGCCCTTTTCGATATCCGCGATCAGCTCGTTGAAGGGCTTGTCGCCGGGCTTGACCGCGATGCTGCCGCTGGTGCTCTTCGACCGGGCGTTGCCGGTCTTCCGGGCGGCGTATTCCGACAGGCAGAAGCTGTTCAGCACGCCGTCTTTGATGATATCGAAGTTCTCCGCCTTATAGCCGTCGGCGGTGATGCGCTCGCCGCACACGATACGCGGGTCGCGGGGGATCACGGACAGCGTCAGGCGCTCGTCCGCCACCTTTTGGCCCAGCTTGTCCTTCCAGACGGAGGTGCCCTCGATCAGCGCCAGGTCGCCGGTAAAGGAGCCGGTGACGATGCCCAGCAGGTCGCCCAGGCACGCGGGCGAAAACACCGCCGTGCCCACGAATTTGCCGGTAAAGGGCCTGGTTTCCAGCTCCGCCACGGCGCGCTCCAGCATCGTGCGCGCCCCGTCCAGCGACAGGATATCCGTGCGGGGGTCCAGAAAGTCGAAGTCGAAATAGTTGAAGGAGGTGGCGGCCTCGCCGTCGTGGGCGGAGTACATCACGCTCACGTTGTAGCTGCCGTCCTCCTCGGTGAACAGCACGCCGTTGGTGTTGGCCAGCACCCGTTTGCCGTAGGAGTGGGTGGCGATGAGCTGCTCGATCATGATCTGCGGGTAGTCCCGCGCGATGTCCTCCGTCAGTTTAATGACGGAGTCGAAGAACGCCGCCTTATCGCAGACGAGCGAGCCCTCTTTGAAAGCAAGGTTTTCCTCCTTTGCCGCGATGCAGAAGGCCTCGTCCGGCGCGCCGGAATCCGCCGCCGCGATCACCTCGTTCACCGCCGCGTCGACAGCCTCTTTGTCCAGCTGGTTCAGCACCACGGTGCCCTTGCGGTGGTCCTTGATGACCTTGATGGCCGCGCCGGAATTGAACACGCTGCGGATCAGCGAAAACTCGCCCGCGTCCACGTTGAATTCCTCCGTCTTGCCCTCGCTGCAGCTCACCTGCGCGTCGTCCGCGCCCGCCGCCTGCAGGGCGTCCAGCATATATTGCGCCGCTTTTTTCAGTTTTTCCATACTTATCTACCCCCGATATTCACTCTGCACCGGATGGCCGGTCCGCCCATGGAGACGGGCATGGGCTGCTTTTTGCCGCAGTAGCCGGCGGAATCCCAATGGACCGTGTCGGACAGCATGTCCACGGTCTTGAGCATGTTGAACGCCACGCCGGAGATGGTGGTGTCCCGCAGGGCGCGGCCCAGCTTGCCGTTTTTGATCTCATAGCCCATGGTGATGCCGAACATGAACTCGCCGGTAGTGTCCGCCTGCCCGTTCTGGGTGCGGGTCAGGTAATAGCCGTCGTCCACACTGGCGATCATGTCCGCCAGCTTGTCCGTGCCGGGGTGCAGCGCGGTGTTGCGCATGCGGATCAGCGGCTCGTCCGAATACGCGTAGGCCCTCGCGTTGCCCATGGGCTCCATGCCGAAGTGGGCGGCGCTTTCCAGATTGTTCATATAGCCCACCAGAATGCCGTCCTTGATGATGACCGCGTCTTTGCATTCGGTGCCCTCGTCGTCCACGTACACGGGCAGCGGGGCGCGTTCGCCGAAGGCGGTGTGGGCGAAATCCGTCAGGCTGATGAGGGGCGAGGCCACCTGCTTGTTCAGGTTCGTCGCCGCGACGGAGCCCGCCAGAACGAGGTCGGCCTCCGTGGTGTGGCCCACGGCCTCGTGCGCCACCATGCCCGCGATGGCGGAATCGATGATGCACAGCCGTTCCCCGGCGTTGGGGAACACGCCCTCCTTTTTCGCCATCAGCTCCCGGTACAGGCCGTCCACGGCTTCGTGCAGCGCCGCCGGGTCGTCGTAGTAGTCCGGGAAGTATCCCTCGCCGCCGCCCAAAATGTCATACAGCTCCACCGTGGCGCCGTCGGCGGTCTCCGCCGACAGGATCACGATGACGTACACCCGCGGGAACAGCTGGTAGGCGAAGGCCCCCTCCGCGGTGTACATGGTCTTTTCGATGCAGTTGGCGGAGATCACCACGCTGCGGGAGGCCAGGTCCGGATAAGTCTTTTCGATATAGCCGTCCAACGCACGGGCGTAGTCCGTCAGCGCCTTCTGGTCCACGTCCCGGAACGGCCTTGCCTCCGTATACCGCGCCGCCTGCGCGTTGGCAAGCGCCGGTTTGTTTTTGGGCTTGCGGGAGTGCAGCAGCGCCGCGTTTTCTTTTGCCGCCGCGATCACCGCCGCCGCGCTTTCGGGGGTGCAGGCGCTGTCGGAGGCGAAGCCCCACACGCCGTCCTTATAGAACCGCGCGCCCACGCCGTGGGTGACGTAGGAGGTGTTGCCCACCAAATTGCCGCCCACCACGGACACGTGCCGCCCGCGGGCGGTCTGCATGCGCGCCTCGGCGTGGTCCGTCACGCCCGCCAGCGCCTTTTTGATATAATCGTCCATACGCATTACTCCGTTTTGAGAATAATTTTACAGTTTATAATACCATAAGCGGAAAGGAAAATCAAGAGGGAGTGTTAGAGCGGAGAGCGGAGTTGAATCGTAGCACGCTGCCTCAGCAGCGTCCGGAGAGTTCGGAGAACGGAGAGCGGAGATTGGAGATTGGAGAGCGGAGAGCGGAGAGCGGAGAGCGGAGAGTGGAGTAGCGCGGCACCTCAGTGCCGCTCCCGGCAAAAGCATTCTTTCAAACGGACGTTCAGCCGGATAAAGCTCATTCTGTCAGAAAACACGGTCGATAACTGTTTGGGGTTTTGTCCGAAGAAAGTGGAAACGGAATTTCAGAGCGGAGAGCGGAGAGCGGAATGCCGAACTGACATAGTCAGCCCCTCAGCCGGTAATTCTTTTCCCGGTCCCAGTCCACGTCGATGCGGTATTTGCCGCACTGCTGCGCGATCCGGCTGATGGTGGCCTCGTCGTAGGTCATGGCCTCCTCCAGCGTTTTTTCGGAGGAGATCACCGTGATCCTGTCCGGCGACAGCAGCCGGGCGTTGATCAGCTCAAAGGCCAGGTTCAGGTCCCCGTCGGAGGGGACGCCTCCCTGCCGCACCTTCAGGAAATCGTCGATATACAGCACCGGGATGCGCTTGTATTCCTCCAGCGCGGCGGCGTAGGACCGGTAGGAATCGTTGACGGCGGCCTTCAGCTGCTTGGATTTTTCCGCCCACAGCAGATAGCGCGTGTCCAATCCCCTGCGGATATAAAAATCGCAGATGGCGGTACACAGATGCGTTTTGCCGCTGCCCGGCTGACCGCCGATATAAAACCACCGGGCGTTTTCATCCGCGCAGAAGGCCTGCGCCGTCTGTTTCATCGTCTTCTGCCAGTCCTCCCGGTCGGCGAACCGGTCGAAGGTGTACGCCCGGATGCTCTGCCCCAGCCCGGATTCGTCGATGCGCCGCATGATCTCCCGCCGGCGCAGGCAATCGCAGGGCAGGGCTGTCAATCCTTCTTCCGTATTGCGGTAAAGCCAGCCCTTGTTGCGGCACCGGGGGCAGTCGATCCCGTCCCGGCGGTTCAGCCCGCCCGCGTCCTCGTTGAGCCGACGGACCTGCGCTTCCTCCCATTCCTTTCGCGTTACCCCGGGGCGGCTGTTGCGCTCCAACAGCTCGTCTTCAAGGCATTCCCCCAGCCGCGTCATAGCTTGATCCCTCCCGGCAGGGGGACGCGTTTGGGCTGCGCCTTGCCCTCTTTTTCATCCTGCATCGCCCAGCTGCGGATCGTGGCAGGATGGTTTTTATAGGTCCTGCCGGTGGAAGCCATATACGCGGACAGACGCTCGATCCGCCGCTGCCAGTCCTCCGGGAATTCGTTTTTCAGCTTTTCCAGCTCCTCGGCCGTCAGCAGCACGTTACCGTATTCGCCGTAACGGTTTTTCACCGGGGCGGATAATATCTTATCCACTTTATTATGTGTATTATTGTGTGTTTTATTATTGGGTGTCATTTTGTCACCGGGATCAGGACAATTTGTCACCTCTGCCGGTGTCATTTTGTCACCAGGGGAAGGACATTTTGTCACCTCTGCCGGTGTCATTTTGTCACCGGGGGCAGGACATTTTGTCCCCTCTGCCGGCAGCGTTTTCTGACGGCAGACGGAATAACACAGCCCGTCCGGCCCCTTTGCTTTCCGGATCAGCTTCTTTTCCGTCAGCTTTTGCAGGATACGGATCACGTTGCGCCTTCCCGTGCCCGTCTGATCGGCCATGTATTGCAGCCCGCCGTCATATTGGCCGCGGTTTTCCGTAAAACTGTAAAGAAAGGCGTAAACGAGCAGTTCCCCGCCGCCGATATGCAGCTCCTTCGGCATCCACCCGTATACGGGATAAAATGTTTCTGCCATCATCGATACCTCCTTTGTCGCCGTAAACGCGATCACGGGAACAGGATAGCGTATTTCGATTTTTTTTGCGTCCGGTTTGCGGCATAAAATGAAAAAAAGATAAAAAAAATTAAAAAGCGGCCGCCGCGCCCGTCGCTTTTCGCAATTTTTGCTTTACATTCCCTTTCCTTTTTGATATAATATTTTGAAATTGCGGTCGCCGCGAACGTCGTCTTACGTCTAACGACGAAAGCGGCACTGAGGTGCCGCGCTACCAACGACTAACGACTAAAGCGGCACTGAGGTGCCGCGCTACTAACGACTAACGACTAAAGCGGCACTGAGGCGCCGCGCTACTAACGACTAACGACTAAAGCGGCACTGAGGTGCCGCGCTACCAACGACTTACGACTAAAGCGGCGCGGTGCGCCGCGCTACGGAGGTACCCCCATGAACTACACATCCACCCGCGACAACACCCTGAACGTCTCCTCCGGCTTTGCCATCACCGGCGGCATCTCCGCCGACGGCGGGCTGTTCGTGCCCACCGCGATCCCGAAGATCGACGCGGCGTTTCTCGCTTCCCTTGTGCCCATGACCTATATCGAACGGGCGCGGGCCGTCCTGTCGCTGTATCTCACCGACTTCCCGAAAGAGGAGCTTGAGGCAGACACGCAGGGCGCGTACGGCAGCGGCTTTGCCCATCCCAAGACCGCCCCGGTGGTGAACCTGCGGGACAACGTGAATATTTTAGAGCTGTGGCACGGCCCCACCTGCGCCTTCAAGGATATGGCGCTGCAGCTGCTGCCCTACCTGCTGACCGGCAGCGCGAAGCGGATCTCCGGCGAAAAGGAGATCGTGATATTGGTCGCCACCTCCGGCGATACAGGCAAGGCGGCGCTGGAGGGCTTCAAGGACGTGCCCGGCACCCGCATCCTCGTGTTCTTCCCCAACGACGGCGTCAGCCCCATGCAGAAATTGCAGATGACCACCCAGCAGGGGGCCAACGTGGGCGTCAGCGCCATCTACGGCAATTTCGACGACGCCCAGACCGGCGTGAAAAAGATCTTTACCGACCCCGCCGTCAAGGCAAAGCTGGCGGCGCACGGCATGGCGTTTTCCAGCGCCAACTCCATCAACTGGGGCCGCCTGGCGCCGCAGATCGTGTACTACTTCTCCGCCTACGCGGAGATGGTTTCCATGGGGCAGATCGCCCCGGGCGACAAGATCAACGTCACCGTGCCCACCGGCAACTTCGGCAACATCCTTGCCGCCTGGTACGCCAAGGAGATGGGGCTGCCCGTGAACAAGCTGATCTGCGCCTCCAACGCCAACGACGTGCTGACGGAGTTCCTGACCACCGGCCATTATGACCGCAAGCGCCCGTTCCACACCACGGTATCCCCCTCCATGGATATCCTGATCTCCAGCAACCTGGAACGGCTGCTGTTCCACCTGTGCGGCGGGGACAGCGACGAGATCCGGCGTCTGTTCGGGCAGCTGGCCGAGACCGGCGAATATACCGTCGGCGACGACATGCAGGCAAAGATCAAAGCCGCGTTCAGCGCGGGCTGCTGCGACGACGAGGCCACCAAGCGGACCATTGCCGAAACATTTAAGACGCATCGCTACCTCTGCGACACCCACACCGCCGTGGCGGTGACGGTGTACGACGAATACCGTAAAACCACCGGCGACACCACCCCCACGGTGATCGCCTCCACCGCCTCGCCCTACAAGTTCTCCGCCGCGGTCTTAAGCGCGCTGGAGGGCAGGGACGTTTCCGGGCTGGACGGCTTCGCCCAACTGGACCGCATCGAGGCGCTGACCGGCGTGCCCGCCCCCGCCCAGCTGAAGGCCCTGAAAAACGCCTCTCCCCGCTTCACCGGCGTATGCACGAAGGAGGAGATGGAGGGCGCCGTTTATTCGCTGCTGGGGATCAGGTAACCCCGTAGCGCGGCACCTCAGTGCCGCTCTAACGAATGTAACTACTGAAACGGTTTTGGATTTATCGACCGTTTTCCTGTCACAATAACCGCCATTTAACCAAACAATTCTTCAAAAATGTTGTTTTGTGTTTATAGCGGCACTGAGGTGCCGCGCTGCCGACTAATCACTAACCGCTGAAGCGGCACTGAGGTGCCGCGCTACGGTGCCGCGCTACGGTGCCGTGCTACAGAAAAATGCTCTACGTTCTCTCCGATCCGCACCTGTCCTTCGGCGCGGAAAAACCCATGGATATCTTCAGCGGGTGGGCCAACTACACCGAACGCCTGCGCGAGATCTGGTCGGCCGTCGTGACCGACCGGGATACGGTCGTTTTGCCGGGGGATATCTCCTGGGCCATGGACCTGAACGGCGCAAAGCCGGATTTCGCGTTTCTGGACGCCCTGCCCGGGACGAAGATCATCGGCAAGGGCAACCACGACTACTGGTGGGCCACCATGCGCAAAATGGAGGCCTTTCTTGCCGAAAACGGCTTTACCTCGCTGAAGCTGCTGTTCAACAACGCCTACCGGGCGGACGATATCGCCGTGTGCGGCACCCGCGGCTGGTTCTTTGACGAGGCGACCGAGGACGTGGAAAAGGTGCTGCGGCGCGAGGCGGGACGGCTGCGGACCTCCATCGAGGCGGCGCTGGCCCTGGGCGGCGAGCCCGTGGCGTTCCTGCACTACCCCGTCGTCTACGACGGCAAGGTGTGCGAAGAGCTGTTTTCCGTGCTGAAGGAGTACGGCGTCAAACGCTGTTATTTCGGCCATATCCACGGCGACCGCAGCGGCCGTTACAACGATTACGAATACGACGGCGTGCGGTTTTTCCTTACCAGCGCGGACTGCCTCTCTTTTTGTCCGAAGAAGGTGGACTCGCTGCGCCGCGCGCAGCAGTTTTGAGTTTTGAGTTTTGAGTGTTGAGACAGGTTGTTTTCGCTGAAAAACAGTCTGTTGGCCGTCGGGAATTCCGTTTTTTCTATTGACAAATATTGATAGGATAATTATAATAACATTATGGAAACAATATCATTTGAGTGGGACGACGCAAAAAACGAGATCAACATCCAAAAACACCATATTTCATTTGAAGAAGCAAAAACCGTGTTTTATGACGACGATGCCGTATTGTTTGACGATCCCGACCATTCCATCGGAGAAGAACGCTTTTTGATTTTAGGGATCACCCAAACGGAGAAACTGTGTATCGTAAGCCATTGTTACCGCGACAATGATAACGTCATCCGGTTGATTTCCGCCAGAAAAGCGACAAAAAATGAAACGCGCTTCTATCAGAACGGAGCAAGGGGGTAAATGACGATGAGAGACGAATACGATATTGAAAACCTCAACCCGAGAGAAAACCCGTATGCCAAAAAACTGAAAAAACAGATCACGATCAATATAGACAACGAAACGATCGAGTATTTCAAGACGTTGGCCAATCAGACCGGCATCCCTTATCAAACGCTGATCAACCTGTATTTATCCGATTGCGCGCTTCACAAAAAAACGCTGCAGATCGGATGGCAATAACGCCGTCATATACAAAATAAATAAAAAATCATAAACCGCAAAGAAGATTATTTCATCTTTTTTTGAAAAAAAGGGTGGAATTTCTTTTTTCTTTCTGTTATACTGTTATGGCTAATATGCTATCCGCCCGCCGCCGTTAGGCAGTACCGGGCGCATTCAGGAGGAAAATCATGTTAATTTCTGCCGAAAAAACAGGAACCAACGAATTTACCGTAGAGTTCAAGATCTCCGCGGAGGACTTTGCCGCGGCCGTCATGAAGGCCTACCACAAGAACAAGAACCGCATCAACGTGCCCGGCTTCCGCAAGGGCAAGGCCCCCAAGGCCATCATCGAAAAGATGTACGGCGAAAACGTGTTCTATGACGACGCGCTGGAGATCGCCTTCCCGGACGCCTACGACGCCGCGCTGGAAGAGGCCGGCATCAAGGGCATCGACAACCCCTTTGGCTTCGACATCAAGGAAGTGGGCAAAGAGGGCGCGCACATCAGCTGCAAGGTGACCGTGAAGCCCGAATTCGAGCTGGACGGCTACAAGGGCCTTTCCGCCGTAAAGGACGCCGCCGACGTGACCGACGAAGAGGTGGAGGAAGACCTGAAGCGCAAGCTGAACGACAACGCCCGCGAGATCACCGTGGAAGACAGACCCGCCGAGAACGGCGATATCGCCAACATCGACTTTGAGGGCTTTACGGACGGCGTGGCCTTTGAAGGCGGCAAGGGCGAGGACCACGACCTGGAGCTGGGCTCCGGTTCCTTCATCCCCGGCTTTGAGGAGCAGATCGTCGGCCATAACGCGGGCGACGAGTTCGATATCAACGTCACCTTCCCGGAGGAGTACGCCGAGGAGCTGGCCGGCAAGGACGCCGTGTTCAAGATCAAGCTGAACGCCATCAAGACCAAGGAGCTGCCCGAGGCGGACGACGAATTCGCCAAGGACGTCAGCGAGTTCGACACCCTTGACGAGCTGAAGGCCGACATCCGCAAGACCATCGGCGAGCGCAAGCAGAGCGCCGCGGACCGTAATTTTGAAAGCGCCATCTTCGACAAGCTGGCGGAGCTGGTGACGGCGGAGATCCCCCAGTGCATGATCGACCGCACCACGGACAACATGCTGAACGAGTTCCGCTACAACGTGGAAGCGCAGGGCATCCCCTTCGAGCAGTACCTGAAATATCTGGGCATGACCGAGGACTCCGTGAAGGAGACCTATAAGGACAGGGCCGAAAAGGAAGTCAAGACCGAGCTGGCGCTGGAAAAGATCGCGGAGCTGGAAGGCGTGGAAGTGACCGCCGAGGACGTGGAGGCCGAATACGCCGCCATGGCGGAGCGCTACGGCGTGGACGTTGACACCGTGAAGAAGGCCGTCAGCGAGGAGCGCGTCACCGACGAGCTGAAGAACCGCAAGGCCTCCGACATCGTGAAGGAGAACGCCGTGGCCGAGGAGCCCGCCAAGGAAGAGAAGCCCAGGAAAAAGGCACCCGCCAAAAAGAAGGCCGCCCCCAAGGCGGAAGACGAGGCCGCCGCGGCGGAAAAGGCGGAGGAACCCGCCCCCGCGAAGAAGAAGGCCCCCGCCAAAAAGAAGGCCGCCCCCAAGGCGGAGGAAGCGCCTGCCGAGGAAACGGCGGAATAATCCCGCAGTATCGAGACAAAGATAAGAGTTGAGAGTTAAGAGTTGATTTTCAATCAGGCCCGTAAGGGCTTCCGAATCTCCGCTCTCCGCTCTCCGAACTCCGCACTATTGTTTAGTTGCTTTTTCCCTCAAGCGGCGCTGAGGCACCGCGCTACCGACACAATCAGGAGGAATACCATGTCCAACATCTACAACCCCTACGCCTCGCTCGTGCCGACGGTCATCGAACAGACCAACCGGGGCGAAAGAGCCTACGATATCTTCTCCCGCCTGCTCAACGACCGCATCGTGGTGCTGTCGGAGGAGGTCAACGACGTGACCGCCAGTCTGGTGGTGGCGCAGCTGCTGTTCCTGGAGGGCCAGGACGCGGAGAAGGACATCTCCCTGTATATCAACTCCCCCGGCGGATCGGTCTCCGCGGGCTTTGCCATCTTTGACACCATGCAGTATATCAAGTGCGACGTTTCCACCATCTGCATGGGCATGGCGGCCAGCATGGGCGCGTTTTTGCTGGCGGCGGGCGCCAAGGGCAAGCGTTACGCCCTGCCCAACAGCGAGATCATGATCCACCAGCCTCTCGGCGGCGCGCAGGGTCAGGCGACGGATATCAAGATCGTCTCCGACCACATCATCCGCATCCGCGACAAGATCAACCGCATCCTGGCCGACGAGACCGGCAAGCCCATCGAGGTCATCGAGCGCGACACCGACCGCGACAACTACATGACCGCGCAAGAGGCCTGCGAGTACGGGCTGGTGGATAAGGTGCTGTATAAGAGGTAAGAAAAATGAGTTGCAAGTTTTAAGTTGCAAGTTGCAAGACTGATTTCTTGCAACTGATAACTTGCATCTTGCAACTGTTGAACATTGCCCATCACTACAACGGAGGATATACCTTTGGCTAAATACGACGACCCCAAAGACAGAACGATCCGCTGCTCCTTCTGCGGCAGAACGCAGGACCAGGTCTCCATGCTCATTCAGGGACCGGACGCGTTCATCTGCGACAGCTGCGTGGCAAGCTGCCTGGAAATCATCGAAAGCGGCGAAAACGAGAAGCTGGAAAAGACGGGCGGCAAGCGCAAGCCCGCCTCCTCCCCGCGCATTCTGCCCAAGCCGGACGAGCTGAAGGCCAAGCTGGACGAATACGTCATCGGGCAGGACGAGGCGAAGATCGCCCTCTCCGTGGCCGTGTATAACCACTATAAGCGCATCTACCGCAAGCCCAAGACCGACGTGGAGATCACCAAAAGCAACGTGCTGCTGCTGGGCCCCACCGGCGTGGGCAAGACCTTTCTGGCGCAGAACCTCGCCAAAACGCTGGACGTGCCCTTCGCCATCGCGGACGCCACCACCCTGACGGAAGCCGGCTACGTGGGCGAGGACGTGGAAAACATCCTGCTGCGGCTGATCCAGGCGGCGGACTACGACGTGGAAAAGGCGGAGCGCGGCATCATCTACATCGACGAGATCGACAAGATCGCCCGCAAGTCCGAAAACACCTCCATCACCCGCGACGTCAGCGGCGAGGGCGTACAGCAGGCGCTGCTGAAAATTCTGGAAGGCACCGTGGCCAACGTGCCCCCGCAGGGCGGCCGCAAGCACCCCCAGCAGGAGTTCATCCAGATCGACACCGCCAACATCCTGTTCATCTGCGGCGGCGCCTTCGACGGCATCGAGCGCATCGTGGAAAAGCGGCTGGGCAACTCCGTGCTGGGCTTCAACAGCGAGCTGATCGTGAAATCGGAGCTGGATAAAGACGCCATCATGCAGAAGGTGATCCCGCAGGACCTGATCAAGTTCGGGCTGATCCCGGAGCTGGTGGGCCGTATGCCCGTGCTGACGGCGCTGAACAATCTGGACGAGGAGGCGCTGATCCGCATTCTGAAGGAGCCGAAGAACTCCCTGTTCAAGCAGTACCACGCGCTGTTCGAGATCGACAAGGTGGAGCTGGAATTTACCGAAGACGCCTTTGCCGCCATCGCCCAAAGCGCGCTGGAAAAGAACACCGGCGCACGGGGACTGCGCGCCATCATGGAAAAGGTGCTGCAGCCGGTGATGTACGAGATCCCGTCGGACCCCACCGTCACCCGGGTGACCATTACCGCCGCCTGCGTCAACGGCGACGGCAGGCCGGTCATCGAGCGCGACCCCGCGCGGCTGGCCCCCGCCAAGGAAAACAAGCTGAAACCCACCATCGCGTGAGCCCGTAAGGGGCCATCGATCAAAAAGGATCATCACGGAATTTTGTGGGATTTGGATCAGAGAGACAAAATGGGAGTTTGTCGCGCTGTTTGCCGTTTCATAAAAACCTGCCCCATTGGGTAGCGCGGCACCTCAGTGCCGCTCGTGGCAATTGCAGCTTTTGAAACGGATTTCGATTTGCCGACTGTTTTCTCTAACACAATAGGCATTCATTTCATCGCAAATCTTTTCAAAAAAGATGTTTGCGTCTATAGCGGCACTGAGGTGCCGCGCTACCGGTGAGGGCACACCGCCAAATCCCTGTTTGCCGCTATCCCACAAAAAACCGTGATGATCCATCAAAAAAGCGTTATGACACGTCAGATACCGTCCGCTGCGGACGGTATTTTTTTGTTTCATCACGAAAAATCCAGTCGTCAGTTTTCAGTCGTCAGTCGTTAGAGATCCTCCGGGCGGTCCTATGAAAACACCATTTCCAACGACTGCGGCGCAAAGCGCCGCCGCTGACGACTAACGACTGTTCAGCGAGCCAACGGTTCGCTGAACTCCCATTTGCCTCTCTGATCCAGATCCCACAATTTTTCCGTAAAGGCCCTTTTTTCGGAGAGTCGGATAACCGTCACGCGTCTTATTTTTATGGCTTTTCCCACGTTTTGATAACAGTATATTCAAAAATTTACCAAAAAAAATTAAAAATTTTGACATACTGTTAACATCTAATTCATACTTTTATGACAAAATAGTATCGTTCCAAAACAAACCGCCCTACAGAAAGGAAACGGCCATGCCACACGAAAACGTCCCTACCATCCGCCGGCTGCTTGACGAAGCGCCGGAAAAATTCAACGATAAACCGTTCATCAGATTTATCCGCGACGGCCTTGTCCGGGAGAAAACCTTTTCCAAAGTCCGCGCGGACAGCCTCGCCTTTTGCCGCAAGATCCGCGACCTGTGCCCCGACAAGGCCCACATCGCGCTGGTGGGCAAAAGCAGCTATGAATATATCACCTGCCTGACGGGCATCCTTGTCAGCGGGAACGTGGCGGTCCCGGTGCCGCCGGAGCTGTCCGCGGAGGACGCGGTGAAGATCTTTACCGACGCGGACGTGACCGCCGTGCTGTACGAGCACGCATTCGCGGAAAAGATCGCGGCGATCCTGCCCCGGTGCCCCTTGATCCGCCACACCTTCGACCTGGGCGACGTGAGTGGATTTGAGAAGATCTACCGGGATTACGGCGAGGATTCCGTCTATGCGCCGCTGTCGGAGGTGGCGGTGGACCCGCAGGCCTGCGCGCTGATCATCTACACCTCCGGCACCACGGGCGAGCGCAAGGGCGTGATGCTTTCCACCTATGCGCTGGTGAAAAACACCATGTTCAAGCCCTACAGCGCGTACTGCGTCAACGACGACGTGCTGCTGTCCGTGCTGCCCATGTACCACATTTTCTGCTTTGTTTCGGACTATCTCGCGCCGCTGTCACGGGGCAATACGCTGTGCCTGAACGGCGAAATGCGCGATATGTTCCGCAACCTGGCGCTGTTCCGGCCCGGCACCATCCGGCTGGTGCCCATGATCGCCCAGGCGCTGCTGAATTATATCAAGGGGTTTGCCGCCAAACACCCGGAGCTGGATCCGCGGGAGGCGGCCGCCCGCGTCACAGGCGGCGAGCTGCGCTGGCTGCTGTCCGGCGGGGCGTATCTGGACCCGGTGCTGTGCCGGGAATTCGACCGCTACGGCATCTGCCTGCGGCAGGGCTACGGCATGAGCGAGGCGGGCTGCAAGATCACCGTGCCGGACGACCGCGTCTCGCTGGAATCCGTGGGCCGCGTGATCGATTTCTGCCGGGCGCGGGTACGCAACGGGGAGATCCAGGTGCTGACCCCCTGCCGTATGATCGGCTACTACAAACGGCCGGAGGAGACCGCCGCCGCATTTACGGAAGACGGCTGGCTGAGGACCGGCGACGCGGGCGTGGTCACGGATTACGGCGAATTGTTCATCACCGGACGGCTCAAAAACCTCATCATCCTGTCGAACGGCGAAAACGTATCGCCGGAGGGGATCGAGAGACGCTATAAGGAAAACCTGCTGGTAAGCGAGGTACAGGTCTACGCCGAGCGCGACCGCATCACAGCGGAGATCTTCCCCGACCCGGATTACGCGCGGCGCAACGGGATCACGGATATCCCCGCCGCGCTGGAGGCGTTTACCGACGAGCTGAACCGGAACGCGCTGCCCTCCCACACCGTGGCGAAGGTGACGGCGCGGGATACGCCCTTCCCGAAAAACCTGTCGGGCAAAATGATCCGCAGATAACCATAAACAGTCTGCCGTTCCCGACTGCCCGCTTCCGACTAAAGCGGCACTGAGGTGCCGCGCTGCGGGAAAACCGACTGAAGAGAAAGGAAATGCCATGAGACCACCCAAAGGACTGCCGGTCTACGACCTGATCGACTCGCAAAAAATGGTGCAATATATGTGGCGCTACACGCTGCACACCCAGGCCACCCAGATCCCCTTTGCCGTGGCCTTTGACGAGGTGCTGGATTTTGATTTGTTGGCCCAAGCGGTCAATACCGAGATCGCCCGCAACGACTGCCTGCGGCTGCGGATATTCCGCGACGGCCTGCGGATCAGGCAGTTCTTTCTGCCGGAATACCGGCCGGAGAAGCTCCCGCTGAAGGAATTTGCCTCCGACCGGGAACAGGAGGACTGTCTCAACGCCGACGCCGCCCGCAAGCTGGACGTCTTTCGCGGCGAAATGTTCCGCGTGATCCTTTTCCGTTCCCGCGACGGCAAATGCGGGGTATATCTCAACGTCAGCCACATGATCATGGACGCCATGGCTGCGTTCATCTTCTTCAGGGACCTGATGGAGGTGTACGACTGCCTGAAAACAGGCGCTCCCCTGCCCAAGCCCATGGGCAGTATCGAAGCCATCATCCGGCAGGAGCTGAACGACGAAGGCCACGCGGCTTTCGTGGAACGGGAGACCGCCGTGCTGGAGGAATGGATGAAAAAGGACCGCCCGCCGGTCTTTTGCCGGCTCAACGGCCCCAAAGCGCCGGACCGGGAACGCAAGCGCCGCCGCGGCCCCAAAGCGGCGCTGCCCCCGGTGTATATGCCGCTGTTTGACAAGGCGCACTGCGTCAAGCTGCGTTTGAGCCGGGAAGAAAGCGCGGCGATCGACGCCTTTGTGGAGCAGAACCGCGTCAGCCCGGAATGGGTGGTGCAGCTGGGGCTGCGCATCCGCCTTTCCCAGCTCAACCGCCGGGGGAACGACACCACCTTCTGGGTGCTGTGCCCCCGCCGCAGGACCGTGACGGAAAAACGGTGCGGCGGCACGCTGGCCTCCCCCATGCCCTGGCGGGAGATCCTGCCAGGCGAGACGACCTTCCGGCAGGCGCTGGCGCAGATGGCCCAATCGCAGGCGTTCTTGTTCCGCCACGCCGACGTGCCCTTTACCGCCATGCGCAGCAGCGAACGGCGGCTGTTTCACGCCAACCTGATGCAGTCGCCCAACAGCATGATGTTTTCCTACCTGCCGCTGAGGGAAAACACCTTCGGCGGCAGACGGTACGAATTCACCGGATACAATTTCGGCCATTACGTCATCCCGGTGTATACGCTGGCCCTGCGGGACCCGGCGACGGGCTGTTATTCGTTTACCTATATCCACCGTACGCATCTGCATACGGACGACGAGGTGCGCCGCTTCCACGAAGGGGCGGTGCGCGCCATCCTGTCGGGGATCGCCGATCCCGACCAAACCATCAACGACATTATGGAGGGACTGTAAATGCTGGACAAACTGAAAGAGATCATCTGTGATTACGTGGAGATCGAGCCGGAGGCCGTCACGGAAAGCGCTTCCCTGCGCAACGACATCGGCGCAAGCTCCTTCGATCTGATGAACATTGCCGTCGCCGTGGAACGGGAATTCCGCGTATCCCTGCCGGACAGCAAAATACCCACCGTCAAAACGGTGGGCGATATCCTGTCGCTGCTGCCCGCGAAAACGGCGCAGCCGGCGTCATAAAGCGAAAAACGGTTCAGGCGGTTCAGTCGACCGTATTCTTCAGGCCGGTGCCGATGAACCCCACCTGCTTGAAATCCGCCATGTTGTGCCGGATGATGAAGTCGATGTAGGACAGGAACAGCTTCGCGGTAAACGCGTAGCCCGTCGGGGACATGTGCCCGCCCATAAAGAACCGCCTGCGGAAATCCGCGTCGTACACCGGGGCGTACCGCCACAGGTCGATGACGTAGGAATTGCCGAAATACGCCGCGAAATCGTACAGCAGCCTGCGGTGGGCCTCGCCGCGGACGGTCAGCGCGTCGCCGGCGCGGCGGTCCTCCTGCGGGAAGGTGACGAAAAAGAACTTGGCCTCCGGGCTGATGCCCTTGTAGGCCTTGACAAGCCTGCCGTAGTACCCGGCGAAGGTCTTTGCCCCGGTCTCGCAGTCGGAAACCTCGCCCACCTCGTCGCCGCGGTTATATAAGTCGTTCACGCCCAGCGCGATGATATACGCCTGGGCGGCTTTTTCTTTGTCGAACCACCCCTGGGCGGCGCCGTAGCCCCCCATGTACTCCGAGGCCGTCATGCCGCCCCGGGAGAAGTTGTAAGCGGTGAAGCCCGCCGCCCGGGCCATGAACTGCCCCCAGGAATACCCGAACATGTCGTGGTAGGTCTTGTTGCCGTTTTCGTCCGTGGCCTCGAACTCGCCGGAAGCCAGACTGTCGCCGATGCACGCCACCGTGCGGAAGATCCCGCAGAACCCTCCGCCCTCGATCAGCGTATCCAGCGGTTTTTCGTTTTCATTGAAATAATCGTTGACGTTCATATCATGTACCTCTTTTTCAGCATAAACTGTTTTTTCAAGACTCAAAACTCTCTCCGGGCGTCAGCCGGAAGGACCACGCGAACGCGCCCATGGGCAGCTCGTATTCCTGCTCCGGCTGGGGACCGCAGGAGTTGGAGCCGAGGCCGCGCATCCTGTGATCGATATACCAATACCTGCGCTCGCTTTTTTCCAGCTCGTCGCAATGGCGGGCTTTCGTTAGATCTTCCAATGTGAAATCATGGAAGGAGAAGGAGAACGCGCCCTCCGCCGTCAGGGAAAGCCCCCCGCCGGAGATCGTCGCGCGGCGGCAGTCCTCATGGTTGCCCGTCTCCTGCGGCACGTCGTAGAGGAAGTTCATCTCCGCCACGTCCGCCTCATACCGGCCCACCGGGGCGTTGGCCCTGCAGTCCGGGTAGTTCTCGCCGGGGCCGCGCCCCAGCCATTCGCAGCGGCGGTAAGCGCCGTCCAGCTCCAATACCACGCCCACCCGGGGCAGTACCTCCGGCCCGCCTTCGCCGTAGGGAACAAGCGAAACGGCGATCTCCGCCGCGCCGCCCGCCGTGATCGTATAGGTCAGCTTCGCGTCAAAGCCCCAGTTGTGGCAGTAGGGCAGGAATTTGCCCGTCGCGGTCACGGTCACACGGTCCGGCGCGTCGGCGACGGCGGTCTCATAGCAGCCGAACAGCATGGTATGGACCAGCTTGTCCTTCCACTCCCCCGCCAGCCGTTCGGAAAAGCCGATGATGCCGTCGTTGTCCGTGGGCGCGCGCCGGCAGTTGAGCCGCACGGGCGCATCCAGCAGCGTCCTGCCGCCCTTCACGATGCGGCAGAGCAGGCCCTTGCGAAATGTGACGGTGAAGTCCTCCCCCGTTACGGTCACGTCGTTTCCCGTCTGTTTCACCGTATGGGCGAAGGGGACCGGCGCGGGCGCGGCTTTGGGGAGATCCGCCAGTATTTTCTGCTTATGGGCTATTCTTTCGCCGCCCCGGAAAAACTCGCAGTCGGCGGTGACCAGCCCGGCCAGCCCCTCCGTTGCCAGCAGCAGCGGGAAGCGTTTCCACGCCCGCGGGGCAAGCCCGTCCAGCGCGTATTCGCCGCCGCGGACCGTCTCGCCGTCGGCGCGCACCGACCAGCGCATCACGATACCGTCCAGCGGTAAAAAGTCGTAAGTATTCTTCACAGCCGCGCCGCCGTCCTCCCACTTCACCCACACCGGCGCGGAGACCTCCTTCAGCTCCGCCCAGGAGGCTTTCGGCGTGCCGTCGCTGGTGTGGTAGCCGTCCAGCGAGAAGTTGGACCAGTGGTACACGTCCGGGAAATCGCCGCCGTAGAGGTAGCGCGGGCGGCCGTTTCTGCCTTCCACGTAAAAGCCGTGGCTCTTGAATTCCCACACGTAGCCGCCGCAGCAGTGCTCGTTTTCGTAGATCCAGTTCCAGATATCCTCCAGCCCGCCGGGGCTGTTGCCCATGGCGTGGGCGTATTCCAGCAGCAGCAGCGGACGGCCGTCCGCCGGGGAGGAATCGCGCAGCGTTTTCATCGGCATATAGCCGGTCTGGATAAAGCTGGCCGGCTCGTCCAGCTTCTGCTCGAACGCGTCCCGCACCACCTTCTTGACTTCCCTTTCCCGCAGCCATTTCGCGCAGCGCTCGTCGTTGACGCCGTCGCCGCACTCGTTGCCCACGGACCAGATGTTGACGCAGGTCTCGTTTTTGTGCAGGAGATACATCCGGGAGATGCGGTCGAAAAACGCGTCGAACCATTCCGGGTCCTTGTTCAATACGCCCTGGTCGCCGGAGGCCTCCGCGCCGTGGGACTCGCAGTCCGCCTCGTCCATGACGTAAATACCCAGTTCGCTTGCCATCTCGTAAAACACCGGCTGGTTGGTATAGTGGGAACAGCGGATGGCGTTCAGATGATTGTTTTTGATATCCCGCAGCTCGCGTTCGATCTGCGCCGCCGTGATCGCCCGCCCCTCGCGGGCGTTGTTTTCGTGGCGGTTGACGCCCTTCAAGGTGATGTGCTTCCCGTTGAGTTTCAGGTAATACCCCTCGATGGAGGAAGCGGCGATCCCGGCCCGTTTGGTGTGGGTCTCGGTCACGACGCCGTTTTCCAAAATTTCAAAATAAACGGTATAAAGATACGGCCGCTCGGCGTTCCATTCGATCGCGTTTGCCAGCGGCAAAAACGCCTCGCCCTTGGCCGCAAGTGGCTGCTCGGCCACGGCCAGTTCCGCGCCGTCCGCGCCGCACAGCGTCAGCCGCAGCGCGGCGGGCGTTTCGCCGACGACCGCCTCATATCCGACGGCAAAGCCGGTCCTGTCCGGCAGCAGCGTGTAATCCCACAGCGCGTTTTCGCCGGTATACACCAGATACACGTCGCGGAAAATGCCGCTGGCCATCAGCATATCCTGATTTTCCAGATAGGAACCGTCGGAGTAGGTCCACACCTTCACCGCCAGCAGGTTTTCGCCATTGACAAGATACGGCGTCGCGTCGAACTCCGCCGGGATGCGGCTGCCCTTGGAAAAGCCCACATATTGCCCGTTGAGCCACACGCAGTACGCATTATCCACGCCCAAAAAGCGCAGGACCGCCCGCCCCGCCGTCGGCTTTTCCGCCGTAAAGCGCTTCCGGTAGAGCCCCACGGGGTTGGGACAGTGGATATAGGGCGGGTCGTAGGGGAAGCAGTAGCGCACGTTGGGGTAATAGCAGGTGCCGTACCCGTGGAACTGCCACATGGCGGGCACGGGCAGCGTATCCCACGCGCCGTCGTCCCGTTCCGGTTCGTAAAACGGCTCGCCGTCGTCCTCCTCCCGATAGAAAAAGCGCCAGTCGCCGCTGAGCAGCCGCACCCGGTCGGATGCGGTGAAGTTTTTGTGCGTCACGCCGCGCTTTTGCGCGGGCAGCAGCAGCTCCCGGGCGGGCAAACGGTTTTCGCCCGTCCGGTGGGGATCGGAAAGATAAGAAAGTGAGAACATCGTGATCCTCCCGGAATGATGGTGGAGAGATGAGGCAGTAGGCAGTAGGGATCGTGCGGGGACGCCGTTATTCCCGCGCGGCCAAAATCCTTCCCATGATGACGCCCATGACGGAGGCCATCATCAGGCCGCGGGTCCAGCCGCTGGAATCGCCCAGACAGTGCAGCCCCGCCACGTTGGTGTTGAGCCGTTCGTCCATCTTGATGCGGTTGGAATAGAACTTCAGCTCCGGCGAATACAGCAGCGTTTCATAGCTGGCGAAGCCCGGCACCACGTGGTCCATGGCATGGATGAAGTTGATGATGTTGGTCATGGACCGGTAGGGCATGGCGGCGGTGATGTCGCCCGCCACCGCGTCCGGCAGGGTGGGGCGCAGGTTGCTTTGCATCAGCTCCTTGGGCCAGGTGCGCTTGCCGTCCAGAATGTCGCCGAAGCGCTGCACTAAAATGTGCCCGTTGGCCAGCATGTTGGTCAGCTCCCCCACCTTCTGCGCATACTCGATGGGCTGGTTGAAGGGCGTGCTGAAATTGTGGGAGCACAGGATCGCCAGATTGGTGTTGTCCGACTTCAGCTCTTTATAGGAGTGGCCGTTCACCACCGCCAGCTCGTTGTCGTAGTTTTCCTGGCTGACGAAGCCGCCGGGGTTCTGGCAAAAGGTGCGCACCTTGTTCTTGAAGGGCTTGGGGTAGCCGATCAGCTTGGATTCGTACAGCGCCTTGTTGACCTTCTCCATCACCTCGTTGCGCACCTCCACCCGCACGCCGATATCCACGGTGCCGGGCTGGTGGGCGATGTCGTATTCCGCGCACAGCTTTTCCAGCCAGTCCGCGCCCCTTCTGCCGGTGGCGATGATGGTCTCCTCCGCAAAGATCTCAAAGGTCTCGCTGCCCTGCCGCGCGGCGATACCGAGGCAGCGGCCGTTTTCGTTGTCCATCAGCAGGGTCTCGCACTCGCAGCCGAAGATCATGCCAACGCCGTTTTCCGCCAGATACTGCTCGATATCATAGTAAAGCTGCTGGGCCTTTTCGGTGCCCAGGTGACGGATGGGGCAGTCCACCAGCTTCAGCCCCGCCTGAATGGCGCGCTTGCGGATCTCCTTGACCTCCTCGGAGCTGTCGACGCCCTCCACATGGGTATCCGCGCCGAACTCCAGATAGATGGAATCGGCGTAGTCGATCATCTCCTGCGCGTATGCCTCGCCGATGAGCTGGGGCAGGTCGCCTCCCACCTCATAGCTCAGCGACAGCTTGCCGTCCGAAAACGCGCCCGCGCCGGAAAAACCGGTAGTGATGTGGCAGTTGGGCTTGCAGTTCATGCACTGCTGCGTCTTCTGCTTGGGGCAGCGGCGCTTTTCCACCGCCACGCCCTTTTCCACAATGGTGATCTTCTTTTTGGAACCCTTACGGATCATCTCAATGGCCGTAAAGATACCCGCGGGCCCCGCGCCCACGATGACGATATCGGTTTTCATTCTTTTCCCTTCCTGTCGATCCATATTAAAAACAATTCATTAAAAACCAAGAACTAAGAACTATATCTGCTTCCTCACGATGAAATACTCATCCCCCGGGGTATAGAACGGACAGTTCGCATAGCGGCGGGTCATGAACCGTTCCGCCTCGTCCTCGTCCAGATCGATGCCGCAGCGGTAGCAATCGTAATCTTCGTCGTATTCGTAGTTCACGCATTGTTCGCAGTTGGTCGCCATCTTTCGTTCCTCCTTCCGGTTTATTTGTTTTCCTTCCATTACCATTATAAATAAAAAGCGCCGATAATGCAAGAACTATCTGCATGATCGGCGGGATAAATGAGCCGCTGCTTTTCGGATTTTAACATTTGTCAAATCGGGAGTTCAGCGAGCCGTTGGCTTGCTGAACAGTCGTAAGTCGTAAGTCGCAAGTCGCAAGAAAAAGTCGATTGTGTAAGATCGAAAATCCGTTGCTTTTCAACGTAATACAGGAACGCCCGAAGGGCATCTTACGACTCACGACTTACGACTCACGACTTACGACTTACGACTTGAGCTAACGGCTCGAAAAATCCATGTTTATGAAGCGGGAAAGCCGAGCGGCGGGCGTTCAATATCTCTCCGGCTGCGGCGGGTCGTCGGCCAGCTTCCGTTTTTTCAGCAGCGTAAGGGCGGGCAGCCCCACGCACACGGCGGCGGGCAGCATATGGGACAGCGGGATCGCCGCCGCGCACAGCAGCGCCATCACGATATCCCCGGCGTGGCTGGTGAATTTCTCATCGGGGTATACCGGCGCGGGCTCGACCGTGTAGTCAAAGGCCGCGTCGTTATCCGGCACGTACTTGTTGCACAGCATGGGCTCGATGATCTGCCGCACGGAATACCCCTTCAGCGTTTTGCGGCGCACGTCGTAGAAGGGCTGCGCGTCGATCACGCTGTCGCACACGGCGGCAAGGCCCATCATAAAGCGGTATTCCGGCGTGTCGGGCGTGTAGACGCCGTCCCCCGCCAGCATGTGGAACGCCAGATCCATGATCAGGTCGAACACCCGCGTGTCTTTGATCTCCTCATACGCCGCGGGGGCAAGGCCGGACGCTTTTTTCACCAGCGGGTACAGGTGCTTCACCCGCAGCCCGGCGACGATCTCGTTCAGGGGTCTGGGCAGCCGCGCCTCCTTTGCCTCGTAATCTTTGTACATATTGCGGCGGTAGTGCTCCGCCATGGAGGCCTCCGCCACGGCGGCGTTTTCGGGGATATCCACGTCCACGCAGCGGCTGTCGATCACGGTGCTGTCTTTTGTCAGCTCCGCCACCCGGAACCGGGGCGGATAGAACCGCACGGAGGGGGTGGAGATATCGCACAGCAGGTTGCCGCGCTTCGAGCGCACAAAGCCCACGTCCGCGAAATGGGTGTGGCCGGTGAACGCCAGCCTGACGCCCACATCCGCCAGCATGTGGCCCACCTCGGCGCGGCGCATGTCCCGGTCGCCCGCGCCCAGCTTGTAGGCGGGCGTCGGCGGCAGCAGCGGGTGATGGGTGCAGGCGAACAGCGTTTTGCCCTCGGCCTGCGCGCGCCTGACAAGCGAACGGATCCACCGCCAGCAGGCGGGCGAATAGGTGACGCTGACGTTGTGCTTCGCCTCTTCGTTGCGGAAGTTGTCGTTCAGCATCAGACACCAGGTATCGTCGTCCAGCGCCACGCAGTAGGAAAAGGCGGATTCGCACACGGAAAAGGCGTCGTCCCGGCCGAACTCCCGGTACATGTCCCACAGCTCCTCCGGGGTGCAGGGACGCACCAGATCGGGGGTACATTCCTCCTCGGTCATGTCGCTGCAGTCCTCCGTGACGAACGCTTTATACACGGCGGTCTCTTTTTCAAACCACGGCTCGTTCCAGGGGCTTTCGGCGAAGGTCGCCCGCGTGTCGCCGTATTTGCGGGTGTAGGCCTTGTGGTGGTCGAAATCGTGGGTGGCGGTGGTGACGTAGATGCGCTTGCCGCTCTTTTTCAGCTCCCGCAGAAAGGCGATCAGGTCCTCATGGCTCAGCACGTCGCCCCGGTCGGTGAGGTCGCCGGTCAGCAGGATCACGTCGGCGTCCTCCGCGCAGGCCTGCCGCAGCGCCTGTTCGCTGACCTCCGGCTGCAGCCGGACCTCCTCCGGCGTGCCCTCCAGCATCATGCGGCGGGAGATATAATGGATATCGGACATGACGACGAATTTCATACGTTTCCCCTCTTTTTTTTCGGATCGATAACAGTGTAGCATACTATCCGATGAATAACAAGGATATTTTCGGGAGAAGATCGACAAATCGGCGGTTTGTCAAAACAATCCGGCAGCGCGTCGGCAATTCTCTGTTTCCAAAGAAAAACAACAAACCCATTGCAAAACCGCGGCGGGGATTGTATAATAAGGATAGCAACGGAAAAAGGAGCGATGAATATGCGTAACGCGAAAAAAGTGTTGTCCGTTCTGTTATGCCTTGTGCTGGCGCTTGGCTGCCTGATGCTCCCCGGCGCAGCGGAAGACGCGCTGCCGGAAAGCGCCCACCCCTATGAAAACGATTTCACCGGGGAATGGGACTGCGGGATCGACGGCGCGGAGGGCTTTTACCTGACCTTTTCGGAGGACACGCTCTTTGAATGGGGCGCGCTGACCTTCACCAACATCACCAACGGCGCCACGGAGACCTATACCATCCCCGAATGGCGCGACCTGTACGAGACCGACCGCGATACCTATATCGGCATCAGCGTGCTGGCAAGCGTGGGCGTCATCAAGGTGGACGAAAAGCCCGGCGACGTGCTGACGCTGGCCTGCGGCGAGGAAACGATCGGCGAATACTCCGGCGACGAGCTGGCGGGCCGCACCCTGTATATCCCCGGCGAAGCCGTCCACCTGACGCTGACCACCGACGGCGACGGAACGGAGAACGGCTTTACCGTGACCGGCGTTTCCGCCGAAGCGCCGGAGGGCGTGAAGACCATCACCTATTATTACGACGGGCAGACGCCCGCGGCGATCGTCTGCTGTGAGACGGACGAGATCGCAAAGACCGCGCGGATCGGCCACGTGGAAAACGGCAAAGCCTGCATCGGCTGGAGCGACTCGCCCGAAGGCGAAGCCGTATACGGCGCGGGCGACGAGATCGCCATGACGCAGGACGTGAAGCTTTTCGCGGTGTACGGCGACATCCTGTTTCAGCCGGAGGAGGCCTTTTGTTTCAGCAACGACTACGAGCCCTTTACGGTCAATTCCTTCACCTACACCAGAAACGACGAGGAGATCTTCCGCTATATCCCCTACTACATGACGCGCGAGGACTACGCCGCCCTGCTGAAAAACGTCAGCAAGGTGCTGGCCCTTTCCCCGCTGATGTACCCGGCGGCCGCCGCCGATCTGGCGATGGCGGCAAGCTATCCGCTGCGCAGCTTTATGGGCTCCTGCTACGGCATTTCCGTCACCACCGCCCTGCAGCACCTGGGCATGATCGACATGCTGCCCCTGCAGGAGGGCGCCCAGAACGTGCGGGATCTGGAATCCACGCCGGAGCTGGTGAGCTTCATCAACTACTATCAGGCGCAATCCACCCGCAGCATGATCACCGACAACGCCGCGGTGAAGCCCGGCAGCGCCGCCTATACCTACCAGCTGAAAAAGCTGTATGAGACCGTAAAGGCGGGCCATCTGGTGCGGTTCGGCTTCTCGCTGCTGCAGAACCCCACGCCCAACCACGAGATCCTGATCGTAGGCGCCTATGACGATCCGAAGGGCAACCACGTGCTGCTGACCTACGATTCCAACTACGGCGCCGCCTTCTCGGAGGGCGAGATCCTGACCACCTTCGTCATCAGCCCGGATTTCACCCATATGGAATCCGACAACTACAACTACGTGTACGCCTTCTACTGGTCGGATGATTTCAGCGGGTTCGAGTCCTTCCAGATCGACGGCAGCGGCAGCCCCTTCGCCTTCCAGAAGTCCCTTGCGGCCCGCCTGAAAGCGCTGATCGAGATGCTGAAGGAGCTGCTGCTGGCCTTCCGCATCGCCGCGTGACAGTGGGTAGCGCGGCTCAATGAGCCGCCCCGGCGTAAGCCGGCTCTCAACGAAACAACAATTAAGACGAACGCAATTTGATGACGAACGTTCTGTAAATCGGAATCGCGTTGCGGGCGGATCACTGATCCGCGCTACAGTATATTGCAAGCATTCCGCCCCAGCGTATGAGAGTGATTATTGGTTAGTGATTAGTGGTTACCTAACCTTATCAAAGGATATCTGCGTGGTGATTAACCGTGATAACTTTTGGAGAAGCAAAACAAATTGTTATAGCAGAAAAACCCAACCGATTGTTGTTGGGCTGCAATGAGTTAACGGACAGTTGGGTATTTACTTTTTCATATTTAAGCGGGAAAGGTGCATTTGATTCACCGTTGCGCGTTTATAAAGATAGTGGAAAAATCGAAAAATGGGATTTTTTGCATCCAAAAAATTGGGCAGAATTCAAGGAAAAATATGTGCGTGATTTCGTAATTACTGAAGGGTGTCATTGGTAAACACACATACAGCAATCCGCTCCGCTTCGGCGGGGCGGTGTTTTTCATGTACGGGCTATAACATAACGGAAGCCGCCCCACGGTTTGTGGGGCGGCTTTTGCCGGGAATAAAACAATTTCAGAGAAAGGAGATAATAACAACTCTTCTCAAAACGCAAATCTCAATGCTCAAAACTGCTCATACCGCCAGCGGCACGTACTCCTGCGGGATCACGTACTTGATCTCCGGGTGGTCCTTCGCCAGCGTCCTGCCGAAGCCCTCCACGTCCATGCGCTTGGTCAGCGGCGGGAAGGAGGCGTCGTAGTGGTCCACGATGATCTTTTTGGGGCTCATCGCCTTGATGAACGGCGCGGACAGGGCGGCGATGTTGGAGTTGCCGCCGTAGGGCAGCACGAAGGCATCCGGGTTCTTGGGGTAGCTGACGCCGTCCGCGGTGCCGTAGCTGCCCATCAGCACGATGCGCTTGCCCTTGTTTTCCACCTCGTAGATCACGATCTCGCCTTTTTCCGGCATCAGGATGTTGTAGTATTCCATCTTGAACACCACCGGGAATTTGACAAAGCACTGCGGGAACACCTGCGCGATGTATCTGGCGTCAAAATCCACGTGGCGGCCCTGATACACCGTGATTCTGAAATCGCCGATACTGAACCGGTTCCCCGGCGCGATCTCATGGATGCGGCGGCCGGCCACGCCGAACTTCCGCAGCGTGGCGGCGGGGGTCTTGGTGCAGTAAACGGGCACGCGTTTATCCGCTTCGGTGATCTTCGGGATATCCGCGATGTGGTCTACGTGGCCGTGGGTGACCAAAATAGCGTCCGCGCCGGTAAAGGAATCCAGCGTGATGGGGCGCAGCTTTTTATTGGGGCGCAGATACGGGTCGAACAGCAGGTTCGTTTTGCCGTCGCTCAGTTTGATGGAGGCGGTGCCGTACCATGTGATATCCATATTCTCTTCTCCTGCATCACATTTTCATCACAATTGTAACATATTGTTCACAATAATACAATATCAAGAAAATATTGTAAATTTTCAATATCCGACTGTTTTTCAGTACGTGTCGGATAACCGACCGACGGACCGAACGGCGCTTGTCATTCCCCGGCCTGTTTTGCACACATTGCACAAGTTTTTTGTTCAATTTTCTCATTTCCCAGAGCAAAAAGGGCGGTTTTTTCCGCCTGCGACGCGATTTTTTCTCTTCCCCGCCGAACAGATTGCGCATAAGCCCTTTACATTTTCGCCGTAAGCTGTTATAATGTTTTTTAATAATAAGCATTTTTCATTTGATTTTATCATCAAGAAGGTTTGTTTATGATTGGTTCTCACAAATACAAGCTGAAAAAGATCCTGGTGGTGGCGCTGGCGGCCGTGGTGCTGCTGGAAAGCGTCGCGCTGCTGTCCGGGAAGGGCGGCGGCGCGCAGAACGTGATCGACGTGACGCTGAACGTGAGCTTCGACGGCATGGAAAAGGCCGTCAGCGGCAGCATCGGCACCGCGCTGTCCGAGGCGGTGGCGGGCATCAAGGCCGGCGAGCTGAAGCAGGACAGCATCAAGAACATGGTCACGGGGCTGATCCACTCCGATTTCGTCGTCAACACGGTGATGTCGATCTCCTATCCCCTGCTGTACCAGACGCTGGTGGATCTGGGCATGCTGGATTTCGCCACCTACATGGACCTGTACGCCACCGGTCCGCTGCTGGCCGGAAAGCTGGAGGGCAAATCCTATACCTGCGTGGACAAGGACGGCACGCGCAAGAACCTGACCGAGGTGCTGAACAACGTGGGCGAGGACTGGACCTACATGGATACCAAGGTCAGCTATGAGGACGAGGACGGAAACACCCGCGAGACGACCCTTTGGAACTCCATCCAGTGGGGCGTGAAGGACGAGGCCTCCTTCTATACCGCCATGAACGACATGGGCGAGGGCCTGCGCGGCGTGCTGGAGGTGGCCATGCAGGGCAAGGAGCGCGTGATCAACGTCAACGTCCTGGAAGTGCTGCTGAAGTTCGACAAGATCCCCTTCAATATGGACGCCGCCACCATTTACCACGCCGAGGGCCAAAGCGGCTACGAGCTGGGGCTGGTGCCGCTGTTCAACTCCCTGGGGCTGGACGAGGGCGACTATCCGTCCGTTTCGGAATTCAACGGCTACAACTCCGTGGGCGATATGTGGAAGGCCATCTTCGGCCCCGTGCTGACGCTGGCGGAAAAGATCGAGAACGCTCCGGTGCCGATGCTGACGAGCATGCTGGTCAACTTTGCCGATCTGATCGAGACCGGCAAATTCAAGGAGTATATGGGCCACCTGCGGCTGGACGCGCAGTACAACAAGCTGGCGGCAATGGTCATGGGCTTCAGCGACGGCCTGCTGTTCAACCTGGGCGACGCGCTGATCGAGATCATCGAGGAAAGCGGCCTGAACCTCTCCGGCAATTTCAACGACCTGCTGGACAGCTTCGTGAAGGTGCTGACGAAGAAGGACGGCGACCTGCCCGATATGGACGTGGCGGGCCTGCTGGCCTGCGCCTCCGAAAAGACGCTTTCCAACGGCGCGAAGGTGTATGAGGCCGATCCCGACAAGGTGATCGAATTCATGGTCAACTACCTGATGGACGACCGGATCGTGGCGGCGATCGTCAACGCCACGGAGCTGGCCGGCACGCCGGAGGGCGAAGCCGTCATTTCCGGCGTGGAAAAAAGCGAAGAGGGCCTGCGGCAGATGGTGAACGCCCTGCTGCCCGTGCTGCTGAAAAAGCTGAACGCCGCCGGGTAAGTTTTGAGGTTTGAGATAAGCGCAAGCAAAAGTTTGTTACAAAATTGTTAATATATTTGTATTTCTTCTTTTAATATGATATAGTGTACAAGTTATGAAGACCAGCAAGCGATGGGGCTACCTGAACGACTACAAAAAAACCGCGGACGGCGCGTACGTCTATACGGGTGCGGTCTACACGCTTGCCTGCGACGCAAAGCGCTGCCGGGCGGTCCTTTCGCTCCTGTGCTTCGGGGCGGCCGCCGTAACGGTCGGTTCCGGCTGCATCAACGCGGCGGGCCTGAGCAACACCTTTTACGTCATCCTTCCCTATATCGGCGAGGTGACGGGGACGTTCGCCCTGTGTTACAACGCGGTGCGGCTGCTGGCCGCCGGAAAACAGGTAAAGGCCTATGTGCGGACCGCGCTGGAAAAGTACCTGCCCCCCTCCGTCTGGATCCTGATCGTATCCGCCGCCGTCGGGCTGGTCGCCTCCCCCGTGTTCCTGATTTTGAACGGCACGGAAGGCAAACCCTTTTTGTGCGGGTTGTACCTGTTCCTGAAGGCCGTCAACCTGGCCCTCGGCCTCCTTGCCCGAAGGCATATCAGGGCGATGGAGTGGGAGGAACAGCCGTAGCATGCAGCCTCAGCTGCGTACTGCGAACTCCGAACCGCAACGGAGCTGAGGCTCCGTGCTACGAACTCCGAACTCCGAACCGCAACGGAGCTGAGGCTCCGTGCTACTGCCTGTTCCCTATTGCGGCACTGAGGTGCCGCGCTACCTGTCATTTCTTGGCGCACGCCAATACATAAACAAATCTTAAGAAAGGAAGCAAAAAGAAATGAAAAAAGTACTTGCACTCCTGCTGGCGCTTGCCATGGTGCTGACCGTATTCGCGGCCTGCAGCAAGAAGCCCGGCACCGCCACTGACACGGATGCCACCGGCACCGACGTCGTCAGCGACAACACCAAGCCGCTGGTGGTTGGCTACTCCAACTTCTCCAGCAAATTCTCCCCCTTCTTCTCCGAGACGGCCTATGACCAGGACGTCTGGGCGATGACGGCTGTCAACCTGCTGGGCACCGACCGTCTCGGCGCCGTGGTGGAAAAGGGCATCAGCGTGGAGCCGATCCCCTACAACGGAACGGACTACACCTATCCCGGCATGTCCGACCTGACCATCACCACCAATGACGACGGCACCGTGGACTACGACTTCGTCATCCGCGACGGCGTCACCTTCTCCGACGGCGAGCCCCTGACCGTGGACGACGTGATCTTCTCCATGTACGTCCTGTCCGACCCGACCTATGACGGCAACTCCACCTTCTTCTCCCTGCCCATCGAAGGCATGGAGGCCTACAGAAGCGGTATGGACACGCTGGCCAACCTGATCTTCAACGCGGGCCGCGACAACACCGACTTCAGCCTCTTCACCGAGGAGCAGCAGAAGGATTACTGGGAGAAGTACGACGCTTCCGTGGCCGCCCTGATCAAGGACATCGTGGACTTCTGCACCGCCAACGGCTATGCCGAGGATCTGGCCGGTTCCGCCTCCGCCTGGGGCTTTGACGGCGCTACCGACGAGGCTTCCTTCGCCGCCATGCTGGAAGAAGCTTACGGCGCGGACGTGGCCAACATGGTTTCCACAGAGGCCGCTTCCATCTCCATCGACGACGTGTTCCCGAACTTCGGCGATTTCTCCGGCACCGGCGTCAAGACCGGCGACTCCGCTGAGAACATCTCCGGTATCACCAAGACCGGCGACAACAGCCTGCGCGTCAAGCTGACCGAGGTCTCCGCTCCCGCTATCTATCAGCTGGGCGTCACCATCGCTCCCATGCACTATTACGGCAACCCCGACCTGTACGATTACGACAACAACCAGTTCGGCTTCCCGAAGGGCGACCTTTCCAGCGTGCGCGCCAAGACCACGCAGCCCATGGGCGCGGGTCCCTACATCTTCCAGAAGTTTGAAAACGGCGTCGTTTCCTTCGTCGCCAACGAGAACTATTTCCTGGGCGCTCCCAAGACCAAGAACCTGCAGTTCCTGGAGACCAACGACAAGGATAAGCTGAACGGCGTCATCACCGGCACCGTGGACGTGACCGATCCCTCTTTCTCCAAGGATACCGCGAAGGCCATCACCGAGGCCAACGGCGGCGTGGGCATCACCGGCGACAAGATCATGACCAGCACCGTCGATAACCTCGGTTACGGCTACCTGGGCATCAGCGCCAAGGCCGTGAACGTGGGCGGCGACATCGGCTCCGACGCTTCCAAGAACCTGCGTAAGGCCTTTGCCACCGTATTCGCGGTATACCGTGACGTGACCGTCGACTCCTACTACGGCGAGGCGGCCAGCGTCATCAACTACCCGATCTCCAACACCTCCTGGGCCGCTCCCCAGAAGACCGACGCGGACTACGCGATCGCCTTCTCCAAGGACGTGAACGGCAACGACATCTATACCTCCGATATGGACGCCGACGCCAAGGCGGCGGCTGCCCTGCAGGCGGCTCTCGGCTACTTTGAGGCGGCCGGTTACACCGTCGAGGACGGCAAAGTGACCGCGGCTCCCGAAGGCGCCAAGCTGGAGTATGAAGTGTGGATCCCCGCCGACGGTTCCGGCGACCATCCCTCCTTCATGATGCTCAACCTTGCTTCCGACGCGCTTGCCACCATCGGCATCACGCTGAACGTCAAGGATCTGGCCCAGTCCTCCGACCTGTGGAGCGGCATCGAGGCCGATCAGGTCCCGATGTGGTGCGCGGCCTGGGGCGCGACTCCCGATCCCGATATGTATCAGGTGTACTATTCCGGCGTGGAGACCGGCGCGGAGCCCGGCGGCAGCAACTATATGTATGACATCGCCGACAAGGATCTCGACAAGCTGATCGTCGACGCCCGTTCGTCCCTTGACCAGCCCTACCGCAAGCAGCTCTACAAGGCGGCTCTCGACATCATCGTCGACTGGGCGGTGGAGATCCCCGTGTATCAGCGTCAGAACGTGATCATCTTCTCCTCTGAGCGTGTCAACCTCGATACCGTCATGCCCGACATCACCACCTACTACGGCTGGCTGAACGGCATCCAGAACATCGAGCTGGCCTGATCCGTCCCGACAGTCTGAACCATCAGACATAGCCATAGGGCAGATAAGCTAACACTTATCTGCCCTTTTTGGTCCGAAAACGGAAGGTACCCCATCGCGGTAGCGCGGCACCTCAGTGCCGCTCGTTGCGCAAAGGCAACGCCGCGGCAGCCCCCGCCGGGACAAACGGCGCTGCCGCAGAACAACTGCTTGACGCGTTGTTTCCCGAAAGCGGCATTGAGGTGCCGCGCTACCTTGCGGACTTTTCCGGACAATCATAAAAAAGAGGAAAAGATATGCGAAAATACATCATCAAGAGATTGCTGATCTCCGTCGTGATCCTGTTCTTCGTGGCGTTCATCATCTACGCGCTGATGCGCTGCCTGCCCACCTCCTACGTGGAAAACATGGCGCGGCAGAAGTCCATGCAGCCCGGTTCCAAGAGCTTTGAGGAATGGATGGAACAGCTTACGGCGGCTTATAATATGGATAAGGGCATCATTCTGGGCTTCTTCGGCTGGATGGGCAACATACTGAAGGGCAACTTCGGCGACAGCTGGCGCTGGACCGTGCCGGTGGTGGAAAAATTCCACGATACGGTGTGGCTCTCCTTCGTCATGGGCGCCATCTCCTTCGCGCTGGAGATCCTGATCGCCATCCCTCTGGGCATCGTCGCCGCGACCAAACAGTACAGCAAGGCGGACTACACCATTTCCGTCATTGCGCTGGCGGGCATCTCGCTGCCCACCTTCTTTTTCGCTTCGCTGCTCAAACTCGTCTTTTCGGTCAAGTTGGGCTGGTTCGACCTGTACGGCCTCGTAGGACGCAGCTACGACCAGCTTGATTTTATGGGCCAGCTGCTGGATAAGGCGCACCATCTGGTGCTGCCCATCATCACGCTGGTGGTGGTCAGCATGGGTTCCCTGATGCGCTACACCCGCACCAACATGCTGGAAGTGCTGAACGCCGACTACATCCGTACCGCCCGCGCCAAGGGCCTGCCGGAGAAAAAGGTCATCTACCACCACGCGTTCCGCAACACGCTGATCCCGCTGGTCACCATCATCGGCGGCTCGCTGCCGGGCCTGTTTTCCGGCGCGCTGATCACCGAAACGCTGTACTCCATCCCGGGCATCGGCTTTACCTCCTACGAATCCATGGTCGCGGGCGACATCCCGTTTTCCATGTTCTATCTGGTCTTTTCCGCGATCCTGACGCTGCTGGGCAATCTGCTGGCGGATATCCTGTACGCCGTGGTGGATCCCCGCGTGCGGATCGCTTAAAAGGAGGGCGACGACATGAAAAAAGAAAATACGGCTCCCTCCGAAAACAATAAAACCACCTATTCCCTGAACGACGACCGCCGCGTGAAGGTGCTTTCCCCCGGCGCGCTGGTGGCCAAGCGCTTTTTCCGCAACCGGCTGGCGGTGACGGGCCTTGTGGTGCTGATCGCCATGTTCGCCTTCGCGTTCATCGGCGGCATGGTCAGCCCCTATAAGCAGGACCAGAAATTCTACCGCGTGGACCAGCAGTCCAAGGCCTACGCCGGCGTGGTGCGCAACGAGGAGTGGCGCTACACCGTGGCGGACAAGGACAAGTTCACCGGCATCGTGCAGGCGCAGGCCTTCCTCGCCATCACGAAGAACGAAACGGCGTTCTCCTACGACGGCGTGGATTACCAGCTTCAAAAGCTGGCCGACGACTTCTACGCCGTCCATACCGGCGGGCAGCTCATCGGCATCGCCAGCAAGGAGCTGGTCAACTCCTCCACCTCCAACGACAAGCTCTCCTTTGAGTTCACCTACGACGCGCTGCTGGCCAAGGCGCAGAAGGGCGATTCCTTCGTCAGCGAGGGCAAGACCTATACCGTGGACGAGGACGGCGTGGTCTACGACGGGACCGGCGCGGAAGTGGCCTACGTCAGCGAATACGTTGTGCGCGCCGTGATGGGCGACGTCTTCCTCACCCGCCGGTTCAAAAACGAGCTGATCGACACGCTGGAAGCAGGCCGGACGGATTTCGTCTTTACGGACGACGACGGCGCCACCGCCGAATACGTGCTGACCTACAACGCGGGCACCAAATCCTGGGACGTGATGAAGGAGACGGACACCACCGTGTTCGACACCTACGCCTCCCCCACGAAGGCGCACTGGCTGGGCACCGACCGCAACGGCATGGACATGCTGACGCGTTTGATGTACGGCGGCCGGGTGTCGCTCATCATCGGCTTTATCGTCGTGTTCATCGAATCGCTGATCGGCGTCATCATGGGCGGTATCTCCGGCTACTTCGGCGGCTGGGTGGATAACCTGATCATGCGGATCGTGGATATCTTCTACTGCATCCCCTCCATGCCCGTCATCATCATCCTCGGCGCGGCCATGGACGCCGCCAACGTGGAATCCTCCCTGCGGATGCTGTACCTGATGCTGATCCTCGGCTTCTTCGGCTGGGCGGGCGTCGCGCGGCTGGTGCGCGGGCAGATCCTGTCTTTGCGCGAGCAGGAGTTCATGACGGCTACGGAGGCCTGCGGCATCAGCGTACGCCGCCGCATCTTCAAGCACCTGATCCCCAACGTCATCCCGCAGCTCATCGTCACCATGACCATGGGCCTGGGCACCACGATCATCCTGGAGGCGACTCTCTCGTTCCTGGGCCTCGGCGTACGGTTCCCGTTCGCCTCCTGGGGCAACATCATCAACGACGTCAACAACGTATTCGTGCTGACGCATTACTGGAACATCTGGATCCCGGCCGGCGTGCTGCTGCTGATGACCGTGCTGGCGTTCAACATCGTGGGCGACGGTCTGCGCGACGCGTTCGACCCCAAGATGAAGCGCTGAGAAGGAGGGAAGCGAAATGGCAAGAAAAAAAGCAGAGGGCTATCTCTCCGCCAAGGAATCCCGACGGATCTCCCGGGCGAACCGCAAGATCACCAATGAATTCGAGAAACAGCACAAGCGCAAGAACGTGCCGGAAAGCGAATACCTGACCACGATGCACGACCCGGCCAACACGCTGGAGATCGACGACCTGCACGCCTACTTCTATACGGACGTAGGCACGGTCAAGGCCGTGGACGGCGTCACCTTCGACGTGCCCGTCGGCAAGACCGTGGGCGTGGTGGGCGAATCCGGCTGCGGCAAATCCGTCACCAGCCTTTCCATCATGCAGCTGCTGCAGCGACCGCAGGGACAGATCGTCTCCGGCGAGATCCGCCTGAACCTGGGCGGCAAATCCATCGACGTGGCGAAAACGCCCATTGAAGCCATGCAGCACGTGCGCGGCAATCAGGTCTCCATGATCTTCCAGGAGCCCATGACCAGCCTGAACCCGGTGTTCCGCATCGGCGCGCAGGTGGACGAGGTGCTGGCGCTGCACAATGAGGAAAACCGCACCAAGGAGCAGATCAAGGCCCGCACCATCGAGCTGTTGAAAATGGTGGGCATCGCCAACAGCGAGGGCGTATACAACATGTTCCCGCACGAGCTGTCCGGCGGCATGCGGCAGAGAGTCGTCATCGCCATGGCGCTGGCCTGCAACCCCCGGCTGATCATCGCGGACGAGCCCACGACGGCGCTGGACGTGACCATCCAGGCGCAGATCCTGGACCTGCTGCGCCAGCTCAAGGACAAGATCAACTCCTCCATCATGCTGATCACCCACGACCTGGGCGTGATCGCCGAGATGGCGGATTACGTGGTGGTGATGTACGCGGGCCGCATCGTGGAAAAGGGCACCGCGGAGGAGATCTTCGCCCATCCCTGCCACCCCTACACCATCGGCCTGATGGCCAGTAAACCCGTGGTGGGCAAAAAGGTGGATTCCCTGTATTCCATCCCCGGCAAGGTGCCCAACCCCGTCAACATGCCGGACTACTGTTATTTCAAGGACCGCTGCGAGAAGTGCCTGGCGCGCTGCGACGGCGAGTATCCGCAGGAAGTGAGCGTATCGCCCACCCACAAGGTGAGCTGCTACCGTTATTACGCCGACGAGGAGGGGAAAAACAATGGCTAAACACGACAAGACCGAAAGCACGTTTACGCCCATCCAGCCGGACGACCGCTATCTGCTGCAGGTAAACGCCCTGAAAAAGTATTTCCCCATCAAGGAAGGCATGCGCGTGGTGGGACAGGTGAAGGCCGTGGATGGCGTCACCTTCAACCTGAAGCGCGGCTGCACCATGGGCCTTGTGGGAGAATCCGGCTGCGGCAAGACCACCGCCGGGCGTACCATCCTGCGGCTGTACCGCGACAAGACCGACGGACAGGTGCTGTTTGAGGGCAAGGAGGTCTACGACCTGACGGACAAGGAGCTGCGCGCCATGCGCACCGAGATGCAGATCATCTTCCAGGACCCCTTCTCCTCCCTGTCCCCCCGCCTTCCCATCAGCGAGATCATCGGCGAGGCCGTGCGCGAGCACAAGATCGTGCCCAAGGCGGAATTTGACGACTACATCGATCAGGTGATGGACAACTGCGGCCTGCAGCCCTTCCACAAGGACCGCTACCCGCACGAGTTTTCCGGCGGCCAGCGGCAGCGCATCTGCATTGCCCGCGCTTTGGCGCTGAACCCCAAGTTCATCGTCTGCGACGAGCCGGTCTCCGCGCTGGACGTGTCCATTCAGGCGCAGATCATCAACCTGCTGCGGGACCTGCAGGAAAAATACGGCCTGACGTACCTGTTCATCTCCCACGACCTTTCCGTGGTGGAGCATATCTCCGATACCGTGGGCGTCATGTATCTGGGCAGTCTGGTGGAATACGGCGCAACGAAGGACATCTTCGACAACCCCCTGCACCCCTACACGAAGGCGCTGTTCTCCGCCATCCCGATCCCGGACCCCACCGTCAAGATGAACCGCATCGTGCTGGAGGGCTCCATCCCCTCCCCCGCCAATCCCCCCGCCGGGTGCAAGTTCCACACCCGCTGCGCCAACTGCATGGAGCGCTGCAAGACCGAAACGCCGGTCCAGCGGGAGATCGAGCCGGGGCACTACGTCGTTTGTCATTTGTATGACAAATGAGTTCGGAGCTTTGAGGATTGTGTGTTGAGATGAAAGCGCATTTTTTCTCAACACGCAAAACCGAAAGAATACGTGCCGGAAGCAATGATTCAGGAGAAATGAACGATGCAGCAGCGCAACTACGACGATGACGACGGCAGAACGATCGCCGACATGAGCGATATCGGGCGGACGCCCATGCTGCTCCCGCGCCTGCCGAAGCGAAAAAAAAGCGCCGGCGAGCCGGAACAGGCGATACAACAGCCGGAACCGCAGCTCACCGATGAGGAACGCCGTTCCTATATCGGCGGGGCGCTGGGCGCGGCCATGCTGATCGGCGGTATCTTCATCGGCGTGGGCGCTGTCGTCATTTTGCTGCTGACGCTGCTGTGGCGCTGATCCCGCGCGTCCGATCCTTTTGCAAGAAAGCGGCTGCGCCGCGGCGCAGAACGCTTCAGCGTACAAAAAAACGTAATTTTCAGGAGGCACTGTCATGAAAACAAGAATGTTAGCCCTTCTCTTCGTCGCGGCGCTGCTGTTCTCGCGTTGCGCGTGCGGCTCCCCGAAGAAGGACGACGCCGCGCCGACAGACGCGGCGACCGGATCCGCGGAGGAAACGACCGCGGAGGCAGCGGCGGAACCCGTCGCGGCCGACATCAGCGGCTGGACCTGGGCCAAGGCCGAGCTGGACTGCTACGGCTACGACACGGGCGGCGTGGACTGCTACCTGTCCTTCGACTATCCGGACCAGTTCAAAGCGGAGGAAAGAAACGACAGCGGCGAGCAGTACCGCGGCTATCATTTCAACCCGGCCAACCCGGACGCCACCGCCAACGAGGCCACGTACGGCATCTACGCCTACTTTATGCAGGGCGGCTACGGCGGCAACAAAAGCTCCTTTGAGGAGACCCTTCCGAACGGCTTCCAGGAGCGCGAGCTGGGCGGCCGCACCGTGCTGTTCGGCGAGCTTCAGCAGGACCCGAACACCGGCTCCCACGCGTTCGTCTATTACGCGTCTTATTCCGAGGACGACTGGGCGCGGATCTGGGTCATCCTTACCGATCCCGAGGCGGACGGCGCTTTCCGTCAGGCCTTTGAACAGAGCATGAGCTTTTCCAAGTAACGGACGATAGCCTCAAGGATCTTCTTGAAGGTCACATCGGATCACAGCGGCACAAAACAACTGCCCGTTTTTTCAAAGGCGAAACCCCTGCGGATACGTTTCCGCAGGGGTTTTTTGTGTGATATGACGATTGAAGCTCGCACGTTACGCCAGCTTTTCCAGATTGACGGAAGCGCGCAGGATGCTTCTGGCGTCGGAGGATTCGATCTTGCCGTTGTGGTCCACATCGGCCGCCAGATAAGGCTGGGTGCCCTCCGCGTAATTCTCCAGCTTGACGGAGGCGCGCAGCGCCAGACGGGCGTCTGCGGATTCCACCTTGCCGTTGTTGTCCACGTCGCCGATCAGGAACGCGGCGGCGCTTTGAGCGGTATATTTCAATTCCTTATCGGGATAGGTATAATCGTATTCTCCCTCATGGACGACCTTCTCGATCACCTCCGTCAGCGTGGCGGGATCCACGCCCGGCGCGTACAGGAACAGGTATTCGCCCTCCGGCTCCGCCAGCGGTTCAAAGGAATAGGCAAATTTATCGAATTTTCTCAACTCGGGGTCCTGTTCGTCGTTATACCCCGTGGTCACGCCGTAACGGTTGCCGGCGGCGTCCTCATAGATGCTTACATCATGATGATTACCGCAGTAAAGGATCTCCTTGCTCTGCTGATACTCGCCGTCGGGGGACATCACTCTCGTAAAACCGGCCGCTTCCGCGGCAGCCAGATCGTCATATTTTACTTCGCCGAATTCGCCGCCCTGCTTCTGCGCCCAATCGTAGTCCTCCAAATACAGGTCATGACCGGGAACGTAGATATACCTCGTCACCGCCACGTAGTCCTCCGTGTGGCCGTCCGCATACTCCGCGTGCTGTTCCGTCACCTCGTAAAGCGCCTTGTCGTCCGAGGCGCACTTACCGAGGGCGGCGTAATGCGTCATAATATTGCTGTAACCTTTCAGCCGCAGATACTCGTCGCGAACGACCGTTTCCTTTTTCATGGTCACCGCCTTACCGCCCACCGTCACCGTTGCGGGCTGATCGGTAAAGCGGACGCTGATCGCCGTTTCGGAACCGCGGATCGTGACGGAAGCGGAGGGATCCACCGTAAAAGAAGGAACGGCGCCCTCCGGCATAAAGGAAATGCCGCAGTCAAAGGTGCTGTTGGGGTTCACGGCAAGCGTGCCGTCGCCTGTGACGCGCAGGCTGCCGCCCCAGCCGTCGCCCCAGACCTTAACAGAGGACAGGCGGCAATCGCCCTTGACGCACACCGTAAAGTCGTCGCCCATCATATTGGCGGAAAGGGAATAGTTGCCCTTGTTGAAATCCGTCAGGGTAAGGGTGTTCGTCGCCTTGTCGTATACGGCGCCCTCCTGGGGCGTGGCCTTGTTGTTCGCCCACAGCGGCAGGTTCGTGTTTTCCTCAAAACCGTACTCGTTCATCACCGTCACCGGCTCTTCTTTTTCGTCCAGCACGGCCAAATACAGGAACGCGGGATACCATTCCTCCCAGTGTTCCTCAAAGGGGCCGTTTTCTGCCAGCGCCGAAATGCCCATGGGCAGCAGCAGCGCCGTGCAGAGCAGGCAGCTTATCATGATACGCATTGTTTTTTTCATAAGATACATCCTTTCTTTTTATAAGACGGTCGCCGCCTGAATGGCAGCCGCCGCGTTATCCCAGTTTTTCCGCCATGGCGGCAAAGCCGTTCATGACGGCGGAGGCCGTCTCCCGGCTCAAAGACAGGATCTCCTGATAGTGGTCGAACACCAGCCCCATGGAGTAGTCGTTGTCCGGCACGATGTAGCCGATGGCGTCGTTGGCCAGGCCGAACACCGTCACGTCGCCGAAGATATCCTTCAGCACCGGCGCGTTGAAATCCTTGCCGCTGAAGGAGCCCTCCGCCGTTGTGGAAGCGCCGCCCGCGATCAGGTCCGCGCACATCTCGCCGGGGACCATGCAGACCTTGAGCTGGTTGCCGAACTCCAGATAGCCGATCTCCACGTTGATCTTGTATTGCATCAGGCCGCTTCTGATGACCGTGTAGTTGGCCAGGTTCAGCTTGCCCGCCAGCTGGATCAGCGGGTTGGTGACGGGCACCATGACGGTGGCCAGCCGCACGTTGAAGAAGGGCTCCACCTCCGTCTCGGCCACGGGCTCCCAATTCTCGCACCACAGGGTATACCCGCCGCCGTTGGCCTCCGCCTCCGCCGTCTCCTTGTCGATCAGCGCCTGATCGTACAGGTCGGGATCGGCCATGATCTCTTCCTTGGTTTTGGTCATGCCCAGCGCGATCTTGGCGATCTCGTAGCCGTAGCGGCGGCTCTGCTCCCAGCGGTAGGTCATGTTCTGGTTGTCGTTGGTCAGGCCCCTGCCGAAATAGATGCCGCAGATGGCGCCGTTGAAGAACATGAAATCGTACCCGCAGTTGTTGAGGTACTCGCCGATGTAATAGATATAGTCGCCGGAGACCGTGCGGCCCTTGTTGACGCCGTCGTTCAGCGGCAGGCCCGCCACGTCCGGATGCGCGCCGAGATTGACGATCACCGTGGGGCGGGAGCCGTCCGACGGGGTGAACATCAGCCGCGTCAGCTTCGTGTCGATATCCGAGGCCTGTCCCCGGTTCTTGTTGGAAAAGTAGCCCGCGCCGATATCCTTGACGGCGTAGGTCATGGAGCCGGGCTTCATATGAAGGTAAGCCTGCTCCATGGCGCCCGCCACCTTGACGAACAGCGCGTCCATGAAGGCCTTGTCGGTGCCCTGCTCCATCTGGCCGCCGAAGGGCCGGACCATCAGGTTCTTCAGCGCCTTGGGCAGCGTGTTGGTCCACAGGCCCTCGGTATCGATGCCGCTGTGGGTGTGGGTGGAGAACACGTTGACCGAAGCCAGCTTCACGTCCGGGTATTTCTCCGCGAAGGTCTTTGCCACCAGCTTACGGATCTCCTTGATGTCGTTGTTGGTCATGCCGATGCAGTCGACGGTGGCGAACAGCGACACGCCCCTGCCGGAGTTGTCGTCCAGCGCGATCACCCGGGCGCGCATGTCGTCGGCCACGTCCTCCACCTTGTTGACGAAGCCGTTTTCGATCATGATAAAGCCGCCCAGATAGTAGTTATGGGTCTTGTAGTCGTCGGGGACAAGGCTCACCCAGGAGGAGCCCAGCTTCCAGACGTTGCCCGCCGCGGCCTCGCGGACGAAATCGCCGCTGCCCTCGTAGAAATCGGTGTTTTTGTAGTCCTTTTCGTCCACGAAGGAGGGGTTGTCCAGCACGGGCAGGTTCACCGCGCCGAGCACGCCCTTGAGCAGCACCGCCAGCGTTTTGGTGACGGCCACCTTGGCGGTATCCGTTACCGCGGTCTTCACGTCCTTTTCCGCGGCCCGCGCCGTGAAGGACAGCGACGCGGCGGAGAAGATCATCACGCCCGCCAGCGCCGCGCCGACGATCTTTTTCAGCAGCTTCTTCATTCTTTTTTTCATTTTTCTTTCCCCTTTTTTCTGTATTATTGCCGGAACCGGATCGGATAACGCTCTTTGACGATATCATGCACCGCCCAGTCCTCCTCCGCGGGCATATAGTAGGCGGAGTGACGCGGGTTGAGGCCGTTGTCCAGCACCGCGTATTCCCCGTCCGTTAGGACAAGGGCGATATCGTTGTCGATGCCGATGGCGTCGTACTCCTGCAGCTTGACGTTTTCAAGGAACTCCGGCCAGTCCTCGAAATGCGGGCACATCACGTAGGGGATGAAGCCCAGCGCGTCCAGGAACATGAACCGGCCGTCCCTGCCGCAGTTGTCGTAGCCGTGGGCGCACCAGCACATGGCGCCGGAGCTTTGCCCCGCGATGACCGTGCCGTTGTCGTAGGCCTGCCGCAGGTATCGGTCCGCGCCGCGCCTGCGCCACGTGTCCAGCAGGAATTTCAGGTTGCCGCCGCCCGCGTAGATCACGGAGGCGGAGAGGATCGTCTCCCGGATATACGCGTCGGAAAGCGTCTCGTCCGTCAGGTAGAGCGACACGGAATGCGCGAACCCGTGGCGGTAACAGTAATCGTTGACGGCGTCCTCGTAATCGCGGTCGTCGTGCCCCGCCGTGGGCAGATAGACCATCCGCCGGGGCCGGTCCCGGTCCATCAGGTCGAAAATAGGGTCGATGATGGGATCGGATTCGTGTTCAAAGAAGATCGCGCCGCTGCCCAGCACCAGCTTATGCATCGGAATACCCCCTCCGGCGAAATGATCTGTTTTCGAATATCCGCTTGTATTTTAACGCATTACCGCCGATTTTGCAATATGCGATTTTCTTTTTTCGATACTGCGCATTATTTCAAAAAAAAGCTTGACACACCCCCGGAAATATGGTATAGTGTCTTTTGCATTCAGGAGATGCGCCGGCTTCTGACGGCACAAAACGGTTAAAGTTGCTGGTGTAGCTCAGTTGGTAGAGCAGCTGATTTGTAATCAGCAGGTCGGGGGTTCGAGTCCGTCCACCAGCTCCACCAATCCAATTGAATAAGGGAGAATTCCCGAGCGGCCAAAGGGGGCAGACTGTAAATCTGTTGTCACTGACTTCGGTGGTTCGAATCCACCTTCTCCCACCAAAGTGCTGAACTTGTTGCATATCAACGGTTCAGCGCTTTTTTTGTCTGCTTTTTAACCCTCGTATTTCTAATGGATGAGCGGCTTACGGAGCTGCTTTCCAACCGATTTTCTGACCAAAAGAAAGAAAATGGTCAAGAAAGTATTTTTCCATCTTCTATGAATTGGCGGAGCAGTCATTCTATCACAAAATAAGACTGCATCCCCACTGTAATGTGAGTTTGCAGTCTTGCTTTTTTCAGGGGCTGTTATTCACAGCCCCTTTCAGGCGGTAAATATTCGGATGCCGGAGTCTGGACGGAGCTTATCTCTTTCCGAACAGATGCGCGAAGAAGTAGAGGATGGAGTGGAAGAAGCCGACGAACTTGCCCCAGAAGCCTTCGTGCGGCTCGCCGCACCACTTGCAGAGGTTCTCATCCGGCTCGTCGGGGTCGTCGGTCGGCTCGTCGGGATCCGGATGTTCGGCGGCGTCCTTCAGCTCGGCGTAGCGGTCCTCGGCGGCGGTGAGCACGCCGTAATTCGTCACGAGCCCCTGCTGGTCCTCCGTCAGCGCGTCATAGGCGGCTCTGGCCGCTTCGATCCGCGCGGCGCAGTCTTCGGTGTACACCACCTCGCCGATGGCGTCGATGAGATCGCAGACGACGCCCGCGACGTCCTCGTCGGTGAGCTCGCCGGTCTTTTCGACGATGATGCCGAGCGGGTATTCATCGTTGACGTAGCTGCTGTAGACCTTAAAGGTGAAGGTCTGCCCCGCGATGAGATTGCGGCTGAAGGTGAACTGATGATTATTGGGGACGTTGTTCTCGATATACTCGCCGTCGACGATCGCGCAGGGAATGCCGACCAGAGCGGCGGAAGTGAAGGTGTACGCGCCGTTCTCCGTCGGGGTGAATTCACAGACCACGGCGTTCTGCCAGCCCGCTGCCTGCGGGTTGACGGCGTTGTCGCCGAGGACGAGATGTCCGCCGATCCTTGGGATCGTGAAGGAATGGCTGCCGGTGTGGTCGCGGCCCTCGCTGTCGGTCACGGTCGCGGAGCAGAGGACCTCGCCGTCGGTGTCAACCGTAGCGGGGGTGATGCTGCTCTCGGTGATGCCATCGCTGTAGATGGGGTATTGCTCGACCTCCTGACATCTCGCGCAGGTGAGCGACAGGGAGGCGTTCGTCCTGCCGAACCAGGACCACTCCTCGGCGAAGTCGTGCCCGAGCGCAGTGCCCGCGTCGGTCATTGCCTCGGAGGTGGCGGTGAAGGTCTCGCCGCCGTATTCGACGGAGCCCGTGTATCTGACGGTCGCGTCGGTCAGGCAGCCCGCCCCGGTCACGGTCGTCTTGGCCGGCGCCTCGTCATACAGCGTGAAGGAATGGTCGCACTTTTCGCAGGTGAAAGTCGCCGCGGCTTTCACGGAGCCCTCGCCCTGAGTGAAGCTCCACACGGGCTCGCCGTAGGTGTGACCGGTCGCGGAGCCCGGTATCGTTGTCTCCCAGGACTGATCCGTGTAGGTCTGCCCCGCGAACTCGACGGACGCGACATAATAGCCCGTTCCGTCATCGGTGCAGGTGGGCTGTGTGGTAAAAACGGTCTCCGGGTAGTAGTCGTAAAATAAATAGTCTTTGCCGCCGACACTGACCCTAAGGCTCGCGTATTCGAGATTTTCCATCCACCCCCAGGTCATATCGGTCGGTTCCTCGTCGGGAATCAGCGTAACGGTGAGGTCGAGGCCGTCGAAGTCCTCGTCGTCCGGGACGTTGTAGAAGTAGAGGAACATGTAGTTGCCGTCGCTCTCCACGACGCCGATGTCGTTCGTGTCCGCGTCGCCGGTGTGCTCGAGGATTTCATTGCAATTTGCGTTCGCGCCGTCATAAACTTCAAGGCTGCAGTCGTCGCGCGGGTAAACGTCGATGCTGCCGGTCAGGCGGATGTGGAAGCCGCCGGGCGCGGCAAGGGTCGCCGCGACGTTGGTCCTGCCGGCGTTCGGCATCGGTCCGTCCGGGCCGCCCGCGTCATAGAGCTTGAAGGTCGGGACCGTTTCCGGGATCTCGATCAGGCCCCAGCCCTGCGCGGGCAGGTCGATCGACAACCCCTCGCTGATCGGCGCGAACGCGTATTCGATCGTCACGTCGGTCGCGGGCATGGTGAATTCAAGATCCGTGACGGGGCCGTACCACAGGGGGCTGGGGTCGAATCTCGCCCTCTTTCCCTCGCCGTAGGGAAAGAAATCGGCGTTGTCGATCTCATAGCCGCGGGGGAAGCGGGGCAGGATGTTGTTGCCGTACGCGTCCCTGACGGTGAGGCCGGTCAGAACGAAGCCGGTGATATTGAACACGAAGACGGACACGGTCTCGCCGGCGCAGGCGGAACCATCGGACATGATTAGGCAGTGGTCGTAGCTGTCAACGTCGACGAGGGTGACTGTGCTCGCCTGCTCGTAGGTTTCGACGGCGACGGTGAGCGCAATGCCCTCGCAGGTGTAAAGCTCGGCGCCGTAGAAGTGGATGAGGAGCGTGTTGCCGGACGACACGAAAACGCCCACGTCGCGGGGAACGTTCCACTCGAGGTTCGACATGCTCCAGCCGGGGCAGTTGGTATCGTAGCCATCGTAGACCTCAAAGAAGACGTTGCTGCCGACGTACTTCAGGTTAATCGAGCCTGCGAGCGAAAGAACGCTATCGACGGGGCCCCTGATGAGCAGCCAGCCGTCCTTGTCGTTGTAGGTGCAGTCGCCGGCGCCGCCGCCGTCGTCGTATACCTTGACGGTGTAGCCGTCGGACTCGTCGCTGAGGTCGAGCACCTGCGTGCCGGTCACGGGCATATTGACGGCAGGCATGCCGCTGCCGTCGACGTAGATCTCTGCCATGTCTTCGTCATAGTCGGCGAACGCGCCGACGGTCATGCCGAGCGCCATGACGAGGCTCAGAAGGACCGCGAGAACGCGCCGCGTGGTTTTGAGCTTTTGCATCAATCATTCCTCCTGTCTGTTTATGTAGTTTATTTACAGAGTTGCTTCAAAATCAGTATACTATAAAAAAACTCGAATTGCAATAAAAACGATGGAATCCCATCGAAATTTGATATATTTTTAGTTAGAATGTCCAAATGCGACAGGTCCCCATTTTTATCGCCAAACGCAGCGATTCCCCCTTTGACGCGGTTCAAGGGCGGTCGTTTTGTTTTCCTGTCAGCCTTTATTAGATTTTTAAAAATAAAAAAATGATGATCATGCGGTCGTTTTGCTGCAAAACGAAGTGGATCTTTTAGGTACGTAACAGCCAAGTGTTGCGGTCTTAAAAAGATCCACCCCCGAAAACCCTTGCACAGCAAGGGTTTTCGCCGTTTTTCGGGCAATTTTTTGCAGTAAATTTTCAGTGATACTTGAGGGGCTTTGTGGATTCGAACCACCGAAGCAACCGTTTCAGGGCAGAAATCGAGAGAATTTCCTCTTGATCTCATCACGGCATCCTATGAGGGGAACAGCATGAAATACGGTTTTGACGCAATTGAACAAATCGATACACCGTTGAAAGACAAGAATATCTGTGTGCTCGGTTCTTCCGTCGTTTACGGATATGATTCGCAGGCGTGTTCCATCCCGGAATACTTTGGCGCACGGTTCGGGTGTTCTTTCACAAAAGAAGCCGTCAGCGGCACGACGCTTGCGGACACCGGGAATCTGTCCTATGTCAGCAGACTGAAAAAACTTGACAGAAACACGCGTTACGACCTGTTTATCTGTCAGCTTTCCACGAACGACGCCTCACAGGAAATACCGCTCGGGGAGATCTGCAGCGGCAGCGGATACGATACCTCTACCGTTACCGGTGCGATCGAATTTATCATCAACTATGCCAGAGACACATGGAACTGCCCGATTTTGTTCTTTACCGGGTCTCATTACAACAGCGACCGGTACGACGCGATGGTAAAGCGCTTGTATGAGCTGAAAGAGAAATACGGTATCGGTATTCTCGATTTGTGGAACGACGAGAATTTCAATCAGATCCCGGACGAGCTGAGAGATCTCTATATGCAGGACGATATTCATCCGACCAAGGCCGGTTATCGCGATTGGTGGAGACCGGAGCTTGAAAAACAGCTTTTGGATTTCATTACGATTCAATAAAAAGGAGTTCGGAAGTCTTTGATATACGTGAGATAACATGAAGCCCTCGGCAGCGGCAGGAAGCCAATGCCGAGGGCCTTTTTCGCGTTTAAGGATTGAAAAAACACAGTATTCGCGTATATATAGAAAAGGAATAAAGAGATCGACAAATCGGGATTTTTCGGTTTATGTTTTCTCGGAAAAACCGACCGCCAGTCATTCTGGCGGTCAGATAAAACAATCTCTCATGTTGTTTTGTGTGCCCTTTTTCGTCCAGGACATCTGCTTCCATCGCTGTACCACTGACAGCTGCGGCAGCCAAAGCACGGTTTATAATCCATGTTGTTTTTACTTTTGAGCACGAATTCCGGATCAGCTAAGAACGGTTTTGCATAAGCAGTCAAATCAGCATTTCCATTCCGAATCAGCCTGTCACCGCGATTCAGCGTCTCAATGCCCCATGCTGCGATCACCGGGATGCTGACATACTTTTTCAGCAGAGATGCGGCATAGGTCATGGGTGTATATTCATAGTCTGCCGGGATTCCCGGAGCATATCCCTCTTGTACGCCAACGGAAACATTGAGGAGATCAAAGCCCATTTCTTCAATTGCTTTTGCCATACGGATATCTTTGTCCCAGTCAAAACAACAGCCCATCCGAAAAGATAGAATAAGATTTTCAGGGGCAATATTACGAATCCCGGTTACCATCTCGCGAACAAGATTCAAACCATCGCTATAGCGGTCATGACGGCCGTTTGTTCGTTGCGACAGGATATGGTTCAGGGTTACGTTATGTGCTCCATGAATCTCGATGCCGTCCACACCAGCCTCTACGCACAGTTTGGCGCTGTAAAGATAACGGGCCAGCAAATCTTCTAAATCTTTGGTTGACCAACGTGGTGAATACCGAATTGCAATGCCGAGTTGGGCGATCAATATAGAGCCATTTTTATGGGCGGCGTCAACAATTCTCTTAAGCGGTGTGACATGACCGGGTTTATAAATTCCCGGAACCGGAAATCCACAGGCAACAGCATCTTCCGGGGAGATGACAAGACTTTGTGTGATCATCAGACCGATATTATTCTGAGCCAATGTTTCATATTCCTGTATAACATCTTCGCCCATAAGACCGTCTTCATAAGTAAAGCCAACGCGTTCTGCGGCTCCCATTACAATGCGGTTTTTTAGCGTTTTGCCTTTTATCTGGAGGGGAGTAAAAATACCTGGCATATTCGGTTCCTCGTTTCTGATAGCTTGCTGTTATTATAATCCCACGAAGTATTGAAAAAAAGAGACAGCAATGATATAATGTATAAAATAGAACAAAAAGCAATGATTGTATAGCCCAAGGAGCATGATATGGACACGAAAGGAATCATCGTAGAAGCCATGAAGCAGCTGTTGGCAGAGCAGAGGTTTGACAAAATCACTGTACAGAATATCATAGACCGCGCACACTGCTCCAGAGGAACCTTTTACCGGCATTTCAAAGACAAATATGACATCATGAACTATTACTACCTGGAAACCAATCGAGATATCTTATCAAATTCGGAATTGAGCGGCAGAGAAAAAACAGAAGCGATCGTGGATTCTGTGCTGAAAAATAAAGAGTATTTTGGTGGCGTTGTAGATGTAGAGGGAATCAATTCCTTCAGGAATTTTGTGAAGCAGTGTTCTAAGCAGTTTTATCTTGCTATTTATCGCGAGAAGTTCAGAACGGGCGCGTCGATACCCGCTGAGATTGATTTTATGACAGATTTTCTGGCAGAAGGATGTGCCGCAACAATAGACAAATGGGTTATCGGAGATGGAGGTTTACCAAAAGAACAACTGGTTGATTCTTTATACAGAATGACACCGGAAGAGCTGCGATGAATTCCAGTTTGCCGAGGCAGCGACAGACGTTACTTTTGTGTGTTAACATGCCGCGCATCACTTCACTTCGAAGGGTGTAATAGATCTCCGATCCATCTTTCCAATACTGTGCATGGATGTCCTGCGTCATCGTCCAGGACAATCAACAATATTCGATAGAATCTGATGACGCTCAGCACCGACGACTCCAATCCGGTCCTTCTCATTGTCCACGGCGGCGCAGGTTTGCCGGACCGTCCGCTGATCAAAAAATCCAGCGCGGAACTGTCCGAATGCTATACCGTTGTCTGCTGGGATCAGCGCGGCGCAGGATTCAGCGCTTCACGCGCGCCGCTTTTGCTCGATATCATGCTGGCCGACCTAAAGGCGGTGGTACTGTACTTAAAAGAAAAATACAGGCAGGAAAAGATCTATGGCAACACCGTTTTCTGTGCGGTGTTGCCTTAACTTTTTTTAAAAAATGATATAAAAATACGATTTCATGGTCGGTTTGCGGCAAAAACGAAGTGGATCTTTTTAGTACGTAACAGCCAAAGTGCTGAACTTGTTGCATATCAACGGTTCAGCGCTTTTTTGTCTGCGTTTGTACCCTTGACTTGTTGCTGAATGAGTTGCTCGCGGAGCTGCTTTCCAACCGATTTTCCAACCAAAAGAAAGAAAATGGTCAAGAATCTTTCAGCAACAGCTATTACAAACTCGGCGAGAAGGTTAGAAAAGCATGGAGTGAAGGGAAAGTGTTCATGGGTTGAACAAGCGTATTATATAAAATTGGGATCCTGTCAAAATTCGGTACACTTTTTTTGTGTTTTTACAAAAAAACGGCAGGATCCCTTTTTATTTGCGAACGCAATACTATCCGCCTGCGACGTCGTTCAAGGGCGGTCTTTTTATCCACCTGCTCGGCGGTTCATTTTTTTGCGGATTTTTAAAAAGATCAGACTGTTTTTCTTTTCGGATTGAAAAAATCGGGTGGTTCGATTATAATAGCGGTAAGCAAATACCAAGGAGAGTCATTCAAACATGGACATGATCAGGATCCTCGCCGACGAGCTGGGACGCGAGCCGAAACAAATAGAAAATGTGATCGCGCTGCTGGACGACGGCAACACGATCCCCTTTATCGCCCGTTACCGCAAGGAGCTGCACGGTTCCATGGACGACACGACGCTCCGCACGCTGGAAACGCGGCTGGGGTATCTGCGGTCGCTGGACGAACGCCGACAGACGATCGAACGCTCCATTGAGGAGCAGGGAAAACTGACGGAGGAGCTGAAAGCCGCGCTTGGCAGATGTGCCACGCTGTCCGAGCTGGAGGATCTCTACCGCCCGTATAAACAAAAACGCCGCACGAGGGCGACAGTTGCAAAAGAAAAGGGGCTGGAACCGCTGGCGGCGCTGCTGTTTGCCCAGAAACGGGATTGTCCCCGGCCGGAAGCCGCCGCGCGGGCGTATATCGACCCGAAAAAGGGCGTGGAGACGACGGAGGACGCGCTGGCGGGCGCGTCGGATATCATCGCGGAATGGATCTCCGACGACGCCGATCTGCGAAAAGCGCTGCGCGGACTGCTGCAGGCAAAAGCGGCGCTTTACACCGAAGCCGCGACGGAGGAGGATTCCGTCTACAGTCTGTATTATGATTTCACCCGGCCGGTTTCCCGGCTGCAGGGGTACCAGATCCTCGCGATCAACCGCGGGGAGAAGGAAAAGTGTCTGAAGGTCGCCGTGGAGCTGGATGAAGAACTCGCGCTGCGGGAGGTCTTCCGTTTTGCGGTCAAGCCCGGTTCCGCCGCCGCGTCCTTTGTGGAGGCCGCCGCGGAAGACGCCTACGACAGACTGATCTTTCCGTCCGCGGAGCGGGAGCTGCGGGGCGACCTGACCGACAAAGCCTGCGAGGGCGCCATCGGCCAGTTCGCGCTGAACCTGAAACCGCTGCTGATGCAGCCGCCGGTCAAGGGCAAGGTCACCATGGGGCTCGATCCCGGTTACCGCATGGGCTGCAAGGTGGCGGTGGTGGACGCCACCGGCAAGGTGCTGGATACCGCCGTGGTGTACCCCACCTACGGCGAACGGCAGAAAAAGGAGGCTATCGCCGCGCTGTCAAGGCTGGTGCGCCGCCATCACGTGGAACATATCGCCATCGGCAACGGCACCGCCAGCCGGGAGACGGAGCAGATGGCCGTGGAGCTGATCCGCGCGGAGCATGAGGCGGGCAACGCCGTCAGCTATATGGTCGTTTCCGAAGCCGGCGCTTCGGTCTATTCCGCCTCCGAACTGGCGGCGAAGGAGTTCCCGCAGTACGACGTCAACCTGCGTTCCGCGGTTTCGATCGCGCGGAGATTACAGGACCCGCTGGCGGAGCTGGTCAAGATAGAGCCCAAAGCCATCGGCGTGGGACAGTACCAGCACGATATGCCGCAAAAGCAGCTGGAGACCGCATTGGACGCCGTCGTGGAGGACTGCGTCAACGCGGTGGGGGTGGACCTCAATACCGCTTCCCCGTCCCTGCTGCGGCGCGTTTCGGGATTGAGCGCCGCCACGGCGGCCAACGTGGTCGCCTACCGGGAAGAAAACGGCGCGTTTTCCTCCCGCGCGCAGCTCAAAAAGGTGCCGAAGCTCGGCCCCAAAGCCTTCGAGCAGTGCGCCGGCTTCCTGCGGGTGCCGGAAAGCAGAAACATCCTCGACAACACCGCCGTACACCCGGAATCCTACGACGCGGCCAAGGGACTGCTGGCGCTGCTGGGGCACAGCATGGAGGACGTCAAAGCACAAAAACTGACGAAGCTCGCCGACGAGGCCAAAGCGTACGGAGAGAGCAGGGCCGCCGCGGCGCTGGGCGTGGGCGTGCCCACCCTGCGGGACGTGATCGCGGAGCTGCAAAAGCCGGGGCGGGATATCCGCGACAGCCTGCCGCAGCCGATCCTGCGCACGGACGTGATGGAGCTGAGGGAACTGCGCCCCGGCATGGTCCTCTCCGGCACGGTACGCAACGTGATCGACTTCGGCGCGTTTGTGGACATCGGCGTCCATCAGGACGGCCTCGTCCACATTTCGGAGATCGCGGACCGGTATATCAAACACCCCTCCGAGGTCCTCTGTGTGGGCGACGTGGTAAAGGTCGTCGTCCTCGGTGTGGACGAAAAGAAAAAACGGATCAGCCTGTCCGTCAAGCAGGCAACAACAGCCGGAGATCATTAAGGGATCAAATTCGACCTGTTCGATACATTTCCGGCGTGATAATCAGCTTTTGGGAGGCTTTGCTATGAATGTTCAGTTGGGAAAATTTGCCGTTCGGATGGAAGAGGGGCAAACCTGTGACGTTAAAGAAATCAGTGAAAAAGACGGCGTGACCAGGACCGTTTTCCGGTTCTGCTGGACGAAGGAGAACGCCGAACGCGACGACAGTATCACGGTCAGCTGGCTGGAAGACGTTCCGGGCGTGATGTATCAATGGGACACGCGCTGCCGGCTGGGCCGCGATCTGAACCCGCACTGGGACGACCGGTTCCGGTCCATGCTGTCCAGCCATTCGCCGGTGACCTGTTACTTTGACGGGACGGATACCAACCGCTACCTCTGGGCGCTTTCCGAATGCGGCAAGCTGATCGAGCTGAAAAACGGCCTACGGGATCAGACCGGCAGTCTGAATCTGCACTTTTCTTTCGGCACCCGGCAGTTTACCGGTCAATATGAAACGGAGATCACGCTGTATACCGACACGCGGCCGATCCCCATGCGTAAGGCCGTGGAAGGCGTTGCGGCCTGGTGGGAAAAGGACTGCGGCATGACGCCGCTGCACGTGCCGGACGACGCAAGAGATCCGCTGTATTCCTTCTGGTATTCTTATCATCAGGACGTAAACGAAGCGGACGTGGAGGCGGAATGCCGCCGGGCGAAAGCGCTCGGTTTTTCCCTTTGCATCGTGGACGACGGCTGGCAGACGGAGGACAACAACGGCGGCTACCCCTACTGCGGCGACTGGCTGCCCGCGCCGGGCAAATTCCCGGATATGGCCGCGCACGTCAGGCGGGTGCACGAGATCGGCATGAAATATATCCTTTGGTACAGCGTACCGCTTATCGGTTACCGCAGCGCGCATTATGAGCGGTTCAAGGATATGCTGCTGCGGGACGAGCCCGGGCTGTCCGCCGCCATTCTCGATCCGCGCTACCGGGAAACGCGCGAATTCCTGATCCAAACCTTCCGAAAAGCGCTTACGGAATGGGAGCTTGACGGCTTCAAGCTGGATTTTATCGACTCCTGGCGGGAATCCCCTTCCAACGCGCCGTACAACGAACGGATGGATATCCCCGCGCTGCAGGACGCGGTGGACGTGTGCATGAGCGAGATCGTAAAAACGCTCACGCGGATCAGGCCGGACGTTCTGCTGGAATTCCGTCAGAGCTACATCGGGCCGCATATGAGGCGCTTCGGCAACCTGTTCCGCGTGGCGGACTGCGCCGGAGACTACCTGAAAAACCGCGCGTCCATCTTTGACCTCAAAATGCTGATGGGCGACGGGGCCGTCCACTCCGATATGCTGATGATGGCGCCGTTTGAGGACCCGCGCGTGAACGCGCTGCAGATCATCAGCTGTATGTTCGGCGTGATGCAGTTTTCCGGCAGGATGGAAAAGCTCGACGAAAGCATGCTGAAGATGTCGCGCTTCTGGCTTTCCTTCCTGAAGGAACATAAAACGCTTTTGCAGAGCAAGCATCTGACGGCGTATGAAGCGCATCTGCTGTATACATGGGCGAAGGCCACGGAAAACGACGAGTGCGCGGTGGGCGTCTACGCGGTCGATAAAGTGGTCAGACCGGACGCGGCGGCGACGATCTACGTCGCAAACGGCTGTATGGGCGAACGGGTCTTCATGGAACTGAACGGCGCTTACCGGGTGCTGGTTTACGACTGCTTCGGCGAGATCCGCGGCAGCTTTGAAAAAACGTTTGCCGGCGTGGAACAACTGGCCGTTCCGGTCGGCGGACTGATCGAGATGAAAAAAAGCTGCTGACAAAAAACAAGAAAATAACGATCGTTCAAGAGATTCGTGTATTATACACATAAAAACAACTCAAATATTGATAAAATGTATATATTGTTTGCGGCGATTTTGTGTGATATAATAGCATTGCAGAAAAAAACGGATATTCCGTATCAACGAAAAAAGGGAGGACATGATCCATGAAAAAAACAACAAAAAAAGCGCTTGCGTTGGCGCTCGCGCTGATGATTGCATTTTCCTGTCTGGCGTCAACCTCTTTGGCCGCTACCAAAGATAACATCACGTACCAGGTACAGGGCAAAGGCGGTTATCTTGCCATCGGCGACAGCATCGGAATGGGCTGCGGTTCCGACGGTTACTATCTGGGCCATTACCACGGCGACTACACATACCGTGACTGCGAGGGCTCCTACGTGACGCAGATCGCGAACGCGGTAGGCTGCGATATCCCCACGCACAGCATCACGGACCAGGATTCCAATTTCTATCCGTTCTGCTATCCCGGTCTGACTACGGCCGTTGCGCTTGACCTGTACGGCGTTGACGACGGTTATACGGATTATGAGCTTGACTACCCCTACTACCACGCGATGCTGACGTATTTCGGCACGCCCGCTTCCCTTCCTTCCTCTCGGGATGAAGATCCCCGCTATGAAGAAGAAGGGGAAGTGCAGCACTACGTGGAAGGCAACTGCGGAAAGTGCGGCGACATCATCGAGCTGACGAAGAACGCGGAGCTGATCACCATAGAGCTGGGCATGTGCGATATTTTCTACCGCGCTTACCGGATCATTTCCAACGGTACGCTTCTTGCGGATTTCAAGATCGACGCTTCCGTATTAAACAAAGGCGGAGATATTGTCAAAGAAGCGATCCGCCTGATCAGAGACGGCTTCAACAACTTCAAATCGCAGTATCCGCTTCTTCTCAAGACGGTGACAGAGTTGAATCCCGACGCCACGATCCTGATCTGCGGCGGCTTCAACCTGATCGACGACATCACGCTGCTTGACGAAACGATGCTCCCCCTCGGCGATCTCATGACCAATATCACCGAGCAGATGAACATTCTGTACCAGCAGTGGGCCAAAGAGTACGGCGTGACGTATATCGATATCCAGAACTGTGAAACCTACGCCACGGAAAACAATATGGCGCTGCTGGGCGATTATATGGATGATTCGCTGACCTCCTCTCATCCCAGCCAGATCGGTCACGACTATATGGCAAGACAGTTCCTGGCCGCGCTTGCCCCCGTGGAAGAGCATCACAACATCTACGTCGACCTTGTCAGGAATACCTCTGTCAGCAAGGTTTTCATCAACGGCATCCCCGTGACCAACTACACGGTCAACGGCTACGACCTCAATATCGACTACACCGGCAAGCTTGCGACAAGCATGACGATCTTTATCGAAAACGGCGACGGCACCACCCAGATCCAGTATTTCGACCTGGAATACAGGGACGGCGGATATGTCGTTCACCGTATCTACCAGAACAACGATTTCCGCGAACTCTTCACCCGTCCGTTCAAGCTGATCAAGAAGCTGTTTGAACTCATCAAGGGGCTTTTCGGCAAAAAAGCAAACGATTAATAGCCATTGCTTTTCTCCGCAAATCATGCAGGAGGCGGTAGGATGTTGCAGCGAATCATCAGCTTTTTTACGGCGATCCTCGCGTTCTTTACATCGGTTTCACAACTGGTTTTCACTCCAAACGTGATCCGGATCGATTTTGATCACGTGATCGGCGATATCAGGCCCGTTCATAACATCGGACGGATGCCTGAATATGAGATCGACAGCGAGATCAACCGGTGTTTCACCGAGGCGAACATGACTTCGTGCCGCACGCACGATATCAACTGCACCGATATTCACCGTATTTTCCCCGACTTTTCAAAGGACGTAAACGACGAAACCTCCTATCGCTTTTCGGAATGCGACAGTGTTCTGGCGGCCATCGTTGATACGGGCATGGAGCCTTTCTTCCGGCTCGGGATCAGCTACAGCGATCCTGTGGCGTCCCACGATGATCTTGTGCCTCCCGCCGACTACACAAAATGGTCGCAGATTTGTGAGCACATCATTCTTCACTACAACGAAGGTTGGGCGAACGGATTCTATTACGGCATTCAATACTGGGAGATCTGGAACGAGCCCGAAAACAGCGACGATATCTCGGACAACCACTTCTGGATCGGCACGGATGAAGCATTTTTCCGTCTTTACGATACGGCCGCAAAATATCTGAAAAACAGGTTCCCCGACCTTAAAATCGGCGGGTACGGCTCGTGCGGTTTTTATGCGCTGACGAAGACCAACGCGGTCAATACAGGCGCAAGCCCAAGGAATCAGTATTTCGTCACCTACTTTAAGAACTTTCTTGACTATATCAGGGAACACCGTTCTCCCATGGATTTCTTCTCGTGGCACAGTTACACCACCACCGAAAAGAACGCCCGCTATATTGAATATGTGAGAGATAACCTCAAAAAAGCCGGCTACGGTGAGGCGGAGATCATCTGCGACGAGTGGAACTATAATCCCATGGAGAACGACAGGATCGACCGCCGCTACGGCGCGCATCAAACGTCAATGCTGCTCATGTTCCAAAACGAAGGCCTTGATATGGCGCATTATTATGACGGCGACGACGACGGACAGTTATGGGCGGGCCTGTTTGTAAAGGGACGTCAGCTTTCATCCGCATATTACGGATTTTGGGCGTTCGGACAGCTTTTTGGGCTTGGCCATCAGGCTCAGATCACGAACCTGCGTCTCCCCGAAGACCTGTACGCGGTGGCCGCTACGGGAGAAAACGGGCAGGCGCTGCTGATTGCGAACGTTTCCGAAAAAAGAGACCGACCGCTGAAAATCAACGCGGGGGACTACGTCGTCGACAAGTGCATGACGGTGAACGAAGCGTGCGAGTGGGTGGAGATCCCGCTGCCCGACGTGATCGAGAGCGGGTCGATGCTTTATGTTACATTCAAATCATCATGATGGCATGGGTATAAGGCCGCATCCCGATCCGATCGAAATGGCGCAGGCAGTTTTTGACTTTTTTTGAAAAAAAATGAAAAGGCCGATTGCGCGGGCATTTTTGCGAATACGAAGTGAATCATTTCAGTATGTAACAGCCAGAAGGATCCGTCGATTCCGGTCGACGGATCCTTCCATCATAAAATAAAAACGAAAAAAAGGGGGGGCTATCATGGCGGATACCGATACAAACGGCGGGATCTGGTGCAATCCGCTCTCTCTGCCGGAAATCCCCCGTGGCAAGGACGACTGGTACCCCTATGAAACGGAGATGTTCAGCCACGAGGAACGCCCCGCGGGCGTCGCCGGGCCGGAATACCGCTCCGTCAGCGATCCCACCGCGTTTTTCTGGGAGGGGAAATGGTACCTCTATCCCAGCTACGGCATGGCGTGGGTCAGCGACGATCTGTGCCGCTGGCAGCATGTCCGCACGGAGCCCTACTGCCCGAAATACAGCCCCGCCGTCGCCCGCTGGCAGGGGGGATTCCTCCTCACAGGCTGGGCGTGCCCGCTGTATTACGGCGAAACGCCGCTGGGACCCTTCCGCAAGCTGGGAGATTTCATCCTGCCGGACGGTTCCTCCTATGTCCCCTGCGATCCCGCGCTGTTTACGGACGACGACGGCGCGCTGTATCTCTACGCCTTCGCTTCCGACGGCGATTACGGAACGGAACACTACCGCACCAAAATCGTGGGATACCGGCTGGACGAAGCCGATCCGCGCCGCGTTACGGAGGGGCCTGTCACGCTGTTCGAGATGGACCCCGAAAACCACCCGTGGGAACGGCAGGGCTTTCACGGGCAGAACACGTCCTTCGGCTGGGTGGAGGGACCGCATATGCTCAAAGTCCGGGGCCGGTATTATCTCATCTACGCCGCGCCGGATACGCGCGACCCTTCCTACTGTATGGCGGTCTACTGTTCCGATTCCTCGCCCCTGTCCGGCTTTGTCTGCCAGCGGCGCAATCCGCTCACGCTCAGCCGCGGCGGGATCGTCTCCGGCGCGGGACACGGCAGCGTCGCCGCGGACGACAAGGGAAATCTGTGGGCGTTTTACACGATCGCCGCGCCGCGCGTCCACCAATACGAGCGCCGCATCGGCATGGACAAGGTCGCCGTTGACGAAAACGGCGAGCTGTACTGTCCCTCCGGCGTGACGGATACGCCCCAAAGCATGACCGGCGGGCTGCGCCGGTGGAACCTGACCGAACGGCTGCGCCCCGCCGCTTCCTCCTGCGCCCCGGGCCGGGACGCGCTTTACGCCACCGACGGCAGCAACCTCACCTTCTGGCAGCCCGCGCCGGGGGATCCGCTCCCCACGCTCACCGTAAGGTTTGACGCGCCGTTTTACGCGGACAGCGTCCGCCTGTGGTGGGCGGAGCCGGATTACGATCCGGCGCGCGGCGTCTTTGCCGGGCCGGTGGGCTACACGGTGGAGGGCGAGGTCGGCGGCGCATGGCGCACGCTGCTGGACCGCAGCGATCCGGACGAGGATCGCAACGTCGATTTCCGCGCCTTTCCCGGGGCGCTCTGCACGGCGGTGCGGCTGATCATCAAAAAAATGCCGGAACGGATGCGCGTCGGCGTGACCGACTTTTCCGTGTTCGGCGCAAAGGAGAAACAAGCATGAAGATCGTATTTCTGGGCGACAGCGTCACCGAGGGCTGCTTCGGCTTTTACTGGGACGAGAACGGCAATCTGTGCGGGCATACGGACAAAGACGCCTGCTATGTACGCCAAACGGAGCTGCGGCTGCAAGCGGCGTTTCCGGACAAAGAGATCACCTGTGTGAACGCGGGCGTCGGCGGCGAAAACGCGGCGCAGGCGCTTGCCCGTCTGCGGCGGGACGTGCTGGATCAAAAGCCCGACGCCGCGGTGGTGTGCCTTGGGCTCAATAACGCCGGGCAGACCGCGCTGGAGGCGTTCACCGGCCCCATGCGGGAGATCTTCGCCGGCCTTCTGGCGCAGGGGATCGCCCCGGTGCTGCTCACGCCCAACATGATGGCGGCTCGTGTGGACGACAACGTGCCCGAACCGCTCAAAGAGTTTACAACAGCGCGGGCGGAGAACCAGAACGACGGCACCATGGACCGTTTTGTGCAGGGCGCCGTCAACGTCGCGGGCGCGTTCGGCGTGCCGGTCTGCGACGCCTACGCCGGGTGGAAGCGGCTGGCGTCCTACGGGATCGACACAACCGCCCTGCTGGCCAATTATATCAACCACCCCACCCCCGGGATGCACGGTCTGTTCGTCGACGTCCTCATGCCCACGCTCACCGCGCTCTGCGAGGCGCGTTTTGCGGAGGAAACGACCGCATGACGCGCATTTACGCAAAAGACCACGGCGTGAAGCCGGGTACGGAGGCGGCGCGGGCGCTTGCGGCGCTGCTGCGGACCCTTCGGGAGACGCCGGGCGAAAAAACGCTGGTACTGGAACCGGGCACCTACCGTATCAACGCGGCGGACTGCGAAACCCACCGGCTGGTGATCACCAATTCCGTCTCGCCGGAGGAATTCGCGCCGGATGAAACGCCGCACGTGAACGCCGTCCCCTTTTATCTCGGCAGCGTGAAGGACCTGACGATCGAAGGCAACGGCGCGGTCTTTGCCATCACGGGCCGGGCGACGAACTTTGCCGCGGAGGACTGCGAAAACCTTACGGTGAACAACATCGAATTCCGCCACACCGAACCGGATATGCACGAATTCCGCGTGCTGAAAGCGGACGGAGATACGGCAGAGTTTGCCATAGACGCGGGCTCCCGGTTCGAGGTGACGGAGGGCCGGATGACCTTTTTCGTGGGCGAAGAGCGCGTCCCCGCCGACAAGCAGGCGGACCGCGCCTTCTGGATCGGGCTGATCCGCCCCGGAACGCCGGAAAAGATCGAGCGCACGGGCCACCCGCTGAAGGGCGCGAAACACATCGAACGACTTGACGGGCATACGGTGCGCGTCGTTTATCACGAACCCGCGCGGTTTTGCCCCGGCGAATGTTATTACGTGTTCGACGTGCGGCGGCAGTTCGCCGGGATCTTTCTGCACCGCTGCAAAAACGTGACGCTCACCGGCGTGCGCCAGCGCTTCAACTACGGGCTGGCGCTGGTGCTGCAATGCTGCGATACCGCCGCGGTGCGGGACTGCGCATTCGCGCCGGAGGCGGGCAGCCCCCGCAAAATGGCGTCGGTGGCGGATTTCATCCAGGCGTGTATGTGCCGCGGCCGGTTGACCTTTACCGGCAACCGGTTCGACGGCGCGGGCGACGACTGCCTGAACGTCCACGGCGTGCACCTGATGATACAAAAGGCGGAAGGAAACCGCCTGACCGTGCGCTTCATGCACCCGCAGACCTTCGGTTACGATCCCATCCGCCCGGGCGATACGCTGGCGCTCATCGATCCGAAAACGCTGCTGGAAACGGCCCGCTGCACGGCGCTGGCCTCCGAAATGCGGAATGATTACGAGCTGCTGCTTACCGTGTCAAACGCCGCCGACACTGCCGTGGGCATGGCGGTGGAGAACGTATCCGCCTGCCCGGACGTGCTTTTCGCCGATAACGAAATGACGCGCATCATCACCCGCGGGCTGCTTTTGACCACCCGCGGCAGGGTGACCGTGGAGCGCAACCGCTTCGTCAGCGCCACCATGAGCGGCGTGCTGTGCTCCGACGACGCGAACAACTGGTTTGAGAGCGGTATGTGCGCGGACGTGACCGTGCGCGAGAACCTCTTTGAAAGCGTCGGCGCGCCGCCGGTGCTGCTCCTGCCGGAAAACGCCGTCCACGCGGGCCCGGTCCACCGCAATATCCGCATCGAGAACAACCGTTTCCTGCGCTATCCGGAGGGCCCCTGCGTGTTCGCGAAGTCCACGGACCGTCTCACCGTTTCCGGCAACGCCTGCGCCCACGCCCCGGCGCTGCAGACCGAACACTGCACGAACGTGACGGAAGAAAACAACAGAAAAACAGGAGGCGGTTCCAATGTCATTAAGTTAAGCGCGGGGTGAACGGACACACCGTAGCACGCAGCCTCAGCTGCGTTTCCAACGTATCCCCATTATGTTGTTTTTGCCGGAATGAACGGAGCTGAGGCTCCGTGCTACCATCGATGTTTTACGTCGTTATCCTTAACTTAATGGCATTGAGGCGGTTCCCTGTCCTGATGAAAGAAGACAACGAACCGCCCCAATATCGATAACGTAACAAAAGAAAGGAACGGTACGGGCGTAAAAAGCGGATCGGCCGCCGCTTTTTCGGGATATCCCGTATCGCAAGACGTTTTTTATGAGAATCATTTTTCACGGCACTTCGCACGGCGTGCCGGCGCTGTTCCTCTTATCTGCTTGAGGTCGGGGGCTGCTGGCACCTGATCGACATGGGCACGAACGTGATCGAGGAGCTGCGGCGTATGCGGACGGGAACCTGAACCTGACGACTGCATCCCGGTTTTCGACAGAACGAAGGCAAAAAGGATCCTGCATTCCCATATCAGCGAGAACCGCCGGATGGCGGCGTTTTACCGGCAGAAAAACGAGCCGCACCCATACGGGTACGGCGCGGCGTTCGACGGATTGGAGCCGGAACTCCGACAGGATCGAATTCAAAAAGATCGGAATTGTCATATTGCATTTTTTGTAAAGCTGAAATATAATTATCTCACAATTGTAAAGCGAAGGAGTGTTACCAACATGAAAAAAGTATGGGCCTTTTTGATCGCAGCAGCGATGATCCTGTCTTTTGCCGCGTGCGGCGGCGCCGGTAAGAACGCCCCGTCCGGCCCCGACGCCAAAGACGCCGTCACCGAAGCGCCGCAAAGCGACGAAGCGACAGAGGACGCGGCCGCCGAGCCGACGACGGAGCAGCTTGACGACACCGCGCGGGCCGAAGAAGGAAGGTCGAAGCTCGTAGGCAGCTGGAACATGGACGGCGTTGACGAAATATCGCTGGTATTCAACGAAGACGGGACCGGCGAATACAACTTCCTGACCGAGAAGCATATCACCTTCACGTATCTTGTGTATATCACGCAGGAGCTGTCGGACGATGAATGCATGATTAAGGTCACCTACGATACCGGCGACGCTGAGGACTTCAGATTTTTCTTCAACCGCGATACCGGCCACCTTTGTTTCCACAGCAGCGAAGGCGGCGGCTATAACGGCGTGATCGACTACAGCGAATGGACGGGGAAATAACGTCTTCTCCCGGATCTCTCCCGGCAGGCATCATAATGGGGAGCCGCGCCGTTATTGCATGATCCATACGATCTCGGAACCGACGCTTTCGGCGATTTCCACGTCGATCCCCGTTTCCATCAATACTTTTCCCGTGGCCGTCCGGTTCTGTTCCGGGCGGTCTTCCAATACCAGGCGGTATTCGGCGTCGGGGTCAAGCCCCTGCAGACGGATATGCGCCGTATCGCCCGCCTTGGGAGAGGGCTTGAAGAGGAACGCCGCGCCCTTGATCTCGCCGGCGGCGTCCGCGTTTGCGTACTGCACGCCGTCCCAGTTTACGCCGTCCGGCCGCGGCAGGATATGATAGAGGCTTCCGTCCCGGATCAGGGGTCGGAGCTTCGTTTTATAGAGCGCGGCGTATGCTTCATAATAATCGGTGAGCAGCGTGCCCGTCCACGAGGAAAACATCGGGACGCCGAGGCACTGGGTCCGGAAGCCCATGTCGATCATCGCGTCTTTGAAATCCGCGTCGCTCATGCTTCCCTGCTCCGCCTTCGGGTAAAACAGTTCTTTGTCGGGGTTGGCAAAGTCGGAATTGCAGGGCATCTGGAGCTGCGCGGGGTGGATCACGTAGCTGCTGTCGTAGAAGGTGGCGCGCATCCCGGCGTAGTTGGCCGCGTCGTCGCAGTTGATGACCACCGCTTTGGTGGCGGTGAATAGGTCCTTCATGGAGCCGCCGCTGGAGCAGCTTTCGTAGCGGAAGCCCGGCACGCTCTCATACAGGCTGTCGACGAGCTCGCCGAAACCGACCGTACACCAGTACTGCACGTCCGTGCCGTCCGCGTCGTGCCGGTTCTTCTTATCGGAGGAAAAGCAGATGGGCTCGAAATCGGAGCGCCATGTGGTCACGTGGTTTTCGTTGAAAAACGCCGCCATCGCGGTCTGCAGATAAGACACGCATTCTTCGTTGCCGAGATCGGCGGAATTGCCCATGCCCAGGTCGATCTTCCGGTCCGAAAACCATTCGGGATGCGTTTTGGAATTGAACGGTCCGTAGGCGTCCGTGGGTTGGCCGTCACCGTCCAGCGTGTCGTGCAGCAGTACATAGGCCGTCAGGCTGTTTCCCCGCGCTTTCGTCAGCGCGCCGAACTCGGCGAGCGTTTCGCAGCCGTATCCCCGCAGGACGTTGATATAATCCGGGTTGCGCAGCTGCCACGAGCCTTCCAGCGTTTTCCAGTTCCCCAGCGTTTCGTCGGTCCACCAGCCGTAGTCCCACTTCACCGCTTCGATGCCGTAGGTGTTCAGCCCGCTTTGGAAATCCATCTGGGTAAGCGGTTCGTTGGGGTCGTCGCGCAGGATCGCGGGCGCCTTGCAGGCAAAAAACCACCGTTTGAACACGTTGGCGCCGTCGTCCGGCGCGCCGTCGTAAACGCCGAGGTACACCGGCGGGAACGCAAAGCTTTCGCCCGCCGGGACGATCGTTGAAAACACGTATTTTGTTTCGGAAACGCAGTCGAGGTCGGCCCGGACCGTCACGCCGCCGCTGCCGGACTGCACATGGACCTCGCCGGAGGACCACTCCAGCGCCGCATAGCAGCCGTTGTCGCCGCCGTCCAGATACACCATGGGCAGGTAACCGTTTTCGTTGAAGCTCTGGTACGTGTTGACCCACGCGGTATAGGTCTTGCCGCATTTCAGCGGTTCCCGGCAGATGCCGCTGCCGTCAAAATGCTGCCCGGTATAGTGCGTATAGCCCTCGGACATGCCGCTTTCCTTTTTGATCCGCATCAGCGTTTCGTCCGCTGTTTTTTTCAGCGTAAAGGAAGCAAAGTCGCCCGGGACGATCCGCGCCGCTTTCCCGGTGCGGTTTTCCAGCGTCACCCGGAACTCGAAGGGCCCCGCGAGACCGGGCCGGGACACGCATTCCACGGCGAGCCCGAACGATTGGCAGAGGCTTTGGAAGCGGTAGCGGACGCCCGCGGTCTCCGCGCCGTTTTCTTCACCGTGAAACAGCTCCGCTTCGTCGTATTTCCACGTCAGGCGGACGGCCGCGCCGTTCACCACGGCGTGAGAAGGCAGCGCGAAGACGGAAGAGGGCGAAACGCGGTTTTCTCCGCTTTGCAATGTGGAAAGTCGCGTGACGAACAGGCGGTCGTTCTGCACGTCCAAACAGATCTTGCCGTCGCCCGAAAGCAGCGCGGCGCAACCGCCGGAGAGGAACACGCCGCCGTTTTCGCGCAGCGTATCGTCGTCCGGCGGCGCGGCGTCGCAGGACGGTTTTTCGCAATACTTCGGCAGGGCATTCATCACAAACAGCTCCCCGAAATGCTTAAAAAAGGTGAAGAACAACAGGATCAGCAGCAAAGGAAGCGCGACGGCGCGCAGACGGACCGGTTTCATTCCATGTTCCTTCTTTCCGTTTGATGGTTCCGTTTCCATTTTATCATGACGACCGTGTATGGTCAAACGCTTTTTGTATATTTCAAACGTTTTTTTTGTTTCTTCCGATGACCTTGAAATCCGGAGAAAAATTCGTTATACTGATTGAAGTCGATGCTTTTCTTCGATGCCGAAGTTCAAAGAAAGAGGGGTTACCGTACCGCCGATGAACACATACCGAACGATTCCGTTGACCGATTGGCTGATCGACAAGGACGAAACGAACGAAGGGGCGGCGAAGGGCTGGACGGCGGCCGTGCCGCCGACGGCAAAACCGACCGCCGTGCCCTCGATCATCCAGCAGACCTTCCCCGAATATCACGGCGTCGCCTTTTACTGGAACCGGCTGACGCCCGCGCTCTCCCTGCGGCCCGGCGACCGGCTCCTGCTGCGCTTTGAGGGCGTGGATTATAAAGCCTCCGTGTGGCTCAACGGCCGTCTGCTTGGGGATAACGAGGGCGGCGAGGTCCCGTTTTCGTTCGACGTGACGGACCTGATGAAGACCGGAGAAGAAAATCTGCTTGCCGTGCGCGTGGTCAACCCCACGGACCGCGAGATCGACGGGCTGAATATCACGAACGTGCCCAACCGGAACAAAACGGTCCGGAAACGGGCGGGCTCCAGTCTGAACCACGGCGGGATCTGGTACCCCGTGACGCTGGAGGCGCTGCCCGCCGCCTATCTCGAAGACGCGTTCTTTACGGGGGACCCGGAAACCGGCGCGCTCACCGCGCGCGCGTCGCTGCGGCTGGCGGCGCAGACGGAGGTCTCCGCAAAGCTGACCCTGCGCGTGTACGACAAAACCTACGGGCGGCTTTCGGCTGCCGCGGAGGAAACGGTGCTTCTGCGCGAAGGCGAAAACGCCGCCGCGCTTTCGCTTACCGTACCGGACCGGCGGCTGTGGGACGTGGACGATCCGTACCTGTACCGGGCGGAGCTGTCTTTGACGACGGATTTCGGCGAGAGCGCCGTTTCGGAGCCGTTCGGCTTCCGGGATTTCCGCGTGAAGGACGGCTGGTTTACCCTCAACGGCAGAAAGCTCTTTATCAGATCCGCGCATTCGGGCAACGCGTTCCCGGCGGGACAGATGCTGCCCGCCGTCCCCGCCATGACGCGGCAGGATCTCTATTACGCCAAAGCCTGCGGCTTCAATATGCTGCGCTCCATCGCGGGGCTGTTCCGCAAAGAACAGCTCGACTTCTGCGACGAGATCGGGCTGCTGGTGTATGAGGAATGCCTCGCCTCGTGGTGCCTCGGCGGAAGCTGGACGGAGCCGTTTTCCGCCGGGGACGAGGAAGCGATGCTGCGCCGGTGGGACGTGTGTACCGAGGCCATGATCCGCCGCGACCGGAATCACCCCTCGGTGGTGATCTGGGGGCTGCTCAACGAGACGGCGGACAACGCGGTCTTCCGGAACGCCGTGGGCTTCCTGCCCCGCGCCAGGGAGCTGGACCCCACCCGCCTGATCCTGCTGAACAGCGGGCGCTTCGACAACCGGCAGGAGATCGGCTCCGGCGCGAATCCCGGTTCCGAACACTGGGAGCCGTTCTGGGGACTGGAAGGGGAAACCGGCCTGCTGACCGAGGACGGCTGCGCCTCCCGCTCTGGCGCGGGGGATTTCCACAGCTATCCCCGGATGCCGATGAACCGGAAGCATACCGATATGCTGCGCACGCTCGGCTGTGGTTCCCGCCCGGTCTTCCTCTCGGAATTCGGCACCGGCGCGGCGTTCGACGTGATCGACGAGTGGCGGCGTTTCCAACAGGCCGGAATGAGAGAAGACCTGGAGGACGCTTCCTGGGTGAAGCGCCAGAGCGAAGCGCTGCGCCGCGACTGGGAACGGTTCGGCCTCACGTCGGTCTGGCCCGACCCGGAATTGATGCTGCGCGAGAGCCAGCGCCTCAACGCGGACGCGCGCCTGCGGGATTTCAACGTGATCCGGTCCAACCCGCAATTCTGCGGGTACAGCTTAACGGGGCTGCTTGACCACGGCATGTGCGGCGAGGGGCTGTGGACCTATTGGCGGCGCTTCAAGCCCGGCATGTTCGACGCGGTCAGCGACGGCTGGTCGCCGCTGCGCTTCTGCCTGTTTGTCAAGCCGCATTGCTACGCGGGCGAGCCGGCGGAATTGGAGGCGGTCCTTGCCAACGACGGGGTCCTGCGCCCGGGCGTTTACACCGCGGATCTTTCGGTGCAGGGCGAAAGCGGTACGGTCCTGCGGTTTTCCAAACGGTTCGAGATCCGGGACGACGCCTTCGCCGTGCCGGTCCTGAAAGAGAATATCACGCCGGACTGGCCGACGGGAAAGTACACCTTTACGGCGTTTTTGCGCGACGGCGGCTCCCCCGCGGGCAACGCGATCGCGTTCTACGTGACGGACCCGGCGGAAACGATCCCGCTGACAAAAGCGCTTTGCGCCGTCGGGCTTGCCCCGGAGACGAAAGCGTACCTGCTGTCCAAAGGCGTGCGCGTCGGCGAGACGATACCGTCGGACGGTCTGCTGCTCGTCGGCAGGGAGATCACGGACGCGCAGTTCGATGCGGTCCTTTCGGCCGCCGAACACGGAGCAAAGGCCGTGTTCCTCAACGCGCGGCTGTTCCTCGACCGGCCGGAGCTTCTGCTGAAAACGGGCGTCGCGGACGACCTTGCCATGCGGGACCGCCCCGACTGGCTCTATCACAAGGAATGCGTGATGACGCCGGGAACCGTGTTCGACGATTTCGGGCCGGGGCTGGTGGATTTCCCGCGGTTCGGGCAGACATTCCCGCACCCCGCCATTGAGACAAAAAGGACGCCGGACCGCGTCGTCTGCCCGGCGTTCTACACGGGGTATCACGATTTTGAGGACGCCTACGGCGCGGCCCACGCGCTGAGCGGGTTCCGCCGCGGCAGGGGCGAGCTGATCTTCAACTGCTTTGCCGTGGAAGGCCATCTTGCCGACGAACCCGCCGCGGGATTGCTGCTGAAAGCGTTGGTCGATCAGATCCCGGTCATATGAAAGAGACTGTCCGCGAGCGGGCTTGACACACCCCCGCCGCTGTGTTATGCTTTTGTTGTAAAAAAACGATACAGGGAGAACGATCATGAAAAAAGTCATCAGCATAACGGCGCTGCTGTGCGCCGCCGCGTTGCTGCTTTTCGGCTGCGGCTGCGGCAAAAAGACGCCGAAGGAACCGGCGAAGGCGGATGAGGTCGTCTGGATCGACGGGAGTTTGAAGGACCTGCACTGGCGCTATCCGGATTCCATGTATGAGCGCTCCTTCGTCCCGCGGGAGGACGCGGACGGCGACGCCTACGGCATCACCGACGACGAGGGCCGCTTCTTCGGCTTTTCCGTTGAGATCATGGCGTACGAACCGGGGGATTTCGACGAGCTGGGCCCCGACGGCTTTTTGCGGCAGTATTTCCCGGAGCACGCCGCGGAATATCAGGTAACGGAGGTGGGCGACGAGGAGAACGGCAACGAGATCGCCCGCTATAACGGTAACCCGGTGTTCGCCCGCGCGACGGAGGACCTGTCCGCCGCGGACGGCGACTTCCGGAACGCGGCATATATGACGGAATACCTTATTCTGGACGAGGGGAACAACCGCAGCTTCGTGTATATCGTCTCCGTATACGATAACGACGCCTGCTATCCCGGAACGTCCGATTCTTTCGGATGGGAGTTCAGGCACAGCCTTTCCTTTGACAACGACACGGCAAAGGCGGACGATCTCGTCAACGAGGACAACGCCATGCTGGAAGCGGAGGGCGCCGTATTCGAGCCGGTGGAGCTGTATATGGGCAATTATCCGCAGTATGAGATCCAGGGGTATCACCTGACGGTGGTCGGCGCGGAGTTCTTCCGGCACGACGGCAAAGAGGCGATCCGCGTGATCTGCGACGTGGAGAATACGGATACCGACAAAGACAGGGTGTGGCAGGCCTACGAGTACTTCCGTCTGACCGCCTCGCAGGACGGCGAAGAGCTCACCAAGACGTGGGAGTATGAAGCCTACGAAAAGGACGCGGGATACGACGGGACCAACCCGGAGGTCCTGATCGACATGGCGAACTACATCTACGACAACGAGTATTCCAACAACCGCAGGTGCATGATCCGCAACGGGCATACCGTCAGGACCGCCGAGGAATTCCTGTGCGACTGGCAGGGCGGCCCCGTCACCCTGCGGATCACCCTGCCGATCTACGAATACAACCTGAACTTCTACGACGAGAACGACCCGTTGATCACCGAGCTGGCGCAGAACTGCGTCAAGGAGGTCGCGTTCGACCCCGCGGACATGCCCTGCAAGGTCAAAAACAGCGCATGGCTGACCCCGGCCAAGGAGCCCGCCTGGACGAGCGGTCTTCCCGAAGAGGGAGACATCAGCCCGGACGATCCGCAGAAAGCGGGTCGTATCCGACTGGCAGACGCGGAGTTCGTTGAGAAAAACGACGGCACTCACATGCTGCTGCACATGGCATACACCAACAGGGGCGACAGGGAAAACAGCGTCTTCGAGCTGCTGGCGATCCCGGTGTGGAAAAGCGGCATGGCGGACGGCAAGCCGCATCTGTGGGTCATGCAGGACGGCGTCAGCCTGCTGCTGGTGGAGACGGAGCAGACGAAGCACGGGCAGGATCAGCTGGTGAAGCCCGGCGAAACGGCGGAATACGTGCTGGAATACATCGTGCGGTCCGACAGCCCCGTCGAGGTGGAAGTGAATTATATGACGAGCGACGGCGAATTCGCCGGAAAAGCCGCCGGAAAGGTATACAAACGGTAAAAGCGCAGCAATGCCTGCAAGGATAAGTCAAAGCGGCAGACGGAGAAGCGCCGGCCGATCCGGCAGGCGGGGCCCGCGCCGCGGCACAGCCGCTTCCCTGCGCCGGAAAAAGAAAACTTCTTTTGCGTGATCGCCATCGGCCGCCGGAAAGCTTCCCTATCATAAAAAGACACGGCAGGATAAGAAAAAACAAAAAAAGCATTACCACACGGAACGGAGGAGCACCATGCTTGATAACGGCAACGGCCTTCTTTTCAGCCCGGCGGAGCCGTGGCGCAAAGAAAGAAAGCGGATAACGCACGACCTTAACCTCGATTACAACCGGCTGTATGAGGACCGGACCGATGAGAGAAACGAGATCCTGAAGCAGATCCTCGGCGAGCTGAACGAGGGCGTATTTCTGCAGGGACCGATCACGTTCCATTACGGCATCCATACAAAAATCGGCAAAGGGACCTTCATCAACTTCAATTTCACCTGCCAGGACGACGCGCAGGTGACCATCGGCGAGAACTGCAATTTCGGTCCCAACGTGACCATCGTCACCCCGGTCCATCCGATGCGGGCCGATGAAAGACGGCTTCTGCGCTGCCCGGACGGTTCCGAAAAGCGGCTGTGCTGGGCCAAGCCGGTGCGCGTCGGCAACGATTGCTGGCTGGGCGCGAACGTCGTTATCTGCCCCGGCGTCACCATCGGGGACAACTGCGTGATCGGCGCGGGCAGCGTGGTGGTCCGTTCGATCCCCGCCGATTCCTTCGCCGCGGGCAATCCCTGTAAGGTCATCCGCGAGATCACGGAGGCGGATTCGCTGGCCCGCAAGCCGGAGATCCTGGGCGACTGCAGCGTGATCGGCCCCGATTGAAACCGGCGGAACCGCAGCGGCGGCGCATTGCGAAACCGACGTCGCTCCCTGTCACATACATACAGAATAAGGAGAAATCACTATGGCGCAACTGAAAATGTACCGGATGATGGACCGCCCCATTGAGGAGCCGGCGCTGCCGGAGGGCTACAGCTACGGCGCGTTCGATCCGGAAAAGGATATCCACGCGTGGTGCGAATGCCTGCGCGGCGGCCATCTGATCGACGGCAGGACCGACGAGGAGGCCTACCGCGACGAGATCGTCAACTTCAAAGACATCGATCCCGCGCGGGACATCCAGTTCCTTGATTACAACGGCGAGCACATCGGCACCGCCACCTGCTTCACCTGGAGCCATAACGGCCACGGGGATATGCATCAGGTGGGCATCCGCAGCGACTTCCGCGGCAAGGGGCTGGCAAAGTATTTAAGCTATATCGTCCTGAAGAAGACGAAGGAACGCGGCGTGAAGATACTGGAGCTGACCACCGGCGAGGGCCGCCCCGCAGCGGTGAGAAGCTATCTGGCCGCGGGCTTCCAGCCCGTGGAGTACGATTACCGCATGCAGGAGCGCTGGGAGGCGTTCATGCGGGACTGGAAGATCGCGTCGCTTGACATGCTGTACGAGGACGGGACCCCGTATAAAACCATCTACGCGGATAAGACCGACCGGAAGGTACGCTTCGGCGTGATGGGCGCGGGCCGCGGCAAGACCATGATGAACTACTGCCTTAACGCCGGCAACGCGGAGCTTGTCGCGGTGTGCGACAAAAACGAGACGTTCCTGCGGGAGCGCACCGCGGGATTCGGCGACGGCGTGGCGCTGTATACCGATTTCGACGAATTTATCAAGCACGACATGGACTGCGTGGTGCTGGCGAATTACGCCAACGAGCACGCCCCCTACGCCGTCAAGGCGATGGAAGCGGGCAAACACGTGCTCAGCGAGGTGCTGCCCGTACAGTCCATGAAAGAGGCGGTGGAGCTGGCGGAAGCCGTGGAACGGACCGGCATGAAATACATGTACGCCGAAAACTACTGCTTCATGGGCGCGCCCAAAAAGATGCGCAAGCTGTTCAAAGAGGGCAGATTCGGCGAGTTTGAATACGGCGAGGGCGAATACATGCACAACTGCGGCCCCCAGTGGGCGGAGCTGACGAACGCCGACCCGGACCACTGGCGCAATACCATGAGCGCGTTTTATTACTGCACCCATTCCCTCGGCCCGCTGATCCACATCTCCGGCAAGCGCCCCGTCAGCGTATCCGGCTTTGAGGGGGCGTATAACGAAAAAGCGCGGCGCATGGGCATCAAGGCCGCCCCCTACGGCATGGAGATCGTCACGCTGGAAAACGGCGCGGTCGTCAAAAGCCTTCACGGCGTGGCCCCCTCCAAAAACAGCATCTGGTACTCCGTTTACGGCTCCAGAGGCGCGATGGAAAGCGGCAGGGAGCTTTCCGGCAGCGGTGTGAACACGCTGTATATGAACGCGGACGAGGTCGTCGGCTCCGACGACGGCAAATTCAACGATACGAACATTTCCGACGGGCTGACCGAATTTGCGGAGGCCTCCGGCCACGGCGGCTCCGATTACTACGTGATGTACAACGCGGTGCAGCATATCCGGGGCAACAAAAACGCCGACGTGATCGGCGTGTACGAGGCGCTGGATATGTTTCTGCCGGGGTATTTCGCGCTGCTGTCGGCGCTGGACGGCGGCGCGCCGAAGGAGATCCCGGACCTGCGCGACCCCGCCCAGCGGGACAAATGGAGGGACTTCGACGCCTGCACCGACCCGAAATCCGCCGTCGGGACCGTCCTGCCCAGCTGCGCCCACGGCATGCCGGATATCCCCGGCGAGGTCTACGACCGTCTGCGGGAAGCCCTGCGGAAAGATGAATAACAGCAGGGAATAATTCTCCGCCCTTCGCTTGACAAACGTTGCCGGACGCCGTATACTGTAATTGTAAAAAAAGAAAAAAACGGAGGCCAACCACATGATCATCTGCAGGAACTGCAACGCGCAGCTTGACGATTCCGATAAGATCTGCCGCTACTGCGGCACACCGGTCGGCACCGGCGCGCCCGCGGCGCCCGTCTACGCCACGCCGGTTTCCGCTCCCCTGACGGGTCCCGTCGGGTATTCCCGTCTGGTAGATTCCGAAGAAGTCGTCGCGGCGCTGAAAAAGAACAACCGCGTCAGCAATATCGCCGTGGCCGTATTCGTCGTGCTGCCGTTCCTCGGCTTCCTGATCTACGGCGCCGTTTCGGATAAAATGGACATCGGCAAGGCGGCGGTCTACGGCATCATCGTCTCGGCGATCTTCGCGTTCGCTTCCCTGATCGTCGCGATCAGGCATAAGCTGGACAAGCCCTTTGAGGGCACCGTGGCCGACAAGAAAATATCGATCCGTATGGGAAACTCCCAGGTACGCGGCGGCAAATCCCGCACGAAATACACCGTCCGCTTTGACTGCGAAGACGGCAAACGCCGCAAAAAAGAGGTCAACATCGCCGTATACGACTATCTGGAGATCGGCGAACGGGTGCGGTATCTGCCCCGGTTCCCCCAGCCCTATGAAAAATACGACAAACGGAAAGACGGCGACGTGCTTTGCATGTTCTGCAGCAGAAGGAATCCTCTGACGGAAACCGCCTGCTCCTTCTGCCACAAGCCGCTGATCAAGTGATTTCTGCGGCCGCAGACCGTCCCGGGAAAAACGCATAAAACAAGGATCCCCGAACATGGAGATCCTTGTTTTTGCGATATGGTGATAAAACAGAGAACCGTTTATTCCACGGTGCGGCTGAACAGCGCCTTCAGGTACGAGAAGAACGCGGAGATCCGCCGCAGCAGTGAACGGAAACGGAACACGGGACTGTCCTCGGTAAAAACACGGTAGGCGCGGTTGGCGTTTAATCTGTCCTCGTTGACCAGCAGGCGGCGGAACGTACCGCTGCCCTTTGCGGGGCCGTCGTACATCGTGTTGTCCGTGTCGTCGCGGAAATCGACGCGCAAATTCGTCACCGTGGCGTTGAAGCTGTCGCCCTCCGCCTTGAAGCCGGTGCAGCTGCCGCCCTCGCCGCTCCACCAGTAGCAAAAGCAGTTGTCGTACACGCTGCGCCCGGTCCCCATGATCTTGAAGCCGGTCTGGAACTGGTCGGAATAGCAATAGGAATAAAGATTATTGGAGGCCTCCTCCACGAAGCCGCAGGAGCCCTCGTACAGGTCCCAGTCGATCTGGTACAGCGGGTGGATGTTCGTCAGGCAGTTGCCGCCGGAACGCACGACGACGCCGGTGCGCACGTACCCGATGCGGATGTTGGTCAGCGTGTTGTCGTAGCCCTCCAGCAGGACGCCTACGGAGTTTTCCGCGCTGTTGCCGATGATGTTGATATCGCTGATATCCGCGTCCGACGAGCCGGAATTGGCGCCGTACTTGATGTGCAGCCCCACCACCGTATGCTTGATGGCGGTGTTCTGCACCTTGGTCTCCCGGCCGGAATCGATGCTGACGCCGTCCGCGATATCATTGCCGTCGATCACGCCGCCGGTAAGGGAGTAGTTGCTGCCCGCCCGCGCCGTGGTATTGTACGGGTCTTTACCGCCCAGCGCGATCACCGCGCCGCCGGTGAAATCGTCCGTCGCCTTGACGACCGCGAAATTGGCCAGCTGCAGATCGACGCTTTTGGCGGGGTCGGCGGGGGTGCGCAGCGGATGCGAAACAAGGTACTCCCCGTCCGGGAAGCAGATCGTGCGGTTGGGGTTGGCGTCGATGACCGCCTGCAGCGCGTCCGCCACGTCCGCGCCGGTATCCGCGGCGACAAAGTCCGTGACGCACACGGCCCCGGGCAGCGCGTCGGCGTAAACACAGCCCGGTATCATCAAAAGGGGCATCAGGGCAAAGGCGGTAAGCGCTTTCAACTTTAACATGGAGGCTTCCTTCCGAAGCGCGGGGACCCGGCTTCTTTTTTTTTTGAGCAGTCGTCCGGATGACCGAAAAACCGTTCTCCTGCACAAGCATAACACACGCGCCCGAACAAGTCAAGCGGAAAGCCGCCGCATCTTATCCGCGGCGGGAGCGCTCTTCACGCGGGAGCCGCGCCGAAAAAACGCCGTCCGGCGGCGGCAAAAGAACAAGCCGTTATCGGCAGGAGAAAACAAAGGCGAAAAAAAAACGGACCGGTAAAAAAAGTCCGCCGAAAGGTCTTTTCAATTCCGTGAAACTGTGCTACTCTATACGGCAGGAGGGAAGAACATGGACAAAGACCGATTGATCAAAAGCTTTATCTCCCCCGCCGCCGCGTGGCGCGGCAAGCCCTTCTGGTCGTGGAACGGCGAGCTGCGCGGCGAGGAGCTGGTGCGGCAGGCCCATATCATGAAGGAAATGGGGCTTGGCGGGTATTTCATGCACTCCCGCACGGGGCTGATCACCGAATACCTGGGGGAAGAGTGGTTCCGGCTGATAAACGAAGTGGCGGACGCCGCCGAAGCGGACGGCATGGAGGCGTGGCTCTACGACGAGGACCGCTGGCCCTCCGGTTCCGCCGGCGGCAAGGCCACCGTGGACCCGCGCTACCGGATGAAGTCCCTTTACGTTTACGAGTGCGACCCCGCGAAGACCGACTGGGACGAGGGCTCCTTTGCCCTGTACGCGGCAAAGATCGACGGCATCGATCTGTATACATATAAAGAGCTGGACGTTTCCGGTTTTACCTGCGGGGAGGACGCGGCCCAGGCCGTGAAAGCCGCCGTGGAACAGCAGGGCGGTGCGGCGGAAGACGAGCCGGGCGTCTGGAAAGCGCTGCGCTTCGCCGTGGCGCCCGACCGGCCCAGCTCCGTCTATAACGGCACGACCTATCTGGACACCATGAGCCGGGAGGCCACCGAGCACTTTATCGAGCTGACACACGAGCAGTACGCCAAACACTGCGGCGACCGGCTGGGGCGCAGCATCAGGGGCATTTTTACCGACGAGCCCCACCGGGGCCACTGCTTCGACAACCGCGAGGAGCGCGACGGCGTCATGTCCTGCGCCACGGCCTGGACGGACGACCTCTTTGAGGAGTTTGAAAAGCGGTACGGCTTTGCCTGCCGCCCCATCCTGCCGGAGCTGTTCTACCGCAAAAACGGCGAACCGGTCGCGCCGGTGAAGCTGTTTTATATCGATCTGGCAAACGCACTGTTTCTGGAACGGTTCGCCGCGCCCATCAACGAATGGTGCGAGGCGCACGATATGATCCTGACGGGCCACGTGCTGCACGAGGACAGCCTGATGAACCAGACCGTCCCCAACGGCTCCCTGATGCGCTTTTACGAGCACATGGGCTACCCGGGCGTGGACGTGCTGACGGAGCACAACCGCTGTTACTGGATCGTCAAGCAGTTATCCTCCGCCGCCCGTCAGCTGGGCAAAAAATGGCTGCTTTCGGAGCTGTACGGCTGTACGGGCTGGCAGTTCAGCTTTAAAAATCACAAAAACGTGGGCGACTGGCAGGCGCTGTTCGGCATCAACCTCCGCTGCCAGCACCTGTCCTGGTACACCATGGAGGGCGAATCCAAGCGGGATTACCCGGCCTCCATCCTGCACCAGTCCCCGTGGTACAAAGACTATAAAACGGTGGAAGACCACTTCGCCCGCATGGGCGTGGTGCTGTCCGAGGGGCAGCCGGGCTGCGACGTGCTGCTGCTGAACCCCATCGAGTCCCTTTGGTGCCAGGCCTACGCCGGCTGGGCCCATTGGATCGGCAACGCCTCGCCGGACGTGGAGCCTTACGAGGAACGCTACCGGGAGCTGTTCCATTTCCTCACGGATAACCAGATCGATTTCGATTACGGCGAGGAGGAGATGATGTCCCGTCTGGCATCCGTGGAAACGGAAAACGGCGGCCCCGTGCTGCGCGTGGGGCAGGCGGCCTACCGCACCGTGATCGTGGCGAACATGCTCACGATCCGCCCCACCACGCTGGATCTGCTGCGGGCGTTCATGGACAAGGGCGGCGCGGTGATCTTCTGCGGCGACGCGCCGGCATACGTGAACGCGGTAAAGTCCAATGAACCCGCCGCGCTGGCGGCCAGGGGCGTCCGCGTGCCCTATGAGGAAGCCGCGCTGGCCGACGCCGTGCGCCGGTATTCGCGGGAATCGGTCTCGGTCACGGACGAGAACGGACAGACCGAAAAGGCCGTATTCGCGCAGGTACGCCGGGACTTCGGCGGGGACGGGTACGCGGTGGTCGTACTGAACACCGACCGCGACGCCCCGCGGCAGGGGCTGACCTTATCCCTGCGCGCGCCGGCCGGACGACGGGTGGAGGAATGGGACCTTGATACGGGCGGGCGTTACGACGCCTCTTCGCTTGCCGAAGAGACCGACGGCGTCTGCCGCGTCCGCTTCGATCTGGAAGCGGGCGGCACAAGGTGTTTTGTGTTTGCCCGCGGGCAAGAGGCGCTGCCTTCCCTGCCCCATTACGAGACCGTCGCCGAAAAAACGCTGACCGGGGAATTCCCCTACCGCTGCGACGAGCCGGACGTCTGTGTGCTGGACCGGTGCCGCTGGCGATGGGAGGACGGCGCGTGGAGCCGCGAGGACGAGGTCCTGCGGATCGACCGGCAGGTGCGCGACAGCGTGGGGCTGGAGCACCGGGGCGGCGATATGCTGCAGCCGTGGTACGCCAAACGGTACGACCGAAAAGAATACGGTAAACTGCGGCTCTCCTATGAGTTTTACGTCGATACTCTACCCTCGTCCCCCGTGTTTCTGGCGGGGGAACGGCCGGAGCTGAACCGTTATGAGATCAACGGCGTACCGCTGACCTGCGAAGACGTCAACGACTTCTGGATCGACGAGTGTTTCAAAAAGATGGATATTCCGGCGGGCGCGCTGAAAATCGGACGCAACGAAGTCACCGTTGACGTGACCTTTTTGCGCACTACCAATATCGAGGCGCTGTATCTGGTGGGCGATTTCGGCGTGAAGCTGGACGGCTGCCGCCGCACCCTCGCGGCCGCGCCGCCCCTGATGGGCTGCGGCGATTACGCCGCGTACGATATGCCGTTTTTCACCGGCAACCTGACCTTTGTGTTGGCCCCGGAAACGTACCTGCCGCTGCTGAAAGATCTTGGCGGCGCGGACCGGATCGTGCTGACGCCGAAGGACTTTACAGGGGCCTGCGTGAAGGTAGAAGCAGCGGGAAAAACGACGGTGCTGGGCTGGGAGCCCTATGAAGCGGACGTGACGGAAGCGGCGCGCCGCGGGCTGCCCATCGAGGTGACGGTGGAGGGAACGCGCGCCAACGTGTTCGGGCCGCTGCATGAAACGCCCCGGCCTGCTTACTCCTGCGGCCCCGGCAGCTTTTTGACCGACGGGGAAAACCGGACGGACGAATACAGCCTGCTGCCCGCCGGTCTGCGCGGATTCACCTTTAAGGCCCAAAAGAAAACGCGGCCTTTTTGCCAAAAAAACACTTGACTTTGACGCTGCGTCATAGTGTATATTGGTTTTCGACGGGAGGGACGCCGGATGAAAACGGTACATGAGGTAAGCGAGCTGACAGGCGTGACGATCCGCGCGCTGCAATATTACGACCGGATCGGCCTGCTGCGGCCCACGGCGCGGACAGAGGCCGGCTACCGGCTGTACGGCGATGCGGATCTGGCGCGGCTGCAGCAGATCATGCTGTTCCGGGAACTGGAATTCCCGCTGAAGGAGATCCGGGAGATCATGGAGCGCCCGGACTTTGACAGACGCGAAGCGCTGGAACAGCAGATCGGCCTGCTGACGCTGAAAAAGGACCGGCTGGAAAAGCTGATCCGGCTCGCCCGTACGATTCAGGAAGAAGGAGACGGAACTATGGATTTTTCCGCGTTTGACACAAGCAAGCTCGACGCCTGCGCGAAAGAGGCGAAGGCCCGGTGGGGCGATACGGACGCCTACAAAGAATATGAGAAAAGGACCGCGGGGCAGAACCGCGAGGACAGGCAAAACGCCGCCGACGGGCTGACGGCGGTTTTGTCCGTCTTCGGCCAATTAAAAGACAAGCCCGCGTCCGCGCCGGAGGCGCAGGCGCAGGTGGAAGCGCTGCAGCAATATATCACCGCGCATTTTTACACGTGTACCGACGAGATCCTGGCGGGGCTGGGGCGGCTGTACGCCGCGGACGGCGCGTTCACCGAAAACATCGACCGGGCGGGCGGCGAAGGCACGGCCGCGTTCGCCGCGGAAGCCATCGCGTATTACTGCGGAAAATAAACACCTTTACCATTTCAACATCAAAAAACGCCGGTGATCACGGGACGGGTATGGCAGAATAATATGAGACCCGCGTGGTCCGTTGGTACGATTTTGTAAACGACAAAGCGGTAAAAGCGCCGGCGGAGGACAGGGAAACGCGGGACCTGCCGGCGGAGATCCGCTTTTTCGGGATCTTCCGTAAGCTGTTGACGGATTTTACCGTGCTGTTCGCAAAGGTGATCACCGGCAGAACGGCAGGATTCCCGGATCGAGAGGACAAAAAAATACAATGAATCCGATAAAAACGATCGAATCGCATTGGCGCACACCGAACGGTGAAGTCAATATCGAAAAGCATTTTCAGCGGCTGCAACGACCGCCTTACGACTGCGACAGCCTTTTTGACGGCAACCCCGGCTGGCCCGGCGACCGGGAGGGGCGGGCGCTGCTGGCGTTCACGTGCCATTACCGCATCAGCGGGCGCAAGGCGCCCTGCATGGAGCAGATGATGCGGGACCTGCCCGCGCGGACGAACCGGTATCTGTTTTTCGGCGACGCGCCGGAAGCGGGACAGGCCGACGAACAGCAGCTTTCCGGCCACAACTGGTACCTGCGGGGGCTGATCGAATATGACAGGGCCTTCGGCGGTCCCTTCGCGCCGGAGGCGCTGAAGAGCACGTTCGAGCGCCTGTACCTCCCCGCGCTGCCGCTGTATGACGATTACCCGCTGGAGCGCTCCTCCGCCGGGGGCGGCGTGGACGGGCATATCAACGGCGCCGGGAAGGGCTGGGCGCTTTCCTCCGACGTGGGGTGCGCGTTTATGTGCGTGGACGGCGTGGCACAATACTACGCGCTGACCGGCGACGGGCGCGCCAAGGCGTTTTTGGAAAAGGTGATCGGCGTGTTCCTGAACGCGGATATGGTGGCCCGGGGGTTCCAAACCCACACGTCGCTGACCTGTCTGCGGGGGATACTGACGTTTTACGAAACCACGCGGGACGAAAACTATCTGCGGGCGGTGCGGCGGGAATTCGACCGCTACCTGCGCCACGGTATGACGCTGACCTACGAGAATTTCAACTGGTTCGGCAGGAAAGACACCTGGACGGAGCCCTGCGCGGTGGTGGACAGCCTGCTGCTGGCGGTATCGCTGTACCGCCTGACCGGCGAGGACCGCTACCGCACGCTGGCGCGGCGCGTCTGGGCCAACGGGCTGCAGTTCTGCCAGCGGGACAACGGCGGCGCGGGCACGAATAAGTGCGTCACCGCCGAACAGCCGGTGCTGCGGATCAGCGGCTACGAAGCGCCGCAATGCTGCACCATGCGCTACGCGGAGGCGCTGCTATGCTATTGGCAGAATAAAGAACTGTTTACCTACGAGCCCTTCGCGCCGGTAGTAACGGAGGACGACGGCAGACGGTTTTCCGACGACCGCCTGATCGTGAGATGCGACGGCGAGGAACGGCCGGTGTTCCCCTGCCACGCGGTGCCGAAGGAGGAACTCGGCGAATTAAAGTCGGAGGTTCTGTATTGAATCGGCTTCAGTCGTGGCGGTCGCAAAGATATGCTTTGCACACGCAGTTTTTGCCCGCGTCCGTGGAGAACACGGCGTACAGGCGCACCGTTTTGCCCGCGGCGTTTTCCGGCAGCGGGAAGTAGAACGTGTTGTTCAGCGGCTCGTCGCACACCCGGTGCTCCCACACGTTCGCCTTGTAGGAGGGGGCGCGGCCCGGAAAGCCCCGCAGCACGCCGTCCAGTTCGGCGGCGCAGTACACGCCCTCCGCGCCGTGGTCGCCGTTGACGCCCACCGCCAGATACGCGCCGGGACGGTATTCCGGTATCGTGACGTCGGTATATTGAATCAGTTTGGTCCTTTTTTTATCGTAGTGCGCCTGCAGGTTGCTGCCTGTGGGCGTTTTCAATTTGACCGGTTGGCCGCCTTTGACGACCGTGACCGAAAAGATCCGGTCCATGGGCTCCGCGATACGCAGGTAACGCAGCTTTCCGCCGACGGGATAACTGACGCGCAGGCGCTTGCCGGCGGCTTCGTACAGCGTGTGAACGGTAAATTTCACGATCCGCCGCGTCATTTCGCCGCAGTCGGTCACCACTGCCTCGCCGCTCTGTTTCCAATCGGAGAAACTATCGGCGTATTCCGCAAACCTGGGGATCTGCTGCGCGGGCACCTCCCGCGTGGGCTTGTCAATGGCAAAGCACTCGATCGCCACTTCGTCCGCCGCCACCGTCTCGCCCAGATCGATGCGCAGACAGCCGCCGTCGATCCGCAGCGGGTGGTCGCAGTAGTTGCGGGACTGGCCGTCGAAAAACGTGTTTTCGTCGCCGTCGAACATCGCCGCCGCCTCGCAGCCCCGCAGCCGGTAGGTATCCTGCGCGAAGAACGCCTCCCGCGCGGCGCGCACCTCCGGAATGGCGGTCTCCCCCGCCCGGACGCGGCAGCGCGCCTCCAGCGAATCGTTGTTGATGGCGAACACGGCGGCCTCGTACAGCTCCTCGCCGTTCGCGGGGTTTTCCGTCTCCTCCGTCAGGTCGCCCAGATATACCGGGGCTTTTTCCATGCGGTCGGTGGGCTCGCCTTTACGGTAAAACACGGTTTCTCCGTTTTGCAGCAGACCGATATCCCTGTCGCCGCACCGCAGGATAGTCACTTTTTCCGGCGCGCCTTCGTCCGTCTCCGTGATCACGGTATAGGCGCAGTTCGTCAGCACCGGGGCGGCTTGCTCCGCCGCGGCCGCCTCGATCAGTACCGCGCGGAAGGGCGGCAGCGTGACGGGAACGCGATCGTGACAGCCGAACGTGCCGAGATATTCCTCCCACGGGTGGCGCAGGATCACCCGCACCGGTCCCCGCGGCGCCAGCCCGATCTCATCCAGCGGGACCGCGATCGTTTTCGGCTCCCACGAGTCGTTGCCGGTACAGATCAGGCGAATATCATCGTTCCCGCGGGAGACCGCGTTGGCCCCCAGCTCCGGCGGCAGCAGCATGCCGTTGACAAGGATCTCCGCGTACCGGGCGTGGAGCCGGTAGATGCGCGCCAGACGCGGCAGCTCCGCGTCCTTCAGCAGCCACGGGTTGCCGTAGATCTCCGGCGCGGCGATCAGGCAGCGCCCGAAGGCCTGATAGATCAGGTCGTCCTCAAAATAATCCAGCGCGGAGGAAAGGCACACGCCGTGGTCCTCCGCCAGCCGGAGCAGATTGCCGTTTGCGTCCTTCACGTGGCCGCGGGAAAACAGATAGGCGCGGTTGTGCGGCGCGGTGACCCGGTTGTGGGCGAACACGTCGGTATACGTCTCCTCGCCGTTCCACAGGAAGGTGGTGACGTACTTCTGCGCCTCGTGGAAGTCCAGCCGGTGGTTCAGCAGGATCAGGTCCGGGGAATATTTGCGGCACTCTTCGATCATGGCGGCGTAGGTCTTGGCCTTTTCCGGGCGCAGCGTCCCGCAGACGCCGTCCAGCTTGAAGGCGGCGAAATGATAGTCCCGGCACAGGTGGACGTAAAAATCCACCCTCTCCTTTTCCTGCTCCGGGGTGTCGCCGAAGCCGTCGGGGCTGCCCCACAGCCCGAAGCGGACGCCCAGCTGAGCCGCCTTCGCCACCACGTTTTTGTAGCCCTCCGGGTACTGAGAACGGAATTTTTCACCGTTCACGTCGCCGTAGCCCTCAGCCGCGCCGTCAAAGTTGCCCGCGTCCCAGGCGTAGATGCGGATCTGCATGCCGTAGGTTTCCTTCATATAGCGGAAAAACTCCAGATTGATGAGCGTCTGGCGCTCCGTGGAGCCCTCGTTCGTGTTGTTGATCCATGAAAAGTAATAAGGGATCGAAGGGGTGTTCTCCCCCGCGCCGGTGATGGGACAGTCCTGTTTCATGTCGGTATCCTTTCTCGCGTTCCGTTTTTCGGTCAGCGCCGTTTTTTTTATCATAACACATGCGCCGGGGGATTGCAACCGGGTCTACCGGCAAGCCGGGATAAAAGAGCGCGCGCCGGTCCCCTCCGCCGTACCGGTTCCGGACAAAACCATCCGCATGGATAAACCCTCTCCCATTTTCCTGTTGCCTTTTCGGAAAAACCATGGTATTCTATGGTTAAAGCGTGATATCTTTCATCCAGCCTGCGGGAGGTTCCGGATATGAAAAAACATCTTTCCCTGCTTTTCTGCCTGCTGCTGGTCGGCGTGTGCGCGTCGCCCGCCGCTTCCCTCGCGGCGGCGCGGGGGACGGTCTACTACATCGACGCCCTCGACGGCAACGATGAGACCGGCGACGGGCTTTCCCCGGAGACCGCATGGAAAACGGTCCCGGTGACCGAATGCACCCTGCAGGCCGGGGATTCCGTGCTGTTCCGCCGGGGCGGGACATACCCCTGCACGCTGACGTTGCGCAACAGCCGGGGCACGGAGGAAGCGCCCATCCGGATCACCGCCTACGGCGAGGGAGACGCCCCCCTGCTGACCACCGACGCGCCCACGGAGGTGCTGCGTCTGTTCGACTGCTCCTACGTGACGGTCTGCAATCTGGAGATCACCGCGCCAAACGGCGGCGGGATCTGGATCGACGCGCTGACCGCGCCAAGCGAGAACATCGCGCTGGAACGGCTGACGATCCATCATATTCAGAACCGCAAGATGACCGCACGGGATAACCTTTCCGCCGGCGCCGCCGGCGCCCGCGCCTGCGTGATGGTGAAGGGCCTGCCCGCCCGGTCGCTGTACCCGGTGGACGGCTTCACCGTGAAGGACTGCGAGATGTACGACTGCGGCAACGGCGTCAGCTTATGGGGCGCGTACGACCAGTCCCTCGGCAGCCCATGGGGCGGCGACGTATTCGGCGATCTGGCCCCGGTATACAACAAAAACGCGCTGATCCGCGACACATATTTCCACGACATGGATGCGGAGGCCGTTATCATCGGCATCTGCGACGGCGCGCTGATGACCCATTGCCGGGTGATCGACTGCTGCCAGGGCGAGGGCGTGGACGAAAACGGCGAGGTGCTGTACTTTACCGCCGCGGCGTGGTTCTGGGGCAGCGAGAACAGCACCATCGAATACTGCGAGATCGCCGGGCAGAAAAACGTGGGCGACGGCATGACCGTGGATTTCGATTCCTGGTCGAACCATTGCACCTATCAGTATATCTATTCCCACGACAACGTGCGGTTCATGTGCAACAACGCCCAGAACACCCGTCAGGTGGGCAACGTGGTCCGTTACTGTCTTTCGGTCAACGACGACAGGGGCAGGAACAAGCTGGCCGGCGGCGCGGGCGAGGAAAACCTGCTGTTTTACAACAATACCATCGTCGGTTCCCAGCGGTTCGACCTCGACAATATCTACGATTCTTTTTTTGTCAACAACATCATCGTGATGCGGGACGGTTACCGGATGAACACCGACTTCCACACCTATTACAGAGACGGGAACGTGATCGCGGGCAACTGCTGTTACAACTGCTTCACCGACGTGCAAGCGGGGATCAAATACAATACCGTTCCAGGCTTTTCCGGCGACGATGAAACGGCCCCCGCCTCTTTCATGCTCTCCAAGGATTCCCCACTGATCGGGACAGGTTACAAGCTTGCACTGGACGACTGTACGACGGATTTCTTCGGCAATGAGATCGTCAGCCGCAACATCGGCTGCTACGGCGGCGCGGGCACGGACGCCCCCTACGCGCGGGAAACGCTTTGCGTGAAGCTGGCGCGGTTCTTCCGCATGCTGCTCGACCTGCTGCGCAACGCCTTTGCCGGGAAGAAATGACCATGAAGATGATCCCGCTGAAAAAACAGAGCAAGAAAAAACAGCGCGAACACTACGCCGCCCGACGGGGCACGTGGGGCGGTCTTTCCCCCGTCACCCGCGTAGTGAAAAACAAAAAGGGATACGACCGCAAACGCCTGAAGGAAGAAGACCGCAAAACGCGGGAAGAATAAAATCAAACGCAACGACGAGCAAGGAGGAGCTTGCCATGAAAAAACATCAACTGTTCCTATCATTACTGCTCTGCGCCGCCCTGCTGGCGGGGACGGTTTGCCCCGCTATCGCGGCGGATGCAGGAGCGCAGCTGTATAACGTATACGGCGACCATATGCTGTTCCGGCAGAACGCCGACGCGGTGTTCGCGGGCGAGGCGGCCCCCGGCACGGCGCTGACCGTGGAACTGAAGGACGCCGCGGGAAGCGTGGTACGTACGGCGACCGGCACGGCCGGGACGGACGGCACGTTCTCCCTTTCCTTTACCGCGCCGGCGGGTGGTTACGACGCCTACACCGTCACGCTTTACGCCGACGGCAGCAAGGTAAAAACCCTTTCGGACGTGGTGTTCGGCGAGCTGTGGCTCTCCTTCGGACAGAGCAACATGGAATACGGCCTCGGCAACACGCCGGAGGGCAAGGAGATGCAGGCGGCCGGGCAGACCGGCAGCAAAAACCTGCGGGTACTGCAGGTGCCCCATCCGGTAAAGGACGGCGCGTACTGCTCCGACAAGCTGCCGCAGACCGACGCGCAGGGCTGTTACTGGTATACCGGCGACCGGACGGACGTATACGGCATGAGCGCCTGCGGCTATTTCTTCGCTGAAAAGCTGATGGAAGAGCTGGATATACCCGTGGGCATCCTGAACGTGTCCGTGGGCGGTTCCGGCCTTGCCGCGTGGATCCCGCGGGACGCCATCGAAGCCGACGCGGACTTGACGGACGCGATGGCCGCCCACGGGGCGTATATCGCGCTGGAGGACTGGGACAAGGGCGACCGCCAGTTCCATATCGACATGACGGGGCTTTACAACTCCAAGGTAGCGCCTCTCGTCAACTTCCGTCCCGCCGGGGGCATCTGGTACCAGGGCGAAACGGACCTGATGCTGTATAACGATCCCGCGTATTATTGCCGGCTGTTCGACCTGATGCAGGACAGCTATACCGACGTATTCTCCTATGAGAACGGCCGGTTCCCCATCGTGTTCACGCAGATCGTTTCCTATAACTACGGCAAGGGGCCCTACGCGGAGACCGCCTTCAACGAGGCGTTCACCGAACTGGCCGCCGCCGATCCCGCCAGCCGCGGCGAGGTGGTGGTGCACGACCTGCCGCTGGATTATTACGACGACTGCGGCGCGATCCATCCCATGACGAAGAAGCCCATCGCCGAGCGCATGGCGAACTGCGCCCTGGCGCTGACATACGGCAGCGGCGCGCCCGCCTCCGCCCCCGCGATGACCGCGACGGCAGCGCAGGACGACAGCGTAAGCGTGACCTTCTCCAACGTCGGCGACGGGCTGATCTGCGACGGCGACGCCCTGCGGGGCTTTGCCGTGTACGGAGCGGACGGCGTCTGTCTGCCCGCGCAGGCGGAAATCGTTTCCGCCGATACCGTGCGGGTGTGGAACGACGACGTGGCGCAGCCCGTGGGCGCCGTCTACGCCGTAAATTCCATTTCCACCGGCGCGAACCTGTGGAGCAGTTATAACGGCGAAAAGTACCAGCCGGCGGCGGCCTTCGGCGCTGCCGACCCGGCGGTGAAAAAGCAGTTCGACGACGCCCAATGGCTGCGCTGCGACACGCTGACCGCGTGGCAGAACTTCAGCGGCGACCCCGGCATGACGGACGTATGGACCGCCAAAAGCGCCGCGCTGGCGATTTCCGACGACGCGGCGGAGGGCATCGGCTCCCTCGGCGTCAAAGCGAAGACTCTCATCTTCTCCGTTTCAACAAAGTTTACGGAAAAGCGCAACGGCAAGCAGCGTGTGGTGGACAGCATGGACACCGATTACACACGTTACGGCACGCTTTCCGTGCAGCTCAAAAACAACGGCAAAAAGGACGTGACGCTGGACCAGCTGCGGCTTTATAAGGGCGGTGCGCTGTACTACTGCCCGCTGTGTACGGAAAGCGGTAAAAACAGCGCCGTGATCCCGGCGGACGGCGCATGGCACGAATACACCTTCGACCTGAACGAGCTGGGACTTTTCGGCGGCGGCGCGGACCGCTGGAACAACAACGCGCTGGACGGCGTGACGGAAGTGCGTCTGTGCTTCACCGGCAGCAACGCCGATCTGCAGATCGACGGATTCCGCTTTACGGCGGAGCCGCAGAAGACCAACGCCGGTTCCGCGCTGCAGCGCCTGATCGACCGCATCCTCGCCATGTTTGAGAAGATCAAAGCGATCTTCGCCAAGGCGCAGACGGTCTGCTGAAAAAGGCTTCATTGATATACGAACGGGACATTCGCACAGTCTCAACGGGGATCTGCCGCACGGCAGATCCCCTTTTTTCCGTCGTTATATCCAATGTTTGAGGAAAAACATTATGAAATAATGCCGATTGTAAAATTTTTCTTTTTGTTTTATAATTAAAAATAAGAACAAAAGAAGGGAATGATCTTTTTGTCCAGATTATTAAAGAAAAGTATCTCACTGCTGTTGGCGGCGACGCTTGCGCTGTCCGGATTGGCATGTCTGTCCGTGCTTTCCGAACCGGCGCTGGCCGCCGGCAACTATACGCCCACCGGGGATTTTTACAAGATCTCCGAAACCGAGTATAAGATCGCGCCCGGCGTTACCGAAAACCGCGTGATCGTGAACAAGACCTCCGGCATGCAGCAGGAAATGGTTTACGCCGTCACCGTTGACACCAATTCCTCTTCCGCCGGGTTTATGGTGGGTTACGCCGACTATAACGGCTCCCGCTGGAAGATGCAGAAGGTGCGCGACCAGGCGGCAGCCGCGCAGAACGCGACAGGCGCCAACATCGTGGCCGCCTTCAACGCGGACATCTTCAATATGCAGACCGGCGAACCCACCGGCTGCCTGATCATGGGCGGCAACATCTATAAGGAAGGCCTCGGCAGACCGTACTTCGGCGTGACCAAGGACGGCAAGTACGTGATGGGTGAAAAGCTGACGCAGAAGGTTCTCAATACACTGCGCGAGGGCGTCAGCGGTTTTTACATGATCTTAAAGAACGGTGAACGTGTAGGCCCCGGCCTTGATCCGGAATCCAACATCGCGCCGAAAACCTGCGTCGGCATGAAGGCAGACGGGTCCATAGTGGTCGTGTGTGTGGACGGGCGGAACTACCCCATCTCCAGCAACCTGTCCGACTACGACCTGGCCACCATCATGATGGATCTGGGCTGCGTGAACGTGCTGAACCTGGACGGCGGCGGCTCCACCACCTATCTTGCCAAATACGAAGGAAAGGCTGCGCTGGAGCTGGCCAACCGTCCCTCCGACGCGGTGGAACGCGCGGTGGCTTCCTCGCTGTTCATCGTGTCCACGGCGAGACCCTCCGGCGAGTTTGACCACGCGGCGCTGACCCCCAACAATACGCTTTATACGCCTAACTCCACGGTGAGCTTTTCCGCCATCGGCGTGGATTCCGCCGGCGGCAGCGCTCCCCTGCCCGCGGACGGCGCCTTTGCGCTGGCGGCTGACAGCGCCGGTAAGGGCTCCATCACCGCGGAGGGCGTGTTTACCTCCAACGGCAGCACCGGCGTCGTCAACGTGAATTACGTTTCCGGCGGCGCGGTAGTGGGCAGCACCTTTATTGAGATCGCCACCCCCGACGAGCTGTATATCCCCAGCGACGAATATTCCCTTGATTTTGACGAATCTTCCGATTTCGGTATTGTCGCCAAGAACGCCGGCAGGACCATCAACATCAAGGATGGGGACCTGGTGTGGAGCAAGGAAGCGGAGTTCTCTCAGAATCAACAATTTGATTACGGTAACGGAAAAATCAGGTATGTAGACGATCGTTTCATTTTGGTAGACGAAGACGAAGAATTTAACGGAAAATCCTATACTCAGATAAAATTAAACGGTGCCGATACCCGCATCCATACTGAGGTAATCACCGAGACGTTCACCGGCGATGGAATAACCGATACGTTTACGATTTCCGCGCTTGCTTCTGCGTTAAAAACCGTAAAAATTGACGGCGTCACACAGACGAAAACGACAGACTATACCTATGACAAAGCATCCGGAAAAACAAAGTTTGTCAATGTTCCCGCAGAGAACGCCGTCATCGAGATCTCATATGAGATGTATACCTATCAGGCCACTCTTGCCGACAAGCCGCATCCCACCGCGCTGTACTATGTCAAATGTGACGGCGTGTCTGTAACGGACTATACTTACGATCCTGATACCGGCGTTATTACATTCCGCCATGCGCGTAAGGCAGGCAATGGGAAAGTCATTTTCCGGTATTATACGATGAGCTTTACGCTGGAAAACCCGACCGAGGCGATTGACGTCTATGTGGACGGCAATCTGCTCGAATCCGGTTACACCTATGACAGCACTACCGGCGTGCTGTTATTCGACGAAGCGCATCCTGCCACCATCACCATAGTTAAAAAATTGTCTGCAGCACAACAGTCCGCTTTTGCAGACACCTTGATGGGGTCCTTCTCCGGCAATATATTTACGGCCGCTTCCGCCATCTCCTGCACCGGCACGGTGACGGTGACAAGCGCGTACGACGCGGCCGTTTCCGGCAGCTTCACCGCCGTGATCGGCGCCGCGCCCGTGATGCTGTACGACTTTGAGTACACGGACGACGCGGAAGAGGCCGCCGCCTCCAACGGCAGGCTGAAATACATCCCGTCCATGACGCTGCCCACCTACGACAGGAACAACGAAATGGGGCTGAACCCAGAGCTGTTGGGCCACGACGTGTTCGCCGAGCAGTACCGGCAGGAGGGCTACCCGCTGTACAGCTGGCCCAACGCCTCGCTGGGCTACTCCGGCATGAAGAGCACCGTCATTTCCGCGGACAGCGGCGAGCCGGTGCGCTTCGGCGACCATGCGCTGCGCATCGACGTGGACTACTCGACCTATAACCTGTCGAAAAACTCCAACAACTATCTGCGCGTGACAGACCCGACTTATTTCTTCGAGGGCTCGCCCAAGAAGATCGGCGCATGGGTCTACGTGCCGGAGGGCCTCCCGAACTTCGCGATCTATCTCAACTGCTGCAAAAACGACGAGGGCATCTCCTACGCTCCTGTTTCCGACTTTGACGACGACCAGCACGCCACCAACTGGGTGGGCTGGAGATACGTGGAGATCGACCTGGCCAACCCCGTCACCGGCTGCTCCAATATCGCGCCGCAGAACTATCCCTACGGCTTCTACCAGGGCTGCGGCGTGTTCTGGGTCTCCTACCAGCCCGGCGAAAACAACGGCGCAAAGGCCGCCGGCACGATCTACGTGGACAACATCCAGCTGATCTACAGCTCCAATACCGACGACACGAAGAATCCGGAAGTCACCTCCATCCGTTACGACACGCTCGGCGCGCCGGAGGAGTTCGTCAGCGGCAGCACCGTCCTGAACGACAACACCGTCACCATCCGCGCCTCCTACAAGGACGCGGAGGACAAGTACATGACGGGCATCAACCCCGAGCAGGTGACCATGCTGATCGACGGCAAGGACGTGACCGACCGCTGCTTCATCAACACGGGCGACGAGGAGATCTACCTCTATGACGCGGTGCTGGGCAACGGCGCCCACAGCGTCAGCGTCACGGTGTACGACAACTTCGGCAACAAGACCACCGAAACCAGATATTTCACCGTGGCGGGCGAAAACGATTCCAAGGGCCGCATGGTCGCCGAGCAGAACAACCCCGTGCTGGGCACGGAATACACGCTTGATATCATCGCGGAGGAAGCGGCCGACCTGACCGCCGCCGCCGTGGACGTGCACACCTTCGCGCTGTTTACCTCCTACTACGGCAACGTGAGAGTGGAGCCCGCCGAGGGCTTTGCGCTGGACGGCGAGGCGAAATACGACAGGACCAACGCCGTGATCAGCTTCAAGCTGGCAAAAGACGGCGAAGCGGTACCGGAGGACGGCGTGATCGCCCGGATCGTCTACTCCATCCCCTCCGACGTGCCCGCCGACAGCATCAACGTGGCGTTCCGTCTGGACAAGGGCGACCTGACCTACGCCGCCGCCGACAACGAAAAGGTGCTTGACACCTTCGGCGGCCGGATCGACACCTCCTGCATCGCGCCGCTGATCGTCAATTCCGACGTGTTCCTGGTGGGCGCGGCAGGCGGCAAATTCTACGTCACCGACCTGAACGGCCTTCCCGTGGAAGGCGCCACCCTCTATTACAGCGACGGCACCGCGCTGTCCGCGACGCCGACGGACGCGGACGGCGAACTGTTCACCGACGCGTTCACCGCGGAAGCAATGAACTTTGCAGTCTATGCTGAAAAGGACGGCCTGATCTCCTTCATCTATACCTCTCAAAGCTATCTCTCCGGCGGCGACGAAGAGGGCAATCCCACCTCCATCGTCGTCAACGGCGCGACGGACGGCTCTACCATGATCAACGTCAGCTGGTTCGCCTCCCCCGTGGCGGCCGACGCCGCCGCCGTGGCGCAGTATGCCGCAAAGAGCGCCTATGAGGCGCAGAGCGACACCGCGCTGATCACGGTGACCGGCGTCAGCCGGACCGAGGAGCTGGCCTCCACCGGCAACGTGGTCAACAACAAGGCGCTGCTGTTCAACAAGGTGGTCATCTCCGGTCTGACGCCCGATACCGAATACGTCTACAGAGTGGGCGACGGCACAAGGATGTCCGAACTGCGCACCTTTAAGACCGGCAGGAAGAACGTCGATACCGATTTCTTCATCATCGGCGATATGCAGGACGAGGATACCTCCAATTTAGACGCCATCCTTGCCGCGCTGGACGACGCCTCCGCGAATTACGCCTTCGGCATCCAGACCGGCGACGCGGTAGACAACGGCGGTATGTATAAATGGTGGGTCAACGTGGCCTCCATCTTCTCCGCCGGTTATCTCAGCACCAGGCCCATCGTCCACGTGCTGGGCAACCATGAGTATTACGGCGACTTTGACGGCGAAAACTCCGCCGATTACTTCGGCATGACGACGGCGGACGGCAAAGCGCCGCTGGCCTACAGCTCCGCGTACGGCAACGTCTACGTGGCGGTCATCAACTACGCCGGTTCCACCGAAACGTACGAGGAAGCCGTCGAATGGGTGAAGAACGACGCGGCCGCCAGCACCGCCCTGTGGAAGGTGCTTACCATCCACCAGCCCGCCTATTATACCAATCCCGGCGGCGGCAGCAGCAACGTCAACCGCCTGATCCCGCCGCTGGTGGACGAGGTCGGCTTCAACGCGGTCTTCAGCGGGCACGACCACTCCTACGTCAGGACCTATCCCGTCACCGGCGGTGAGCGCGACGACGAGAACGGCGCGGTTTATTTCATCTGCGGCTCCACCGGCGAAAAATCCTACGCAGTGGTGGAAAATGAAGCGTTCCCCTACGCGTTCGTCAGGGGCAGCAACGCGGTGGAAGGCGAATACAACGCCATCTACCTCACGGTCCACACCACCGATACGGAAATGACCATCGAGACCCACGAGGTCTTTGCGCTGGACGAAGGCGCGTACACGGACGACGTGATCGACTCCTACACCATTACGAGAAGCGTCACCTGCTCCGAGACCGGCGAACACGTCTTCGCCTCCACCGGCAGCGAGCTGACCTGCACTGTGTGCGGCTACACGAAACCGATCGGCAACTACACCGGCTTTGCGCAGGACGCCGCCACCGGCAGAACGCGCTACTATGTATTCGGCGAACCCAAGACCGGCTGGCTGATCCTTGAAAACGACTGCTACTATTTCGACGAGAACGGTCTGACCGTCCCGGCGGGCAAGCGCACGATCGACGGCATCGAATACACCTTTGACGACGAAGGCAAGCAGGTGGGCGGCGTTTTCGTAATGACGGAGGACGGCTACACTCGCTGCTACCGCGGCGGCAGCTACCTGACCGGCTGGAACGATATCGACGGCAAGACCTATTTCTTCTCCACCAACGCCAACCACCCCGGCAAGATGCTGACGGGCGAAACCATTATCGTGATCTACACCGGCCAGCGGATCACCTACCATTTCGCCGAAGACGGACACCTGCTGGATTACGTATGGGTGGAAGAAGAAGGCGGCATGCGGTATTACTGGGGACAGACGCCCGCGACCGGCTGGATGACGATCGACGGAAAGACGTATTACTTCGACCCCACGACGGCGCTGATGCAGACCGGCGAGGTGGAGATCGACGGCCAGATCTATTCCTTCGGCAGCGACGGCGTTTTCAAACACGAAGGCGCTCACAACTATGTGTTCTCCAAACACACGGAGGCCAGCTGTACCGTAGCGGAAGGCGATATTTACACCTGCTCCATCTGCGGCACGACCAAGAAGGACGTCACCGCGCCGCCCACCGGCCACGTGGACGCGGACAACGACGATCTTTGCGACGTCTGCGGCAAGTATTACAAGGCGAAGATCTCGTTCCTTGAGCCGCTGCTCCGCTTCTTCATCCGCGTGAGGAACTGGTTCCTGAATCTGTTCCGCCGCAGATAAACGCCAAGCTGTCTGAAAAGACGGCGACCCCGCAAAAAAACAGCGGAACCGGGCAAATCGTCCGGTTCCGTTTTTTCGTCGGCAGTGTTACGCCGCAGATACCGCCGCAGGCGGCCTTTTACGGCCCTTTGCATGCGTTGAAAACTGGTTCTTCACGGATTATTGTGAGATAGAACCATAGGGGCGGGGCGGATCCCTGCCCGGCAGCACGGAAGAATACTGCCGTTTCGGACGGGAACGCGGATATGCGGCGGTACGCCGCCGTATATCCCGTGACCGTCCTATAATATATGGGCTTGACAATTGAAAAAAACTTTTTGCAATCTTTTTTTGAATCCCACAAAAATCCGTGATGGACCTAAAATATGCCCGTGATCGCGGTGACGCCCGCCGTGTTGCGGAAGGACAGCAACACGGTGGAGCTCCGTTCGTCCCAGACAAAGGAAAGATCCGCGGGCTTGGCGGTCCCGTCGCCCCCGGCCGCGGCGATCTCGCACCGAACCGCTTTGGGCGGATGGGGCAGGCGCAGCCGCATGCGCGCGTCGCAATCCGCGCCGCAGCCGGACAGCGTGAAGCCGGTATCCGTCACGTCGAAGGCGTTGACGCGGATGGAGGTGCCGATCACGGCGGCCTCGCCCGGGATGCGCGTCAGGTCCGCCAGCACCGCGTACTCGCCGGGGCGCAGCGTCTTTTCCGTCACGATCGTGAAGTCGTTGTCCAGCATATCGGCGAACAGGCCGGTATGCGTCAGCGGCGCGTTGGTGGCGCACTCCTCCATCACGGCGGAGACGATGTACTCGCCACGGCGCAGGGAGATGTAGTCAGCGTCCGGCGCCACGCCCAGCAGGTCGCCGATCTTTGCGGCGAAGCCGTCCGATCTGGCCGCGTCCGTGCAGTAGTCCGCGGGGCAGTCCCGCAGCAGCACGAAACGGCCTTTGCCGCAGGGATACGTGCCCGCGGGGGCGTTTTCATCGACGCCCAGCAGCCGCAGCAGCGATTCCAGCGGCGTTGCGTCGCGGTATTTGCCGGTGTTCCACCAGGCGCGGATCCCGTGGAACGGGTCTTTGCCGTCGCCCACGTAGACCAGCGTGCCGCCGTCGCGCACGTAAGTCGCCAGCGCCACGTTGATATCCGCGGTCTGGGGCTTCATGAACTCGTAGCTCAGCACCAGCAGCTTATAGTCGTCCAGATAGCCGGGGTAGCGCGTGATGTTTTCCAGCTGCACCGGGCGCACCGGGAAGCCGCCCTTGAGCAGCGGCAGCGCCAGCCCGTAGAACAGCGGGAAGGCCAGGGATTCCTCAAAATCCAGCCGATCGCCGGAGGCCAGCGCCTTTTCCCGGCCGGGGATATAGTTCTCGCTCGCCAGTATTTCAATATGTCCCACCGGGGCGTAGTCGCCCCTTTTGGCCAGCACGTCGTCCGGGAAGTTCCGCTGGAACATGGCGGTATCGGACAGGAACACGCCCGTCTGCGGGACCTTGCGCAGGTACTCGTAGTCCTCGGTGCCGAAGGTGCCCAGCATCTGAAAAGTATTCATCAGGAACGTGCGGTAGCTCTCCGGGATGGAGACCGCGTCCGGCTGATCCTTGGGGTATTTCGCGGCGCCGGAAAAAATGCGCCGGGGCCACGGGCAGATCTGGAAGCGGTTGATCTTCGGCTGCAGCAGCGAGCCCATCAGCGTCTGGATGTAGTTACAGCGGTAGTTCTCCCACGTGTAGTCCGGGCGGTCCTCGATGGGGTCGTTGTCGAACCACATGGTCCGGCCCGTGCCGCGCACCAGCTCCTGCATCACGCCGTATTCCAGGAAGGCGGTCTCGAAGGTGCGCTCCTTATACACGCCCTTGAACACGTTGGCCTCCCGGCTGGTGCCCATCCAGACCTGCGCCTTGTAGCCGTCCAGCGAGGGGATATCGGTCAGGGTGCCCTCGGGGCTCATCACCTTCCACTGGGAATAGTTCAGCAGACTGTGGGTGGGCACGTAGAACCGCAGCACGCGGCCGTATTTGACCAGCGCGTACTCCCGTAAAGACTGACTCACCCGCTCGATGGCGCGGCGGTAGAGCCACGCCTTCAGCCGCGCCACGCGGTAGTGGGCGTCCACGCTCTCATGCGGCGGCGCCCAGTCCTCGTGGTAGAACAGCTTATATTCCCGCTTCAGCGCGTCGGAGTAGCCGCCGTCGTTCAAAAACTCCGGCTCCTCCACGTGGATGGCCTCCACGCCCGCGTCCACGGCGACCTTCAGCTTCTCCGTCAGGTAGTCGGTGAATGAGATCGTGGGCACCATGTAGCCGCTGGAGTGGCAGAACTCCCCGGTGATGGAGCCGTCCCGGCTGCGCTGCATCTCGTCGTAGTGCTCGCGGCCGTCCCATTGGCCGCTCATGTAGTCGTCGAAGCCGCCCCACGCGATGCCGTTCATCAGGTGCACTACGTAGCCGCGCTCGCGGAACTGCCTCACCCGGTCCGGCATGCCCGGGTCGATGCCGTATACGCATACGAAATCATTGCCGAAATCGGTCTCCGGCAGCAGCGGCGACGATTCCTGATAACAGGTCAGCTCCTCTTCCCTTTTCCTGATATAACCCATAGATTGACCTCCCAACGTCTGTTTTTCTTCGGTTTCATCATAGCACAGGAAAAATGCTTTGACAATTCTTTTGTTCAAAAAACATTGCCGCACAAAGATATTTTCCTTTGGCATTGAAAACGGAAACGAAATATGCTACACTGACACAAAGAGGATGAAACGATGCATCAACTGACCGTCAACGGGCGGCCCATCGAGGCCGCGGATCACGAACCGCTTTCCGACGCGCTGCGGCGCGCCGGGATCGTTGTCCCGCTGCCCTGCGGCGGCCGCGGCAGCTGCGGCAAGTGCCGTGTGACGGTGAACGGGAAAGAGGAGCTGGCCTGCCAGTACCGCGTGACCGCCGACGCGGCCGTCACCGTACCGGAGAAGGAGACGATCCTCTCCGAGACCGGCGCGGCGGAGACCGGTGAAGTTTCCGGCCGCATGGCGCTGGCGCTGGATCTCGGCACCACCACGCTGGCGCTGGCTCTGGTATCACAGGAGGACGGCGGCATCGTGCGCGTCGTCACAGACGCCAACCCGCAGCGGGCTTACGGCGCGGACGTGATGAGTCGCATCGGTCACTGCCGGGCGCACGGGCCAACGGGACTGCAGCTGGCGGCGGTCACCGCCGTCAACCGTCTGATAAGGACGCTGAACGCGCCGCCGGCGGAAACGATGTTCGTCGCCGGCAACACCGCCATGCTGCACCTGTTTTTCGGCACGGACTGCTCCGCCATGGGGGCCGCGCCATACACGCCCGCCTTTTTGGCGTCGCAGACGGCGCCCGCTTCCCTGCTGGGGATCACGGGCGTAGAGACCGTGGTCTCGCTGCCCTGCGCCGCCGCCTTCGTGGGGGCGGACCTGACGGCGGGGCTGCGTTACGTCGGTCTGCCGCCGGAGGGCAAATACAGTCTTTTGATCGACCTGGGCACCAACGCGGAGGTGGTGCTGTTCTCCCGGGCGGGGGCGCTGTGCACCGCCGCGGCCGCCGGGCCCTGCTTTGAGGGCGCCAACATTTCCTGCGGGATGAGCGCCACGCCGGGGGCCATTTTCGCCTACGCGCCGGGCTTCGTACAGACCGTACGGGGCGCCCCTGCTAAGGGCGTATGCGGCACAGGGCTGGTGGATATCGTCGCCGCGCTGCTGGCGGATGGCACTATTGACGAGACCGGCTACATGGAATGTGAAGAATTTGAGGTCGTCCCGGGGGTAACGCTGACGCAGAGCGATATAAGGCAATACCAGCTGGCCAAATCCGCGGTCTGCGCCGCCGTGCTGACGCTGCTGCAAAAGCAGAACGTGCCTTTTGAAGAGATCGACAAGCTGTATATCGCCGGGGGGTTCGCGGCAAAGATCAACGTGGGGAGCGCCGTCGCCACCGGGCTGCTGCCCGCGGAGCTGCGGGCCAAATGCGTCGCCGTGGGCAACAGCAGCCTGCTGGGCACGGCAAAGTTCGCCTGCGACCCGACCGGCCTTTCCGGATTCGTCGAAAAAATGCAATACGTGGACCTTGCCGCAGACCCGGCGTTTTCCGACCTGTTCATTGAAAAAATGACGTTCGAGGATCAAAAACCGTTTTCCGGCGAAAAAACGCTTGACAAAACGAGCACCCTGTGATAGAATACCCCTTGCTTGGAAGGCGATCCTTTCATGCAGTCGGTGTCTATAGCATTGAGGTCCCACCCGTTCCCATCCCGAACACGGTAGTTAAGCTCAACTGCGCCGAAGATACTTGGCGGGCAGCCGCCCGGGAAAATAGGTCGTCGCCGACACAGAGCGTATTCGGTTGGATACGCTTTTTTGTTTATTCGTTTCTTTTTTATGAGGTCTGAAATGTATTATCTGGATGAGATCGCCGCCTATTCGCCTTTCAACGCGCAGGAAACAGCGGACAAGGCCGCCATGCTGCGGTTCGCGCGGGAAAACCCGGATTGCCTGCTGCGTTCCAACGCCGCGGGGCACTTCACCGCCTCCGCCTGGATCGTGAACCCCGCCCGGGACAAGGTGCTGTTCTGCTACCACAATCTCTACCGCTCCTGGAGTTGGGTGGGCGGCCACGCGGACGGCGAAACCGACCTTGCCGCCGTGGCTCTGAAGGAGGCGCGGGAGGAGACCGGCGTCGCCGCGGGACGGCTGGCAAAGGAGGGGCTCCTTTCGCTGGAGGTCCTGACGGTGGACGGCCATGAAAAGCGCGGCGTTTACGTGCCAAGCCACCTGCACTACAATCTGACCTACCTTGTGGAGGCGGACGAAGCCGCGCCGCTGCGCGTCAAGGCGGACGAAAACAGCGGCCTGCGTTGGTTCACCTTTGCGGAAGCGCTGGCGGCATCTACGGAGCCGTGGATGGCGGAGCGCATCTACAAAAAACTGATCGAAAAGGGGAAAGTGTAATGGAAAGCTTATATATCGGCAGAGGAAAGGACGAGGACAACGCGAAGCTGCTGGCGTTTCTGGATCAGGTGTTCTTCGTGGACGAGGGGGAAGACACCAGATTTCTGGAGCTGCTGCCCAAAATTTATAAGGATCAGTACCGCCCGGCCTACAACAACTTTGTGGTACAGCAGCCGGACGGGACTTTCCGCGCGGCCGTGGGCAACTTTGACAACGACATGACCGTGGGCGGCGTGGACCTGAAGACCTGCTGCATCGGCAACGTGGCGGTGGGCAAAGATCAGCGTGGCAGGGGCTACATGATCGACCTGATGAACGCCTCCGTAACGGATATGATCGAACGCGGCGTGGCCCTGTCCTACCTCGGCGGTCAGCGCCAGCGCTATGGGTATTTCGGCTACGAAAACGCCGGAACGTGCTATTCCTTCGGGTTTTCCAAAAGCTCCCTGCGGCACGCGGTGGGCGGGATCGAGAGCGGCCTGACCGTGGAACCGCTGCGGCCGGACGATACGGAAGCCATCCGCCTGATCGACGAGATCTATACGAAGGCGCCGGTGATCTCCCGCCGCTCCCCCGCCGCGTATTACGATATCCTGTGCTCCTGGCATGACAGGCCGTACCTGATCAAGGAGGACGGGCGGTTCGTCGGCTACGCGGTCTTCAACAAAAACATGGACTACGTGGGCGAGTTCGGGCTGACCGACGCCGCCCTGCTGCCGCGCCTGATCGCTGCCGCGCTGGAGACGGGCGGCAGGGACTCGGTCTGCTGCGCCGTGGCGCCCTATGAAACGGAAAAGCTGGATTTCTTTACGAAAAACGCCTCGTGGATGAATGTAAACCACTGCGAATCCGTGCTGGTGCTGGACTGGAAAACCGTGCTGACGGCCTATCTCAACGCGAAAGCGGCGTATGAGACGCTTTGCGACGGGGAATTGACCGTGTTGATCCACGGCAAAGCGGGCGACGAGACGCTGAAGCTGGGCGTGAAGGACAACGCGGTAAGCGTAACGGAATCAGACGGCGCGCCGCGGTTTGAGCTGGATTGCCTTGCGGCGGTGCGGGCGTTCTTTTCCAACTATCCCGCCGACCGGGCGGCGTTCCCGCCCGAAATCCGGCAATGGCTGCCGCTGCCGATGTTCTTCTCCTCAAGGGATACCATGTGACGAAACGGACGGCTGTTCGCCGTCCGTTTCAGTTTTGAGAGTTGAGATTTTTGATAGATGCTTTGTGCCGTGAAATGGGCATGTCTTTTTTCCCGACAAACGACTGCGGGCATCGGACTTCCGACCGATGCCTTCCGACTGAAAAGCGGAGCGACGATCGCTCCGCTTTTTTGTTTATTCTGTCCGCAGGGCTTCCACCGGGTCCTTCTTTGCCGCGATGGAGGAAGGTACCAGACCCGCGATAAAGGTAAGGAACACGCTGATGCACACCAGTATCACGCCCGCAAGCCACGGCAGCTGGGCCGAGGCGCCGGTCTGCGTGAAGTAGTGCAGCGCCATATTGATGGGGATCTCCAGTATCAGCGTGGCGATGATACCGATGATACCGGCCCCCAGACCGATGGTTACGGTCTCCGCGTTGAACACGCTGGCGATATCCTTCTTGGAGGCGCCGATACTGCGCAGGATACCGATCTCCTTGGTTCGCTCCAGCACGGAGGTGTAGGTGATGATACCGATCATGACGGAGGACACCACAAGGGAGATGGCCACGAAAGCCACCAGCACGCAGGTGACAATGTTCAGCACGTTGGTGACGGAGCTCATCAGCATGCCCACGTAGTCGGTCACGGTGACGGTGTAACCCAGATAACCCTGCTCCTCCATCTTCGCGTTGTACTGCGCCACCATGGCGTTGATCTCGTCCTTGTCCTCGAAGGATTTGGGATAGATGTAGATGGAGGTGGGCGTATCCTCGGTGGAATAGCCCAGTTTGCCCAGGGTATTCTCCAGCGTTCCGTTCTCGTTGATGGTATCAAGATAGGCCTGCTTGAAGGCCAGCACCTGCTCGTCGGTAAGGAAGCCCTCCATGATCTTTTTCTGCAGGGCGGTCATGTCGCTGAAGTCCATCAGGTCGGTGATGTCGAAGTGGAGAATGTCGATCTGGGACAGGTCGATATCCTTCAGCATGCTCATAAAGGGCGCCAGGTTCAGCTTGGTGTAATCGATGAGCGTCAGATCGATATCCGCCAGATCGAAGTCGTTCACCGTCATGGTGTTGTATTCCGCGCCGGTGGTCACGTCCACGGCGGGGCTCGCCAGCTGGTCTTTTACCGGCTCGCTTTCGGCGGTGGCGGCCAGCGCGTATTCCATCAGATCCGTTCGGTAGCCAATGGTGCCGGTGCCGGTGGAAAGCACGTTGCTGGGATCGGGACGCAGAATGCCCACGATCTTCAGCTGCATGGCGTCTTTCGCCAGATTGCGCACGTACAGCGCGTTATCCCGGTGGTCCGCCCACAGGCCGGTGGCGGGATCCTTTTCATAATACTGGCAGTTCAGCACCAGACGGAAATCCATGTTCAGGATATCGTCGTAGGTGATGGCTTCCAGCTCCTCGGTCTCCAGCTCGCTGCCCTCGGCGATGACCTTCAGCATATCGGTCATGAAATCGTCCTGATTTTTCAGGCCCAGCGCGTACATGATCAGCTCGTTCACCTCGTTGTTCTTGTCAACGATCAGCACGACCTCGCTCTTGTCCTCCGGCAGGCGGCCTGCGATGATGTCGTACTGGCGGTTCAGCAGATCGTTGTCGCCGATCAGCTCCGTCCACGTGTCGGTGGCGGAGGAACTGAACAGGTTGCTCATGGAGTTGGTCATGGCGGCGGTAGTGGCGTCCCCGGTGCTGTAGTTTTCCATCATCGTGCTGTACACGGTGCTGGGATTCACCTGCACCATGGTCTCGCCGTCTTCGCCCGCGTCCATGCGGTAGATGTTCAGCGGGGTGGCGTATTTATATTGGATGTCGTTGCACAGGTCGTCGAACTGCGCCCGATTGTCCTCGATATACTTTCGGAAGCTCTTCAGGTTGTTGCTGGCGGCCTGCGTGACGAAGGTGTTGACCATCTCCGTAAAGGTATTGTTGACGTAGATCTTGTCCAGGTCGTGTTCCACCGTCAGCACGGATTTGCCCAGATCCGTCAGGGCGGAGATCACGTTGTCCATGTTCACTGCCTGCCGCTCCACGGACATGGGCAGCGCCAGCATCATGTCATTCTGCACCTTGTCGATGTAGCGTTCGATGCCGTTGGAGAGCGCCAGCACCAGCGCGATGCCGATAATGCCGATACTGCCGGCAAAGGCGGTGAGGAAGGTACGGCCCTTTTTGGTGGTCAGGTTGCGCAGGCTCAGCGAAAACGCGGTGGAGGTGGACATGGAGGGTTTTTTGCCCTTGGCTTTTTCGATCTCCACCTTTTCTTCTTCGGCGATGTAATCGGAGTAGGTCGGCTCAAAGGGGGCGGTATCGCCGGTGATGCGCCCGTCCAGACAGCTGATGATGCGGGTGGAATACGTTTCCGCCAGCTGCGGGTTATGGGTGACCATGATGATGAGCTTATCCTTGGAGATATTTTTGAGGATCTCCATGATCTGCACACTGGTCTCACTGTCGAGAGCCCCGGTGGGCTCGTCGGCCAGAATGATATCCGGATCGTTGATCAGCGCCCGGGCGATGGCCACGCGCTGCATCTGGCCGCCGGACATCTGGCTGGGCTTTTTATTGATCTGCTCGCCCAGGCCAACCTGCTCCAGCGTCTTGACCGCCCGTTCCCTGCGCTCCTTCTTGGAAACGCCGGACAGCGTCAGCGCCAGCTCCACGTTGGCAAGCACCGTCTGGTGGGGGATCAGGTTGTAGCTTTGGAACACGAAGCCGATGGAATGGTTGCGGTAGGTGTCCCAGTCCTCGTCGGTGAAATCCTTGGTGGATTTGCCGTTGATGATCAGGTCGCCGGAGGTATAGCGGTCCAGCCCGCCGATGAGATTCAGCATGGTGGTCTTGCCGCAGCCGGAGGGACCGAGGATGGAGACAAACTCGCTTTCCCGGAAATTGATGCTGACGCCCTTCAGCGCTTCCACCTGCGAGTCGCCCGCCTCATAAACCTTTACGATGTCTTTTAAGATGAGCATTAACTGCGCCCTCCTTTGTTGTTCCTGTCGGCGTCCTTCATCGCCTTGGCATAAATGCGTTCGGTTTTCAACCGGTTTTTCTTCGCTTCCTTTGCCGCCCTCGTCTGCGCCTTGTTGAGCTGGTCGGCTTGCTTTTGCGTCATGGTCCTTGACGCCTCAAACCGCGCCGGCGCGGATACGCCCCTGCCGGCGGGCGAACCCGGCGCGTAGCCCTGCGGCGTACGCTGCGGCTGCGGCTGACGCTGCGCCGCGTACCGTTGCTTCGCGGGATATTGCGGCTGCGCGAAAGACTGATCCGTCGGCGCGGAACGCTGCGCCTGCTGCGCGGGGGATCCCGTCTGCGGCGCGGGGCCCTTCGGCTGCGCCGGCTGACGGTACGCCGTCTGCGGCGCTGTCTGTACGGGATGGGGCTGCGGCGCGGAGACCGCATTCTGCTGCCGCGCTTCCGGCGCGGGCTTCTGCGGCGGCCTGGCCGATTTCAGCGCCTTGTCCCGCAGCTTTTGCTCCTTGGCCGCGTTCTTTGCCGCCAGCTTTTCCTGCGGCGTCATCTTTTTCTTTGCCGCCTTGGAGATCTTCGTCTTTTGCGGCTTTGCCTTCTTTTTCTTTTCTGCTTTGGGCGGCTTGCCTTTTGCCGCCCGTTTGGCGTTCAGCGCCTCCAGCCGCGCCTGCTTCTTTTCGCGGCGTTTGTCCTTGAACTTTTCAAACTTTTTGCGCTTGTCAAGGTAGCGCAGCACGATAAACGCCAGTACCAGCACCACGACGATCACCGTGATCGCCACGGCGGGATGGCTCTTATGTTCTTTTTTATAAATGATGGTGGGAATGTAGCCGTCGTCCTCTTCCACCTTGGGCGTTTCACGGAACAGCAGGTCGTACAGCCATTCGATGATCTCGTCGGTGGTCATGGCCTCAAACTTTTCGCCGATGCTGCCGGCGTACATGGCCATCATATCCGGCTTATCCGGGTCCTTCTCACCCTGGCTTTCCATCAGGGAAGCCATAAAGGAGGAAAGGACCTCTTTGTTCTGCTCCAGCGAAATGGTGTTGACGAAATACCGCAGGACCGTCAGCAGCACGGCGGGGCCGTCGGCCTCGATATAGGTGTATACCGTCGGTTCGCCGTCCACGGTGCGCTTGCTGACCGCGGTGGTCTGTTTGCCGAAGGATTCCAACCGCCGCAGATTGGGCGTAACGAATTGGAGCTTCAGGTCGGAGGTGGTCAGCAGCCTGTTGACGGCGCTGTCCACGTCCAGCGCGGACGTGTCGAACAGGTCGCCGGACAGCACGCCGGACAGGCCCACCTGCTCCAGCTTGGCGGTGATGGGGTACAACAGGTTGGACAGGCAGTTTTTCAGCCCGTCGTTATACAGGAAATAGACGATATTGGGCAGCTTGGCGCACACCGTTTCCACGGGCTTTTCGCAGATCTCGTCCAGCAGCGAAAGGACCGGCTCGATGATATCCGTCACCACGTTGTCCTCCGCCGTCGCCTTGTACTGGGCATAGGTCTTGACGGCGGAAGCGGGACAGCCCAGCGCCTCCAAAATGGGGATGATCACGGAATTATAGCCGTCGGCCCCGTCCAGCGTGATGCCGCCGAGGATCGTGATCGTACCCTCCGCGAACAGATAGCGGAAAACGGTCTCAAAGGGGGAAAGCACGTCGGCCAGCGCTTTTTTGAAGCCGTCGCGGTCCCCGTTTGCAAAGCCGAAGTCGATGGAGGTGGCGGTCAGCTGCTCCCAGGAGGAGATGCGCCGCAACGTTTCCGCCGCCGCGGGATGCGAATAGGCGATGGCGGAAGCCACGCCGGACGGGCTGGCGTCCAGCCCCAGCACGGGCATCAGGGAAGCCGCCTGCTCGCCGTTCAGCGCGCCGTACAGGGCGCTGATGATGGTGCCCAGCAGCGAATTGGAATAGATGACAGGCCGCAGCGTATCCTTGATGGCGGCGCCGTCGTTTTTCTCCGCTGCCACCTCGTCAAGGAAGGGGTCGATTTTCCGCAGCACCACGGCGTAATCGTCCATGGTCAGGTTGGGGGTGCTTAATATTTCGTCGCTTTTATATTCCGGATAGGTCCATTTGAAAGGATTGGTGAACGTGCCGCGGCTTTCGCCCAGCAACAGCAGCAGCGCCCGCACCAGCTCGTCGTCCGATTTGGCCAGCAGCGGCTCCACCAGCTTTTTGGCATCCTCGTTTTCCGCCGTGAAGGTATCGCCGTTGAGCTTCAGCGTCTTCACCAGCCAGCCCAGCACGGTGATCAGCGCGGCGGGCCGGTCGGGCGTAAACGTGCCGTCGGTCTCTTTGCCGCAGGCGGCGAGCGCCGCCATATCCATTTCCGGCAGCTTCAGCGCGGCGTTTTCGCCGCCGGTCATTTTGCTGATATCGATATTGCCGATCATGGAGGAAAGATCCATCGTTTCCAGATCGGCGATGCCGCCCAAAAGCGAAGTGATGCCGGGGACGGTGACGATACCGATGCGCAGCGCCAGCGGGTCCGTCAGAGATTTGACGGCCGCGGACAGCTTACCGCTGTGGATATACCACGCCAGCGCGGGCAGCGTGGTACACACGCCGGTGCCAGGGGCGGCCAGCAGGTTGTCGACGGCGCTGAACAGCATGCTGACGATGTTGCGCACGATGTTGTTGCGGTTTTCCTGCGCCTGCGCCGCGAATTCGGCGGAGCTCATGATGGAGGGACAGTTGAGGACGCGCAGCAGCGGCACGATGGTGTTGCCGTAGCCGTCGTCGCCCTTGATGGCCAGCAGCAGGTTGATCTGCGCGGTGCCGCCGCACAGGATGGCGTTCAGCAGGTTATTGAAGGGGCTGAACATGGCCGCCACCGCCCGGGCAAAGCCGTTTTTGGTGGAAACGCCCCACTGGAAGCTGTCGCAGACGGAAAGCACGTCCTCCAGCGAGGAAAGCCCCGCGATCCTGTCGCTGACGGACGGATAATCCGACAGCGCGGAAGCCAGCGCCGCGGGGGAAAGATCCACGCCCATCATGTTCAGCGTGGAGGAATTGCCCGTCATTTCGGAATAGACGGATTTGAACAGGCCGTTGAGGGTGGCGTCGGTGATGATCGCGCCGTAGACCGTTTCGTCCAGCGACTTGCCGGTGAGGTTGACGGCGGCGGGGATCACCTGATCGAGCTTCGGGATGGCCGTTTCGCAGTCCGCCTGCGTCACACCCTCGGGATAGGTCACGGCAAAGCCGCCCACGGACAGCGCGGGGGCCAGCGTCAACAGAATGACCAGCGCAAAGCAAAGCGCTCTTTTTATCGTCGTTTTCAGTGTGATCATCTCCCGTTCCTCAATATGTTCAGCGCGGACGTGATGACCGGCTCGCGGATCTCCTCGATGGTATAGGGCTTGCCCAGCAGGATCGCGTCGCAGCAGACGGAGCCGACCATATCCATCAGGATATAGAATATGATATGCGCCTTTTCCGGCTCGTAACCGTATTCGCCCATTTTTTCGTAAATCACGTTGAAGTATTTTTCAAATTCCGGGTCGGGCGATTCCGCCTCCTTGCGGATGCAGGCGGACATATTCTTGGACAGCACCGCCAGGATCTCCCTGTTTTTGACAAGGAAATCGATGTAGCCCGCCAAAAAGGTCTCCGCCAGCGTTTTCAGATCCATGGCGGCGATATCCGCCTCCGCGAACAGCTCCCGGAAGATCTCCTTGACGTATTCGGCGCTTTTGTACATCACCAGCTGCTCCATCAGATCCGTCTTATCCCGGAAATAGAGATAAAACGTCCCCCGCGCGATGCCCGTGGCCTTTACCACGTCGTCGATGGCGGTGGAGCCCACGGAATTCTGCTTGAACAGCGAAAACGCCGCTTCCAGGATCCTGATTTTCTTTTCCAGTTTTTTGTTTCTGGCGGTTTCGTCCATTGTGTCACCCGTTTTCGTAAAAAAGACTATACAGGGGATTTCCTAAAAAACGCTGAAAAAACTGACAATTTGTCATCAGCGCGGATATAAAAATGACACCTTGTCATTCTGTAATAGCATAACAGAAAAATGACAAGGTGTCAATATTTTTCGGTATATTTATAAATATTTATACAGATAGACAAATCCACCAATTCCACCGCCGCTTTTTTGTGGGAATACACAAGCGGCAGACGGCGCGTGGCGCCGCGCTGCATGACTTCCGACTGGTGACTTCCGACTTGAACGCTGCAAGGCAGCGTGCTACTTGCTATGCACGTCCACCTGCGGGAAGGGGATCGTGATATCGTTTTTGTCGAAGGCGACCTTCACGTCGCGGACAAGGTCGAAGTACACGGTCCAGTAGTCCTCGCCTTTGCACCACGCCCGCACGGTGTATTCCAGCGCGGAATCCTTGTGGGCGGAGAGCCGCGCGAAGGGCGCGGGCTCGCCGTAGACCAGCGGATGGGCGCGGCAGACGTCCAGCAGCACCCGTTCCACCTTGTCGATATCGTTGTCGTAGGCGGCGGTGAAGGTCAGGTCCACCCGGCGGTCCTTCATGGCAGTGGCGTTCACCAGCGTGGCGTTGGAGATGGCGGAATTGGGCACGATGATGCGCTTGTTGTCGATGGTGATGACCTTGGTATGGAACACGCCGATCTCCTCCACCGTGCCGGAAATGTCGCCCGTCATAATGAAGTCGCCGATGGTGAAGGGTTTGGCGATCACCAGTACGAAGCCGCCCGCGATATTGGCCAGCGACCCCTGCAGCGCGAGGCCGATGGCAAGCCCGCAGGAGCCGATCACCGCGACGATGGAGGTCATGGGAATGCCCATGACGGCCAGCGCGGTGACGCCGATGACGACCTTGATGAGCACGGAGATGGCGTTGATGATAAAGTTCCGGGGGGCCGTTTCCAGCTTCGAGAACCCTTTTGCCCTGCTCAGCTTGCGGGTGGAGGCGTTGACGATCTTGAAACCGACGATCACGATGATCAGCGCGATGATCAGCTTGCCGCCGTAGGTGACGGCGAACTCCTCCAGCATGGTGAGCAGGTTTTTCAGATATACGTTGACCTCCGCCGTGCTCTTGGGCAGATTGGTAAGCTGATCGATATTCTCCTGCAGGTTTTCCGCCAGATCGGTGGCGGCCTCCGACACGGCGGAGAGAGCTTGGATGAGCGTTGGCATGGGGGACCTCCTGTGGTGAAATTGCGGTAGCGCGGCACCTCAGCGCCGCTGTTCATTGAAGCAGCTTTTCAGAAACCGAAAAACCGCAGATCCTTTCGAGTTTTGAAGTGAGACGGCTGTTTTTTTTGATTCATTAAAACAGATGTTTGCGTCATAAGCGGCACTGAGGCGCCGCGCTGCGGGGGATTCAGTCTTCTGAATACAGTCTGTACATCTCCGCGTACAGCCCGCCTTTTTCCATCAGCGCCGCGTGGGTGCCTTCCTCCTCGATGCCGTTTTCGGTGAGGACGATGATGCGGTCCGCGTTCTTGACGGTGGTCAGGCGATGGGCGACGGTCAGCGTCGTACGGCCCTGCGCCAGCTTGTACAGGGAGTTGCGCACCAGCCGCTCGCTCTCGTTGTCGAGGGAGCTGGTGGCCTCGTCCAATATCAGGATGGGAGGGTTTTTCAGAAATACCCGGGCGATGGAGATGCGCTGCTTCTGCCCGCC
>JAFRRP010000076.1 GCA_017428085.1 Clostridia bacterium | reverse complement strand
CAGTGAATATCCTCATGATTCGTTTTATAGTAAAAACAATCACAAGCGGCACTGAGGTGCCGCGCTACCGGGTTGTCTCGACAGCCCCGATTCAGTAAAAGAGGGGAATCATCATGTACGAACGATTTGATCTTTTGCACAGCGCCGAACTGGTACATCACTACATCACCAGCATGGTGGACAAGGCCTATGACAACCTGCCCTACTGGCTGCTGCTGCCCAACAAAAAGCCCGCGGAGGCCGCCCACTGCCGGGTGGACGACGCGGAGCTGGTGGGCTCCTGGTACGAGGGGCTGGTGTGCGCCATGCGGATGCTGGGGACCGACGAGGGCGACGACGTGAAGCAGTCCCTGCGCCGCCACCTGATGAAAAGCTGGGGCGAGCACGGGCTGCGCTTCTGCGAGCCCTACCCCTGGACCCACACGGTCCACGCCTCCTTCCACGAGATGGGCTACATCCTGCCCGCCATGAATCTGATCACAGAGGAATACCCGGAGGACGCGGAGGCCGAGCGCCGCACGGCGGAGCTGATTCGGGGGATGCGGTCCCTTGTCATCGAGCGCAAGGTGCGCACCTTCTGGTCCGGCGACTTTCAGGAGACGGAGCCCATCTACGAATTCCCCAACGACGTGTACCTGAAGGACGGCGGCTTCGACCTCACCCGTCACACCGGGCGGGGGGAACAGGCCATCCGCAACGCGCTGATGCTGCCCGCGCTGGTGCGGCGTTATGAACTGAAAAAAGACGAAGTCGCCCTTGACCTCGCCGTGGGGCTTGCCAACTACGTGCTGGGGCCCTCCCGCTATTTCAATTATAAGATGGAGTTCTTCGGCCACGTCCACTCGGCGGCGTGGTTCGCCTACGGACTCGTCTATCTGGGCCGACTGACGGACAACGCGACCTATATTGAAAAAGGCAAGGCCATCTACGACTACATCCGGTCGCTGTCCTCCTCCTTCGGCTGGGTGCCGGAGTACGCCCAGTGGCACCCCATGGAGGAAGAGCACTGCGAGACCTGCTGCGTGCGCGACATGATCATCTGCGCCCGGGAGCTGACACGGTGCGGCTACCCCGACTACTGGGACGACCTGAACCGCTTTGCCCGCAATATGCTGATGGAAAATCAGGTGCGCTACACGGGCTATGTGACCGTGGACAACACCCTGCCGGACGGCGACGGCATCACCTACCGGGACATCGACAAGCGCATGATCGGCGGCTTTACCGGCGGCAGCGAGCCAAACTCCATCTCGCTGCAGCGGTTCCGTTCCATCGCGGGCTGCTGCGTGGGCACCGCCCCCACGGCGCTGAAGACCGCGTGGGACAGCGTGATCACCGAGGAGAACGGCGCGCTGGTCGTCAATATCCCCTGCGACAAGGAGACCGACGAAATCAAACTGGAATCCGAATTGCCCAACCGCGGCAGGCTGCGCGTCACCGCGAAACAGGACTGCACGGTCGCTTTCCGCACGTACGGCTGGATGGGCAGCGTGCAGGTTGCGAAGATCAACGGCGACGCGGCGGCGGAGCTGACCGACGACGGCCTGTTCCGGGCGGACCTGAAGGCCGGGGACGTATTCGAGCTGTTCTTCCCGCTGCGGACGAAATGGGTGAAAGAGACCGTGCGGGGGACCGCCTTCCGGGTGGCGTGGCGCGGCTGCGACGTGGTGGACCTGCTGCCCCGAGGCGAGCACGTGCGGCTGTTCCAGCGGGACCTGGCGAAACCGAAATATTATCCGAAGCCGGAGGACGTGGTCTACACCGGCGCGGCCAACTACGGGCCGACGCAGCAGGCGACAGGCAGTAGAAAATAGGCAGTAGGCAATAGACAGTAGAATATCAGATAAAAAAGACGGCGTCGGGAAACCGATACCGTCTTTTTTGTAGTTCTTCACGGATTATTGTGGGATCAAGATAAGATATCGACAAATTGGCAGTTTGTCGAGGGGTTTTCTTATGAGAGAAAACGGACCTTATCCGGTAGCACGGCAGACCTCTGCCGTATCGGACGGTGATGTGGGTATACGTTGGTTTGCCAACGGATACCCTGTCACCGGGCGAAAAAACGCCCGATTCAAGGCAGCCATTGATTGAACTTTCTAAATAGCGACATCTTCAAATGTAACAGAAAGCAATTCAGTATTTATTCTAAAAATACATACAACCAGTCTTGTTTCTTTTACTTCTCCACCAAAAGAATTAGTTGCACCATATTCGAACATAAGATACACATGATATGTTCCATCAGATTTTTCCATTGGTTCTTTCACTTTACAATTGTAACGATAATATGATCGAGGGCTTTTTAATCTACTTATTATCTTTTCTTCTGCTTTATTCACAGATTCCCATTGTCCAAATGAAATTAAACATTTTTGTTTTTGTTCTTCGTTCATTATTGATCCATATTGTTTTATTAATTCCATAGCGGAATCTGTTTCATCATTTTTATATGAAAGTACAGTTTCTACTACACTTTCAACTTTTATTTTTTTACTTTTTTCTAATGAATTAATTAACACTCCTTTTTTTGTTATATAATTCTGAATTGTCTCATTATACTCCTCATATTTAGAGAGAAGGGCCTCCAATTTATCATAAGAATCGCTATTTATATCTTTTGACGTTTCAACCACTTTATTATCAAAATCTTCTGCAACGGCATGGTAGTAACTATCATATGCGTTTTCCAAAATTTCATAGTTCTTGATTGCTTTTTTCTCCTTTTCATCCAATTTGTCATATGAGGTTGAAATATTTTCAAGATCTTTAATAGAATTAGCATCTATTTCAATAGTTTTAAGCGCTTTTATCTGGTTAATTACCTCTTTAGCCTCTTTGCTTGTGCAAGAACTCAACATAAAGCACATCAGCAAAAAAAACAATGCGGAAATAAAACATTTCTTCATTAAAACAATCTCCCTTCTTCATAAAAAAAACTCCATGATGATAATGCAACCAAATAGTAGCATATCAATCATACAATACTACTAAATGGTAACATTGTCAATAGGAAGTGATAAAAATGTACTTCAAACGATTGGAGCACCTTCGCATTGACAATGACCTGACACAGCAACAAATTGCTGATTTATTACAATGCAAGCGAGAGGTTTACAGGAGATATGAAAAAGGGATCCGAACCATCCCTATTGACTTTTTAATACAACTTGCCGATTTTTATCACGTCAGTATTGATTACATTGTCGGCAGAACAGAAAAATAAAGCTGTTGCTTTTCCGAAATTGGATCAGTAACAGCTTTTCTTATTTGATTTTTACAGCGCCGTCACTTTACTGATGAAATATCCGGGCAGGACGACGAAGGCGAAAAACGCGAGGCTGACGAGGGTGAAGACCTTGATGAACTTCATCCCGTTTTTCGGGTATTCCCGCACGTAGATGCGGTAGTTGATGACCGACGCCAGCGAGCCGATCAGCGTGCAAAGCCCCGCGGAATCCAGCCCGTACAGCAGCGCGCCGGTATTCTGCGAAAACGGGTACAGCACGATGGCGGCGGGCACGTTGGAGATGACCTGGCTGATAAGGATGCTGACAAGGTACTCCCTGCCCGCCACGACCTTTTGCAGGAACGCCGCGGTGTGCTCGTTGGCGGCCACCGACGAGGAAAACACGAAGAAGCACAAAAACGTGAGCAGCAACACGTAGTCCGTTTTCAGCAAAAGCCTGCGGTCGCCGATCAGCACCGCGACCAGCACGATCCCCACGGCAACATACCAGTACGGCGTGCGGCTGACGATCACGCCGATGACCAACGCGAACAGGCACAGCAGCAGAACCTTTCTGCCCTTGCTTTCATCGCCGCCGTCGTCAAACGTCTCTCTCCCCAGCGCCGTTTTCTCTTTCAGATTTTTGCGAAACAGGAACAGCACGAAGCCCACCAGCAGCGCACCGGAGAGGATCCAGATGGGGAACATATACACCATGAACCGCCACGGGGACACCCCGCTGCGCCCGAAGATGAACAGGTTCTGGGGGCTGCCGAAGGGGGTCAGCAGCGAGCCGCGCACCGCCGCGATGTTCTCCATGGCCAGCAGCGGCAGAATGAACCGCTCCCTGTCAGCCGCCCGGAACAGCAGGATCGTCAGCGGGACGAAAATGATGAGGGACACGTCGTTGGTGACGAACATGGAGCTGAAAAAGACGGAAAACACCAGAAACAGCCCCAACCCGGACAGCGTGCCGATGCGCCCCGCCAGCCGCAGCACCGGGGCAAAAATGTTTTCCTGCTTGAAGCCCTCCAGCACCGTCAGCATCATGAACAGGGTGCCCAGCGTCCGCCAGTCGATCTCCTTGAGCAGCGCGGCGGAGGGCGGCGTGAGGAACAGCGAGGCTGCCGCCGCCGCCACGGAGACGGTGAGCATGGGTTCCTTTTTCAATATTGCCGCAATCTTTTTCATACGTTTCCCCGTCAAAAAACAAATCAAAACAACTGAATTGTACCCAACCGAAAACCGTTTGTCAAGCGAAATGATCCGATATTTCCGCCGGACAAACGATTTGTTTTTTCACTGGACAAACCATCTCCGAATATGTTACAATGAAAATAAATAAAAAGCAAAGAAGGTCATCGTATGATCAAAGCTCCGATTTTGCGCGTTTTCTCCGTGATGATTTGCCTGTTTATGGTTTTGGCCTGCGGGATCAGCTCCGCGCCGAAATACAACGTCCGGGAACCCGAAAGCTGCAAGCTGAATTTCGCCGTCCTTTCCGATTCCCACATCGAAGGCAACAACTTCGCCCGATACAAGGTGTTCGAGCGCAGCTTGCAGAACCTGAAGAAGAACGAAAGCGGCCACGACGCGGTCGTTTTCCTCGGCGACAACACCATGAACGGCCAGAACATCGAAAACATGCTGTTCCACGGCACCGTGGGGATGCTGCTGAAAGACGAGACCGTGCTGCCGGTGGTGGGCAACCACGACATCGGCAACGGACAGGGCGATTACGATACGCTGCGCAATCGCTGGTACGATTACACCTACGCATTCTTCGGCAAAGAGCTGGATACCCCCTATTATTACGAGGTGATCGACGGCTGTTACTTTATCGTGCTGGGCCCGGAGGAACAGTTGGTACACGAAATGTATATGACGGAAGCCCAATATACGTGGCTGGAAGGCGTGCTGGACAAGGCGGCCGGAAGCGGAAAGCCCACGTTCGTGTTCTGCCACTATCCGTCGGACTACATGATCGACGAGAACGAGGACGAAACGGAACGGCTGATCGACATGCTGGCGGCTTACAATGAGACAAACGACCTGTTCTATTTCTGCGGCCACACCCACATGCCGCTGTTCCAGTTCTGGTCCTTCCACAACTTCGACGGTTACCCGGAGACCTATCTCCCCCGCCTGACGGAGCTGGCCGGCAGCGGCGACAACGAGATCTTTGAAAGAAGCGGCGTCGGCGTCGAAGTGGAGGTCTACGAAAACGAAGTGGTCATCCGCGGCCGCAACTTCTACACCGGCGAATGGCTGGAGGACGAGGACGGCCCCGGCGGCTTCTGCGAGGTGACCTACCCGCTGAAAAACGCCTTCGCGGAATAATGGCCCGCGGCATACTTTTTGCCTGATTTTTGATACAGAAAGGAAGACAGACGATGAGCGCAATTCTTCGCATATTGGCAACGATGGTTTCACTGGTGATGCTGATGACCGCCGGGATCGGCGGCGGGCAGGATCACGACGTAAAGGATCCCGCAACCTGCAAACTCAACTTCGCCGTGCTGTCAGACTCCCACATCGAGGGCAACAACGCCACCCGCTACAAGGTGTTCGCCCGGTGCCTGAAGGACGTCAGACGCAACCAGAGCGGCCTTGACGCGGTGGTGTTCCTCGGCGACAACACCATGAACGGCAACAGCACCGAAAGCATGTTCTTCCACGGCACGGTCTCGCTGCTGCTGAAGGGCCAAAAGGTGCTGCCGGCCCTTGGCAACCACGATATCGGCAACGGCGAGGGCGATTACGAAAAGCTGCAGAACCGCTGGTACGCCTACACGGAGGCGTTTTTCGACAAAAAGCTGACCGTGCCCTATTACTACGAGGTGATCGACGGATATTACTTCATCATTCTGGGCACGGAGGAGCATACCAGCAACTCCATGACGCTGACCGACGACCAGCTGGAATGGCTGCGCTATACGCTGGAGGACGCCGATCGCAGCGGCAAACCGGCGTTTGTGTTCTCCCACCATCCGGAACGGGCCTCCTACCGGGCGGACCCGGACTACGCATACAGCTTAACGGACATTCTGACGGCCTACGCCGAGGACCACGACCTGTTCTATTTCAGCGGGCACACCCACCGCACGCTGACGAGATCCTCTTTCCAGACGTATTACAACTTCCCGGAGACCTCGCTGCCGTGCCTGACGACGCTGACCGGCGAGAAGGACAACGTCATCAAGGACGACACCGGCGTGGGCGTAGAGGTGGAGGTCTACGGGAATGAAGTCGTGATCCGCGGCAGGAATTTTTATCAGGGCGAATGGTCCGCCGACGGCGCCGAACCGCTGGAGGCGACCTACGCGCTGAAAAATCCCATCGCATAACCCCTTTTCATTCCATATATATTTACAGCCGGCAGGAAGCGCTTTGCCTCCCGCCGGCGTTTTGTCGTCCGGTGTTTTTTTCCGTTATTCCGTCAGCGGCTTGTACATGAGGATATAATCCCGGTAACTGCCGTCGTCCAATTTCACAGCGTTGTGCAGCCGTCCGGATTCGATAAAGCCGCATTTTTTGTACAGGGCAATCGCCGCCGCGTTGTCCTCATGGACGTTCAGGTCCATCTGCTCGTACCCGGCCTGCCGGGCCAGCTCCATCAGGTAAACGATCAGGGCGGTGCCGATGCCCAGCCGGTGGAAATCCCGGTACAGCGCGATGCAGAATTCACAGCGGTGGCGCAGCTTGCGCCTGCTGCCGGCCCCGACAAAGCCGCCGTTGCCCGCCAGCCTGCCGTCCACCTCGGCCAGCATCATCACGGATCGGGGATCCTCGCGCCTTTCTTTGAGGATCTTCTCCTCTTCGCTGGCGGTAAATCCGATCTCATCGGGATAACTCACCAGATACGGCGTTTCGCCCGCCGTCGCCTTCAGGTATTCGATCAGCGCGGCGGCGTCCTCTTTCGTCGGCGGCCGCAGAACGCAGGTCCTGCCGTCCTTCAGTTTGATCTCTTTCGCGGAAAAATCCATTGACAGATTCCTCTGATTATGCCTTAACCGGCGCTTGTCACGTCGATAAACGCCACCGCGTGGGGCGCCAGCGTCACGTCCAGCGTAAAGCTGCCGTTCTTGACCTTCACGGTGCTCGTCACCGGCTCCAGCTTGCAGTAACCGGCGTATTTCTCCTGCAGGGAAAGGAAGGTCTGCCGCGCCTGCTCGTCCGCCCAGTTCGGGCAGCCGTCGTCCGGCGACCAGGCGAATTTGTCGTCGGTGACGCCAAGCGACACCCGCTCCGCGTCCCACTCGTCGAACCAGTTGCAGTCGTCGTCGATCCTGTACAGCGTGACCGTCGCCTTGCCGTCCGCCAGCTGCGGCGCGTTGACCTTAATAGCTACTTCCGCTTCCGCCTTATAATCCGGCTTGTTTTTGTAGTTATAGGCCATCAGGCGGAGCGTGCCGGTCTCCTCGTCGAAGGCCGCCGCCACGTTCACGTCCGCCTTGGGGATGCCGCCTTTGATCACGGTCTTCACCGCGGCCTGCCGCGCGCCTGCAAACCGCGCCGCGTGTCTGGCAACGAAATAGCCGATCAGAGGATTGCCGTGGTTTTCCGGCTCGGCGCAGTATTCCCAGGAGGAAAAATAGTCCATGCCGCTGTCGAACATCTGCTTGACGAGCCGCGCGTCGAAGGCAGCCTGATAGGTGTACCCCACGGTGCGGGAATACAGCTCGTCGCTGATCTTCCCGGCGCGCAGACCGCACAGGATGCGCCCCTCGTCCACGCCGTAGATCAGGTCGGTCAGGCCCACGCTTTCTGCCGTGCCGCGCAGTGTTTTCATGATTTCCGGGATCGTCTTCGTGCCGCCGGTTTCGCCGGGCTTTCTCTCGTAATAGGAGGCGGACAGATAACAGATGCGGCTGCCGGTTTTGCCGGTGGCGTAATTCGTGCCCGTGCCGCAGTGCCGGATGAAGACCTCCTCGTCCCACAGCCCTTCGGAGCAGGTCATGGAGTGCGCCCCCACGAACACGTCCTCCCCCAGCACGTCGATCAGCGCCTGCACGGTGAAGTCGTACAGTTGGCAGTAGGCCTCCGCAGTTTCCTGCGGGTCGCCGCTGACGGCGCGGAACCAGTCGATATTCTCATATTCGGTCATCACGCCGAAGCGCCAGGAACGCACCTCGTCAAGGCCGAATTCCTCTACCAGCGCTTGGGCGATGGCCTTGATGTAGTTATAATACTCGTGATAATCGTCCGGCGGATAGATGTTCACGCTGAACGCGCCGGTATCCGCGCCCGCGGCGGCAAGGGCGTTCCGCGACAGCTTGGCGGGCACGTTGCCGAGCTTGAGCAGCGGCTTGGCGCCGGTCTTCAGGACGCCCCGGCAGGAGGCCAGCAGCGGCCCGAAATCGTAGTCGTTCGTCACGTCGAAATTGTCCGGCTCGCGGAACAGGTCGCGCCCCGCGTTGCCGCCGGAGCACTCCATCAGCTGGATATACTCGATAAACTCGTACGGGTCATACTCGTCGTTGATGACCGGGTCCTCCGGGAAACGACCACCGAAGCGGTTAAGATTGCTTTTGACGTTGGGCAGGACCTCGCCCAGTTGGGCAGCGTCCACCGAAAAAACATAGTCGTTGACCAAATTCGTGCAAAACGCAGTGATGTTGCCCCACAGCGCGGTAAAAAGGGCCAGCAGGGCGGCGAAAAATGCCTGTATCGTCACTGTTTTTTCCTCCGATCATTCGCTTACCTTGGCGCGAAATGGGGCAAGCTGCGTTTTCAGGTAGTCTACCAGCATCCGGAGCAGGCTTTTCAACATCTGGAAAAAGCTCTGCGGCATCCGCAGCGGCCATTCGTTCCTTTCCTGTTCCACCGCCGCCCAGTCCATGTCGTTCTCGTTCTTTTCCTGCGCCGGGACAAGGCCCGTATCAAAGTGATTCAAAAACTGCGGGTAGGCGGGGTCGGAGTTGACCGTCACGTTTTTCGTACGGGTCAGCACGTTGACCAGCCCCTGCAGCGGGTCGCCGAAGGTGTGCTTGCTGTTCTTGATGTACCAGGTGGTGTCCGGGAACAGCCCGGTGGAGGCGTCGATCTGCCTGTCGGGCGAAAGATAGGCGCCCTTCCCCTCCGCCTCCCGCGCGGCAATGTACGCCGCGCTGAACGTGCCGGTGAGCGGCGCGGCGCGGCCGCCGAGGGACTGATCCTCCACGCTGGCGATGCGGTCGGAGGTCAGGTCCGCGCTCTCCATCAGCGGGTAGGTCTGGTCGCCGTACAGCGCCACCAGATCGACCTCAATGCCCATGTCCCGCATGGTCTGCAGCCGCTCGTCGAAGCCGACCTGCGCGTGGTAGTGGTACTCGTCCGCGTCCGCGATGATGGCGGCGTATTTTTCCATGTCGCCCTCCTCCTGGAAGATATACGACCGGTACGCCTCATAGTTTTCGTTGACGAAGGTGATATAGCCGGGGCAGATACCGTAGTATTCCTTCATCAGCCGCGCGATCAGCCGGTCCTTGACCTTTTCATAGATATGCTGCGCCAGCTTGCAGATGGCTTTCAGGCCCAAACCGGTATCCGCCAGCATGTCGATGGTGGCGTTCAGGAAGGCGACGATGCCCTCGTCCGCGATGGCGTCGTCCAGATACCCCTGATACTTGACGAGCCGGTAGGTGGCTTCCGGGTTGATCTTCACGGTTCCGCCCAGCAGCGCTTCCATGAAATCCACGCCGTCCACGTTGCTGCTGATCAGGATCAGCTTTTCCAGATCCGCGTAGTTCACCGGCTCCTGATATTGATACAGGTACGCGGCGATCAGGTTGGTGGAACCGCACCGGCCCACCATGATGACCTTGTCGTGCCCGGTCTTCTCTTCCACGGCCTTGACGAAGGCGTGCAGATCCTCGGCGTTTTTCAGCATGGAAAGGCGGAAATCGAAATTGTATTCGTAAAACGCGTAGGGCTGCTCGTTCAGCGCGGGGTCGATCTCCTCGGGCGACCAGCTCCACAGGTCGTTCTCAAAATAGTTGCCGACGCCGGTATTCGGATCGACGGTACCGTCCGGCGACGGCTGCGCGTCCGCGTACAGGGGTTTCAGCGCCTCGTAGGTGACGTCGCAGTATTCGTCCCAGTCGTCCGTGACCAGCGCCTTCGCGAACAGCGGCGCCGCCTGACTGATGGCGTTGTCGACGATATCGCCGTCGTCGTCAAGCAGGTGCGTGGAGCCGCCGTTGCCGTCCAGCTTGATCAGCTCCTGATAGCCCTTGATGTAAACGATGGGCGTATTGCCGGACGGATCGGCCGCCAATGTCATCGGGGATGGGATGACGGCAAACATGGCAATAAATACCATAACAATGGCGATCCGCTTTTTCAGCGCGTTGGTGATGTGTTTCATGACTGAACTTCCTTTCTGCGTTCTTGTTTTAAGGCAACACCGCGCAATGTCTTTCGACGTTGATCCGGCGCGTAAATGATTCCCGATATCGTTCGCAGAGCAGTGATTTAACGGGTCACAGGGAGGCGCGGGCGCGTCTGCGGGCCGCCTCCACGGTGTTTTTCATCAGCATGGCCACGGTCATGGGGCCCACGCCGCCGGGGACGGGCGTGATGGCGGAGACGGTTTCCGACGCAGCGGCGAAATCCACGTCGCCGCACAGCGTGCGGTCCGGCAGGCGGTTGATGCCCACGTCCAGCACCACCGCGCCGGGCTTCAGCATATCGGCGGTGACGAATTTCGGTCTGCCCACGGCGGCGATCACGATATCCGCCTCCCGCACGATCTCCTTGAGGCCGTTGGTTCTGGAATGGCAGACCGTCACCGTGGCGTTTTCCCGCAGCATCAGCAGCGCGGCGGGCTTGCCCACGATGTTGCTGCGGCCGATGACGACGCAGCGCTTGCCCGCGGTCTCGATCCCCTCGTATTTCAGCATCTCGATGAGGCCCGCCGGGGTGCAGGGCAGGAAGCCCTCCCCTCCCGTGACCATTTTACCCACGTTGACGGGATGGAAGCCGTCCACGTCCTTATCGGGCGAGATGGCCTCGATCACCTTTTCCTCGCTGATATGGGCGGGCAGCGGCAGTTGGCAGAGAACGCCGTCCACCGCGTCGTCACGATCGAGCCGGTCGATCAGCGCCAGCAGCTCCTCCTGTGAAGTCTGCTCCGGCAGCGCGTATTCCAGCGACGTGATCCCGCAGGCCTCGCAGGCCTTTTTTTTGTTGTTCACGTACACGCGGGAGGCGGGGTCCTCCCCCACGATGACGACCGCCAGGCACGGCTTTCTGCCGATGGCCCGCGCCACCTCCGCCGCGTCCTTCGCGGCGTTTTCTTTGATACGGGCGGCAATGGCCTTCCCGTCGATGATCTTTGCGGACATACGATTTCGTTTCCTTTCTTGAAAACTCTTCCTTTATCAAATATCCTGCCCCATCCGGCAGCGCGGCTGCCCACAGCCGCCCCGGCGTAAGCCGGTTCCGGGCACAAACTCTCCCTTTATCAGATATCCTTCCCCATCCGGTAGCGCGGCTGCCCATAGCCGCGCTACCGGATGGATAAGGTTTTTAAAAAAATGGAAAGAATTTAAAAATCAGTATCTATTTCCCTTCAATCTTAAACATCCTCAATAGTACCATGATAAATCCTTTGATGTACGCCACCAGCCGGTCCAGCGTATGCCGCAGGGACAGGGACAGATGGTTCACGTTGGCAAACGTCCCGTCCGCACCATAGCCCTCGAATGCGCCGTTGTTGTCGTCCACGCCGTCCGCGTCGAACGCGAACTCATACAGCAGCGGGGACAGCAGCGCCACAAGGAAAAACTCGCCCGGCTTTACCCCGCCGAACACGGACGCGCACAGCTTCGTCATCCGGGCGGTCACGCCCTCGTCGTTTCCCAACAGCTCGTTGGCGGCTTTCAGGAAGATCTTGTCGTTCACGTCCGCCAGGTCCGTGCGCAGCAGCAGCGCCGCCAGACGCAGCAGCAGCATGACCTCGGGGGAATCCACGGTCAGGTTTTCGCCGCCCGCGTAGTGGCGCGCCACCAGCTCCGTGGCCAGATCCCAGCCGGTTTCGTAATCCGTCTGCGGCAGCGTGATGTTGTATTCCTCCGCCAGCGCCGCCGCGCCGTTTTCGCCGTACAACGGCATATTCATGAGACCCGTCAGCCCGTCCACGGCGGTCTTCACAAGGTCGTAATAGAGATCGCTCTCTTTGATCCCCAGCTTCTCCATGGAGAGTGACAGCTCCAGCCGGTATTTCACGCCCTGCTTCAAAAAGCCCTTGGCGTAGTCGTTGAGCCCCGCGCCCATCAAAGCGAGCTGCGCGTCCGTGTAGCCGTCCACGGCGGCGGTCAGCGCGCCGAGGTCGATACCGTCCACGGTCCGCGCCTCATAGCGGATCAGGTCGTCGTTCAGCGTCAGCACCCGGTACTGCAGCGGGTACATGGTCAGCGACGTGGTGGCGAGGTCGTGGATCACGTTGCCCGCGGGGGACGTGAACACGGCGGCGTCCGAGCAGTGCTCGTGGCCGGTCATCACCAGCCGCACGCCCCAGTCCGCCAGCAGCGCGGCGGTGGTGTTGTGGAACCGCACGATGAAATCGTGGCTCAGCAGCCGCTGCATCGGCAGGTGGTCCAACAGGTTGTGGTGCATCATCACCACGGGATAGCGCCCGTCGACTTTGGCCTGCTCGGTCTGTCGGCGGACCCAGTCCAGCTTTTTCGCGCTCATGCCGTCCTCGGTGGATTTGTCCGGGTCGTTGCTGTCCAGCGCGATCAGGCGGTATTTTCCGCCCAGGTCGGCGGTATAGGAACAGTCCTCCGCCGCCGTCGCCAGCGCCTTGTCATAGCCGAAATCGGCATAGATGCGCTTGAAGTCGTCGTAGGTCGTGGCGCAGTTGTTGCCCGCGTCGTGGTTGCCGTTGATGACGAACACGTCCTTGCCGGTGCGCTGTTCAAAGGCGCGCAGCTTTTCCGCCACGGCCTCGTGGTCCTCCGGGCGGCCCTTGCCGTTATCCGCCAGATCGCCGGAGATCAGCACGTATTGCACGGCGTCATCCTCCGCGCATTGGTTCAGGAACTCGTCGATGATGAAGCCGCTCTCGTCCTCCATGGCGGCGCGGCGGTTGGCGTACCAGTAGACGGGGTGCTCGCTGATGTATACCAGCGATTCCCCCGGCGGGTTGTAGTGCAGGTCGGAGGCCAGCGCGAAGGTCAGCGCGTCTTCCGCCTCCTGCGCGAAGCAGACGGGGCAGGCCGCCGTGACAAGAACAACAACCAGCAGAATCGCAATTGCTTTTTTCATCATACACCCCCCTAACCGATCGTTATTCGGAACGTCTTGAGACAATAATCATATCGTCGGTATCGCAATCCGTATCATAATACGGAGGCTCGTCCGGCCACAATTGATGAAGACGGAAAATGACGGATTCGTTTTTCTGAATACCGACGTATACGGCAAACCGCTTTTCGGGGAACTCCGCTTCCAGCCTGCCCAACGCCAGATCGCAGACGCACTCTGCGATCTGCTTCAAATACGGCATTTCTTTTTTCGTGACTTTATCGAAGAAATGGATATGATTTGTCAACGCCTCAAACGCCGTTTTATCATCGACCGGAAAGCTGATTTTATCTTCAATGGTTTCATTCCCTCCCCTGATGATAACGTACTCGTTCTTATCATCCGAAACGATCCGGAATTCTACCGGAAGCATCGCCTCAGCGATCTGTCGAAAAAAGTCTACACGCCTCATTATTGACTGCTCCTTTATATGCGCCGATAAAACGCAGCTGAGGCTGCGTGCTACGGCTTTCTTTTCTCCGCGATGAGATCGGCGATCACCAGCCCCACCATTACCAGCCGGACGGCAAACCCGACGATGGCGGCGGGCCAGCCGAAGAGAGTGCGGAACTGCGGCAGGCACAGGCGCAGCAGCAGATCCACGCCCACGGCGGCGCAGAGGATCACGCGAACGATCACCGCCGTTTTGCGTTCGCCCCGCAGCAGCTTTTTCATCACGATGCCGAAGGCCAGCGCCAGCACCGGCAGGATGAAATAGACGACCAGCTCGTGGCCGGTCAGCCGGTAGAGCGCGGACAGCCCCAGCGTCAGCCACCGGGGCAGCGCCGCAAAGCCCGCGTCGAACAGAAATGACAGCGGGCCGCGTTTGGCGACCAGCCCCATGTAACCGGAAACCGCCAGCATATAGGGCAGCGGCAGCAAGGAAACCGCCTGAAACACATAGGTATAAACGCCGGCGCCGGACAGCTTTTTCCCGGTCTTCACTCCGAATCTCATCGCTCCACCTCCGCCAGCGGCTTTTGCAGATAACGCTCCGCGAACCCGTCAGAAAAGACGTTATCGTCGGGCACGGTATACACCACGGAAAGCGTTTGCGGATCAAGGAAGAGCACTTCGCCGCCGTTGGGCGAAGCGATGTTCTTCTGCGTCAGCCGGTACAGCCTGCCCAGGGAGTTGGTCTCGGGAAAATCGGCGGGCAGCATCGCGCCGCGCACGCACACCGGTTCCCCGGAGGCGCAACGTCCCCGCAGCACCGTATCGCGGTACAACACCGTCTTTTCGCCGGTGTTCATCTCAACGCCCACGATGCTGCACAGCAGTACGCCCAGATCGGTGGAGGTATACTCGTTCAGGTACAGCTTGCCGCCCACCGTAAAGGCGCCCCAGTCGCTGCCGAAGTTGCCTTCCGCCACAAGGGTGCAGGTATTTTCCGGCCCTTTATACAGGCCGTTTGGCTCCAGCGAGGAATACCGGATGGCGTATTCGGTCCCCTCGATGGGAATATATTCGTTGACGGCGCGACGGTCCGCCAGGTCGACCAGTACGATGGTAAAAACGAACGCCAGCGCCGAAAAGATGATCACGACAACCAGCAGCGCGTTCATGGAAAATTTAGTCCTGTTCATTGCCTGTTACCTCATGGAAAGTCCTTTTTTCTTCAAGTATGATTTTGCCGCGTACTTTTTGCGGCGGCTGGCAAAGGAATACTGCATGGCGCTTTTCGGCATTTTGGAAACGGAAAGCTCAGACAGGATGCGCGGGTCCAGCGGCGCGTTGTCCTTCACCGCGATCACAACTCCCTGCGCGTTTTTCCGGGCCTCCGTGAAAAAGCCCGCGTCCGGCAGCGCGTGAACGACGGGGCAGTCCTTCCAGCGCGCCGGGAAGCCCGGATCGTCAAAAAGGCTCTCCCGCACGAACAGCTCGAAGAACGGGAACCGCTGCACGAACAGAGAATTGATAAACGCACCCAGTCCCTCGTCCCCGCCGAAATCCGCCACCAGGCTGAACATGGGCGTTTGCGCCGCGTCCGCGCGGGCGACGAACATGGACGGGAACCGCAGATCGGCGTTCAGCGTGCCGATCTTCTTTTTGCGCTCGTCGGTCATGTCGGCTGTCAGCTCCTCGTATTTCTCCCGCAGCGATGAAAGCGTTTCATCATCCAGATACCAGAAATACCGGTAGAATTTATCCGTCAGCGTCTGAAAGTACACCGTCAGCACCTCCTGCCAGGTGTACTCGTCGCCGTCGAAGGAGCCGGTCTCCTCCTCGATGACGGCCTTTACGTCGGCGCGGAGCTTGTCGTAGATGTCGCACATGGTCTCCAACAGCGCGCCGCAGGGCTCCGCGCCCTCGGCAAAACCCTTGGAAAACACGCCGTTGCGCCTGGCGTAGATGGCGCCCGCGCACCCGGCGGCTTTGGCGTCGCAGCCGAACAGGCAATCCGTCAGGAATTTCACGTTGTAGAAATCCGGGATCTCCGGGAAGGTCAGCGAATACAGGTCGAAGAATTTCTTTTTATAGATGCGGCCGTCCAGCGCCAGTGTGTTCAGCAGCGCTCGGTCGAACTTGTCGATGTGCGGCACCACCGCCAGCATATCCGCCCAGTCGAGGTAATAGGGCTCGTTGTCGCCGGCGTAGTAATAGCGGGGGCAAATGATATCCGCCTTGGTCTTTTCCGCCGTTTCCAACGCCTTTTCCACGGATTCCGGGGACAGATAATCGCCGCCGTCCACAAACCACAGCAGCTCGCGGTTCGCCAGCTTCACGCCGGCGTTGCGCGCGGCGGCCACGCCCGTTTTGCCGATATTGACGCTTTCAAAACCCACGTATTCTTTACAATACTGCGCGATGACCTCCGCTGTATCGCTGTCACAGCCGTGGTCCACGATCAGCACGTCGAATTCCTCGGTGGATTGCTCGCACAGGCCCTCCAGCGTATAGGTCAGGCCATCCGGGTCGCCGTTTACCGTCACGATGACAGTCAGTCCGCTCATGGGTTGTTACCGCCTTTCAGAATAGCCTCCGCCCGGATGATATCCTCCGGGAAGGTGATCTTGATGTTGTTTTCGCTGCCCTTGACGATAAACACCTTTTCGCCGTGGTAAATGAATACGGAGCAGCCGTCGGTCATCTGTCGGAAGTCCTCCGGCGGGGTGGCCCTGATCAGCTCATACAGCCGCTTCGCGTCGAAGCTCTGCGGCGTCTGCGCGTGGAAGACGGAACTGCGCGGCGGCACAAAGTCGATATACCGGCCGCCCTTGCTCAGCAGCACCGTATCCACGGCGGGCACGCAGGTGTTGCACGCGCCGTACCCCCGGGCCGCAAGGATGTTGTCGTCGATGATGCGGTCGTCGATGAACGGGCGCACCGCGTCGTGGGTGAGGATCACGGAATCCAGAATGCCGTTTTCCTCCATGAACGCCAGCACCTTCACCAGCGTGTCGCCCCGGAAGGAGCCGCCCACGATCACGTCCACGGGCTTATCCGTCCTTATGTGCGCCGCGATCAGCTCGCGGGTGTAGGAAACGTAGTCCTCGCCCACCGCCACGATGCAGCGGTCCACGTTTTTGTTGCCGATCAGCTTTTGGATACTGCGGATGATGATGGGCACGCCGGCGATCTCAATGAACTGCTTCGGCAGGGCGCTGCCCATCCGTGTGCCGGTCCCCCCGGCCAGTACGGCGGCAATAACCATAACCGTGTCCTCGATTCTTCTTTCTTCTGCGGTAGCGCGGCACCTCAGTGCCGCTCCTGACGCAAACATATTCTTTTTCGGGTCTATCGGTCTTTCAGCGTTTTTTATTGGAACCGCCATCGTCGGCAGTCGTTCTCCAGGTTATATTCGCCTAAAGCGGCACTGAGGTGCCGCGCTACCGACTGAGAAACGGCCAAACCGCTTTCTCAGATGCTGCTCATCAGCCCGCCGATGTTCTGCACCGCGCCGGCGATGCCGCTGAGGATCTTGCCGATGCCCTTCATGGCGCCCTGTCCGTTCAGGATCAGGCAAAGGCCGTCCGCCATCTCCGGCGTGAACACGCCCATGCTCATGGAGATGAAGCAGCGGATCGGGATCTGCAGCGCCATGGCGGTCATCATCTTCTCCTGCGCGGGATTGCCCTTGGACAGGGACTTGAACAGCCCCACCAGCAGGGCGTTGATCTTCCGGCCCGCGGCGGTGCCGGTGGCGTCCTCCAGCGCGCTGTTGATGGTGATGATCTCGTCACCGACCTCCTTGTACGGGATCGGGCGGCCCAGCAGCGCCTCAAAGGAGGCGTCGTCCACGTGCATCACGTCCGCCGTGTAATAACAGGGAGCCGTCTCGCTGTAATCGGGAACGACCACGTCCTTGGCGGTGGAGGTCACCTTCACGGTCCCCTCCAGACGGATATCCCGGCTGGACGCGCCGACAAGGATATTGAAATCGCCGGATTCCACGTGCCAGTCGTGGATATTGACGTTATAGTAGGCAAACGCGCGTTTGTCCAGCTCGATGGTCACGGCCTGCTCCTCGCCTGGGGCGAGAAATACCTTCTTAAAGCCCTTCAATTCCTTCTCGGGGCGGAAGACGGTGCTCTTCACGTCCTTCACGTACAGCTGGGCGATCTCCGCGCCGGCGACCTTGCCGACGTTCTTCACCTTGAAGCTGACGGTCACGGTGTCGGTGTCCTTCGCGGTCTTTTTGCTCAATTTCAGATCGGAATAATCAAACGCGGTATAGGACAGGCCGTAGCCGAAGGGATAGCGCACGTCCTTTTCAGCGGTGTCGTAATAGCGGTAGCCTACGTACACGCTTTCGCGGTACTCCACGGATTTGCGGGAGCCGGGGAAGTTAAAATAGGAGGAGTTGTCCGCCAGCGACATGGGATAGGTCTCCGCCAGCTTGCCGCTGGGGTTCACGTCGCCGTACAGCAGCTCCACTGCAGCGCTGCCGCAGGCCTGCCCGCCGAGATACCCGTTCAGGATGGCCTTGGCGCAGTCCGCCCACGGCATTTCCACGGGCGCGCCGCCCTGCAGCACGATCACCACGTTGGGGTTGACCTTTGCCACGGCGGAGATCAGGTCGATATGGCTCTGGGGGATGGACAGATGGTCTCTGTCGAAGCCCTCGGATTCGTATACGTCGGTCAGGCCCGCGAAGATCACCACGGTCTCCGCCTGACGGGCCACGGCCACCGCCTCCCGCAGCAGGGCAAGGTCGGTCACGTCGGCAGTTTTATCGTAGCCCTGCGCGTACACAAAGGGATAGCCCTTTTCCAGCAGCGTGTCGTGGACGTTGTCGATCATGCGGGGGTTGATCTGTGAGCTGCCCGCGCCCTGATAACGGGGGGCCTTGGCAAACTCGCCGATGACCGCCACTTTTTTATCCTTTTTCAGCGGCAGGATATCGTCGTCGTTTTTCAGCAGCACCATGGAATTCTCCGCGATGCGGCGGGCGACGGCATGGTGCTCCAGCCCGTTGTACTGGTATTTGCCCAGCGTCTCCTTCGCCTTCAGGATCACGTCGACGATCTGGTCCACGCGCTCGTCCAGCGTCGCCTCGTCCAGCTCGCCCATTTTGACGGCCTTGACCAGCTTGGCGGGGGCCAACCCGTTGGAGCCGGGCATTTCGAGGTTCTGACCGGCCTTGATGCCGTCCACGATCTCGTTTTCCGCGCCCCAGTCGGTGACGACCACGCCGTCGTAGCCCCAGTCTTTCCGCAGCACGCCGTTCAGCAGCCAGTCGTTTTCGGCGCAGTATTTGCCGTTCAGCTTGTTGTAGGCGTTCATCACCGTCCAGGGCTTGCCCTCCTTGACGGCGATCTCGAACCCGGCGAGGTAGATCTCCCGCAGGGTGCGCTCGTCGGCGACGGTGTCGATGGTCATGCGGCGGGTCTCCTGGTTGTTGGCGGCGAAGTGCTTCAGCGAGGTGCCGATCCCCTTGGACTGTACGCCCTTGATGAACGCGGCGGCCAGCTTGCCCGCGAGATACGGGTCCTCGGAAAAATACTCGAAGTTGCGGCCGCACAGGGGCGAGCGCTTGATGTTCATGCCGGGGCCCAGCAGCACGGAGATATTCTCCGCGCGGCACTCGTCGCCCAGCGTTTCGCCCATTTCAAAGAGCAGGTCCTCGTCCCACGAGCAGGCGGTGGCGGAAGCCGTGGGGAAGCAGATGGCGGGCACGGAGCCCATGATATCGCTTTTGTCCTTTTTGTCGTTGTGCTTGCGCAGCCCGTGTGGACCGTCGGAGACCATGATCTCCGGCAGACCGAGCCGTTCGATCCCCACAAGGTGCCAGTAGTCCTTGCCGGAGCAAAGCGCAGCCTTCTCCTCCAGCGTCATTTTTTCGATGATGTCCTGATGCTTCATAGCGATGTCCTCCCGATTATTTTCAATGTAGCGCGGCTCCGTGAGCCGCCCGCAATGCGATTCCGATTTATGGAACGCTTATTTTGGTAAATAGAAAAAGAATAGTGGGATACTCCGTTTGGATTTCTGTGCAGCACGGAGCCTCAGCTCCGTACGGAAAATTATAATTCGGAACGTTTCGCGTTAATGGTGCTGCCGTAGCGCGGCACCTCAGTGCCGCTTTGGGCAATTGTAACGATTGAAGCGGATTTTGAGAAAAATGGTCGTCCTTTTCAACAGAACCATGTATTCAGCCAAACGATCCATCTGATATGTTGTTTGCCTAAACAGCGGCACTGCGGTGCCGCGCTACGATCAACGCTGCTGAGGGTGCGGATCTCCAGTGGAGATCTCTGCCGAAGGGTGCGGGTGCCCGGTGGGCACCTCTGCCGTCAGGCAGAAGCACCGACCGAGGCGGCAGCCGAGACCCAGAAGCACCGACCAGGGCGGCAGCCGAGACCCAGAAGCACCGACCAGGGCGGCAGCCGAGACCCAGCGTGCTACGGGGTCGTCTCTCCCAGCAGGTTTTCCGCTGCCGCGCCGTCCACGGTCTCCACGTCCTTCAGTTTTTTCAGGATGATGCCGTTGCGCTTCTGCGCGTCGTCCAGGCTCTGCCCGGCCTCGTCGATCTTTCTCCGGGCCTTGTCCAGCGCGAGGGTGAATTTATCGTACTGGGCCTTGGCGACGGACAGCAGCTCCATCACCTCGTTGGCGCGGCGGTTCAGCGCCACGGTGCGGAAGCCCATGGCCAGAGAACTCAGCAGCGCGGTGATGGTGGAGGGCCCCGCCAGCATGACGGCGTACTCGCTGTGCAGCCGGTCCGCGATATTCTCCTTGGAGGAGATCATCTCCGCGTACAGCGAATCGGTGGCGAGGTACAGAATGGCGAAGGGCGTGGTCTCCGGCGGGCAGATGTACTTGCGCACCTCTTTGGCCTCCGCCAGCACCCGCGCTTCCAGCGCCTTGCGGGCGGCGCGCACCCCGTCCGGGTCGGCGGCGTCCGCCGCGTCGCACAGCCGCAGGTAGTCCTCCATGGGAAATTTGGAATCGATGGGCAGGTAGGCGTTGGTACCGCCCTCGCTGTCCGGGATCATCACCGCGAATTCCACCACGTCGCGGCTGCCCTCCGGCGAATAGTTCTTCACGTACATGCCGGGGATGATCTGGTCCAATATGTTTTCCAGCTGGGTCTCCGCCCAGTTGCCGCGGGTCTTCACGTTGCTGAACACCCGGTTCAGGGCGGTGACGCCGCCGGAGAGCTCCTTCATCTCGCCCAGCGATTTATACACGTTGGAAAGCTGCTCCGACACGGATTTGAAGGAGCTGTCCAGCCGTTCTGCCAGCGTGGCGGTCAGCTTTTCGTCCACGGTCAGGCGCATCTGCTCCAGCTTTTTCTCGTTGGATTCCCGCAGCTTTTCCACCGCCTCGGTGACGGTTTTGGTCTGTTCCTTGCCGTAGCCGTCGATCTTTTCCCGCATATCGGAAAGCGACTTCACCACCTCCACCGTCTGCGCGGCGGAGGTCTTGCCCATGTCGTCGATCCGCCCGCTCATATGGTGGAGGGACTGGGTCACGGTCTGCCTCACGTTTTCAGTCTTCACGTCGTTTTCCCGCCGCAGGTCGGAGAGGGCCTCCGCCGTCTCGCGGGCATTGCCCTCCAGCAGCTTTTCGGTCTCGCGGACCTGCGCGTCGGAGAGCTTCTTCTGCCGCAGCAGCGTCCCGATCAGCAGCGCCGCCACCGCGGCCAGCAAAGCGATGATGATATAATCCGTCATAACACACTCCAAAATATATTTAATTCAGTATAACATAGGATGACGGAAAAATAAAGCTTTATTTTTGCACAAAATAAACACGCATATATTATTGAAAAAACAAAAAATAAGTGGTATAATCCAATCGAAATGAGGTCGATCAAGATGTATGAATCCATAAAAAAACAGGCGCGGGCGGCGGTCGAAGAGCTGCTGGCCGTTGCGCAGATCAAACCGGGCGGCCTGTTCGTGGTGGGCTGCTCCTCCAGCGAGATCCTCGGCAATACCATCGGCAAGGGCGGCAGTCTGGAGGCGGCGCAGGCCGTGTTTGACGGGATCTGGCCCCTGCTGAACGAGCGCGGGATTTATCTCGCGGCCCAGTGCTGCGAGCACCTGAACCGGGCGCTGATCCTTGAAGAGGAGGCCGCGGAAAAATTCGGCTACGCTCCCGTCACCGTGGTGCCGTGGGAGCACGGCGGCGGCTCCTTTGCCACCACCGCCTGGCGCAATTTTGCGCACCCCGTAGCGGTGGAGCATATCCGCGCCGACGCGGGCATCGATATAGGTCTGACCATGATCGGCATGCACCTGAAAGACGTGGCCGTGCCGGTGCGCCTTTCCGTCAAAACCATCGGCGAAGCGCCTATCGTCTGCGCCCGCACCCGCCCGAAGCTCATCGGCGGCGAACGCGCGAGATACGAATGATTCAAAACAAAAAAACAGCCGGGGCCCGTAAAGGACTCCGGCGTTGTCTTATTCCTTGATCGGCGCGGCGGTCAGGCGGCGATATTGCGGACGGCGGCGATCATGCCCGCAAAGCGGGTGATCAGCTTGGCGTAAAACGCGATGACCCTTGCCAGGAATCCCATCGCGTTGTTCATCTCCGGCTTGTAATCGTCGGGGTTGATGTCGTTGGGGTTCGTCTCCTGCGCGGGATCGAACCCGGAATGGTCGGGCCGCGCGTTCAGGAACTGTGGGAAGGCGGGGTCGGCGAACACGGTCATATCCTCCGTCCACGCGATGGCCTTGAACAGCGCGATCACGTCCTGACCGGAGAACTCATGCCGCAAATTCCGGATAAACCAGGTGTTGTCCGGGAACAGACAGGTGGAGGCGTCGATCATTTTATCCGGGGAGATATATTTGCCGAAGCCCGCCGCGGTGCGCTCCGAGATATAGCTTTCTTCCAGCGTGTGCGCATAAAACGGCACCGTAGCGCCCATGGACTGGTAGCACGCGTCCGTCAGCTCGTCGCCCACCAGACGGGTACGCTCGCCGTTGACGTTCTCCGAGGGCTCGCCGTAGACCACGACGAAATTGACGGGAACGCCCCCGTCGCGGGCGGCGGTGAACAGCTCGCCCAATTTCTGCTGCACGTTGTAGTGGTATTCGTCCGTCTTCGCCAGCAGGACGGCGTATTCCTGCTTCAGCTCGTCGGTGGGGAAAATGAAATTCCGGTAGCGCTCGTAGCTGTCGTTGACCGTCGCCACAAAGTTCGGGCAGACGGCGTAATAACTGCGCAGGAACGGGCTGACGAAGGAATCCTTGACCTTATCGTAAACGCGCAGCACAAGGTTGATCACGTCGTCCGCGCTGGCATTCTCGTTCAGCGCATACAAAACGGCCTTGGCAAATTCGTTCAGGCGCTCGTTGAAAGAGGCCAGCGGGTTCTGGCACGCCACAAAGTGATACAGCATGTCGCCGGGGATCACGACCCGGCCGCCCAGCATCGTATCCGCATAGGGGACGCCCAGCAGGGACGAGGAGAAGAAGGTCAGCGACGTCAGGTCGTCCGCGCCGTATTTATAGAGATATGCCGCGCCCAGCGACGTGCTGCCGCACCGGCTGATCAGCGCCACCTTGTCGGAACCGGTCTTCGCCTTTACCGCGTCAATGAACGTGCGCAGGCCTTCCGCGGCGTCCAGCGGGGAAATACGGTAATCAAACGTATAAGTATAATAGTAGTCCGCGCTGACCGGGTCGGCCATCGTTTCGGGCGACCAGGAATAGTTGATGCCGGTGTTGGCGGGCAGCGAGCCGTCCAGATTGGGGCGGATCTCGTCATAGATGGGCGTCAGCTTTTCCAGCGCCCTGCGGCTCCACTCGTCATAGTTGTTTGTCAGCATCGCCTTCAGGAAGACGGGCACCAGCTCCTTGATCGCCTCGTTCATGATCTCGTCGGCGGGCCCTTCCGTCGGGATATAGGAGGACCCGTCCTCCCGGTAGACCTCAATGGGCAGCTCGCCGGTGACGCAGATCACGGGCACGCGCGGCGCGGCGGCATAAGCAGCCATCGACATCACGGATACCAACAGCGCTGCGATCAGCGCCAGCGCCAACAGTTTTTTCATGGAACGTTTCATTTGATTACCTCCGGAAAAACGATCCGCAACGGGGCAACCCCCGCAACAGCTATATTTATATTTATTTTATCACTTGATTGCTATAAATCGGAAACAAATATATAAATAAATTGTGAACAATCGGCGCGCAACGCCGCTCTTGACAACGCCCGCTGGATTTGCTAAAATACCGTTTTGAAATAAAGAAACGACCGGAGGACGACAGTTATGGTCAATACGGAAAAGACGATGGAAAAGATCGTCGCCCTGTGCAAAGGGCGCGGCTTCGTATACGCGGGCAGCGAGATCTACGGCGGCCTCGCCAACACGTGGGACTACGGCCCGCTGGGCGTGGAGCTGAAGACCAACATCAAAAACGCGTGGCGCAAGAAGTTCATCCAGGAAAACCCCTATAACGTGGGGCTGGACAGCGCCATCCTGATGAACCCCCAGACGTGGGTGGCCTCCGGCCATCTCGGCGGCTTCTCCGACCCGCTGATGGACTGCCGCGCCTGCAAGACGCGCCACCGCGCCGACAACCTGATCGAGGATTTCGACGGCACCAACGTGGCGGGCTGGACCAACGAGCAGATGACCGCCTACATCAAAGAACACAACATCCCCTGCCCCGAGTGCGGCGCGACGGATTTCACCGACATCCGCCAGTTCAACCTGATGTTCAAGACCTTCCAGGGCGTCACCGAGGACACCAAGAACGAGCTGTACCTCCGCCCGGAGACGGCGCAGGGCATCTTCGTCAACTTCGCCAACATCCAGCGCACCACCCGCAAAAAGATCCCCTTCGGCGTGGCGCAGATCGGCAAATCCTTCCGCAACGAGATCACCCCCGGCAACTTCATCTTCCGCGTGCGCGAGTTCGAGCAGATGGAGCTGGAATTCTTCTGCAAGCCCGGCACCGACCTGGAATGGTTCGACTACTGGCGTTCCTTCTGCCGCGACTGGCTGTACTCCCTCGGCGTGAAGGAGGAGAACCTGCGGCTGCGCGACCACGACAAGGAGGAGCTCTGCTTCTACTCCAAGGCCACCACGGACTTTGAATACCTGTTCCCCTTCGGCTGGGGCGAGCTGTGGGGCGTGGCGGACCGCACCGACTACGACCTGACCCAGCATATCAACACCTCCGGCAAGAGCCTCGACTACTTCGACCCCACCACCAACGAGCGCTATATCCCCTACGTCATCGAGCCGTCGCTGGGCGTGGAGCGGCTGTTTCTCGCCATCCTCACCGAGGCGTACGACGAGGAAGTGGTGGACGCGGAGAAAAACGACGTGCGCGTGGTGCTGCACCTGCACCCGGCTCTCGCGCCCTTTAAGTGCGCGGTGCTGCCGCTGTCCAAAAAACTGGGCCCCAAGGCGGAGGAGATCTTCGCGGAGCTGTCCAAAAACTTTATGGTGGACTATGACGACGCCGGTTCCATCGGCAAGCGCTACCGCAGACAGGACGAGATCGGCACCCCGCTGTGCGTGACCGTGGACTTCCAGACCGTGGGCGACGAAACCACCCCCGCCGACGACTGCGTCACCGTCCGCGACCGCGACACAATGGAACAGGTCCGCATCCCGATCAGCGAGCTTACCGCCTACATTGAGAAAAAGATCGCTTTCTGATTTTCCCTTTCCCGCATACAAGACCGGACGGAACCGTCCGGTCTTTCTTTTTCTTCCATAAAATGCCGTTGTCCCTTGACAAGAAAAAAAAGGATATGTTAATATATAAAGTAGAAAAATTTTTTTGTTTTTGGCAAAATCGGCTTTCCGATTTCCATTTTACATAGATCGATCAAAATCACAGGAGGTTAACGAACATGAAAACGACAAACGGAAAACGGCTGCTGGCGTGTCTGCTGGCAGTGCTCATGTGTGTAACGGCGATGCCGTTGTCCGCGCTGGCGGCGTACGACTCGGCGTCCGCGCACGTCAATTCGATCCCGGACCCGGTATTCACCTACACGGGCGAATACGCGCAGTACGGGCAGATCGCAACGGGCGATCCCTTTGACCTGACGCTGGGCTGGACGACCTATTCCGGCGGCGACCCGATGCCGGTGGGCGAGATCAAGGAGATCACGCTGGTCTGCGTCAGCGACCGGTCGCAGTATTACACGCTTTACAAAGACGGCGCCGCGTATTACGGCGCCACGGCGACGGTCAACGGCAACGACGCGGTGATCAAGGGCGTCGACAGCACCGATATCGCGCCCGGCACTTATCAGACCTACGTCGCCGCGGAGGACGCGGACGGCCTCAACACCATGATGAGCACGTCCATGCAGTCGTTCTCCATGGGCAGCAGCCAGATTCCCTCCGGCCCCGGCGGCGGCGAGCTGGGGTTCGAGGTGGAGCCGTACTTCTTCAAGGACGGCGAACTGAATGAAAGCGTCACCTCCATGCCGATCGGTTCGGAGTTCGCGCTTTCCGTTTACGTGGGCCCCGCCGAGGACGTGCTTCTGATGGAGCTGTTCAGCGACGGCGAGCCCTTCCATGAGTACGTGCTGTATAAAAACGGCGAGGTCTTCTACGGCGGCAAGATCGACAACGCGTCGGAAGGCCCCGGCTGGATGACGGGCTTTTCCAGCGCCTCGTTTGAGCCGGGCAACTATTATCTGAAGGTCGCCACCAAAAACGGCGCGGACGGCACGCACGAGCCCTGCATCACCTTTACGGGCGAAAGCCACCAGAAGGAAGGGCCCGCGATCGCCGCCGTCACGCCGCCCGACGCCAAGGAAGGCGAAAAATATTCCTATACGCTGAAGGCGACGCCAAAAAACGGCGGGGCGATCACGTGGAGCTTTACCGGCGCGCTGCCGGGAGGCCTTTCCCTGAACGCCAAGACCGGCGTCATCTCCGGCACACCCCAAAGCGAGGGGACCTACCACTTCACCGTGAAAGCGACGGAGGCGGGCGGCGGCAGCAAAACGGCCTCCGGCGTGATCACCGTCAAGGGCGTGACCAGATATAATGTCACCTATTACCTGAACGGCGGCAAAGCGGCGACCGGAGCGGATTACACCGCAAAGCAGGTAAAAGAGGGGCAGAAGGTCACGCTGCCCGCCGCGCCGACCAAAAGCGGCTACCGGTTCGTCTACTGGGCATGCGGCGGCGCGTATTACCTGCCCGGCACGGAAATGACGGTCACGTCCGATCTGGCGTTCAGCGCGGAATACGTTGCCAGGGAGCCGTTGAAGGTGACTGTCCCCGGGGAACTGAAAAACGCGGTGGGGTGGCTGTTTTTGTACGGGACACTCGCCGATGGCGATGATTACTACCTTTGGGGAGAAAAAATCAAATCCGAAATGCCCGCCGTTCTGGAGGTCCCCGTGCCGTGCCTGAAAAACAGGACCTTTACGAAGCTGGCGCTCTACGGCACGGTGGACGGGACCGGCACGCTGCTGGCTTCCTATGACGGCACGGTGACGGAGAACACGGAAAGCGTCGCGCTCGTCTCCTCCGGCGCCAACTGGCAGACGGTCCGCGGCGTGAAAGTCACGGGTCTGACGAAGGACGATTATGCCCTCTCCGGCGTGACCTCGGACGCCGACAGATATTATTACGAATTTCCCTTCATGACGGCGAAAAACCGTTCCTTTACGGTCAACATCTATCCGAAGAACCAGTCCGAGGCGGCGGCAAAGTACGACCTGCGGGCGGAATATCAAACCTCCAGGATGACCGACGGGTATCTCGTGATCGACCCCGTTCCGCTTTCCTCCACCACCGCGGTCCCGATCAACGTGGAACTGGACGGCGAGACGTTCGGCGGGTGCGTGCTCGCTTCGCAGACCGTGAACGGCGTCACCCGTACGGTGAGCGGTTATTGTTCGTCTTATCACAACGAACCGCTCACGCTGCTTCTCTATCCGGACATAGAGACCCATTTCCGCCTCGATTGTTACGGCAACGAAACCTACATTTTTGAGGGGGAAACCCTGACCGCGCCGAAAAACGGCGTCGCGCATACCATCAAGGCCCGCAGGGTCGCGCTGGATGTGGAGATCGAGCTGCTTACCGACGCGGACCCCGCCGCGGCGTTGCGGTATATCAAAAAAAATCGTTATGCAAACTGTTCATTGGTCGTGCGGCAGAAGGACGTTTCGGGTAACGCCTCATTCCATACGATCACTTCGGATTGGTTCGCGGGAGATCTGACGGCGCGCCAAAGAATCAGTCTGAGCGGCGTTACGTCGGAGGCCGCCTGCGAAATAACCTTCACTTCGCCTTTTACAACGGAAGGCAGCGCCGCGGCGCAGCTTAAACAGGGCGAGGGCAGCGCGAAGCTCAGCGTAAAGCTGAAGCCCGGCGTGGCAGTCTCGCTGCGCGCGCAGGAAACCTGCCAGTGCTTCCTCGCGTGGTTCGATTCCGAGGGGAAGTATATCGGCAACGACGCTGGTATCTATCTTACCGCCTGGCAGAATGACTTCGTTTCCGTCTGCCCTGCGGAAAAAGCGGGGAACTATACGGTGGCGCTGCTGTCGATCAATTATTGCGACAAGGCATACCTGCGGGATCAAACGCTCTCTTCGCTGAACGGGGAACAGATCCTTACGAGCTGGCCCGTCACGCTGACGCAAACCGGCGTCGTGGAGCTGACGCCCTATACGGCGGACGCCGTGACCAGTGAAAACGCCGCTTACGTCACCAAGCCCTATTCCACGGTCCAGGCGAACCGCGAAAGCTTTTCGACCGTTTCCGACGTGCTCTGCTTCTCCGGCTCCATCGGGCTGGATCCGGGCCTTGAAAACGGGAAGCTGCTTGATCTGAGAGTGGATATGGACGGGAAAGACGTCAGTGTCAGCGGTTATGTCAGCAGCATCGTGATCGACGGGGTCTCACACCCCGTTTCGGAATGCAATATTTCCGGCGGCAACAACTATCATTTGGAGTTGCCCCAGCCGGTCGCGCTGCCCTGCGCCTATTCAGTCTACGCCACCCCCGCAGCCGCGTCGGCGGACGTGGCGATTAAAATCAACGCGGATGTGTCCTACCGGAGAGGTACCTATCTCTCCAATCAGAAGATCGGCGAGGCCGTCGTTTCCCGCCCCGGCGCGTCCATTTCCGCCTTTTCCACCTACGTCTGTCAGGATACGGTCCTGCTCGCCGGTACGGCGAAGCCGGGCGAAACGGTGACGGTCTACGATAACGGCGTGCCGGTATCGGTCGTTTCGGGGAAAGACGGAACGGATACGGAGCTCGTCACAGCGACGTGGAACGGCGAATGGAACGCCCGGATCAAGCTGAACGGCACGGACGACGTATATACCACCGTCCACGAGCTGCACGCGGTCTCGGAATCCGGCGTGGTTTCCAACACCGTTGCGGTGATCCACCGCAAGAACGGCCCGCAGCTCATGTCGCTGAACCTGATCGTGAACGGGGGCGAACGCACCGGGACCTATTTTTTCAAAAGCGAGTTGACCGGCGCGTCGTCCGTCAAATACCGCGCGGTCTTTGCCAACCCCGGCGAGCTGGATAAGATGGACGAGTGGAACGGCGAGAAGGTGATCGTGAAGGTCTATCTCGGCAGCGGCAATATCCTCTTCGTGCCCGCCGCGCAGCAGAAGGACGGCTCCTTTATCGCCGATCTCGGACGGCTCTGTGATTACATCGACAGGGCGGAGGCAATCTACCGCCCGAAGGTCGGCAAAGAGGATCTCACGCAGAACGACGGCGGCGAATATACCCTTACCGCCACCGCCGAAGAGGCGGCGGAGCAGGCCGAGGCGCTTTCCTCCATGCGTGAGCTGCTGACCAAGGACAAAAACGGCAAGCTGATTTTCGCCGGTATCACGGACGCGCAGTCCTTCACCGCCACGTTTGACGAAAACGGCAAAGCCGCCGTCTCCGGCGGGCTGACCGAAACCGTTGGCGCAAAAAAGACGGCTGCGGTGGAAACCGCCCTTTCCGCCATTGGGAAGGCGTACGGCGAGAACGGGCTGCATTACAAAAAGCTGTCCGCAGGGACCGGCAGCGGCAAAAACATCTTTGAGTGGCTCAACGAGCTGGGCGAGGCAAAGGCCGCCGAAAACAAGGCGGCGGGCGAAAACGCAACGCTGTCCCTCAGCCAGCGCACGCAGATCTTCTCCTCCGAAGAGAACTTTGACAACACCAGAACGCGGTTCGCGCGCTACGCGACCGACGCGGCTTATTCCGCCTACGCGGCGGCGGGCAACCACGCGCGTTACGTTTACGGCAAAAACACCGCGGCGGATATTTACACGGTCTCCGATTATCAGTACGACGAAAACGGCGACGTTGCGTCCGGCTCCTACCGCATCACCGCCGCGCTGCTGGCGGATACCTCCGCCGCCCCTGCGATCTATACCGCCTCCGTCACCGTGGAGCTCGGCCCCAACTTCAAGGGCTACGCGGGGCCGGCAAAGCAGAACGGCCCGAAGAAAAGCAGAGCGAAGGCGGGCGCCGCGGATGTGGACGCTTCCGGGCTTTACATGTCCTTTGACGGAAAATACAGCGACGATCCCGGCTATGAGCATTCCTCCCAACTGGAGACCAACGCCGGGGACCTGGCGAACCACACGGGGGCCGTATCCGGCTTTATCGCCAACAGCACCAACGTCTTCTCCCCGGGGATGCTGAACGTCGGCAACGGCTTCGGCATCGTCAGCATGGGGTCTGCCATCTACCACCTGAAAAAGACCTGGGATAACGCCGACTACCGCATCGGGAAGGAAGTCCGGATGCGCAGCGACTTGGAAAAGCTGATCTCCTCCACCTGCTACAAGCGCCTCACACAATCGAAGCGCCAGCTCGTGGACGAGGCGATGGAAAAATACAAGAAAGCGGAGAAAAACTACGACAACTGGGACGGCTGGTCCACCGGTCTCGCCCTCGGCCTGGACGTGGGCAGCGTGATCTGCGGCGCGTTTGCTACGGCGGGCGATAAAGAGTTCGCCGCGGCAGGCATGGGGCTGACAGGCCTCAGCTACGCGCACGGCGCAACGCTGGGCAAGGGCGCCAACAAGGCGTACCAGAAGATGATCACGCAGTACGAGGAATCCTACCGCACCATCAAGAGCATTTTCTCCTCCCACGCGCAGCAGACCGGCCTTGACGACTGCAAGAAGCTGAAAAAGGACGAGGGCAACAGCGTACAGAACACCATCAACCACGACCCCTCCGGCATCGTCTATGAGGGCGTGATCGAGAACCCCGTGAAGGACGCGACCGTGACCCTGTGGTACGCGGTGGACGCCGACGGGATGTTGGCGACGGAAGCGAACGCCGGGAAAGTCAAAAAAGTGATCCCCGCCGCCGACGTGACCGCAAAGACGCCGGTCGAGACCGTGCAGACCACCGGCGCGGACGGTAAATACGCCTGGTTCGTGCCGCAGGGCCTGTGGTACGTGACCGCCGAAAAGGCGAGGCTGACCGGCAGCTCCGACGCGGATAAGGCCGCCACGGTAAAGGTGACCGGCGTGAAGGCGGGGAACAAAGCCTTGACGAGCCTGCTGCCCGTGCTTCCCGAACAGCTCGACGTGAACATCCCGCTGGTGGACAAAACCGCGCCGGTCGTGGAGTCCGTCCGCTATACCGACGAGGGCGTTTACGTCACCTTCAGCAAATACATGGTCGATACCGCCAAGGGCGCGGACAGCGTGCTGAACGCCGCGAACTACACGCTGAAAACGAAAGACGGCGCCGCAGCCATTGCAGGCGTCAAGGCGGTCGAGCAGGGGCATACCCCCGCCAACATCGACGGCAAAAACATCAAGACCTACACCCGCACGGTGCTGCTGGTACCGAAGACGGCGCTGAAAGCCGGTACGCAGGTGTTGCTGACCGTAAAGAAAACCGTCAAGAGCTACGCCGGCACGGCTTTGACCGCCGACTTTGCCGACAGCGGCACGGTCACCGCGCAAAAGGCCCTGGGCGCTCCCGTGATCGCGGGCGGCGCGAAGCAGACGGCGGCCTACGGCAGCGGCGTGACCATCACGCTGCCCAAGGACGCGCCGGAAGGAACGAATATCTATTACACCACCGACGGCAGCGCGCCCACGAAGGACGGCAATTTGTACGAATATCCCTTCGGCGTGACGAACAAAATGACCGTCAAGGCCGTCGCCGTGTGCCCCGGCTATCCGGACAGCGCCGTCGTTTCCGCCGATTTCGTGATCGCAGAGGCGCAGCAGTACTCCCTTGCCGGCAACGTGCGGGTCGACGGAACAGCGGCTCCCGCGGGGCTGACGGTCACGCTCTCCGGCGGCACGTACAAAGAATCCGCCCAGACGCTGGCAGACGGCAGCTACGCCTTTGAAAACGTGCCGGTGGGCAGCTATACGCTTTCCTTTGCGGAGACAGACGCGTATTACGCCGCCTCCGTAAAGGCGGAGATTGAAGGCTTCGACCCGTGGGTGAACCTTACGCTGATCGACAAGAACAAGACGCCGGACTACACCCCCGGCGACGTGGACGGCGACGGCAAGATCTCCTCCGCCGACGCGCGGCTGGCGCTGCGCCGCAGCGTAAAGCTGGAGGATTACCCGGAGGGCTCCGCGCAGTACCTCGCCTGCGACGTAGACTTTGACGGGAAGGTCACCTCCGGCGACGCGCGCCTGATCCTGCGCGCTTCCGTCGGTCTGGAAGACGCGACGAAGTGGAAGAAAGCCTGACCGCTGAACACGCACCGTAACACAGCCGCCGGACGCAGCGCGCGCCCGGCGGCGCATTATGGAACGAAGGAACGAAAAATGGCGTTATTTTTCCGGTAACCGCCGCAAAAGTATTGAATATGCAAAACCACTGTGATATAATATAAACGTACCATTGAGTTAGGAGAAAATCAAAATGGACAAAATCAAAACGTTCTTCGACGGCATTCTTGACGTCATCACTTCGTTTTTCGTAAAGATCCTGTACATGTTCAACTGATCTTACGACATAAACCGCACAAGCGCCGGCAGTTTTCGCTGCCGGCCGCTTTTTTTAGATCATCACGAAAATTGTGGGATAGAAAGAAGGTGGTAAGGCGAGCTGACCACCGGCAGCGCGGCACCTCAATGCCGCTATAAGCATAAACAATTCATCAAAAAAAAGCATCTGGGCAAATGACGCTTCTGGTTTAAGAGAAAACAATCGACGATCCGAAATCCGTTTCAAAAGATACAATTGTCAGGAGCGGCACTGAGGTACCGCGCTACCATGGAAGCCATCAGATCGCTGCATTCCCATTTTGCTGATTTCTCTCGGCATCCCACTTTTTTCCGTAAAGAACCTTTTTTTTGCGTCTCCGCCTGTTTTCACTTGTAAAAAGGATATGCAGAAAACGCAGTGAAGAGTGAAGAAGTGAAAAAAGCAGCCTTCCGGCTGCTTTTTCTGGCACCCCCTGCGGGAATCGAACCCACAACTTGCCCTTAGGAGCGACGCCCCGGCTTTGTTATAACGTCCCTCCAAATGCCGGAAAAACCTTGTGTATCAACGGTATTCCGGCATTTTGTTCACTTCCCATACCCCGGTTTTTCCCTTGATTTTTGCGTAGTTTTTGACGTCTCATTTGCATAAAAATTGCAATACCTTTGCAATTGTCAGGTTTCAAGGGTTCAGCTTCTGCAGTTGTTGTCAGGATATGCGGTTCGTGATATCAGTTCAGTTTCGCGTTGAATTGCATATAAATCTTTGCAATTTGGTTATTATGACAAAGGATCAGTATCAGCGGTGATTGCAACAAATTATTATTGTCCGACATACCCTTATGGTCAAAGGAATATGAGGCATAATAACACAGTACATATTTTCTTGTGCAAAGCCGGTTGCTTCTTTTAGAGTTCGGTTTCAACTTGCTATGTATATGACATAATAGCCGTGCTTTTATGACAATTGTTCGTATTAACGCCTCGATGTTTCTGAAGAAATTCTTTGCAAAAGCAAGCAGATTATACTCTCTTTTATTCATCAAAAAAGCCGATTGCAAATGGTTTTTGTAGACGAGTTCACATTCAAGAGGAAGTGTAAAACACTAAACGTATTAACTAATAATTCCTTTATATATAGACAGCATCGCTGTACCGAACAGATGGGCATAGAACCGGCGTATCAAAAATACTTTTCGCAGTATGCAAAGAGCGTCGCCGAATATTTCTTTGCCGCAGGTGTGATATGATTGAGCTTGAGTCCGTGTCCGGAAACGGGATAAAACACGAAGTCATATTCCGCACCGGCGTTTTTGAAAGCGTTGACGATCGATTCCCGGTTGCCTGCGGGAACGACGACGTCCAGCGCGCCGTATCCAAAAAGCGAAGGAACGCTGTCTCCGGTAACATAGGTAACGGGAGAAACGTAGGCGACGATCTCATCCTCTCGGCCCTCGGCGGTAAACCGTTCCACAACTTCCTTCCCCGCAAGAGAACGGGCAAGCGAGGGACCGGACGGGCCCCATGCTTCGGCGCTGAAATCCGAAGGCCCCACCCGGTTGGCAGTGAAGGCGATTGCAACGGGGCTTTCATCCACTCTCGCATAGGAATACATCATGGCAAGATGCGCGCCGGAGGAATACCCGGAGGGAGCGACCTTTGTGACGTTGACGCCCTTTTCCGCCGCAAATTCTTTTACTTTTGCGATGGCAAGACCGATCTCGTCAAGGACCGTGTCTATCGCATAGCCGTCCGCCGTTTCGCCGGAACGCAGCGTAAAGCTCATGGTTGCTGCGACATAGCCCTTCGCCGCCGCCTCGATGCAGTCGGCGGCCTTATCCTCTTTATTGCCCGTCGCCCAGGACCCGCCGTGAATGAACAGTATGAAACCGTTTTCTTCCCGGTCATAAGCCGCAGCGGGGATATAGAGGTCAAGGACGTTTCTCTCGCTTGCGTCGGAATAGGCGATATCGGAGAACACCTCATAATCGGTGTTGTAAGCGCCGATGCCGAGCAACGAACCGAGGACGGTGATCACCGTCATGTAGAAAGCCATGATTCTGTCAAGCATTTTGTTTCGCTCCTTCTCATCTGATTTGAATAATAAAAAAGTTTTTTATACTGTCTCTCTCCAAAGTGCGTTTTTCAGCAGGGCCCTGCCCACGCCGATCAGGTCCGCTTTCCCCCGGGCAAGCAGACGTTCGGCGTCCCCGGGCTTCTTTATACCGCCTGTCAGGATCACGGGAACTGAAGTCTCCGCTTTGATCTTTTCGGTCATTGAGGAGAAGTATCCTGGTTCCGAATGCCCCGGACGCATATAAAAACACATACCACCGGAAATATCCAGCAGGTCGACCCCTGCTTTTTCGAGGATGACGGCGGCTTTGACCGCGTCCTTCTCCTTGTTCCCGCCGGGCAGATAGTCCGCGCCTCCGAGCCGAACGGCGATCGGGACGTCGCCGCCGACGACCTGCCGGACAGCGTTCACGGTTTCGGTAAGGAAACGCAGACGGTTTTCCGGGCTTCCGCCGTATTCGTCCTTCCGTTTATTGGTGATCGGGGACCAGAACTGATCCAGCAGATAGCCGTGCGCGCAGTGGATCTCCACGCCGTCGTAACCTGCCTTCACCGCCCTGACCGCTGCCGCTGCGAACGCTTCTTCAATAGAGAGGATCTCTTCGGCCGTCAGTTCTTTCGGCCGCTTCAGCAGCTTTTTCAGCGGGATGTTCACGTTTGAGGCGGAAACCGGCGTGTCGATCCCGTTGCTGCCCGCGTGATTGAGTTGTACAAATGCCCGGCAGCCGCCCTCGTGTATCGCGTCGGTCAGCCGCCGATGCCCTGGGATCATATCGTCGGAAGCGATCATCAGCTGTTTTGCCGCGGCGCGGGCATCGGGCAGGATGCAGCTGTGCTCGGTGATGATGATTCCCGGTCTGCTGCCGACGGCGCGTTCTCTGTAATATGCAGCGAGCTCGTCCGTTACGCGGCCGTCCGCCGTCTTGTTCGTCTGCATCGGCGGCATCACAAGACGGTTGGGAACGGTCAGTTTCCCGATCAGGATCTCCTGTTCAAGCATCATACGTACATCCCCCTTTGATTTACAATAGCCCCTTGACCATATCGCCATGGCGGTGTTCGTCGTTTTTAACAGCTTCGATTTCGGGATACTTTTCGGCAATGGGCTGATAGGTATTGACGGCGCCGTATTCGAATTTTGCGATGATCGGATAAAGGCGCTTTTTGCCGAGCGCCTGATACAGGACCGGAACCACCGTCGCCAGCGTCTTTTTCGGTTTCAACGTCTGACCGGTCAATGCTTTGAACACCGCAGCGTGACGTCCCTCTTCGGCAGCGAGCGTGCGAAAAACCTCTGCGTCCTTTTCATCCTTTACCCGGTCGGCAAGCGCGTTGTACATCAGCACCGCGTCCAGTTCGCCCTGCTGTGATCTCAAAAGTATCTTCATGTCTTCGATGTTAATGTTGTCCATCCTTATCCTCCTGATTTCTTATCAATTGTACTGTTACAAGCCGGATGATTATCATCGTTCCCGATCAATTCGCCTGCTGCCGCAGCGGCGATGACCAGCACCGCGCCGATCCAGCCGATCAGCGGGAGCTTTTCTTGCAGGAACAGAACGGAGCAAAGCACGGAGACCACCGGCTCCAGATATCCCAGCACGGCAACGGTCTGCACAGGCAGTTTCGCCATGCCGCTGAAATACAAACAATAGGCGACGCCGGTATGGACCACGCCCAGAACGAGCACGATCACCACAGAATGCAGATCGACGGAAACGGGCTTCCCGATATTGTGCAGGACCACATAGGGCAGAATCGTTGCCGCGGCTGTGATCAGCTGGACCATGGCCCGGTCGTATGCCGTAACGGTTCGCATCTTCCGGTTGCAGATCACGATTCCCACAAAACAAAGCGCAGCGGCCAACCCCAGCGCGATGCCAGCCGGGTTTCCGAGTTCGCCGCCGGGCACGCCGGTAACCAGTACGATGCCGACAACCGCGACCGCGGCGCACGGCAGTTTCCTGAGATTCAGCGGTTCGCGCAGAACAAGAGGCGCGATAAGGATCACGATAGCAGGCGCCGTATAATTACAAAGACTGGCGATCGCCACCGTCGTTTTGATATACGCGGCGAACAGGAATATCCAGTTCAGCCCCAGAAAAATGCCCGAGAGGAGCAGCAAACGAAGCTCTCGGCGGATCGCGTCGCGGTCCGGTTTTTGTTTGCGCAGAACGAGAAACAAGAAAATGAATCCCGCGCCGATGATACCGCGGCAAAGCGCCGCGGCTTCGCTGGGTAATGCGATCTGCCGAAGAAACAGACCGATGGTGCCGTAAAGAACAACGGCAGCGATGTATTTGAGTCGTTCAAGCATCAGCATCTTTCTGTTCCTTTTCCATTCAGAGAGATATTCCGCGTTCCCGGTTATTAAGAACAGTACTCAGGGAACAAATATTAATGTTGTTTCCGAACGGGAGAATGATATCATATTATTTGTTTTATTTCAAGAAACGAAATATTAAAAAAGTATAAACACCCGTGCGGACGAACGTTTTTCGCGTCATTCAAAAAGATTTTACAATCATTCTATGGATTTCTGTTTCGGAAATTTGATATAATGAATCGCATGGTGATGAAAACGATGAGCAAATTCAGATGGGCCTACGTGGGCAGCGGCAGTATCGCCGGAAATACGGCGAGAAGCGTTACGAAGGGCGAACACACGATTGCCGCCGTCTGTTCCAGAAATCCCGAAACCGCGGCAGCGTTTGCGGAAAAATACGGAGCGGCCGTTTACGCCGACTTTGACGCACTGCTGGAGGCGGACGGTTTTGACGGCGTGTATATCGCCACGCCCCATACCTCCCACGCTGATTACGCGGTCCGGGCGATGCGGGCCGGAAAGCCTGTTCTGTGCGAAAAGCCCGTGGGCGTCAGCACGGCGGAGGTCGACCGGATGCTGGCGGCCTCCCGGGAAAACGGCGTCTATTTCTGTGAGGCCATGTGGACGTGGTTTTCCGACGTGGCGCTGACCGTGAAACAATGGATCGACGAAAAACGGATCGGTTGGATCAGGAGCGTGCGCATGGAATACGCTTTCCCCGGGGTGATGATGCGCAAAACCTCCCGGCTGCTCATGCCGCAGACCGCCGGCGGCGCGCTGCTGGATATCGGCGTCTATCCCATCACCTACTGTTATCGCCTGTTCGGCTATCCCGACAGGATCGATTGCAGGGGGACGCTGAAAGACGGTATCGATATTGAGGAAACCGTGACGCTCGGCTACGCGGGCTTCGACTGTACGCTTCATATTTCGCTGACAAAGCTGCGGGAAAGCTGCAGGATCGTCGGCACGGAGGGCGGGATCACCGTCCCCGTGTTCCACATGGCAAAGCTCGCCGCGCTGAAAACGAAGGCAAAAAAAGAGACCTTTGCGGGGAAAACGGATTATCTGACCGAATTTACCCGCGCGGCGGAGGAGATCCGGGCGGAAAAAACGGAATCCCTGTTTGTCCCCCACGCCGCCACAAGGGACTGTATGCGGATCATGGACGAGTGCCGGAGACAGCTCGGCCTCGTCTATCCGTTCGAATCACAAAACAAGCAGGAGGAATGAGCAAATGAAATACCGTACCATGGGAAAGCTGGGGGTGCGGGCCTCCGCGTTCGGTCTGGGCTGTATGCGCTTCAACGGAGAGGCCTCCGGCGACAGCACGATCGACGAGGAAAAGGCGATCGCCCTGATCCGTCAGGCCATTGACGGCGGCGTCACCTATCTGGACACCGCCTACGTCTACCTGAACAAGACCTCGGAGATCGTGGTGGGCAAGGCTTTACAGGACGGCTACCGGGACAAGGTGACCATTGCCACCAAAATGCCGCTGGGGCACGTCAGCGACCGTGCCAGCATGGAAGCGCTGCTGGAAGAAGAGCTGACGAAGCTGCAGACCGACCATATCGACTTTTACCTGATGCACGGCATGGATAAGGGCGAATGGGAGAAGTTCAAGGCCATCGGCGCGCCGGAATTCTTTACCGATATGAAGCGGGAGGGGAAGATCCGCTTCAAGTGCTTCTCCTTCCACGGACCCTACGAGGACTTCGAGTACATTCTGAACGACTATGACTGGGACATGGTGCAGATCCAGTTCAATTTCATGGATATCGAAAACCAAGCGGGGCTGAAGGGTTTACGGCTGGCGGGGGAGAAGGGCATCCCCGTGGTCATTATGGAGGGTCTGCTGGGGGGCCGGCTTTCCAAGGCGCCGGATAGCGTGCAGGCGCTGTACGACGCCTTCCCGGTAAAGCGCTCCGCCGTGGAGTGGGCCTTCCGCTGGCTGTGCAACCACCCGGAGGTGGCGGTGGTGCTGTCCGGCTGCAACGAGCCGGAGCAGATCGCGGAAAACCTGCGGATCTTCGATACCGTGGAGGCGGGCGCCATGGACGACGCGGAGCTGAAGCTGATGGAGGACGTCAGAAAGGCCTACCTGGACCGCACGAAGATCGGCTGCACCGGCTGCAAATACTGCATGCCCTGCCCCAAAGACGTGAACATCCCGGGGATCTTCTCCGTCTGGAACAACGTCTCCCTGTACTGCACGGACCCCGCCAACGACTGGGGGTTGAAGCGGATCAAAGAGAACAGCAACGGCGCGGACAAATGCGTGGGCTGCGGCGCCTGCGAAGCGGCCTGCCCGCAGCATCTGCCCATCATCGGGCAGCTGAAGAACGCGTGGAAGGAGCTTTGCTGATCCCCGCGCACACCTCCGGCGCCGGCGAGCCGACCCGGAACCGTGCTTTTAACTCGCGCATTTCTTTTTCCTTATCTCATTCGGCAAACGGTAAAATACCGGAATCATATGATCGGAGGCGGTAATTATGAACCATTCCTTGGTCCGGACGAAGCAATACTGCGCCGTGCTGCTGGCGTTTCTGCTGGCGTTTTCCCTTTGCACTCAGGCGCTGGCAGCCAACGGTTTCCGTTATCAGCACGATCCCCGCGAGAACCCCGTCGCCATGCGGGATATCGTGGAGGATGAAAACGCCGTCTACGGCTTCCGTCCCAGTGAAACGGGCAGTCTGAAAACATATGCCGACGCGGATTGGTCCGATCCTGCCCTGGTGGAGCAGGGCAGGCAGGACCGTATCGCGTATCATCAGAGTATTGAATCCATGTACGAGATGCTGGAGGAGATGGAGGCCCGGGGTTGCACCGTGGAGGAGATCGCCCGCGCCGTCAGCACGCGGCGCAACGAGATCCGGCTGGAGGCCTATGCGGACGACCCGGAAGGGTTGGCCGCGCTGAAGGCGCGCAATCTGGAAAGATACGGGCACGAGGAAGGGCCGCTGCCGGATGAGCTCTATACGCAGTACGGCTCCTGGGAACGGGTGCTGGAAAAGGCCTTCAGCCCCAACGCGGGCATGGACGCCTGCCTTGGCCTGTACGACGACTATTATTTCCTGTACGTCGCGCTGGGCGACGTTCCCTCCGATCCTGCGGAACAGAACGGGCCCTCGGAGCCCGCAGCGCCTGACGACCCGGCAACGCCCGGGGAACCGTCCGGCGACGGTCTCTGCCGGTGGGATGAAAAAGACCACGGCACCTCCCTGTGGGGCAGATTGGTCAGTGCCTTCCATACCGTTCTGTATTTCTTCGCCCGTCTGTTCGGCAGAAGATAGCGCGTCCGCCGGAAGATCGTACCGGCCCGTGGGTTGAGACGCTTGTCCGAACCCGGACCGTTGGTTTTTCCGTCAAGGAGTTCTTTTTGAAAAAGGCGAGAAACCTGGCAACCATAACGGAAAGGGGAATTCCATGAAAATGCTGCTGCGGCTGAGCCGCGAGGCGATACGCTACAAATCGCTGTACGTGATCGCCATCCTGTCCACCTTCGCGCTCACCGCCGTCAATCTGGCGGCGCCGAAGGCGCTTTCCGCCATGACGGCCGTGGTGGAGCGGGGCGTGGATGAGGCGGGCCTGAAACGGATCGGTCTGCTGACCGCCGCGCTGGTGGGCCTGTATCTGCTGCGGGTCCTGTTCCGGTTTTTAAGCAACTATCTGGCGCACAAGGCCGCCTGGTATCTGGTGGGCGATCTTCGCACAAAGGTCTACGACAAGCTGGAACGGATGCATCTGGGCTATTTTCACGACAAGCAGACCGGCGACCTGATGAGCCGGGTGGTCAACGATACCCGGGATTTTGAGCTGCTTTACGCCCATATGATCCCGGAGAGCATCACCAATTTCGTCACCGTGTTCGGCGTGCTTGCCATGCTACTCACCGTGAACCAGAAGCTGGCGCTGATCACCTGCGCCCCCATCCCGCTGATCATGGCCTCCGGCGTGATCTTTTCCAAAAAAGTGCGCCCGTTTTTCAAGGCGGCGCAGGAGAAGATGGGCGAGCTGAACGGCAAGCTGCAGGATAACATGTCCGGCGTGCACGAGATACAGTCCTTTGGCCGGGAGAGCTACGAGACGGAACAGGTCAACGAGAAGAACTTCGACCAGGTCCGCGCCATGCTGAAGGCGTTGAAGTTCAGCGCGATCTTTCACCCGTCGGTGGAGTTCATCTCCGCCCTCGGCACCGTGCTGGTGGTAGGGTTCGGCGGCGTGATGGCTTATCGCGACGGCCTGTCCGTGGCGGATATCGTCGCCTTTCTGCTGTACCTGAGCCTGTTTTACGGGCCCATCACGGGCCTTGCCAATCTGCTGGAAAATATGCAGCAGTCGCTGGCGGGGGCCGAACGCGTGCTGGCGGTGCTGGACGCGGAATGTGAGATCCGGGATCAACCGGACGCCGCTGCGCTTGCGAACGTGCGGGGCGAGATCCGTTTTGAAAACGTCAGCTTTTCTTATGAGAGCGGCGGCGAGGTGCTGAAGGACGTCTCCTTCCGCTGCGCGCCGGGCAGCATGCTGGCGCTGGTGGGACCCACGGGCGTGGGCAAGACCACGCTGACGCAGCTGATCTCCCGGTTTTACGAACCGACCTCCGGGACCGTTCTGATCGACGGGCAGGATATTTCCGGCGTGACGCTGGAAAGCCTGCGCCGCTGCATCTCCCCGGTGCTGCAGGATACCTTTCTGTTCAACGGCACCGTGGCGGAAAACATCGGCTACGCCGTGCCGGATGCCTCCATAGAGGAGATCCGGGCAGCCGCCGTCGCTGCCAACATCCACGAGGATATCATGGCGATGCCGGAGGGCTACGACACGCAGGTGGGTGAACGCGGCCTGCGGCTGTCCGGCGGGCAGAAGCAGCGGGTG
>JAFRRP010000075.1 GCA_017428085.1 Clostridia bacterium | reverse complement strand
CTGGTATTTCACAAAAGGCCCTATCACTAACGATTGACAACTAACGACTAATCACAAAAACGAACAGGAGGCATCCGCATGAAGCTCATCATCGCCATCATCAACAAGGAGGATTCCTCCGACCTGATCCGCGAGCTGAACAAGGCGAATTTCATGTCCACCAAGCTTGCCACCACCGGCGGCTTTCTGCGGGCAGGCAACATCACCCTGCTGATCGGCACCGAGGAAGACCGGGTAGACGAGTGTCTTGACATCATGAGCCGGTACTGTTCCCGGCACACGCAGCTCATCAACCCCGCCTCCGTCAACTACGCGGACCAGCTCTTCTCCCCCGCCCCCGTTTCCGTCACCATCGGCGGCGCGACGGTGTTCGTGGTAGAGGTAGACAAGTTTATCAAAATGTAACGGGAACCGCTATTTATGATGTTTGCAGCACAGGAGATCCCAGACGATACCCGCCGCGCGGTCAACGCGGCGACGGCGCGCAGCCGACTGCCCCAGAGCGTGATGCTCTCCGGCGGTTCTCAGGCGCTGCGGGAACAGTGCGCAAAAGAGCTTTGCATGGCGGCCCTGTGCGCCGCGCCCGCCCCGGGGACGCAGATCCCCTGCGGGCAGTGCCACTGCTGCCGCAAGGTGCTGGCGGGCACCCACCCGGACGTGATGCGGATACTGCCCACCGGCGGCAGAAAGACCGTCAGCATCAGGGACGTGCGGGAGCAGCTGCAGGAAACGCTGTATAAATCCCCCACGGAAGCGGACAATAAGGTATACCTGTTCGACGGCGCGGACGCGCTTTCGCCGCAGATCCAGAACGCCCTGCTGAAATCCGTCGAGGAGCCGCCGGAGGACGTGATGTTCCTGTTTTTGTGCGAGCAGCGCGAAAGCATGCTGACGACGGTGATCTCACGGCTGACGGAATACCCGCTGGGAGATACCCTTTCCGCCGGGCAGCGGGAAGAGGACGAAGCGGTGACGGCCACGGCAAAGGAGATCGCCGCGGCGCTGGCCTCTGGCGACGAGTATACGCTGATGCTGAAGACCGCCCCCATGGCCAAGAACCGCGCCATGATGGCGCAGACCGCCGCCCAACTGATCCGGATCGTACGGGACGCGCTGGCGGAGCACAGCGGCGCGCGGCTGCTTTCCGGCTGCGACCGGGAGGCGCTGCTGCTGGCCTCCCGCTACGACGCCCCTGCGCTGATGGAGATCAAGGCCGCCATGGACCGGATCGTGTCCAACGCAGCCGCCAACGCCAATGAGAATTTGCTGCTGACGCTGTTCAGCTGCTCGCTGGCGCCCGTAATGAAACAAAGAAAATAATAAAGGAAAAGGACGCGCGGAGCGGCAACTCGCAATACAGGCTCCGCCGTGTGTGATAACGTATGGCAGAAGTAATAGGCGTAAGATTCAAAGAGATCGGCAAGATCTACTATTTCGACCCCATGGGCAAAAAGCTGAAAAAGGGCGAAAAGGTGATCGTGGAGACCGTAAGAGGCGTGGAGTGCGGCGAGTGCGCCATGGAGAACAAAGAGGTGGCGGACAACGTGATCGTCAAGCCGCTGAAAAGCATCCTGCGCCCCGCCACCGAGCAGGACCTGCGAACGCTGGAAAACAACAAGGAAAAGGAAAAGCGCGCCTTCCGCATCTGTGAGGAAAAGATCGCGCAGTTCAAGCTGGATATGAGCCTGGTGGACGTGGAATATACCTTTGACGGCAGCAAGGTGCTGTTCTTCTACACCGCGCCGCAGCGGGTGGATTTCCGCGAGCTGGTCAAGTGTCTGGCAGGCATTTTCCGCGTCCGCATCGAGCTGCGGCAGATCGGCGTGCGCGACAAGGCGAAGATGCTGGGCGGACTTGGCATCTGCGGCAGAGGCTTTTGCTGCAAGGAGTTCTTGCCCGATTTCCAGCCCGTTTCCATCAAGATGGCAAAAGAGCAGGGGCTTTCGCTGAACCCCGTCAAGATCAGCGGTACCTGCGGGCGGCTGATGTGCTGCCTGAAATTTGAGCAGGAGGCCTACGAGCATCTGCTGCGCACTACCCCCAAGGTGGGCGCCATCGTGGAAACAAAGGAGGGCCGCGGCACCGTGGCGGAGGTCAACCTGCTGACCGGCATGCTGAAGATCCGGCTGGACCGGCACCCCGACGCGGTCCCCACCGCCATGCACCGCAAGGACGTGCGGCTGATCAAGGATTCTCAGATCAAGGTAAACCGCGAAGAGATCGAGGCGCTGAAGGAAATCGAGGACGTCTGAGGCGATATCGCGCAGTTGCGGCCGCGCGTGTGGAAAAATTTTTCAAAATACTATTGACCTTTTTAAATTATATGATACAATGAATCTGCAAATAAGAAGCAAGGAGGTTTGAACAATGGCATACAAAATTTCCGATGAATGCATCGCTTGCGGCGCTTGCGCGGCCGAGTGCCCCGTTGAGGCGATCTCCGAAGGCGACGACAAGTACGTGATCGATGAGGATCTGTGCGTGGAGTGCGGCGCCTGCGCGTCCACCTGCCCGGTGGGAGCCCCCTCGAACGACTGATACGTCACGCCAACAAAAATGCGGACCGTTTTGCGGTCCGTTTTTTTTGTTCCGTATGATTCCCGTTTAATTCTCGACTTTTCCCTTGATTTCCTGCGATGAAATGATATAATGGATAAGAAGAAAAAAAAGAGGGGACAGTATGAAAAAGCTCATTTCCGTTCTGCTTTGCGTCTGCATGCTTTCCTTCTGTCTGTACGCAGGCGCGTACGCCGTCCCGATCGCAGCCGGCGACGACGCTTTACGGGCGGAGTTCCAGGGCGGCAGCGGCGGCGGGCTGGATTACCGGTACTTCGCACCGCCCGCCGAAGAGGGAAAACGGTACCCGCTGGTGGTATGGCTGCACGGGATCGGCTCCGGCAACTACGCCGGGGACCAGATCGACAGCTACGACGTCTGCAAATGGGACTGCGACGAATTTCAGGCGCGGTTCGCGGACGCCGGCGGCGCGTATCTCTTCGCGCCGCGCTGCGCGGGCGGCTGGGACCTGACCACCCCCGCGGCGCTGAAGGCCTGCATCGATTCCTTTATATCCGGGCACGCCGGAAGCGTCGATACGAACCGGATCTATCTCACCGGCTTTTCCGTAGGCGCCACCATGGTACTGAAGACCGCCTCCGCCTACCCCAACTTTTTTGCCGCCGCCGTACCCATCAGCGCGGTGGTGCAGGACGCCTCACAGGTGAAGGCGCTGAGCGGCATGGCGGTGTGGTTTTTCGCCAACGAACAGGATACCTACGTCAGCGCCAACGTGGCAGCCACCCGCAGCAGCTTCAACACGCTGAGCAGCGTGGCGGCGGACAAAAGCAAGGTGCGCTTTACCGCCGTTTCCAAGGCGGTGACGCCTTCCGGCGCAACGGTGGGCACACAGCACTACATGTGGCGTATTTTTACCAACGACATGTTTATGGCGGACGGCTCCCAGTACGCGTATTCCACCACCGTGGACGGTACCGGCGCGACCATCAGCTTCTCCAGCCCCAACGGGATCATCAGCTGGCTGTCGCAGCAAAGCAAGCAGACGCAGCCGACTTCCGCCCCGGGCAAATCCTTTTTGGAAAAAATCGCCGACTTTTTCAGAATGATCATCAATTTCTTTGCCAATCTGTTTTCATAAGGGGAAACCAAAATGTCTAAATGGGATGAAGATTATCTCGGCCTGTGCCGCAGAATACTGACCGAAGGCACGCGCGCCGTCAACCGGACCGGCGTGGATACCGTTAAGGTGCCCGGTCACAGCTTCCACTTCGATCTGGGGGAGGAATTCCCCATCCTGACCACCAAGCAGCTCTTTATCCGCCAGGCGGTGCTGGAGATGCTGTGGATCTATCAGGCGCAGTCCAACGACGTGCGCTGGCTGCAGGAGCGCAACGTCCACATCTGGGACGAGTGGGAAATCGACGGGGAGGGCTTTTGGAACGCCACGCAGATGCTGCCGGACGCGACCGGAAAGCTGGTCAAAACCGAGGTCCACAAGGAGTTCGGTAAGGAGTGGGCCCACACCATCGGTACCGCCTACGGCTGGATCGTCCGCAAATTCCAATTGACGCAGACGCTGATCGACAAGCTGAAAAACCATCCGGAGGACCGGCGCATGGTGATGTCGCTGTGGCAGAACGACTATCTGGCCACCGCCGTGCTGCCCAGCTGCGTGTGGAGCAGCGAGTGGGACGTGACCGACGGAAAGCTGAACGCGTGGGTCCACCAGCGCAGCTGCGACGTGCCGCTGGGGCTGCCCTTCAACGTGACGCAGTACGCCACGCTGCTTTGCATGCTGGCGCAGGTGTGCGGGCTGCGGCCCGGCACGCTGGACTGGAGCATCAAGGACGCCCACATCTACGTCAACCAGATCGAGCCCATCCGGGAGCAGCTGCGCCGGTTCGACGAAAACGGTTCGCTGCCCGCGCCGAAGCTGTGGCTGAACCCGGACGTGGACGACTTTTTCAAATTCGACAATTCCAAAGACTGCCTTGACGTGAAACTCGTCGGGTACGAGCATATGGGAAAGCTCGCCTTCCCCATCGCACAGTGATTTCAGTATCTCAGAAAGGAAAAGCGGGGGAAAGTTCTTAGTTTTTAGTTCTTAGTTTTTAGTTTTTTGTTTTTGCATTCAGTGCTGAATTTTTGTTTCCGGCGATACACAACACGATCCCATCTTCGAAAGCTAAGATCTATCAACTAAGAACAAATATCTGAAAGATAAGATCTATCAACCAAGAACAAAGATCTGAAAGCTAAGATCTATCAACCAAGAACTAAGATCTAAGATCTGCGATTTCCCCGCCGTCAACGCCATGACCATCTCCATGATCGCCGCTATCGGCAAAAACAACGAACTGGGGAAGAACAACGACCTGATCTGGCATCTGGACGGGGACCTTCCCTTCTTTAAAAGAGTCACCATGGGCAAATCCGTCATCATGGGCCGTACCACGTTTTTTTCGCTGCCGAAAGCTTTGCCCGGGCGGAAAAACATCGTGCTGACCTTCCCGCCGCTGTTCGAGGCGCCGGGCGTCACCGCCGTGCTGACGCCTCAGGAGGCGCTGGAGCTGGTAAAGGACGAGGACGAGGTCTTTATCATCGGCGGGGCTTCCATCTACCGGCTGTTCCTGCCGCTGGCGGACCGCCTCTATCTGACCGAGGCCGAGGCCGAGGACCCCGACGCCGACGTGTACTTCCCTTCTTTTGACAAAAGCGAATGGACCCGCACGGTATTGGGGACCGGGGGAACGGATATCAAATACGAGCAGGTATTATACGAGCGGATCAAAGAATAATGCACTTAAAAAAATACATCGGCGACAGGGCGTTTTATAAAATGGCGCTGACGGTAGCGCTGCCCATCATGCTGCAAAATTTCATCACCAATCTGGTCAGTATGCTGGATAATCTGATGGTCGGCGCCGTCGGCACCGAGCAGATGTCCGGCGTTTCCATCGTCAACCAGCTGGTGTTCGTGTTCAATCTGGCGGTGTTCGGCGCCATGGGCGGCATCGGCATTTTTACCGCCCAGTTTTTCGGCCGCAGGGACCACGACGGCGTGCGCTACACGCTGCGCTGCAAGCTGTGCGCTTCCCTGCTGATCTTTGCGGCAGCCACCGTTATCCTACTGGTGTGGCAGGAACCGCTGATCTCGCTGTTTCTGCACGACGCGGAAAACGTGGGCAGCGTGGAGCTGACCATGGGCTACGCCAAAGAATACCTGGCGGTGATTTTGCTGGGGCTGGCGCCCTTCGCGTTCTCGCAGGCCTTCGCCTCCTCCCTTCGCGAGACCGGCGATACCTTTACCCCCATGCTGACGGGCATCGTGGCGGTGGCGGTGAACTGCGTCTTCAACTGGCTGCTGATCTTCGGCCACTGGGGCTTCCCGCAGATGGGCGTACGAGGCGCGGCGGCGGCCACGGTACTGTCCCGCTACGTGGAATTTGCCGTCATCACGGTGTATGCCTTCGCCAAACGGCAGCGTTTCCCGTATATGAAAGGGCTGTTCCGGGGCTTTTCCGTCCCCCGCGGCGTGCTGGCCTCCATCATAAAAAAGGGCCTGCCGCTGCTGTTCAACGAGATCTTCTGGTCCGCGGGGATGTCCACGCTGGGCGTGGCGTATTCGCTGCACGGCCTTTCCGTGGTGGCGGGGCATTCCATTTCCTCCACCGTCACCAATCTGTTCTATATCGCGTTTTTGTCGCTGGGCGTTTCCATCGGTATCATCTCCGGCAACCTGCTGGGCGCGGGCAAGCACGAGGAGGCGGTGGACGCCGTGCGCAAAATGATCGCGTTTTCGCTGTTCGCCAGCGTCGTCATGGGCGTGATCCTGTTTGCCTTCGGCGGGGAGATCCCCAAGCTTTACAAGACCAGCGAAGAATCCAAAGAGCTGGCGGCGTATTTTATCCGCGTGTGCGCGTGCATTTCGCCTTTTGTGGCGTTTTCCAACGCCGGATATTTCACCCTGCGCAGCGGCGGAAAAACGCTGATCACCTCGCTGTTTGACAGCGGCACCCTGTGGGCGCTGTACGTGCCTGTGGCCTTCGGGCTCTATTACCTGTTCCACCTGCCCATCCGGGCGGTGTTCCCGCTGGTGCAGTGCGTGGAGTGCATCAAGGCCGTGGTAGCCTACGTGCTGGTAAAGAAAAAGGTATGGGTGCGGACCATTATTTGATCGCAGCGCGGCAATCCAATGCCGCAGCAGCGCAGCTCCGATTCCGCAGCACGGCGTCTTACGCCGTTTGCGGCGCTGCTTTGAATCTATTGCTAACGGAGGAGACCGTATGATCGCGATACCGGAGTTTTCGGAAAACAGGGACGACGCCGTGCTGATGTATTTCAGCGCGGAGGGCAAAGATGAAACGGCGCTGCGGCGGGAGATCGAAAAGACCTACGTCTGCTTCAGCCGGATCGGCGCCGTGGTGAAAAACGGAAAAAAATACATCGTCGTCGCCATCGACGACGAATGACGCCGCGATACGATCCCGCTCCTCAATCGCACATGCGCAGCAGCGATAAACGCCGCACGACAGCGTCGGTTTTACCGGGCGACAGCCCGTTTTTCACCGTTTTGCCTGCCGTGCGGCGTTTTTCATCTGCATCTATGATACGGGAATACAGGGAAACAAAAAAAGACGCTCCGCGGCGCTCCTTCCTCGCTCCGGCGGTCGTTTTTCGTAAAACCGCTTGACATTTCGCGGCGACAGAAACTACGATTTCAAATACTGAACAGACTGTTCCAGCGACGCGGCGGTCTTGGTTTCGATCACGCAGCGGCAGCAGCACGCTTCGGCGATCCGCAGCCGGGCGGGCAGGTCGATCTCCCCCGTGCCGAGGGCCAGGTGGTTGTTTTTCCCTTTCGCGTCGTGGAGATGGAAATGCGCGAGGCGGTCCCGATGGGCCGACAAAAACGGCTCGTCAACGTCGCCCGCCGCGTGGGAGTGCCCGATATCCCACGTCAGCGCGAAGCAGGGAGCTTCCAGCAGCGCTTCGACGGCCTCCTTCTGGAAATCCCGGTAGCCGTCCGTATTCTCAACGCAGATTCTCACAGGCGCGTCACCGACTTCCCGTTCACACATATGGCGGAAATCCCGTACCGCCGCCATATATTCCGAATGGCAGGAGGCGAACAGATACACCTTTTTCTCCGGCAGCGTGAAATGGACGCCGGTCGGCATGTGCAGGTTGATAACGGGCATATCCAGTGATTTTGCTGTCTGTATGGCCTCCGCCGCCGTCCGGCAATAGGCCTCGCGCACCAACGGGTTGAAATCCGCGAAGTTCAGGTTCTCGTCCAGATGGAGCGTAAAGAAAACGCCCGTCTGCTCTGACAGCCGCCGATAATACTCCAAATCCTCCCGCAGCGCCCGCGTCTGGTACTGCGGGAGATTCATATTCAGCTCGATGAAATCCAGTCCCAGCTTTTGGCACAGGGCAAGGTTCTCTTCGATCGTCCCGTATTCGATCAGCGTGGGCATTCCGTAAAGCATATGTTGTCTCTCCTGCTATTTCGGGCGTTTTGCCGCGGACAGGTCCGCCGCTTCCCCCGCAGCACGGAGCCTCAGCTCCGTTTCCTCGGCGCGGGAAGGTCCTCCGCCACGGCGTTCAGCAGCGCCGCCAGCAGCTCCCGGTCGTCTGTCTCCTCCACCAGCAGCATCTCCTTCGCGCCCTCATAGGGCAGCGCGAGGGGCGCTTCCGGCAGCAGCGCCTTCGCCGAGGGCGTGGGCTTGACCAGCAGCCGGTCGTCGTAGATCCCGCCGACAAGCTTGCCCTGATAATAGAGCAGGTACTCCCCCATCATCGCCCGCCAGCGGATCTCGCCCAATCCGGACAACTGTTCCAAAATATACTCCAGATAATTCTTTCCCGACGCCATTCTGAACACCTCAATTCTGAAACGGAAACCACTCGACGCTTTTCCCTGTCCGCTTTTCGAGGAATGCGAGCAGATCATTCCATTCCGCTTGCGATGAAAACGCATGGATCGGGATCAGATACGCCATGGTATTCTCTTTGAAAAGATATATCACCCTGTCCCGCACCACGCAGATCCGTTCGATTGCGGCGTAATCCAGTTCAGATTTCGACAAGGGTGTGATTTCACGGAAACGCGATTCCTCAAACGTCAGCACGGCTTCCGGCGTATACAAAAGCCGGCCGTGTCTGCGCAGTCCTTTCAACCGCCTTTTCAGGGACCACAGCAGGAACGGTTTCAGCAGCGCCTGCGGAATCATCATCAGCGGAATGGCGACGGCAACCAGCAGCGTCAGATCGGAGAAGGAGCTCATGCTCACGTCGTTGAGATAAACAGAGAAGAGACACAACAGGCAGGTGACGGCGATCAGCACGCGCAAACGCGTCACCGTACGTTTGCCGGACGCGGTGGAAAAGGACACAAACCGGTTGAACTCATAATAATCCTGATCCGTCACGTGAACTACCTCGCGGAAAAGCACGCCGTCTTCCTCCGCAGCAGGTTTTATCATCCCGGAAAACCGATACGGGACGGTTTTTCGGAATCGCTTCCCCACCGCGCGAACCATCCGGACGATTCCCAAAAAGATCCCGGTCAAAAACAGCGAAAACAAAACCGAGAGGATCATGCTCTGGGCGGAAGAAAGATACAGTCTGCTTTCACACAGCGTAAACGTCAGTTCTCCCTCCGGCAGTCCTTCCGTTTGCAGCAAAAAGCCGTTGTCGGTTTTCCGGAAACCTTCCGGGCTGACGTCAGACAGATAATAGGGCGTTTCGATCGCCACTTCCAGCGCGCCGAAATCCGCCCATTCCGCGGCCGGTGAGAGCAGATAAGTGAAGTCGTAAAGCCGCGGGCTCCTGTTCCCGCGGATCACGGGGTACAGCGGCGCGCAAACGGAATTGACCAGCGTTTCCGCCGGTTGAAGCGTCAACCCGTATTCATACCAGCGCATCAGCCCGGGGATGAAGTATCCGTCCTCCGTCAACACCGTGTCGGCAAGGTACTCCGAATGCAGCGCGTCCGCGTACGCGTTGAACAGATCTGTGTCGGAAGCGTCCGGATAGGTTGCTTTTGCCCGCCGGCAGTAATCCGTCATCGTAACGCTTTTCCCCACAGGGACCGCGACTTTTCCAATCGCGTTACCGGAAGGATCCGAAACCTCCCATTCCGATCCCTCCCCCAGCGGAGGGCCGAAAACCGTCATCGTACATTCGCGGAAACCGTCTTCTATCCAGATACTGCACGGCGCCATGTCGCTGCAGATATCCACATAATTGTATCCGTCCCCGCCCACACAGAGATAGCGTCCTGCGGTACCTCCCGCGATGCGAAGGACCGCTTCGGCGTCATATCGGTCCTGCAGCGCGATCCCGTCAAACCGGCATACATACGTCGTCACCGTCGTATCCGGTTTCAGAAAAGCGTCAGCGGCAACGTCGTCCCGCAGCCGCGCCAGCATGGGGGCCAGGTGGAACGCGTCAAAGCCGTCGTCCAACGAGTACCGCACGGTCGTTTCGACCGGCTGACCGTTCACAAACGCGCCGTATCGCGCCGTATGATCGGGTTTCTCGCCGCCGCGCGTCCATGCGTAATCCGGCAGCGTGCCGCAGGGAAAGACAACCGTCGCGGAGACGGCTTCCTTTGTGGGGTTGAAAAACGTATATTCCGCCGTCATTTCGTTCGAATACGACGCCCAGAAGGACGTATCGTCCTGATAAGGCTCCGGCAGATCGGTCACGCGAAGGGTAAGTTTTTCGCTTTTGACCTCAATGGGGCAACTGTCGCCCCGCAGAAGCACGCCGGTGCTGTCCTTCCCCGCCCAGAACGCGGGAGCGGAATTGGCCGACGCGGAAAGAGCGCATCCGGCCGCCATCCAACAGCAAAGCAGCACGGACAATAATGCTTTTTTGATTCCGGGATTTCGTTTCATCGTCAGTCTCCGTTAAACGCCTGTTTTATCAGCCGTATTTCGCCATGTATCTTTTCGCTTCGTTTCTGATCCCTGTTCTTTGGCAGGTCAGAAAAGGTTTTTCCTGCGGAACGTACTGAGAAGCGCCCCTCTTATATAGAGGATCGATCAGCTGTCCGTCGTCCGAGTTCGCCTTTTTCTCTTCTGTCCCGCCAAAACCGTGACGATCCAAAAAACACCGGACGGGAAGGATGCATTTCTCCCTCCGGCCGGTGTGATGATATTGGGGATTATTTCGCCTCCGGCACGTCGAGGACGAGGTCCGTCAGCGGGAAGGAGCAGCAGGGGTGGATGAACCCGAACTGTTTGTCGGCCATGCGGCGGAACTCCAGCTGCTTCGGGCAGTAGACCTCGCCGGAAATCAGCAGGGAGTGGCACCAGCCGCACTCGCCGCTGCGGCAGCGGGCCGGGGCGGCAATGCCGTTCTTTTCCAAAATCTGCAGAACGGAATCGTTGGAGCTGCCCTCCACCGTCTTCGTCTCGCCCGCCTGCGTGACGGTGATCTTCACGGTCTCCGGCACGCCCGCCGGATAATCGGGCTGCGCGGCGGGGTTATGGAACTCGCCGAACATCTCATGGCGGATATACTTGCGTTCCAGCCCCAGCTTTTCCAGCTCCTTGTCCACGAAAGCGTACATCTGCTGCGGGCCGCACAGAAACACCGAATAGGGCGCGTCCTGCGGGGCGTATTTTCGGATCAGCTCCGCGGTGATAAAGCCCTTTTCAAAGCCCTCGCCCGCCTCGGCGTCCGCGTCGGACAGCACGTGTACCACCTTGAATCGGGGGCACGCCTTTTCCAGCGCCGCCAGCTTGTCGAAGAACAGGATATTGTCTTTGTTGCGGCTGCCGTACAGCAGGATCAGCTCGAAGTCCTCATCGCCGTCGCGGATGGCCTGCGCCATGGACAAAAACGGCGTGATACCGCTGCCGCCCGCCAGGCCGATGACGGTCTTCGCGTCGCGCAGGGGCTGGTACTCGAAGTTGCCCTCGGGCGCGGAGACGGTGACCTCCGTGCCGACGGCCCAGTTGTCAAGGATGTAACGGGACACAAGGCCGCCGTCCACCAGCTTGACCGTCAGCTCGTACTTCCCTTCCAGCGTGTCTTTGGGGGCGGAGGAGATGGAGTAGGCGCGCGTGACGGGCATGCCGTTGATGGTGACGAACACGGTGAGATATTTGCCCGCGCCGAACCAGGCGAGGCTCTCGGTGCCGCGGGCGGGATCGGGGACGAGCGTGAAGCTCTTCACGTCCGCCGCGCGCTCGGTGACGGCCGCCACCTTCACGTACTGCTTTTTGGGGTGCAGCGCGCGGGCCAGCTCACGGGCCGCGTCGGTGCCGGAGGGAACGGAATCGTCCGCCGCGGCAAACCTCTTCTGGCGGTTCATGATGACGGAGATCGCGTTTTTTTTCCTGAAGCTTTTCAGCAGGCTTTCCATCTTATTTCCCCTCCTTGAATTTTTTGATCACAATGCCCGCGGCCTTCTGCCCGGTGTAATAGGCGCTGCCGTAGCCGTCGCCGCGCTCCTGTGAAGCGCCGCAGAACAGGAAGTTGTCAAAGGGCTGGTCCTTGCCGTACTGGATGGTACGCGGCAGCATGCTGTCCCACATATCCAGCTGATAGCCGTAGGGCGAGCCGTAGGGCGTGTTCAGATAGCGGGAGAACGTGGGCGGCAGGCCGATCTCGATCTCCTCGATATACGGCTTGATGGAAAGCCCCAGCGTCTTTTCGCAGCGGGTGATCATTTCGTCCGCCACTTTTGTTTTCATCTTTTTGTAGTCCTGCGGCTTCACGCCCTGCATCACGTCGCCGTAGCAGATGCCCGTCAGGAACAGGATGGAGGTCCCCTCCGGGGAACAGTCGGGGATGGCCTCGTTCATGCAGTTGATGATGACGTAACCGCCGCCCATCTTGCCCTGCGAAAGGTGGAACTGCTCGTCGGAATCCGCCGTGGGGGCGATAAAGACCGAATAGTCGTGGAAGCCCAGCTCCTCTTTCGTCCGGTTCATCCCAAGGTACACCGTGTAAAGCGTGGCGGCCACGGGGCGGCCGTTGGCCTTCTTCTTCGCGTCCTCCGGGATCTGATCCGCCGGGAACAGGTCCGGCAGGGCAAAGTTCGGGTGGACGTTGCAGATGATATACCTGCCGTACACTTCCGTTTTGCCGTTGATCTCAACGCCGCAGGGCTTGCCGTCCTTCATCAGCACCTTCGTGGCCTCGCTGTTGTAGCGGATCTCGCCGCCGTTGTCGCGGATGACCTTGTCGATGGCGCAGGACATCTCGTGGGAGCGCAGATGCGGCATGCTGGCGCCGCCCTTGATGTAGCCGTGCATCATGGCCATGTAGTAGAGCATATCGATCCGCATGGGCGGCCCGCCCAGATAGCACCAGTAGGCGGTAAAGATGCCCTGCGCCTTTTCCGGCAAGCCGACCTCATCCATACATTCCTTCGCGGTGTGGCTCATCATTTTGAACACGTCGCCGTATTTGGTCATCAGCTTGACGGGGTTGACCTTGCCGCTGCCCAGCATATCGAAGGCCTCGAACATCAGCGTGGAGAGCTTGAAGATCTTCATGCTGGGCTCGTAAGAGCCGGGCACGATGGAATCCAGCTTGCGGGAAAACGCCTCAAACCCCACGGGCATGGCGGCGTCCACCTTCACGCGCACGCCGTTTTCGCCCACGAAGCCCTCGGGATCGTCCTCTTTCGCGGGGACGATCAGCCGGTAGGTGGAGTTGTGGGTACGCCAGTCCACCTTTGCGCCGAGCTCCTGAAATACCTGCCCGACGTTCTCAGGCTTTTCCGGCGTGCCGACGGTACACAGCTCGTGCAGCGAGGGCTCGAACTCAAAGCGCCCCCGGACGAAGGAGGAAGCGGAGCCGCCGGGGATATTGTGCTTTTCCAGCAGCAGCGTTTTCAGCCCCGCCCTGGCGCATTCCGCGGCGGCGGCCAAACCGCCGTTGCCCGCGCCAATTACGATGACGTCATAATTGTTGCTCATTTGTTTCTTCCTTTCCGTTATATTACCAAGCTTATCGCAGTTTTTTATCAGGCATCCGATCCCCTCCCCGCGTTTTTGCGGTAGGCCAGATAGTCCTCCAGTATGATGACGGCGGAAACGGCGTCCACCGTCTCTTTGCGCTTTTTGCCGCGGGTATCGGTGGCGTTCAGGTAGTTGTGGGCGGAAACCGTTGTCAGACGCTCGTCCCGCAGCACAACGGGCAGCCCCGTCTCCCGTTCCAGCAGCGCCGCGAACTCCCTGCAGGCCTGCGCCCGGAAGCCTTCGGTGCCGTCCATGTTTTTGGGCAGCCCCAGCGCGATCCGTTCCGCGCGGTACTGCGCCGCCAGCGCAGCGATCTTTTCCGCAAGGCGCTCCGCCCGCCGTTCGGTGATCACGGCGACGGGGGAAGCCAGCAGCTCGCTTTTATCGCACACGGCGACGCCTGTTCTGACGTCGCCGTAATCAACGGATAGAATGACCATCGCCGTCTATTCTTCTCCCTCGTCGCCGGAAGGCTCGACGGGCGGCTCGGTCGGAGGTTCGGTGGGCGGCTCGGTCGGAGGTTCGGTGGGCTGGGGCGCCGCGGTGGTGGGCGGAGCGGTGGGCGCGGGCGCCGTCGTTCCCGGCGTGGCGCCGGTCGTCGTCTCGCCGGGTTTGGTAGTCGTCTCCGTTTCCAGCCGCGAGCCGGAGCAATAGCGGCAGTAACCGGGCAGGCTGTCCGCCTTGTAATAGCCCGTTTCCACGCTGTAGCAGCGGGAGGTGGCAAGCAATCCCGTCTCCGCGCAGTACGCTTTTTTCACGCATTCGTCGCCGTAGGTGAACTCCTTGTCGTCAAGGCCTCTGTGTACCTTGTTCATCACGTACTTGTACGCTTTTCCGGCGGGGTTGGAGCCGTAGTAATTGATATTGATCGTGCGGTTATATTCAAAGCCCGCCCACGTGGCGCAGACGTAATAGGGCGTGCCGCCTACGATCCACTTATCATAGTTATCCGAAGTCGTACCGGTCTTGCAGAAGGAACGGAAGCCGTCGATCCGGTACGCGTATCCGGTACCGGAGGAATAGTTGACGACGCACTGCAGCAGGTGCAGCATCACGTCCGCGGCGCCCTCGGAGATCACGCGCTCCGGCGTGCGGTCGGGTTCCAGTACGATCTCCGTGCCGCTGGCGTTGGTGACCTTGTAATAGCTCCAGGGACGGTAGTAAAGGCCGCCGTTGCCGAAGGTGGCGTAAGCCGCCGCCATTTCCAGCGGCGTAACGCCGTACGCCATGGCGCCGATGGCCATGGGCGCGTAATCCTCGTCCGCGGGCTCCAGCGTGGTCATATGGAAGCGGTCGCGCAGGAACTCGTAACAGACGGTAGGCGTCAGGCGTTTGACGATCCGCGCCGGCACGGTGTTCTTGGAGGGAGCGATCGCCTCGTCCAGCGTCATCAGCTGCCCGGGATTACCGGGATCGCCGCCGTAGTTGGTGGGCCAGATCACACCGTCGCCGCGCAGGTCGATACCGTAGTTGGGGATCATGGAGGACCAGTAGAAAGCGCCCAGCTCAATGGCGGGACAGTACACGGACAGCGGCTTGATGGAAGAACCGGGCTGCCGGCGGGAGGAGGTAGACATGTTCAGCGTCCGGTTCGCGGTCTTTTTGCCGATGCGGCCCGCGGTACCCATGATCCTGCCCTCATAGTCCAAAATGATCATGGCGGACTGGATGGCCGGGTCCTCCGGCGAATCCTCCTCGTCCGGGAAGCAGACGCTGCGGTTGTAGTAGACGTCCTCCATTATGCTTTGGACGCGCATATCCACCGCGCCGTAGATCTTCAGGCCGCCGTAATACACCTTGCGGAACGCTTCGCTTTCGGAATAGCCGTAGGTGGTCTGCAGATCGCTCATCACCTGCTCGATGATATAATCGACGTAGTAGCTCTGCACCTCGGATTCGGTGACAATCTCCACCTCTTCGTAGTCTTCCTCGTCTTCCTCTTTTTTCTGATGCACGCCCACGAAATGCACGTCCTCCGCGATGGCGTCGTTGTACTCCTCCAACGAGATATAGCCCTGCTCCAGCATATCGTCAAGGCATTCCACCGCGCGCTGGCGGTTGTTGTCATAGTTGACGATGGGGTCGTATTTCCGCGGCGCGTTGGTGATGGAGGCAAGGATCGCCGATTCCATCAGCGTCAGCTGGTCCGGCGTTTTGTCAAAGTAGTATTCCGCCGCGGTCTTGACGCCGTAACAGCCCATATCCAGATAAATGGTGTTGAGGTACGCCTCCAGGATGGTGTCCTTGTCAAAGTGTTTTTCCAGCGCCAGCGCGTTCTTGATCTCGGAATACTTCCGCTTGAAGGTACGGCTGTTTTCGCCGGTCAGGTTTTTGATGAGCTGCTGGGTAATGGTGGAACCGCCCTGGGAAAAGTGGTACTCCACCACCACGCCGATGGTACGCACCCAGTCCACGCCGTCGTGCAGATAAAAGCGCTTGTCCTCCAGCGCGACCACCGCGTCCTTCAGGTCCTGGCAGACCTCGTCAAGCCCGCACCAGATACGGTTTTCCGTACCGTGCAGACGCGCCAGCTCGATCTCGTCGCCGTCCTCGTCGTAGCCGTAGATGATGGTGGTCTGGCTCTGGTTCGCCACGTAGGAATCCAGGTCGATATAATCGACGCCCGCCACCTCCTTCGAGGTGTCCACAGGGCCGAAGGACAGGATGCCCACGTCCGTAAAAATGTCGTAGGCCACAAGCCCGGCCGTGACCACGCCGATCATAAACAGCATCAGGAACACCGTAAAGAATACGGTCAGCACCCGGTGCTGCTTTCTCTGTTTCTTTTTTTTCTTTTTTGCGGGAGCAGTGCTTTCTTTTGCCATTTGCCGTGCCTCATTTTCCGGGAATCGCGCCCCGGTGATTTTTGCCTGCCGTTCGGCAGAATATACTTATGGTAATTATATCACACTATTTTGGAAATGTTTAGTACTTTTTTAAAAAAATTAAATATTTTTTTTTCGTTGACATTTATTCCCTTTGTATTATAATTGAATTGTAACGCAAAACAGGAAAGGACTGGTTTTTTTGGAATATAAAATGACGATCGCCGGCTGCGAAAGAGCGCTGCCGCTGTGCCCGCTGAACGACGACCTGATGATCGGCGCGTTCGTGATCTTCGGCGACGCGGAGCTGACCGTGGCCTGCGCCCGCGACCTGCTGGAAAAGGCGCCGCCCTACGACTATCTGCTGACGGCGGAAGCCAAGGGCATCCCGCTGATCCACGAGATGGCGCGCCAGCACGGGGACAAAAAGTACTTCGTGGCCCGCAAAAAGCCCAAGCTGTACATGACGGGCGTGTTTGAGGTGGACGTGCGCTCCATCACCACCGAGGGCGAGCAGAAGCTGTACCTTGACACGGCGGACGCGGAGCTGATCAAGGGGAAGAACATCCTTCTCATCGACGACGTGATCTCCACCGGCAAATCGCTGGAGGCGCTGGAAAAGCTGGTGGCCAAGGCCGGCGGCAACGTCTGCGGCCGCATGGCGATCCTGGCCGAGGGCGACGCGCAGGACCGCGACGACCTGATCTATCTGGAAAAGCTGCCGCTGTTCAACCACAAGGGCGAGATCGTAGGCTGACAGGGGGCTGTTATGCGTATCCTCACCGCGCAGGAGATCCGCGAGGCGGAACAAAAGGCCAACGACAGCGGGTTGAGCTATTATTTGATGATGGAAAACGCCGGCCGGGGCTGCGCCGGTAAAATTGCCGCCGCGGCGGACAGATCCGGCGCGGTGGTGATTTTGTGCGGCAAGGGAAAAAACGGCGGCGACGGCTTCGTCATCGCCCGGTACCTGTTCAGCTACGGATACCGCGTGTGCGTGATCCGCATGTTCGACGAGCCGTCGGACGAGCTTTCGGAGCAGATGGCGGAGATCCTGCCGGAGGGCGTCGAACAGCTCAACTACGTGGCGCAGCGGTTCGATTCGCTGAAGGCCATTGAAAACGCGGCGATACTGGTAGACGCGATCTTCGGCATCGGCTTTCACGGCGCGCTGCCGGAATCCATCGCGGAGCTGTTCGCCAACTTCCCGAAATATTCCGCCAAAAAGATCGCCGTGGACGTGCCCTCCGGGCTGTCCGTCAGCGAACCCGCCTGCGCGGGCTGCTACCGCGCGGACGTGACGCTTTCCATGCTCTGCTTCAAGCCGGAACACGTCTACGCGCCGTGGAACGCCTGGTGCGGCAAAACGGAGATCGTGCCCATCGGGTTCCGGACGGAAGGCAAAACGGGCCTTTGCTCCTTTACCGAAAAGGAAGCCGCCGCCGCGCTGCCGCCGCGCCCCTTCAATTCCCACAAGGGCACCTACGGCCACGCGCTGATCGCGGCGGGCAGCAAAAATATGCCCGGCGCGGCGGTGATCGCCGCCAAAGGCGCGTTGAACGCGGGCGCGGGGCTGGTGACGCTGGCCTTCCCGGACTGCATCTACCCCGCCGTGACCTCCCAATTGACCGAAAACATCATGCTGCCCCTGCCCACCGCGCAGGACGGCGGTTTTTCTTCCGTCGGTATACCGACGCTGACGGAGCGTTTTGACCGATACACGGCCGCCGCCGTGGGATGCGGAATGACCGTTTCCGACGAGCCGGAAAAGGTATTGGAGGCGCTGGTCGCCGGTTTCCCGGGGACGCTGGTGATCGACGCGGACGGCATAAATCTGCTGGCGCGGCATATGCATATACTGGAAAACGCCTCCGGGCGCGTGATCCTGACGCCGCATCCCGCGGAGATGGCGCGGCTGACAGGCCTTTCCGTGCAGGAGATCAACGCCGCGCGGGAAAAGACCGCTTCGGATTTTGCCAAAGCGCACAACGTCGTGCTGCTGCTGAAGGGCGTCAACACCGTGATCGCCTCGCCGGAGGGAAAGATCTGCATCAATCCCACCGGGTCCTCCGCGCTGTCAAGGGGCGGCAGCGGCGACCTGCTGACGGGCGTCATCGCGGCGCTGGCCGCGCAGGGGCTGGGGCCCTTCCGCGCCGCCTGCATGGGCGCTTACCTGCACGGCATGGCCGGCCGGATCGCGGAACAGCGGTACACCTCTTACGCCGCCACGGTGGAACGGATCGTCGGGTGCCTGCCGGACGCGTTTTCCCAGATCATGACGGGAACGTGAGCGCTTGAAAAAGGTATTTTCCGGTATCATATTACTTGTTTTTTTCGTATTATCCGGCTGTGAAGGGACACCCTTCGCGCCGGATTTCGCGCCTGTGCAGGCCTTCACGCTGTCGATGACCGCTGCGGTCGGCCGAAAAGAATATCAGGCGGCGCTGACCTGCCGTTCCTACGAGGAGATCGAACTTGCCTTCACCGCGCCGGAGTAGCTGGCGGGGTTTTCCGCCCGCACACAGGGCGACGGCTACGCGATGGACGTGCTGGGCGTGCCGGACTTTGTCACGGCGGAAGAGCTGTACGCGGACTCCCCTTTCCGGCTGCTGTTCGACACGGTGAAGACCGCGGTCTTTACCAACCACGGCGCCTTCGTCCGGGACAAAGAAAACGGCGTTTACACCGCCGACCTGACGGTAAACGGCGTCCCCGTTTCCGTGACGTTTGACGCCGACGGTTATCTGACAAAGATCACGGCGGACGCGTTCCGCGCCGTCTTTTCGCGGTAACGGGGATCTGCCGGGCTGCGCACAGCGCAGCGGGTTTTGAGATTTTTCGTGTCGCGTTTCAGCGCAACAACCCATTCTTCTTCCTCCGGGAAACGTACCGCGTCACAATGTGACGCTTTTTTGTCACATGGTGACGTAGATAATAGAAGAAAAGAAAATAAAAAAAAAGAGAAGACAAAATAAAGAAGAAGAAAGAAAAAAACAGAAAAAAGAATAATATTAAAGAGAAAAGAAAAGAAAAAAAGATCCCCACATAAGAGGAGAAGCGCGCTCTTTTTCAAAGGATCGCCTTTTGAAAACTTCCGCCCGCCTATCTTTCAATTATCCATTGACAAAAAACAAAAACAGCGATATACTGGATCCGAATATTGATTTGCTATGGTACAGTTATGCGTCAACGGAGGCGCGCAGAGAGAGGACGGTCGGTGCAAGTCCCCGGTTTCCGTTGCCGCAGCGCCGCTGTACCGCGCCCGGGTGAGGAATCCGGCGTGATCCCCGCGTTAAGGGGAAAGAAAGAGGTGCTTGTCACAATCCGGGTGGTACCGCGGCGAAACGCCGTCCCGGAGCGCTGACGGGCGTTTTTTCTTTTTTATCGCGCTGTTTCCATGAGGGCAGATCCTGTAAAAGCGTTATCCATGGGCATCATATAGGTGTACGAGAGAGCCGTTTTTTTGTCAAACGGACGCATATACGCAAAAATTGCGTATTGATCTGATATATTATACGCAAAAATTGCGTAACCCTATTGCGTTCTTCGTTTTTTGCTGCTATAATTGGATACGGGTGATGACCATGACGCTGAAAGAACTGAGAAAACAAAACAACCTGACGCAGGCTGAATGCGCCGCGTTTCTGGGGATGCCGCTGCGCACCTACCAGAATTATGAAAACGATCCCGGCAAAAGCGCGTCGATGAAATATCAGTATATGCTGCAGCAGCTGGAGCGATACGGCTTTGTGGACGAAGAGCACGGCGTATTGAGCATTCAGACGATCCGAAACGTCTGTGCCGAGGTGCTGGCTGCTTATGACGTCGAATACGGCTATCTGTTCGGTTCCTACGCAAAAGGGACCGCTACGGAGACCAGCGACGTGGATCTTCTGCTTGCCACCTCCGCCAAAGGGATCACGTATTACGAACTGGTGGAGACCCTGCGGGAGAAGCTGAAGAAAAAAACAGACGTGCTGAATCTGGAACAGCTTGAAAACAACGCCGCGTTGGTCCATGAGATATTGAAAGACGGTATTAAGATCTATGGATAACAGAAAAGACGATCATTACTATCTGCGTAGGATCGTGACCGACCTCGGTTTTATCATGGCACACACCGGGGGGATCACCGAAGAACAGCTGAAGGCAGACGAGGTCCTGTTGGATTCCGTTATGTTCCGGCTGATCCAGGTGTCGGAAAACTCCGATAAGCTGACGGATGCGTTCAAGACGTCCCACGCGGAGATCCCGTGGCGGGCGATGAAAGGACTGCGTAACCGTATCGTGCATGAATACGGCAGCGTAGACCTCACTGTCGTCTACGATACCGTCAAGGTCGATATTCCGGAGCTGTTCGACCTGATCGCAAAAACTTAACGGAAAAAAACAACGGTAAATCAAACGGAGGTTTTTTACATATGGAATGGCAATCCCTCAACGTGATACGCGAAAAGTATCTCAAATTCTTTGAATCCAAGGACCACCTGCGGCTGGACAGCTTTTCGCTGATCCCCCAGGGCGACAAGAGCTTATTGCTCATCAACGCGGGCATGGCGCCGATGAAAAAGTACTTCACCGGCGAGGTCACCCCGCCCCGCAAGCGCGTGACCACCTGCCAGAAGTGCATCCGCACGCCGGATATCGAGCGCGTGGGCATCACCGCCCGCCACGGCACCTTCTTCGAGATGCTGGGCAACTTCTCCTTCGGCGACTACTTCAAGCACGAGGCCACCGCCTGGGCGTGGGAGTTCTGCACGAAAGTGATGGAGATGGACCCGGAGAAGATCTACGTCAGCATCTATCTGGACGACGACGAGGCCTACGACATCTGGACCAAAGAAGTGGGCGTCGCGCCCGACCATATGGTGCGCTTCGGCCGGGAGGACAACTTCTGGGAGCACGGCGCGGGCCCCTGCGGGCCGTGCAGCGAGCTGTATTATGACCGGGGCCCCGAAAAGGGCTGCGGCAGACCGGACTGCAAGGTGGGCTGCGACTGCGACCGCTACGTGGAGTTCTGGAACCTCGTGTTCACCCAGTTCGAAAACGACGGCAACGGCAACTACACCCGTCTGAAAAACCCGAACATCGACACCGGCATGGGGCTGGAGCGCCTGGCCTGCATCGCGCAGGGCGTGGACAACATCTTTGAGGTGGACACCATCCGCAACGTGATGAAGCACGTGATCCGCATCGCGGGCGTCAACTACCACGAGGACGAGAAAAAGGATATCTCCCTGCGCGTGATCACCGACCACATCCGCAGCACCACCATGATGATCTCCGACGGCGTGATGCCCTCCAACGAGGGCAGGGGCTACGTGCTGCGCCGCCTGCTGCGCCGTGCCGCCCGCCACGGACGGCTTTTGGGCATCGACCGCCCGTTCCTGGCGGAAGTCGCCGAGACCGTCATTCAGGAGAGCAAAAGCGCCTACCCCGTGCTGGAGGAAAAGCGCGACTATATCTTAAAGATCATCGGCATCGAGGAAGAGAACTTCAACAAAAAGGTAGACGCGGGCCTGAAGCTGCTGGAGGAGCGCATCGCCGCCTCCGACGGCAAAGTGTTGAGCGGCGCGGACGCCTTCCAGCTCTCCGACACCTACGGCTTCCCCATCGACCTTACGAAAGAGATCCTGGCCGAGCGCAACATGACCTGCGACGAGGAGGAGTTCGCCCGTCTGGTGCAGAAGCAGAAGGACACCGCCCGCAGCGCCCGCAAGGACGCGGGAGCGGACGCGTGGAAGAACACCGGCGCGACGCTGAAGGACGTCCCCGCCACGGTCTTCACCGGCTATGAGGGCACCGAGGGCAAGGGCAAAATCCTCGCCATCCTCACCGGGGACGCGGAAAAGGCCGACGCCGCCGTACAGGGCGACGACGCCGTGCTGGTGCTGGATACCACCCCCTTCTACGCCGAAAGCGGCGGACAGGTGGGCGACACCGGCATGATCCGCGGCAACGGCTTCGTATTTGAAGTGAAGGACACCACCAAGAACAGCAACGGCGTCTTTTTGCATAAGGGCGTGATGGCCGAGGGCGAGGCCGTCGTCGGCGACGGCTGCGAAACGGCGGTGGACGCCGCCCGGCGCGACGCCATCCGGCGCAACCACACCGCCGCGCACCTGCTGCAGGCGGCCCTGCGCGAAATCTTAGGCAGCCACGTGGAGCAGGCGGGCCAGCTGGTCAGCGAGCACAGCATGCGGTTCGACTTCACCCACTTCTCCGCCCTGACCGGCGAGGAGCTGAACGCGATCGAGGAAAAGGTCAACGACGTGATCCTTGCCGCCGTGCCTGTGGAGACCGGCGAAAAGACGCTGGCGGAGGCCAAGGCCATGGGCGCGATGGCGCTGTTCGGCGAGAAATACGGCGACACCGTGCGCGTCGTCAAGGCGGGCAATTCACTGGAGCTGTGCGGCGGCACCCACGCCGCCAACACCGGCAATCTGGGCCTGTTCAAGATCATTTCCGAGTCCTCCGTGGCCAGCGGCGTGCGGCGCATCGAGGCATACACCGGCAAGGGAGCGCTTACCTACGTCAAAAACGCGGAGCTGGCGCTGGCAAAGACCGCGGCGACGCTGAAATGCGGCGTGGCGGAGGTGACCGACCGCGCGGCGGCCGTGACCGCCGAACTGAAGGCGAAGGAAAAAGAGATCGAAAAGCTGAAGGCGGAGATCGCCTCCGCCAAGGCGGGCGAGCTGTTCACCGAGGCGGGCGCGTTCAACGGCATCGTCGTGAAGACCGCCGACCTGGGCGAGGCGGACGCCAACGCCCTGCGGACCATGCTGGATTCCGCCAAGGCGGACGACGCGGTGATCGTGATCGCGGGCAAAAACAGCGAAAAGGGCACCTGCTCCTTCGCCTGCGCCTGCGGTAAGGAAGCGATCGCAAAGGGCGCCCACGCGGGCAACATCGTGCGCGAGGTGGCGAAAATCGCCGGGGGCAGCGGCGGCGGCAAGCCCGATTCCGCCATGGCCGGCGGCAAAGACCCGACCAAGATCGGCGAGGCGCTGGCAGCGGTGGCAGGGATCGCCGGTAGTGTGATCAAGTAATCTGCCCGGCAGCGCGGCGCCTCAGTGCCGCTTCCGGCATTCACAACATATTGGACGCATCGTTTGTTGAAATGGCGTTCATTTTAAAGAAAAAGGTCATTATCATCAAAATTCGTTTCAACAGTTACAATAATCAAAAGCGGCACTGAGGTGCCGCGCTGCCGCTTGCCAAAAGAAAGGAGACACAACCATGGACTGCATTTTCTGCAAGATCGCCGCGGGAGAGATCCCGTGCAACAAGGTATATGAGGACGATCAGATTTTGGCGTTCAAGGACCTGAACCCGCAGGCCCCGGTACACGTGCTGGTGATCCCGAAACAGCACATCCGCTGGGCCTACGACATCACGCCGGAAAACAGCGCGGTGGTGGCGCACATCTTTGAAAAGCTGCCGGAGATCGCTAAAATCTGCGGCGTGGAGGGCGGTTTCCGCCTCGTCAACAACTGCGGCGAGGACGCGGGCCAGAGCGTGCCGCACCTGCACTTCCACCTGATGGCGGGCCGCGAGTTCGGCTGGCCGGCGGGATGAGTCAATCAAAGGAAGGCCAACATTATCGTTCTTTTGCGGCCTTCTCTTTCTCTTTGATTGACTGTGATGCGTTTGCTGCGCAAACGTGATGTTCGCCTGTCGGCGAGTGATGTTTTTCGCTGCGCGAAAAGTGATGCGTTTGCCGCGGGCGGCAAACGTGTCGGAAAACGCCGCGCGATCTGGAGCATTCTTTTCTGACGCCGGGATCGTCCGGCGGGAGGGTTATGATGAAAAATCTGATGAGCACACTGAAGATACTGTTTTTGACGGTCACGGTGATGATCGGCTGGATCGGCGGCTATCCGTCGGCGAACGTCGCAACGTACTATACGGACGACGAGTCTGCCGCGTATACGCAGGCGGCGAAGGACGCCGGGCCGGGCATGATCATCGCCCTGGGCGGCGGCTTCGACTATGAGGACACCTTCCGCCCCCTGATCGAGAAAGCGCTCTTCCATGTAAATCGTAAAACGCCCCGCATGCTGTTTATCCCCACCGGCCACTATGACGAGCTGGAGGAGACCGAGGAGATCGTGGAATGGTTCGCCAACGCCGGGTGCCAGACGGATATCCTGCTGCCCAGCAAGACGACCGAGCAGGAAGTAAAGGAAAAGATCGCCTGGGCGGATATCATCTACGAGACCGGCGGCAACCTGAAATTCCTGACGGACACCTGGAATGAAAAGGGCGTGACGGAGGCGGTAAAGGCGGCCTTCGCCCGGGGAGCCGTGCTGATGGGCGTCAGCACCGGCGCCATGTGCTGGGCCCAAAAGGGCTGGGACAACTTCGGCGAGCCGGAATTCCGCGTGACCGACGAGTTCCCGTTTTTGGGCGAGGAACCGAAATATGAATTCTGCGACGCGACCGGGCTGCTGCCCTTCTGTCTGTGCCCGCATTTTGACAACGTGGCGTGGCGCGTTTACGCCTTTGAGGCGGTCAAGCAGGATTTCCCGTCGCTGTGCATCGAAAACGGCGCGGCGCTGGTCTTCTGCGACGGAGAATACGAAGTGATCGCCGACGTCAAAACACCCCGTCGCACCGCGTATCTGTTTTACCCGGAAAAGAATATCGTGATGCTGGACGTCGCCAAAAACGCGGCGCTGGTCAGCGCGATAGACGGAGAACGCAGGATCGGGTAGGACATATCCGTTGAGCCCGAAAAATGAGCGATAAGGCAAGCTCGCGCGCATAGCCCCGATCCATCCGGGGCGCGCTGTGCCGCCGCATCTGCGCAGCTCCTTTTTTACGATATCGCTGTCACCCCTTTGCCCGCGCCGCATAGTATGGTAGCGGAAGGTGCGAAAGGAGGTTGACACCATGTGCTTTGGCAACAATAACTATTGGATCCTGTTTATCATTCTGATCCTCGTGCTTACCGATTCCAACAACGGCGGCTGCGGCAATAACTGCGGCTGCAATAACGATTGCGGCTGTGGCTGCGGCTGCAACTGAACGAACCGTAAACTGATCTGAACCCTGCCAACCGGGGCCGACGCGTCACTGCGCCGGCCCCGATGTGTTTTTCCGTCCCCCGCAAAAAAAAGGATCCTCGCGGATGATCATGGGATTGGGATCTGAGAGACAAGCAGTCGTAAGTCGTAAGAAAAAGGTGTTGACGTCAGATCGAAAATCCGTTGATTTTCAACGGGATACGGGAACGCCCGGAGGACATCTGACGAATAAGAACCAACGACTGGATTTGCCTCTCTCCCACAACGATCCGTGAAGAGCCAAAGGGAAAGAACAAACCTCCGCGCCGAAGGGTACGGAGGTTTGTCGTCGCGCCGCGAACCGGCGCCGCAAAAAATGCGCTGCATCGGCAAACCGACACAGCGCAAAACGCTTTAGAACTTGATGCCGAAGAAGGACAACAGCATTTTCAGCAGACGCAGGAAGGGCTGAATCAGAGACTTGATCTGTTCCAGCAGCGCCTTCAGGCCGGAAACGGAAGGCTTTTGCGTTTCGCCGCTTGCGGGGTCTTCCGTCTGCTCCGTATCGTTTTGCTGCGGGTTATCCACCGACACGGTGACGGTGATCGCTTCTCCGGACGCAAGCCCGTCGCTTTCACCCGCGATCAGGAACGTGTAGTCGCCGTCTTCCGTTTCGGTCACGTTCACCGTCCACAGACGCTGGTTGCCGTCCAACTCCCGGAACGTGATATCCAGCAGCTCTTCATCGATCGGCTCGCCGTATTCGTTCCGCACCACCAGGGACTGCACGTCGCTGCCGGTAGTGACGGTGATGGAAATGACGCCGTCGGCATACGTCGCGGGTGCTTCCTCCGGCTCCGCAACGGCCATATTCTTTTTGGCAAAGGACAAAGCCTGTCTGACGCTGCTGACGTTTCTGTTGCCGACTGCCACCCCGTAGTTCAGTTCGGGCAGCACCAGTTTGCCGCCTGATTTAGCATATGTCCACTTCAGGTTGGTGATGGAGATCACGCTCTCATCCTCGCCCGTATTGGAAATGATAAACGTACCGGAAGAATACGGCTTATTCTTCGGTTTCGTCCACTTGATCTTATCACTGCCGATCAGCTTCAGCAGCGAGTAGCTGAGATCGGTGGAGGACCGGACCGCGATGCTCTGACTGTACACGTTGTTGTTATTGCCGAGGTAGGTGAAGCTGAGCGTCGGATTGCTGGCGCTGATCTTTTTCATCTGGATCTGTACGTCGGCGGGTATCGCGCTCGTCCACAATTCAAACACGATGGACATGCCCTTGGCAAGATACAGCTCGTTCTTCGGGCCGAATTTAACGTATTCCGTAATCCGGTCGCTGTTCAGCGGCACGTTGCCGTCAATGATCACAAGGCCTTCTTTGACGTCTCTGTCTTCACCGTCCGGATCGACGTACGTGCCCAGCGTATTGGCGCCGACGACCATGCTTTTCAGCGTCGTAAACTGTTCAAACGCCTCGCAGGAATAGCTGTACGCCTCCTGAATAACGGTGGAAGTGATGCTGCCGTTGCTCTTTTTGTTCGCCGGATCGTAAACTCTGAACGCGTCCACGTACAGATCGTAATAATTGTAGGCGCCGTCGGTCTGATAGTGGCCGTAGCTGGTGGTAAATCTCGCCTCGATGACCGCCTTGTACGTCCCGTAGCTCAACCCGCCGATCTTGATAACGGGGATCTGGTACAGCGCATCGGTGGCGGAGTTGTTCATCACCCAGCTCTCGGCATACGCGTAAGCATAATTGTATTTGTAGTCCGCTTCGGCGCCCGCAGGGACCGTCGCCCTGACGTCGCTGTCGTCGTTCTTGTTGACGTAGTACACCGTGGATGTGACGTTGCCGTTCTCGTCAAGATAATGGGGCGTTTCGGTCGCGCTTCCGTCGGGATCGAAATAGGTGACGTCTCTGGTCAGATATTTGCCGCCGGTATACAGCACCCTGTTGGAATACGCTTCCGACTGGATCAGTTCTTCCGCCGCGGCGATCTGATCGGTCGTCGCCACGTACAGGGATCTGCCGGTTTCCGTCAGCGTCGGGCTGCCGTCCTCCGTCAGGTAAACCCTGCCGTAGGAGTAGCCGTAATAGGTATTCACGGTTTTGGTAACGGCGGGGCGGACGCCGGGGGCGACCGTACCGGACGCGTCGCAGGGGTACACCTTGACGGCAAACATGCCGGTGTCGCCGGCGGTCACGCTGACAAGGTCGAAACCGGTGCCCGCAAAGACGATCTCGGCGGAAGGCCATGCGCCGGGAACATAGCCGGCGGGGGCGCCATCGGGAACGACGGGGCTGTTGACCGAGCTGACGGAGACCTTGTGCGCGGACCTGTTGGAATACGTGGCGCAGCCTTCATAGGCGGGATCGAAGCCGAAAATGTTGGCGCTGTCGTTGATGGCAAGGTCCGCCGCCTGCTTCTCTTCCTTAACGGTGCCTTCCGGAAGGTCCTCCACAAGCTGCCACACGCCGTAGTCCCGGCCTGTGACGGTACTTTCCGCGCCGTCGAAAAAGCTGACGCCGGAACGGAAATCATCCTCGTAGTAGATCGTGGTGGCGGGAAGGTACGTCAGCATTTCATAGGCGTACACGCAGCCGCCCTCCACCGGTTTTCCGTCGATCTGCGTCACCTGCGCCACCAGGCAGAACTCATCCTCGTTCCTGAACTGCATGTTGCCGATCTGATAGACAGCGGTGCCGTCCGCCGAAAGCGTCAGGGTACCGTAAGCGCCCTGATAGGTATCAGGCCGGCCTTCGATCGGGTCGATCAGCGCGGGCCGCTTGAGCGAACCGTATTCGTCGTAGTTCGCCTTGGCGGTGACGCCGATATACTCGTAGATAGTATTGTCGGGCACCACGTAGTTGTTGGTTTTGACGTTGTACTCGATGTCCAAGCCGAAGTCCGCGACCAGCGTCTGCGGGGACAGCCGGATCGACTGGAACGTCCGCTTGTTCTCAAGCTCAAGGGTACAGGTCTTGATGTTGTTTTCAACCGCCACGTGGAGCAGGGACTGATCGCCTTCGGACAGGATGGTGATATTGCCCGTGTTGTCGAAGGAGAACAGGATATCGTGGTCCAGCTTGCGGTAGCCTTCCGGCGCTTCCGTTTCACGCAGGTAATAAGCGCCCACGGGAAGGGTACCGTCGATCTTCGGGATCACACCGTTGTCATCCGAGATGAGGTTCTCGTAGCCCACCATGGGATAGTAGTCGCGCATCGGCGTGCCGCTGCTGCTGAGCACCTGACGGTACAGCGCGAAGTGAGCGTCTGCCACGCTTTGTTTGCCGGGGGTGTCATCCACCTTCTTGGCGATGATATCCGTCTCCAGGTTCTTGATATACACGGTGATCATATCGCTGCCGGGCTGCCTTTCGACCGTCACGTACCCGTTGCCGCCTTCGACTGTCAGTTCATCGTCGGCAAACGTCAGCGTGATGGAGCCGATCAGGGAAGAATAGCCGGTGGGCGCCGACGTCTCCGTCAGGGTGTAGGGTTCGCCCTCTTTGGGATACAGATAGGTGACGAGACCGTTGCTGTCGGAGGTATAGGTGGATTTGATGATATCGTTGCCGTTGCTGTCCTTCAGCGTGAATTTCGCGTTGGCCAAAGGATTGTCGTTGCCGTCCACCTTGATGATGCGGATACCGTCGCGGGAGTTGTACACCTTATCGGTCCGGATGTTTTCGGCGGGGCCGGTGGGAGTACCGGTCTGATAAGACACGTCATAGTAGAACTGCGTCTGTCCGTTGGCGGTCTCGGAGCCTTCGTGCTGCACGCCGCCGTTTTCAAGCTTCAACTCACGGATGATCGTGAAATTTTGGGGGTCGTTCGGATCTGTGAAGGTGACGAAACCGTCCTCGTCAACGGAAGCGATCTTGTCCTCATCCACCTGCAGCTCCGCTACGCCGTAATCCGAGAATTCGGCGCCGAACAGCAGATTGGGGATGAAGTAATACAGCGAGGTCTCCGCCGAGGTGTTTTCCGCCGTCACTTCGGTGCGCATCCTGCGGACCTTATACCCGTCTGTACGAAGTACGCCGTTGACGTTGATGGTGATGGCGAAATAAATATTATCGTGGGAATCCATGAAGTCGGCGTCCGACCAGATCTTTTCCACGGTCAGGCCCCAGCCACGGACATTGCTGACGACGATGTGGTTCACCGTCTTGTTGCGGATGGTGCCGTAATTCATCGTATCGCCCTGCGCGGCGTCATAACCGGTATCCACGATGTTAAAATAACCGTCGTTTGTTTCACTTGCGCGCGCATACCCGTCCACGCCGATTGTGGAGGATCGATTATAGCCCTTGGGGACGTCGCTGTCCCGTTCCACGACCTCGAACTTGGTGTCGGGCAGCAGACTGCGGATCTCCACGGTGAAATCACAGGGGATCTTGTCGACGGAGCCGGAGGGGGACGTATAGAAAGTGACGTTTGCCAGTTCGTCTTCCGACAGACCGCTCAAATCGGTCACTTCCCCATACGGCAGGAAGCTCTGGGAGGTGTAATCGTAATAACAATACCGGCCGCTGGGATCCAGGACGTGGTAGCTGTCCTGACGGTAATAGGCAAGACCGTCCAGATCCTCACCATCGCCGATATAAATGCGGAAGCGGAAGCCGGTGGAATTGGGGAACTTGTTGGGGTTTTCCGGATAATGGACCGCGTTGCCCTGATCGTCAAAGAGTTTTTTCGTTAGGTACAGCGAGTTCAAAGAGTTCTCGTCGACGTGATTCTTGAAATGGACGTATTTCTTGAATCCGACCTGCTCCAGCTGCGAGGAATAGGAAGCCAGCTCCCCTTCGGGGGACTCATCCGGCGCCAGCGGATCGTCGTTATTGACGGTAACCTCGTCATAGAGTTCGTTGTCAACGTAGCATTCCCGCACGAAATACCACGTCTGATCGCCCTCGACATCGTTCACTTTGGGGAACTTGACCTCCGCGACCTCGCCGGGCTTCAACAGGAACACGTCATGATAGCCGTGATAATTCTCGCAGTATCTCACGGGAACCTGCGTGTTTTCGTAATTGACGTACTCCGCGCCTTCAAATCTGTACTGTGTCTCGTCGCCCATCACTTCGGGGTAACAAGTCACCCTTCTCATACCGGGAAGCTTATTGTCATCCGTAGGATCGTCGTCATAAGCGGAATCGTAATACCACACCTGATAGGCGTATTCGGAATTGGTGTAGCCCATCTTATCGGTGCCGGTGACGGTCTTGTCGATCAGCAGCTGACCGTCCACGGAGGTGGTCATGTTGAACCGCATGTGCAGGTTGGAGGCGCTGGCGCCGCGTTCCATGTAGAACATCTTCATGGTGTGGGCGGTGTAATCCTTGAAGGTGCCTGTCCCGGGCTCAAAGATCGTATCCAGATACGCCTCGGCCTCGTCGTTGGTGGCTTCGGGGTTATTGAGCAGGTAATTATTTTTGAAAATCGTACGCAGATCGGTATTTTCCAACGTGCCGTTGGACTTGGTCTTATCCGGGCACGTCACTTGGCCGGTCCGGAAATTGACCTTGCCGACGAAAGCGGAGTGGATACCGCCCAGGTCCAGCACAAGGATGCCGTCCACGAACAGCCACATGTCGTCGTCGCCCGCGAAATCGAAGATGATGTCGTGGCCCCAGTCGTCAAGACCACTCTCGCTCATGATGAAGCTGGCCTCCATCTCCAGCCCGAAGTGGTAATGTACGTCCGCGAAGGGAATGGTATACAGATTTTCGTTCAGGCGGGGATCGTCGGTGGAAAGGACCTGATTGAGCACATTCGTCTGGTTACGATATTTAACGGACAAAGAAGGCGTAATATTATTATACGGAAGGAAGAAACCGTGGCCCTGGCTGATGAAATTGCCGTCCGCCGTTCCCAATTCGTTGTATACGGTGAAGTTTTCGCTCGGCGTATTGCCATCCGCCATCAGGGTGGCGTAGTTCTGGCAGCAGTTGTACTCAAAGTAGCCGGTCTCGTCGTAGGTGCTCTTGATGAACAGGTGGTTGACGGGCGTGGCGTCGCCGAACAGCTCCGAAAGAGATTTGCCCGTTTTCGTGGCGATGGGATAGCCGTCTGCCTCAAGGTTTTGTGTGACAAGCCCGAAGATATCGCTGGTACCGGCCGGGAAATCGGTTCCATCGCCCATCACGGCGGTCTGCGAACGGTCACGTCCGCCGCCGCCCTTGCCGTCGGTTTTATACTTTTCACCCAGAAAGTCGATCGCCTTCAGGGTAACGCCCAGCGCGGTACTGTCCACCGTTTCGACCTCTGTAAACTGCCCCGCGACGGGCATATCCATGACGGCGAAATAGAAGTCGGCTGCCTCCCGCATGGGAACGGCGACCACCTTCGTCTTGTCCTGCGAGGGTTTCAGGCCCGCGTAGTCGTAGCGGTAATCGTCCCACGCCAGGATGGAGGAATAGTACTGGTCCAGACGTCTGCCGGGCAGGTTGATACCGATGGTGTTGGGGGAAAGGACCTGGCCGGTGTGGTACTGCGGCGCGATGATCATGTTGCTGTAGACGTTCTGCAGCTCGTAATAGTGGTTGGGGGTGGGCCTGCCGGCGCTGTAGTCCGTAAAGTTCCACAGCAGCGTGTTGATCTGGGCGCCGGCCCAGCGGATGGTGCCGCCCTCGTCGTAGACGCGCTTCAGTGTGCCGTCCTGATCGATGGCGTAGAATTCATATTCCTTTGTCTCCGCGTTCCAGATACGGGTGTAGACGATGACCTGATCGCCGTTTTTGACGGCGAAATCCTTCGCGCCGGTATCGGGATCGGTGATCACAGTGGAAACGGTGACCTTTTTGGCGGTATAATTGACAAAGTCGTCGTTGTTCAGGATGTCGGAGGGCTTGGCAACCCGCAGGAAGGACTCTGCGGTACTGGAATTCTTTCCGGTAAAGCCGGTCTTTCCACTCGAGGAGCCGTAAAACAGCGCGCAATTGCTGCCGACGGAAACGATACGCATCCTGCCGGCGTTGGCGGCGCCGACGCCTTCGGACAATCTGAATTCGCAGTTCTCGTCAGGTGCGTCCACCAGCGAGGCGGAGTCGGCGGCGACCCGCAGGTATTTGGTGGTGCCGGAGACGGTGGTGGTGATATAGTAGCTGTTGCTGCCGTGTGAATGGAACGTATACTCGGGCACCGTGGTATTGCCGGAGGTGATGAACACGTCGTCACCGCCGCCCAGCGGGTTGGCCCTGACGTTCACCGTGCTGGTCGCGAGCACCGAACCGTTCAGCGCGCTGTTCTGCAGCACGATGGCGTTGGTCACCTTATTGGCCGTTCTCTCCAAGGCGATGGCGAAGCTTTTGCCGTCCAGACCGTACACGTCATCGTCGGAATTCACGTATTGAAGAAGACGAAGCCGGTTCTGATTGTTTGCTTTATCGTGCCCGGCAAAACCTATCGTGTTGGTGTCGGAACCTTTTAAGGTCAAATAATAGGGTTTATTGCCATCAAAGAAAGTAAAATAAAAGCATTCCGGATAATCGTAACCGCAGGGAGAAACGGTAAACTTCGTCGCCTGCGCTTTATCCACAAACGCCGCGCGTGAATTTGTCGTGAGTTTTACATACTTGTATACGCCGTCGATGAGGGTGTACATATAATATTCGTTCGGTACGACGACGGTCTCATATTCATTGGTAAGCTCATTCAGAGTCTCGTACGTAAACTTTTCAAAAAAGTAACGAGCCGCTCCTGCGGTGCTGTTGGCGGCAGTTTTGTTGATACTGGAACCGTTGGTGTTGGAGGTCATGTAATAGGTATTCCCGGAACCGGAAACGGCAGAAATGAACAGAGGCGCGTTATCCAGCCGGGAGGAATCTGTGACCACGCCGTCGTTGTCAAAGATATTGACGAACGCGTAGACGGAGAAGCCGGATGCCTCGAAGCTGACGTTTCTGCCGGAAACGTCGGTCTCCAGCGTTTCCGTTTCCTCTTCGCCGATGTGGACCAGACCGAATTCGTTTTCCACCGTTTCCGCAAGGCGGACCTTCATGTCCACCGTGGTTCCCTCGGCGGGCTGATATTTCACGGAAGGATCCGCGCTGCTGACCAGCGCGATATCGAACAGGCACATGGTCATCGAAAAGGCCGCGTCGAAACCGAGGGCGTCGGACGCCTGCGCAATGTAATCCTGATACGCTTCGTCGTCCTCCGGGATCACCGCAACGGAAAGCGCGGCGTCCGCGGGGATACCGGTCTCCTCGGTATAGGACGCCGTCACCTTATAGTTCTTGCCGTCCGTATCCCGGCAGTAGGTGGTCAGCGTCGTCGATCCGTCATCCGCCGCAGCAGCCAAAGCGGCCACCCCCGGCAGCGCCGAAGACAGCATCATCACCAGCATCAGAAGCAAACTCAACAGGACCTTCCCTGCCTTACGTGCCGCTAACTTACTTTTGTACATACTATCATCCTCCATCCTGAGGTAAAGCTATTCTATCATTTCATATTATATAGAAATAAAATTTTTCCGTATACATTTTACTCTTTAAGGGAATAAATGTCAATATTTTTCTTGATCCCATATTTATTTTTACTTTTTTGTCATATTTTTGACAAATCTTCTTTCCGACAAAAAAAACTGCCTTCACCGGTTGCGGCAAGGCAGGAAGAAAAATGCTTTTATTGTACGATAGACGGTACTTTGATGTAAAAAACGACTGTTTGAGAACGCTCCTTTTTTTTATTCTTCGTTTACAGGTAGGATGCGTCCGTTCCGGGCCGCCGCCTCAAAGGAGGCGGCGACGTCCTCCGACGACGCGCCCAGCAGCAGCGTGTGATTGCCGTCGTGCAGGCCGTATACCATTTTACGGTCGTAGTAGCAGAAGGCGTCCGCGTCCAACGTCAGGGACACGCGCTTCGTTTCGCCGGGCCGCAGGGAAACTCTGGCATAAGCCTTCAGCTCCCTGACCGGCCGCACCACGCCGCACTCATGGGAGCCGACGTACAACTGCATCACCTCGGTCCCCTCCCGGGGCCCGGTGTTGGTCAGGTCGAACGAAACCGTGACGGCGTTGTCCGCAATATCCAGCGCAGTGCTGCCCACGGCAAACGTCGTGTAGCTCATGCCGTAGCCGAAGGGGTACAGCGGCCTGCCGTCATTATCGCAGTAGGCGTACCCCCTGCCGGAGGGCTTATGCGCGTAGAAAAGCGGCAGCTGGCCGACAGACTTTGGGATGGTGATGGGCAGCTTCGCGGAGGGGTTCGTCTCGCCGAACAGGATCTCCGCCAGCGCCTTGGCCCCCTGCTCGCCGGGGTACCACGATTCGATCACCGCAGGGACCGCGCCGGCCCACGCCGTCATGTCGATGGGGGCGCCGTTCTGCAGGATCACGACGGTGTTGGGGTTGGCCTTTGCCAGCCGCAGGATGGACCGCTCCTGATCGTCCGTGATCTCCTGCGTGGCCTCGTCCACGATCAGGCCGCCGTCTTCAGCGCGGTTTTTATGGACGGTAACGGAGGGCAGCCGCAGGTCGCTGCGGTCGCGTCCCTCCCCCTCCACGATGGCGGTGAAGTACAGCGCCGCGTCGCAGGCGGGTGCCAGCGTTTCGATCTCGTCGCTTTCCCCGTACACGACTTCCGTCCCGTCGCCGAGGTACGCCCGCAGCGCTTCCAGCGGCGTGGGCGCGTCCCCGCCCTGCCAGGGCGTGCCGAAGGGGCCGGAGTAGTTGGAGCCGATGGGGATCAGGCCGGCGCTCTGCCCGAACACGCCGAGGCGCTTTATTTTTTTCTTTTCAAGAGGCAAAACGGCTTCGTTTTTCAGCAGGACGATCGTCTCCCGCGCCGCCTCCAGCGCCAGCTTCCGGTGGGCGTCGCAGCGCACCAGCGCGTCGGCGGCGGCGGGATCGCGGAAGGGCTCGTCGAACAATCCCAGCCGGAACTTGGCGGTCAGCACCCGCAGCACGTTTTTGTCCAGCTCGCCTTCCGTCAGATAACCCTTTTCGAGCGCTTCCTTGACGATGGCAAAGCAGTCGTAGGGCAAAATCACGTCCAGCCCGGCCTTCAGCGCCATGGCGGCCGCCTGCGCCTCGCTGCCGGCGATATGATGGGCGCCGCACATGCCGTGGACGCCGGAATAGTCGGACACCGTGAAGCCGTCAAAGCCCCACTCGTCCCGCAGGATCTCCGTCAAAAGCCGTTCGTTGCCGGAGCAGGGAACGCCCTCCCAGGCGTTGTACGCCGCCATGACGGACTTGGCCCCGGCGTCAAAGCAGGCCTTGAAGGGAGGCAGGAATACCTCCCGCATGGTGCGCTCGCCGGTATCGGAGTAGTTGGAATCCCGGCCCCCGGCGCCGTAGTTGTCCGCGAAGTGCTTCGGCGTGGCGGTCACGCCGTTTTTCTGTAAGCCCCGGCACATAGCTGCGCCCATATCGGAGCACAGCTTCACGTCCTCGCCGTAGGTCTCCACGGTCCTGCCCCAGCGGCAGTCGCGCACAAGGTTCACCACAGGCGAAAACACCTGCCGCACGCCTACGACGGCGCACTCCCTGCCGATGGCGTCCCCCACGCGCTCCACGAGAGCGGGATCGAAGGAGGAGGCCAGATTGATCGGCTGCGGGAAGTTGGTCCCCATGCCCCACTGCGCGCCGTGCAGCGCCTCGCCGTTTTCGATGGGCGGGATGCGGTGGGGCTGCGCCTCGATACTGCGGCGCACGTCTTCGTTGATGCGTTCCGTCACCTCCGCCGGGGAAGCGGGCGTTTCCCGCCGGTAATGCATAAAATGCCCCGGGTTGCGGTAATGGCCGAACAGCGGGTCGCGGCGGTCGTCGTAACCGTCGTCCACCTCAAAAATCATGTCCGACGTGACCTGATAGATCTTTTCTTCCAATGAAAGCCGCGCCAGCAGCTCTTTTGCGCGTGTTTCGGGCGTATCGCTCATGATATATCCCCGCTTTCTGCTTCGGTGATCCGTTCCGCCATGGCGGAACGTCTGGCGTTCAGCTCCGCGTACATCCTGTCGCGGGTAGCCTTGTCGATCTTATAGAAAAACATGGGCAGGATGCTGGTCAGCGAAAGGAACGCCGGGAACAGCGTGGACATGGCGAAGATCCACTTCTGCGCGCGCTCCGTCTGGGCCCTGCCCTCGGGATAGGCGTCCGCGTCGTAGCCGATCCAAAGCTTCAGCTTCGGGGTGATCACGTTGTTGACCCGCGCGGGGATCTTGCACAGGATGGTGCTGGCCACCGACAGCGTGGCCTCGTTCCGGCAGCCGGTCTTCCACTCGATGTAGTCGTTGCACTCGTTGCGGATCTCGTCGCCGGAGATATAGTTGATCCCCTGGAAGACGGCGTATACGATCTCCCACAGGGCGCAGGCGGGGAACATCGGCCCCCGGTTCTGGAAAAAGTGAGTGCCGTCCTTTTTCTTCAGGAACAGCCCGTAGAAGAACAGCGGGATATAACATCCCTTGGGCACCGTCTGCCCCAGCATATACAGCGTTCTGGTGGAGTACTTCGCCGAAAGCGCGTTGTATTTCGCGAAGCCCAGCGGCTGGAAAAACGCCGACGGGATGCCGGAGATGGTATCGAAGGTGGTCATGAACAGCACCCAGCGGTAGTAGCTGTTGGTGGGGATGCCCGTGCTGAAGGAGCCCAGGGCGTTGGAGAACATATACATCAGCACCGGCTTGTTGGTAAAGACGACCCGCAGGCATTCACGGATCTTCGGCACCTGGATGCTCTGGTGGACGCGCTCTTTGGCGAGACTGGAATACCACATCACCACCAGCCCCGCCACGATGCCCGTGCCCGCGCCGAAGGTCATCAGCACCCGGCGGATCAGGGCGCTGCCCTTTCTGCCGGTGGAATCCTTGATCAGCCCGTTGGTGATGAAATCCAGCAGGAATTCGATGATGATGTTGGGCACGCCGGCGTAGAACAGGTTGCAGTATTTCGTGATGGCCAGCAGCCGCCGCCGGTCGGAGGGATAGGGCGTGATGGTGGAAAGGTAACCGGCGGTGGCCACGCCCTTGAAATTGGACACGGCTTCGATCAGCAGCTCCAGCACGACATAGGCGACGAATTTCGGGATGTAATCCCTGTCGTTCACGTGCTCCGGGGAGAAGAACAGCGGCAGCAGCCAGTAGACGCTGACCAACGCCGCGAACGGAAGGCCCGAGAAAAAGAAGTACGGCACGAATTTGCCCCAGCGGGTACGGGTCTTTTCGATGATGCCGCCGATGATGAGATCGTCCGCCACGTCCCAGATACCGGCGAACACGTTGTAAAGCGCCTGCTTGTTCAGATGGATCTTCAGGACGCTGTCCACATACAGCTCCTTCTGTCCGTCGATATTGAACCCGGCGCTGCCGTCGAACAGCATGTAGCCGATGGTCTCCTTGCGGGAGACCACCCGGCGGTCCACCGTGGTCATCTTGCCCAGCTGCCGCCGGACCTCCTCGTCGGTGCCGTGCTCGGCGATATCAAGGATCTCCTGTTTATACCGTTCGTTCATGGGCCTTCTCTCCTTCCTCCTCAAGCTCCCGATCCTGCCGTTCCTGCAGCTCGGCAAGGGCGACCAGCATCTTCCGCCGGATATCGGCATGGCTCATGCCCTCCTCCACGTAACGGAAGTAGTCCTCGCCGGGCAGCCCGCCGATCAGGCACGGCGTATGTTTGACCGGGATGCCCTTTTTCAGCAGGAACACGTTATACAGGAACAGGAGCAGGAACAGCGCCGCGTACAGATACGCGCCGACGCCGGGTACCGTTGTCGCGGGGGCGCCCTCAAACACGTCCACGGGCTGCCTGCCGCCCACAGCGGCGGCAATAACGGCGCCCGCCGCGCACGCCGGCATAAAACCGTAGGTGATAAGCACCCGGACTTTGCCGTGCTTGCCCAGCGACATGGTGATCAGGATGATGCTGACGAGGATCATGGCCGCCGAGACCAGCAGCAGCGCGGCGGCAAGGCACATGGCGCTGCCGATGGCGCCCTTGAAGATCGCGCCGAACCCCACGGCGCTGATCGCTCCATACACGCCGATCACGTTGACGCTTTCCCCGCCGGGGCTTTTCAGCAGCGGCAGGAACAGGGCTCCCACGGGCAGCAGCGTAAAAACGATGCGCAGGATCGCCCATTTCGACCCGGCGTAAGCCGCCTTTGCCCGGTCGATCTTCGGTTGGAACAGCGCGTGCTCGATCTCCGCCTTTTCCGACTCGTCCAGCAGCCGCCGGTTGGAATCGTAGTAATTGAGATTGGTGCCGCACCCGGGGCACTCCTGCCGCCAATCCGTCATCCGCAGCTTTCTGCCGCAATGCGGGCAGCTTGCCATACGCATTCCTCCTTGAACTGTGATCTGATACCGCAAAGGTCTATACGGATATTTTACTTCCTGCCGGAGGGAAAGTCAAGGAAAAGGACGCGCATACATGAGGTATCACGTCGTTTTTTTCGCCGCGCTGAACGCTTTTCTGTTTTTCATTTGACGGCCGCGGAGGAAGACGCGCGGCCGACGCCGCAAAACGTCCGCCTTTCTTCCGCGGGCGAGGGTTGCGCCCACGGCAAAACCGTGGTACAATAAGGAAAAGAAAGGCGGTGAGGCGAAGTGATCATCAATACCGGGCAGCGGACGGACATTCCCGCCTTCTACGCGGAGTGGTTCGCCAACCGACTCAAGGAGGGATTCGTGTGCGTGCGCAACCCGTATCGCCCGCAGCAGGTCAGCCGGTACCGCCTTGATCCGTCCGTAGTGGACGTGATCGGCTTCTGCACCAAAAACCCCGCGCCCATGTTCCCGTATATGGAGCTGCTGACGGGTTACGGCCAATACTGGTTCGTCACGATCACCCCCTACGGGCGCGATATCGAGCCGAACGTACCGGACAAACACCGTTTGCTGGAGGATTTCAAAAAACTATCCGACAAGGTGGGCGTCAACGCCGTGGGCTGGCGGTACGATCCGATCTTTCTTTCGGACAAATACACGGCGGAATACCACCTGCGCGCCTTTGAGCGGATCGCCGCCGCGCTGGACGGTTATACGAAGACCGCCGTCATCAGCTTCATCGACCTGTACCCGAAGGTACGGCGGAACTTTCCGGAAGCGCGGGAGGTCACGCAAACGCAGCGGCTGGCGCTGGGAAAAGAGATGATATCGCTCGCTTCCGCCCACGGCATGACGCTGAAGCCCTGCGCCGAGGGCGACGAGCTTGCCCCCTACGGCGCGGACTGCGGGGGCTGCATGCGTATCGCCGACTACGAAAAAGCCATCGGCAAACGCCTGAACGCGCCGAAAAAGAAGGGGGCAAGGACGGCGTGCGCCTGCTACCTCTCCTGCGATATCGGCGCCTACAACACCTGCAGGCACCTGTGCCGCTACTGCTACGCCAACGCGGAACCGGAACGGGTATTGGCGCTCAGCCGCCGGCACGACCCGGCTTCGCCGTTTCTGATCGGCGACTACGCGGACGGCGACGAGATCCACGACGTGCCGCAAAAGTCATGGATCGACGACCTGCCTCCGTCATTCCTGGAATAAAACCGAAAAAAAAACCGCGCGCCGGGGATCGCCGGAACGCGGTCTTATCGTTGATATGAGATCTCGCGGTCATTCGTATTCCACCACGATGGCGTCGTGGCGGCATTTGGCGGCGCAGGCGCCGCACCGGAAGCACTTCTCCTGCAAAATGATGAAGGGCTTTTTGATCTCGCCGTAGGGCGCGTGCTCCGGACAGACGCGGGCGCACAGCGAGCAGCCGATGCACTTGTCCGCGTCGATGGTCACTTTCAGGATTTTTCTCTGCCCCGGCAGCGGGTCGATGGCGCTGTTGGGGCACACCTTTTCGCACTGTCCGCAGCCGATGCACTTGTCCTCCGCGATGGTGTATTTCACGCCGTCCTCCGCCAAAGCGGGCACGTCGAACAGGCACACCCACGCGCAGGCGCCGCAGCCGATACAGGTCTCTTCGTTGATTTTATACGCCATCGTATTACCCTCCCGATGCGGGCGACAGCAGCCAAAGCTCGTCGCCGTCGTTCAGCTTGCGCCCCTTTTTGGCGCAGGGCTCGCCGTTGATGTACACCAGCGCGTCTTTGAATGCCAGCCCGGAATCCATCTGCACGTTGCCCAGTTTATCGTTCAGCGCGCCGAACACGTCCTTCAGCTTCTCCGCCTGTATCTCGGTCTCCGCCACGTGGGTATCCACACGGAACACGCCGAACAGCTTTACTTTGATCTGCGCCATTACCGGTACGCCTCCTTTACCGCCGCGTCGTAGACGCTTTTGTCGATCTTGATGCCCAACGTCCTCAGCCGGTGCCAGGTGGGGATGCCGTCCTTCCAGCCGCGGGCGCGGTAGTAGGTGGGCTTCATCTTATCCAGCGGCACCCTGGTGCGCGGGTCGTCCGGGTCCTGCGGCTCGTCGGTAAGCCGCCCCGGCAGCGTGTCCGCGTCCGCCTTCTGCCCTAAAATGACGTTGGCGATGCGCTCCGCGTTGTAGCCGTAGGCGCCCCACGTCAACATGGTCGCCATGGTGGACGGGATGCCCGTGGCGTACTTGATGGCGTAGGATTCCGGCAGCAGCGGGATGTTGATCATCGGCGCCTTGGTGAAGTGGCTCAGCAGGTTGACCACCGGGCCCACGTAGGGGAACGCCGCGAGGATGATCTTCGTCAGCGGCCAGTTGGGCTTGTCGATCAAAAAGCCCGGCAGCACCGCGTAGCTGGTGAACAGACACTCGCCGCCGGCGGAGACCGATTCCATCAGGTTCTGGAACATGATGGCAAGCGCCGCCTTGCCGTGGTAGGTCAAAGAGTCCACGTCCAGGCCGAGGCCCTCCACCACGACCATGTAGCCGGCGTTCAGGTGGCAGCCGCCCCGGTTGGCGGTGGCGTAGCCGAGTCCGTGGCCCACCGCGTGGCGCGGCGTGTAGGCCGCCAGCTCCATGCCCTTGGCGTTGATGGCGTAATCCTTGCCGCCGAATTCCTCGCTGAGCCAGCGGGAGCCGTTGGCCAGCAGGTCGCCGTCGCCCTCGCGCAGGGCGATCTTGCGGAACATTTCTTCGATGTTGTCCGTCTGGCCGAAGTGCAGGCCGAAGTCCCGCACGCCCTTTTCCGCCAGCTCCATGGCGAAGGCCACGGTACCGGCGGCGGAGATGGAATCCATGCCCAGCTCGTCGAGGACCCAGTTCCAGCGGATGATCTTTTCGATGTCGTCGTTGAGGATATTCGCGCCGAGAAGCCCGAGGATCTCCAGCTCCGGCCCCTTGACCACCTTGTCGTCCACCTTGACCATGCGCGCGCAGCGGATGGCGCAGGTGGTGCAGGCGGCGTTACTGACCAGATGGTTTTCCGCCAGCTCCTCGCCGGAGATCTTCTCAAAGCCGTCGAACCGCCCGGCGCTGAAATTCTTGGTGGCGAGGATCTTGTGCGCCTGCATGGGGGCGATCAGGCCCGCCGTGCCCAATTTCGGCAGCTGGCGGCCGGTCAGCGGGTGCGTTTTCAGCGTATGCACCCATTTTTTGTTGATCTTTTGCAGCTTTTCCCGGTTGCGCACCGTGGGCAGGGACGTGCCGAAGGCGGTGACAGCCTTCAGGTTCTTGTCGCCGAACACCGCGCCCACGCCGCCGCGGCCCGCCGTGCGTTCGCCGGAGAACACGCAGGCGTACAGCACCTTGTGTTCCCCCGCGGGGCCGATGACCAGCTTGCCGGTGCGCTTGGGCAGCATCTCCTGCGTTTCGGTCGTGGTCTTGCCCCACAGGCCGGAAGCGTCCGTAAAGATCACGTCGTCGTGCAGGATGTTGACCGTGACGGGCGTTTCGCTTCTCCCGGAAAAGATCACCGCGTCGTACCCGGCGCGTTTGAGCCACAGGCCGAAGTCGCCGCCGCAGTTGGACGACGTGAGGATGCCCGTCAGCGGGGAGATGGTGGAGATGTTGAAGCGCGAGGAATTGGGGCAGCCGCAGCCGGTGAGAGGCCCGGTGGTGACGACGAGCCAGTTGTCCTCGTCAAAGGCCTTCATGCCGGGCTTGATGTGGTGCAGCAGGATATCTGCCGCCATGACCTTGCCGCCCAGCGTGCGCCGCCTGTCCTTGTCGGTCCAGGGGAACAGAGAGTGCGTCCGCTTCGTGAGGTCCACGAACAGCACCTGCCCCATGTAGCCGTCATAGTGATCCATAGCCGTTCACTCCTTTATCAATTGTAGCACGCAGCCTCAGCTGCGTTATCAGGGAAATGATAGATTGGATGATGCGTTTCAGACGCTGCTGAGGCAGCGTGCTACCGGATTTCCAGCGCCGTCACGGTCCCGTCGTCAAAGACGTGCAGCTTTCCGGCGTTCTCCGTATGGCCGGTCAGGTACCGGATCCCCAGATGCGCCTCCAGCGCGCCGATCACGCCCACGGTGCTGCTGACGGAGCGCGTTTTTTGATTCTCCGCGGCCAGCATCCCCGCCGCCGTCAGGTCCGGCGTCCGGCTAGGCACATACAGGTACGCCGTGCCGAAGAAGCCGTTCACGCCGCCGTTGACCAGCGGCAGATCGTTCTTCTTGCAGTATTCCTGCAACACCGTCCTTGCGGCGTTGTTGTCCAGCGCGGCAAAGACGATATCAACGTCCGATACAAAGGACAGGTCCTCCGGCGCTTCGATCCGTCTGTCGAACGCGGCGATCTCCGTCCCCGGCGCGGTGGCGCGCAGGCGTTCCTTCGCCAGGAACACCTTTGCCTTGCCGATATCCGCCGCCGTGTATAAAAACTGCCGGTTCAGGTTGCTCTCGCTGACCGTGTCGCAGTCGCACAGCAGGAGTTTACCGATCCCGGCGCAGGCCAGATGGGTGGCCACGTTGCACCCGAGGCCGCCGCAGCCGATCACCGCCGCCGTTTTATCGGAGATGTCGAAGCCCTGCAGGTCCAGCCGGTCGATCATGGCCTATTCCTTTCCGCAGGACAGCGTCACGCCGGAAAGCGTTTCCAACGCGTGGTCCAGCACGGGCAGCACCACCGCCAGCGATTCGCGCACCGCCTTGGGGCTGCCGGGCAGGTTGACGATCAGCGTCTTTCCCCGGATGCCCGCAGCCGCCCGGGACAGCATGGCTTTGGGGGTGATCTTCAGGCTTTCGGCGCGGATGGCTTCCGGGATGCCCGGGACCTCCCGTTCGATCACGTCCCTGGTCGCCTCCGGCGTCACGTCGCGCGGGGCGAAGCCCGTGCCGCCCGTGGTAAATACCACGTCGCTGTGAAAGCCGTCGCACATTTCAATGAGGGCGGAAGAGATGGCCGCCCGGTCGTCGGGCACGCAGCGATAACACACCGTTTCCGCGTCGGCGAGGATCTCGGAGATCAGCGGGCCGCTTTTGTCCTCCGCTTCCCCCCGCGAGCACCTGTCGCTGGCCGTCAGCACCGAAATACGCATACCGTCACCTGATTTCCTGTTTTGTTTTTCTATATTACCATATTTTTATTGTTTTTTCAATAACAATATTGTTACTTTACAAAAAAGGACCGGCGTGATATGATGATTTTGTTTATAATTCATTTCCGATCCGTTTTTCCTAAACGGCGTGAGCCGCAGGGAGATCCGGACGTGGCCGCAATTCCACCGGCAGGGGGGACGGATCCCTCCGCGCCGACGGCCTAAGGGGAAAGCGGGAAACGGCTTTGCCTTCCGTGTTTGAAAAGGAGTATGGATTATGAAAAAACTGCTTGCCATTCTGATGGCGCTCACGATCGTACTGTCCTTTGCGGCCTGCGCCGGCAAGACCGAGCCCGCCGCCACCCCGACGGACGAGACCACCGCCGAACCCACCGCCGAGCCGGTCGCCACCCCCGAAAACCCGGTGATCCGCCTGGCCACCACCACCTCCGTCAACGACTCCGGCCTGCTGCCGTATCTGCTGCCCGCCTTTGAGGCAAAGACCGGCTACACGGTAGAGGTCGCCTCCGCCGGCACCGGCGTCGCCATCGGCTACGCGAAATCCGGCGACGCGGATCTGCTGCTGGTCCACTCCAAAAAGCAGGAGGAGGCCTTCATCGAGGAGGGCTACGCCTCCACCGAGCGCCTTTCCTTCATGTACAACTACTTCGTGATCGTAGGCCCCGCCGACGACCCCGCCGGCATCAAGGATCTTGCCACCGCCGCCGACTGTTTTCAGGCCATCGCCGACGCGAAAGCGGGCTTCGCCTCCCGCGGGGACAACTCCGGCACGCATAACAAAGAGACCGGCATCTGGGAAGCTGCCGGGATCGATCCCACCGCGGAAGAGTGGTACGCCTCCGTCGGCTCCGGCATGGGCGATACCCTCACCAAGGCCAACGAGATGGGCGTTTACGCGCTGACCGACAAGGCCACCTTCCTTTCCATGAAGGACAGCCTGTCCAACCTGACGATCCTCAAGGAAGAGGCCGACGATATGAAGAACACCTATTCGCTGTTGGGCGTGAATCCCGACGCGGCCGCCTTTGCCGACACGGACGTGGCCATCAACACCGAGGGTGCCAACGCGCTGATCGAGTGGCTGCTGTCCGACGAGGCCGCGGAGCTGATCGCGCAGTACGGCGTGGAGCAGTACGGCGAGCAGCTGTTCTTCCTGCTGGACAAATAATCCGACCAACCCCTTACACCGCTGCCGATACGCCGTATTTGCAGCGGCTGTTTTTACAACATGGAGTATTTTAAGGAAGCCGTCTCCCTGATCGTGGGCGGCGATACGGAGTTGTGGCAGATCATCGGCACCACGCTGCTGATGTCCGTGTTTTCCACGGGCTTTTCCGCGCTGATCGGCATCCCGTTGGGGGTGCTGATCGGCGGCAACCGTTTTTTCGGCAAAAGCGTTCTGCTGCGCGTCACGAATACCATGATGGGCCTGCCTCCGGTAGTGGCGGGCCTGATCGTGTTTATGCTGTTCCGTGGCGTAGGACCTTTCGGCAGCTGGCACCTGATGTTCAGCGTGCCGATCATGGTGATCGCCCAGGTGCTGCTGATCACGCCGGTGGTAACGGGGCTTTCCGCCTCCACCGCGGGCGAAAAAAGCAAGCTGATACTGGACACCGCCAGGGGGCTGCACCTGTCGCCGGGCAAGCGCCTGCGCCTGTTGATCAAAGAATGCGCGCCCCAGTTCGTCAGCATCACGCTGATGGGCTTCGGCCGGTCCATCGCGGAGGTGGGCGCGGTATCGCTGGTGGGCGGCAACGTCCAATATAAGACCCGGGTGATGACGACGGCGATACTGCTGGAGGCCAACAAGGGCGATTTCCGCAAGGCGCTGGCGCTGGGCATGATCCTGATGCTCATTTCGCTCATCGCCAACATCCCGGCCTACAGCATGCAGGAGAAGATGAAATGATCGAGATCAGGGATCTGGAAAAACGCCTGTCGCCGGAATTCACGCTGCGCATCCCGTCGCTGACGATCGAAGACGGCGAGCGGGTGGCGCTGATCGGTCCCAACGGCGCGGGCAAAAGCACGCTGCTGCGGCTGCTGGCGGGACTTTTGAAACCGGACAAAGGCGCCGTGACCGTGACCGAGGGAAAGGACGCCGTGGGCTACCAGCCCCAAACGCCCTACGTCTTCAAAGGGACAACGGAAGCCAACGTCCGCCTTGGAGATCGCGGCGGGACGGACATCGAGAAGCTGCTGAAGGACTGTATGTTGGACGGGCTGCGGGACAAGAAAACGGACAGGCTCTCCGGCGGTGAACGGCAGCGTCTGTGCCTGGCGCGGACGCTGGCATGCAATAACAGGCTGCTGCTGTTGGACGAGCCCCTTTCCGCCGCGGACATCGAAACCGGCGAGGCGCTGTGCGGCGTGCTGCTGGAGCACTGTCAGGCAAACGGCGTGACGCTGGTGATGTCCACCCATCTGCCCCGGCAGGCCTTTGAGATCGCCACGAAGTTTTTGATCCTGTACCACGGCGAGATCGCCGAATACGGCGACGCCGCAACGCTGAACGACCCGCAGAGCGCGTTCGGCAAACGGTTTTTATCTCAATGGAAATGGGAGTGACGGTATGCTGAACGTGGTATCATTGAACGAGGCCGTCGGCATCGCGCGCACACGGATGCCGGCTCCGTCGCTTGCCGCCGAGGAACTGCCTTTGGACGCCGCCGCGGGGCGGACGCTGTCGGAGGATATCGTCAGCGGGGAAAACGTACCCGCCTTTGCCCGTTCCACCATGGACGGGTTCGCGGTACGGGCGGCGGACACCTTCGGCGCCACCGCCGCGCTGCCCTCCATGCTGCGCGTAGCGGGCGAGATAAAAATGGGGGAAGAAACGTCCCTCTCCATCGTTCCCGGCGAATGCGCCGCCATCCCCACGGGCGGGATGCTGCCGAAAGGCGCGGACGCGGTGATCCCGGTGGAATACACGGAAACGCAGGGCGACCTGTGTCTGTGCTGCGCCGCGGTAAGCCCCCTGCGGAACGTGACGCGGGCGGGCGACGACGTGGCACGCGGACAGGTCGTGTTAAAGGCGGGAACGCGTCTGACGCCCGCCTCCGTGGGCGTGCTGGCCGCCATGGGCCGGGGAACGGTCCCGGTGTTCCGCCGACCGAAGATCGGCATCCTTTCCACCGGGAATGAAATCATAGCCATAGAAAAGAAACCGCTTCCGGGACAGATCCGGGACGTCAATTCCCACCTGCTGCTGTCCCTGTGCGCCGTTTACGGGTGCGAAGGCACGGCATACGGCGTGGCGCCGGATGAAAAAAACGCCCTGCTGGCCGCGCTGCGAGAGGCAGCCGCGGAGAACGACGCGGTGCTGCTGTCCGGCGGTTCCTCGGCGGGAAAGGCAGACCTGACCGCCGAGGCGATCGACGAGCTGGGCGAGGTCTACTGTCACGGGATCGCCGTAAAGCCCGGCAAGCCCACGGTGCTGGGGCAGGTCTGCGGCAAGGCCGTCTTCGGGCTGCCCGGCCACCCCGCCGCCTGCTGGTTCATGGCGGAGCTGCTGATAAAGGAATACGTCCATCGCCTTCTGCGCGACGAAACTGCGCCCGTTCCGGTGAAAGCGTCGCTGACGGAACACGTCTCCAGCAATCACGGCCGGGAAGAGCTGCTGTGCGTCCGGCTGGACGGAGCCGCCGCAGTGCCGGTCTACGGCAAATCCGGCGTGATCTCGCAGCTGGCCGCCGCGGACGGGTACATCGTCATCCCGAGAGACTGCGAGGGATTACGGGCCGGGGAACCGGTGGACGTGTATCTGTTTTAGGCAGCGCGGCATCTCAATGCCGCTCCGAACACGGAGAAAAAGTATGAAGCATAATTATCTGAACAATACCCCGCTGGAGCAGGCGCAGGAGATCTTTTTCGGCGCCGTGGCGGAAAGCGGTTTTTCCTATACGGAGGAAACGGCGCGCGTGCCGGACGCGCTGGGCAGGTCGCTGTCCCGGGCGGTCTACGCCGTCATTTCCTCTCCTCACTATAACGCCTCCGCCATGGACGGCATCGCCGTCAAAGCGGCGGATACCTTCGGCGCCGCGGAGCGTACGCCTGTGATCCTGACGCCTTCGCGCTACACCGTCGTCGATACCGGCGACCCGCTGCCGGACGGCGCGGACGCTGTGATAATGGTGGAAGACGTGATCGAGGCAGGGGACGGAAGCGTAAAGCTGTACGCGGCAGCCGCGCCGTGGCAGCACGTGCGGCAGGTAGGCGAGGACATCTGCATGGGGGATATGATCGCCCCCACGAACACCGTGGTCACCCCCGCGCTGATCGGCGCGTTTTTAGCGGGCGGCGTGACGGAGATCGCCGTCAAAAAACGCCCGCTGTTCGGCATCATCCCCACGGGGGACGAGATCGTGCCCCCCACCTCCGCCCCGGAAAAGGGCGAGATCATCGAATTCAATTCCGCCGTCTTTGCCGCCATGCTGGCCGGTTGGGACGCGGACGCGAAAACGTACCCCATCGTAAAGGACAAAAAGGAACTGCTTTCCGCGGCGCTGGAAACGGCGCTGGCGGAATGCGACGCCGTGCTGGTGCTGGCGGGCTCCTCCGCCGGGCGCGACGACTACACGGCGGAGATCGTATCCGCGCTGGGAAAAGTGACGGTACACGGCGTGGCCATCCGTCCCGGCAAGCCCGCCGTGCTGGGCGTGGCGAAGGGCAAGCCCGTGGCGGGACTGCCCGGCTACCCGGTTTCCGCCATCGTGGTGATGGAGGAATTCATCAAGGGACTGATCGACAGATACTACAAAAGGCCCCCGCAGCCGGAGGCGACGGCGCAGGCCGTTCTGGGTAGGCGCGTGACCTCCTCGCTGAAATACCGGGAATACCTGCGCGTATCGCTGGGCGGCGCGGGCGGCAAGCTGACCGCCACTCCCCTGCCCGGCGGCGCGGGCGTGATCTCCAGTCTGACCAAGGCGGACGCCATCCTGACGGTGGAACAGGACGCCGAGGGGCTGGAGGCGGGAGAATCCGTTTCCGTGCGGCTGCTGCGGGACAGGCGCGACGTTGAAAACGCGCTGATCGTCACCGGCAGCCACGATCCCATCATCGACGAGCTGGCCGATCTGGCCCAACGGCAGGGCTGCGGCTTCCGCGTCAAATCCTCCCACGTGGGCAGCATGGGCACCATCGCCGCGATCAGGGCCGGTCAGGCGCACATGGGCGCCATTCACCTGCTGGACGGGGACACCGGCACATACAACGTGCCCTACGTGGAAAAATACTTCCCGGAGGGCGGCGCGGTACTGTTCAAGGGCGTCAAGCGGGTGCAGGGCTTTATGGTGGCCCCGGGCAACCCGCTGGGCATCCGAACGATCGCCGACCTGACGCGTTGCCGCTATGTCAACCGTCAGCGCGGCGCGGGCACCCGCGTGCTGCTGGACCACCTGATGGAGCGCGACGGCGTCATGCCGGATCGGATCGACGGCTACGCCAACGAGAAATTCACCCATACGGCGGTGGCGGCCTCCATCGCCGCCGGCAACGCGGACGCGGGGCTGGGCATCTGGTCCGCAGCCAAGATGTACGGGCTGGACTTCATCCCCCTGTGCGACGAGGAATACGATTTTCTGGTAAATGAAACCTACGCCGACCATCCCTTCGTGCGGGCGTTTTTCGAGCTGCTGCACAGCGACGCCTTCGCGAAACGTCTGACGGAAATGGGCGGCTATAAAATATGAGCGCGCTGCCTCAGCAGCGTATTAAGATGTGAGTTGTAAGATGTAAGATATAAGAAAACAGGTTCAGGAATAATTCCGCTGTACTATTTTATCTTTTATCTTACAACTAAATCCGGAGGATTTCTTATGGACCTGACGCATCTGGACGAGACCGGCGCGGCGCGGATGGTGGACGTGGGCGGCAAGGACGTCACCCGGCGCACCGCCGAGGCAGCCGCCACGGTGAAAATGCAGCCGGAAACGCTGCAAAAGATCTTATCCGCGGAGCTGAAAAAGGGCGACGCGCTGGCCACGGCGCGGATCGCCGGCATCATGGCGGCCAAGCGCACGTTCGAGCTGATCCCGCTGTGCCACAACATCCCCATCGAGAGCATCAACATCGATTTTGACGACAACGGGCGGGACGAGCTGTATATCCGGGCCCGGCTGACGTGCAGCTATAAGACCGGCATCGAGATGGAGGCGCTGACCGCGGTCTCCGTCGCGGCGCTGACCGTTTACGATATGTGCAAGGCCATCGACAGAGGGATGGCCATTAAAGAAATCAGGCTGCTGGAAAAAACCGGCGGGAAAAGCGGCGATTACAGAGCATGAGAGATCGGTTCGGGCGAGAGATCAACTATCTGCGGATATCCGTCACGCGGCGGTGCAATTTTCATTGCGCCTACTGCGGCGCGGCAAAATCCGACGCGCGGGAGCTGACGCCGGAGCAGTTCGCCGCCTTCGCGGCGGCCTTCGCCCGGGCGGGGATCACGAAAATACGCCTCACCGGCGGCGAACCCCTGATCCGGGACGATATCGCTGAAATCGCCGAAGCCGTACGGGCGGCCGCCTTGCCGGAGACGCTGGCGATCACCACCAACGGTTTTCTGCTGAAGGAAAAAGCCCCGGCGCTGAAACAGGCCGGGGTGGACGCGGTCAACATCAGCCTGGACACGCTGGACCCGGAGTGTTTCCGCCGCATGACGGGGCGGGACGCCCTTGCCGCCGTGCTGGAGGGATTGGAGACGGCGCTGGCGCAGGGCTTTAAGCGGGTAAAGGTCAACGCAGTGCTGCTGCGGGGCGTCAACGACGGCGACGCGGAAAGGCTGGCGGCGCTGGCGCGGGACTACCCGCTGGACGTGCGATTTATCGAGTTGATGCCCACCGGCGACGGCGACGATTACCAAAAGCGGCTGATCCCCTCCGGGGAACTGCTGGCGCGGTTCCCCCATCTTTCCCCCGTACCGGGCGAGGACGGCGCCGCCGAATACTACGCGGTGGAAGGCTACCGGGGCCGAATCGGCCTGATCTCCCCCGTCAGCAAAAAATTCTGCAATGACTGCAGCCGCATCCGTCTGTTGGCGGACGGGCAGCTCAAGCCCTGTCTGGGGCAGAAGGAGACGTACGACCTGCTGCCGTACCTGAACGAGCCGGACCGCCTTTACGAGGCGATCTGCCAATGTATCCGAAACAAGCCCGCCGGGCATCATTTTGAAAAAGCGCAGGGGCTTGCCCCCATGAATCAGATCGGAGGATAACGCGATATGAACGGAAAAGTTGTCGCCATCAACATCAGCGAAAAGAAGGGTACGCCGAAAAAGACCATCAAAGAGGGAAACCTGATTGAGAATTTCGGCTTTGAGGGAGACGCCCACGCGGGCAAATGGCACCGTCAGGTAAGCCTTTTGGGCGTGGAGAGCATCGAAAAGGCCAAGGCGGGCCCCACCGACGGACTGTGCCACGGCGTGTTCGCCGAGAACATCACCACCGAGGGCATTCAGCTGTATACCCTGCCCGTCGGCACCCGTCTGCAGGTGGGCGAATGCGTGCTGGAGATCAGCCAGATCGGCAAGGAATGCCACGAGGGCTGCGCCGTCAGCAAGCTGGTGGGGCAATGCGTGATGCCGCGCGAGGGCGTATTTGCCATCGTCGTCAAGGGCGGGAAAGTCCATGCCGGAGACGCCGTGACGGCGCTGCAATAAGCGCTCCGGCACGTATCACCACAAAAAACAGGAGATCCCCGGGAACAGCGGCGTTGAGACATTCCCGGGGATCTTTTCGGTCTTTCCGGAGCACTGCGGAATAGAAAACCTCAACTCCGGCGAGCCGACGGCTTGCCTTTTCTGTTTAGAAACGATCGGGGATCTACCGGATCGCGGTGATCGTGACCGTGTCCCCCGGGGCGGTCGCGATGCCGCCTTCCAGCGCTTCGGCGGAAAGCCCCACGGGAACGCCGTTGACAGACACGGAGATGGTTTCCGCGGGGAACGCGACCCGCAGCAGCCCGCCCTTTTCGGATACGATCTCCGCCTTCACCGCTTTTCCGTTTTTCATTTCGGCGGAGACCAGGAACGCGCCGTCCGCCCGCAGACGCTCATAGGCGCAGTCGAGACGGACGTCCCAGTCCGGGAAGATCCGCACGGTCCCCTGATGGCTCTGCAGCGCCATCTCGTTGAGCGCCAGGGCGTTTACGACGCAATATTCCAGGCAGCCGCCGGGCATATCGTGCAGCAGATTGGCCATGCCCGTTTCGGCGTTGAATTCCCGCAGCCGGTCGATCATATACGCCGGGTCCCAGCCGATCCTTGCGCCGATGGCGTAGAACGAGGACACCGCGTTGCAGTCCTTGAACCCGAACAGCCGCTGGCCGACGGTGTTCCGCGCGAGCCGCAGCTCCCGTTCGGACGAGGACAGCCCCACGCAGCCGCAGGGAAAGATGTGCTGCTGGCCCACGTCGTTGTCCGGGTGCCACGCCTGCCCCTTCTCCGTATAGCGGTAGACCTCCTGCCCTTTGCGGATAAAGGTCGGGAAATCGGGGAGCTTCTTCAGAAAATCCCGCCATGCGGCGCATCTGTCTTCGTCGATCCCCAGCGTTTGTGCCATATCGATCGCTGCCGGGATGCACAGGCGCAGCAGCCCCAGCGTCAGGACGTTGTTTTTATCGTGGATATACGGATACGTCTCCTCGTCAAAGTCGTCCCGATAATACGGCGCCTCGTGTACGGAGTCGTCCGGGATCGCGTATACCCCGTCTTCAAGGACCGCGTAGTCCGTGAAAAAGGCAAGGCATTCTTTGAGATACGGGTAGGCGTGCTCCCGCGCGTAGTCGACGTTCCTTGTCGCGTTCCAGCGGAAAACGGCGATATCCGCCGCGTGGAGCGCGTCGTTTTTCTGCCCCATGAAGGGGCGCTCGAACTCGTACTTCGCGCCGGGCGCGGCCTCGGTCATATAGCCGCCGGGCGCGATACCGCAGGGAAAAAGGATCCCGCCGCAGCCCAGCTTTTCGGCAAAGGTCCGTCCGCGGGGCACAAACTCCTCCAGCGGGGACAGATAACAGTCCGTCAGCTCCGTATGGTTGGAGGAGCACGCCGCGTAGAACGGCGCCTGATAGTTGTAATTCAGGTGATAATCGCTGTGCCAGTTGGGGCGCTCCACCGTGACGAAATTGGCGTACAGCCCCGGCGGATATTTCCCGTTGCGCGCGCAGACCGCCAGAAAATACTGCGAGGCGTACCAACGGGTCTCCAGCTCCGGATCCGACACCGTGAAGCGCGATCTGCTCCAGAAATCGCGCCAGAACGCCGCGTGCGACGCCGTCAGCGCGCCGAACCGGTCGGGAGTGATACCGGCGACCTTTTCGACCGCTTCCCTCTTCGGGTCCTCACAGTCGTGGTTCGTCGCGATGAACGCGTAATAGCGTCCGCCCGTGAGCTTACGCCCGGCGGCAAATACGTGCGTTTCATACAGGCAGTTTTCGCCGTCAAAGCTGCGGAAAACGCCGGAAACGCCTTTCTCATTAAAGACGCCGCCGCGCCCCGTCGTTTCGCCGAGGTCGTAGGCGTATAAAACGGGATCGATCTCCGCGTCGCCGTCGGCTTCGATCAGCACGGCGTTTTCCTCCGCCGCCACGCGGATGGCGATCCGCAGCGCCTTTTTGCCGTGGGAAAAACCGCAGCGCAGCAGACCTAAGTCCATATCCTGTTCCACCCGGTAATTCCGGTACATCCCGCGCGGGACCGGGATATCGATATACCCCACCGGGCGCAGGCCGCCCTCGGACTCCTGTTCCACCGCGAACCAGACGTCGGTTTTGGACAGAAAGACGCGCAGCCCCTCCGGGCTGTTCCCGAGAATGACCGCCAGATCGCCGTTTCCGGTGATCGCCCCGTCCGGGATGGACGAGCTCCCGCTTCGTTTCGGGCGGGAAGTGATGATCGCAACGTGTCTCATCGTTTGTTTTTATCCCCTTTATGGATTTTATCCGCCGGCCTTATCTGATTCCTTTGTCCGCGCCGGAGCCGGTTCCGGCCAAACGGACGGTCAAAACGCTCCCGAAAAACCGCTCGCCGCGTTCTGTGTTCCGCAGGCCGCTTTGACGGCCCCTGCGCAATGGATCCTTACCACCCGGTCGGCGTCGGTTTTCGAAATCTGACCCAGCAGTTCAATGTAGGGCCGTACGAATTCCGGGCGGCGTTTTCCGATCACGCGGAACATCTCCGGCGCTTCCATGCGGACTCTGTTATCGGCGTCCCGCAGCAGCCCGGCAAAAACCTCCATGCGGTCGCGGTACGGGTCCGGCGTGTTGGCGGCGATATTTTCCGACGCCCAGATGAAGCTCAACCTGACGTCGGGTTCTTTATCTTCGGCAAAACGGAACAACCCGGCCCAATATGGCTCGATGATCTGAAAGCCGCCGCGGCCGATCCGGCCCAGCGCGTTGACGGCCCGCTCCCGCAGCAGCGGCTCCCCGGCGTCAAGAAAGGACGCGACCGCCGGAAGTCTGCTCCGCACGGCGTCGGGGTACCGCAGCCCCATTTCGCCCAGCAGCCACAGCGCCTTTGCCTGTATTTTGACGGAATCGAAAGAGAGAAGCGACGAGACGTACGGTATGCTCGTTTCCCATTCCGCTTTGTTGTTTGTCAGCGCGCCCAGCGCTTTGTACAACTCCGATCCGATCATTCCGTTATCACCTCGCAGCCGCCGTGTCTTTGATTGTATTTTAACAGGAAATCAGCAAAAAAACAATGCCGATATTTTTTCGACAAAAAAAAGCTTGACATCCCGAAATATGTTCGATAAAATATAATTGCATCAAATAATTACGGAGGCAATTCCCATGGCATACGATTACCGCGAGGCGATGAAGCTGAAAAACCAGCTCTGTTTTCCCCTGTACGCCGCGGCGCGTAACGTGACGAATTTATATACGCCCCTGTTGAGCCCTCTGGGGCTGACCTATACGCAGTACCTGGTGTTTCTGGTGCTGTGGGAGCAGGACGGGGTCACCGTGGGCGACATCGGCGAAAAGCTGCTGCTGGACAACGGCACACTTTCGCCGCTGCTGAAAAAGCTGCAGCAGGCGGGCTATATCGAGCGTCGTCGCAGCGCCGAGGACGAGCGCGTGGTGGTGATCACCCTGACCGACAAAGGCAGGGACTTACAGTTACAGGCAAAAGACGTGCCGCTGAAAGCGGCGGGCTGCGTCGATCTGCCGCCGGAAAAGGCGCGCGCGCTCTACACGCTGTTGTATGAATTATTGAACGGTCAAAAATAAATAATACAGGAGGCAATGACACATGAAAACGGTCTATGATTTTACGGTCAAGGACAGAACGGGGAATGAGGTTTCGCTTTCGGAATACAGCGGCAAGGCGCTGCTGATCGTGAACACCGCCACGGGCTGCGGCTTCACGCCGCACTACGAGCCGCTGGAGGAGATGTACAAAGACCTGAAGGACAAGGGCTTTGAGATCCTGGATTTCCCCTGCAACCAGTTCGCCAACCAGGCCCCCGGCGACGCGGACGAGATCCATCAATTCTGCACGCTGAAATTCGGCACGGAGTTCCCGCAGTTCGCCAAAATCGACGTCAACGGCGAGACGGCCGATCCGCTGTTCGCGTTCCTGGCGACGGAAAAGCCCTTCGCCGGGTTCGGCAAAGGCTTAAAAAGCGCGGCGCTGAACACGTTCGCCAAGGCCAACAACAAGGCGTTCGGCGACAAGGCGTATATCAAATGGAACTTCACCAAGTTCCTCGTTGACCGTGAGGGCAGGGTCGTCGCCCGCTTTGAGCCCACCGCGGATATGAAGGAAGTCCGGGCGGCCGTGGAAGCGCTGCTCGGCTGAAAGAGAAAACGAGATGAACGAACAGGAAAAGGATCTGGCCGCGCTGGCCGCGGACCGGGAAAAAACCATCGTCAGAACCAGCGTCGTCGGGATCGTGACGAATCTGCTGCTGGTGGCGTTCAAGGCGTCCGTCGGCGTATTATCTCATTCGATCGCCGTGATCCTTGACGCAGTCAACAATCTGTCCGACGCGCTCTCGTCCGTCGTGACCATCATCGGCGCCAAGCTCGGCGCGAAACAGCCGGACAAAAAGCACCCGCTGGGCTACGGCAGGATCGAATACTTGAGTTCCATGATCGTGGCGGCCCTCGTGCTTTACGCGGGCGTCACCTCGCTGGTGGAATCCGTCAAAAAGATCATCATGCCGGAGGAGGCGGAATACGGCGCGGCTTCGCTCGTCATCATAACCGTCGCCATCGCGGTCAAGCTGGCCCTCGGCGTGTACGTGAAGCGGCAGGGCAAAAAGGTCAACTCCGGCGCGCTGGCGGCTTCCGGCTCAGATGCGCTGTTCGACGCCGTCCTGTCCGGCTCGGTGCTGGCTTCGGCGGTCGTCTTCCTGCTCTGGGGGATCTCGCTGGAGGCGTACGTGGGCGTTGTGATCGCGGGCTTTATCATCAAGGCCGGTATCGAGATCATGATCGAAACGCTCAACGATATCATCGGCAAGCGCGGGGACGCGGAAACGACAAGGGAACTGAAAGAGATCATCTGCGCGGAAGACGCGGTGCGCGGCGCATATGACGTCACGCTGTTCAATTACGGCCCGAACAGGAACTACGGTTCGGTACATGTCGAGCTGCCGGATCATCTGAGCGTGGACGACGTGGACAGGATCACCCGCAGGATACAGACCGACGTCTTCCGGAAGACCGGCGTGATCCTGACGGGGATCGGCGTCTACTCCTACAACACTTCCGACGACGAGGCGGCGCGGATGCGCAATACGATCCAACAAACGGTCCTGTCCCACGACTGGGCGCTGCAGATGCACGGCTTCTACGCGGACACCGAAAAGAAAACCGTCCGCTTCGACGTGGTCGTCAGCTTTGACGCGGACAGAAAAGACGCAATGGAGGTCCTGTACCGCGAAGTCAGCGCGCTTTATCCGGATTATCAGGTCCAGATCGTACCGGACATCGACGTGTCCGATTGACGCACAGAATATGTTTTACCACAAAAACAGGAGGAAGAGAGAATGAAATACGCGGTCAGATACTACACCAAGACGGGCAACACCAAACGGCTGGCGGAGGCCGTGGCAAAAGCGCTGGGCGTGGAGGCGCTGCCCATCACGGAACCCGTTGCCGGGCCGGTGGATCTTCTGTTTCTGGGCAATTCCTATTACGCGTTCAGCATCGATCCCGAGGTCAGGCGCTTCGTGCAGTCGCTTGATAAAAACACGGTGGGCAAAATCGTCAATTTCGGCTCCGCCGCCATGCTGAATTCCACCTACAAAAAGGTCAAGGCGGAAGCGGATCGGGTCGGCATCCCGATGGAAGCAAGAGAATTCCACTGCCGCGGCGAGTTCAAGGGCGTTCATAAAGGCAGACCGGACGCGGAGGACCTGAAAGCCGCCGCCGATTTCGCAAAATCATTTCTTGCAGAATAAAGGAGAGGACGCATATGAAGATCACGCTCAACCCCAACAAAGAGATCGTGGATACGGTAAAGGAAGGCCTGAAGCAGACCGGCGGCTACTGCCCGTGCCGCAGGGAACGCACCGAGGAGACCAAGTGCATGTGCCGGGAATTCCGCGAGCAGATCGCCGACGAGAATTTTGAGGGCTACTGCCACTGCATGCTCTACTATAAGGCGAAATAAACGAACAGAAAAACAGAAGACAGAGGACGGTTTTTTCCCGACGGACAATGACAGGAAAACGTCCTCTGTCTTTTTTGTTTTTGCGGTGTGTTGCTTTCAAGAATCCCTATCGGCGTGTTTCCGTTACGGGATGATCATTTGGCCCACGTTTTCGGATTTTCCAACCCCACGGAAGCGCGAAGGATCAGGCGCGCGTCCGCCGAGGTAACGTTGGCGTCCCGATCCGCGTCGCACGCCAAAAACTGCGGCGAGTTTTTTTCAAAGCTTTCCAGCCCCACCGATCTGCGCAGCGCGAGCCGCGCGTCGGCGGAGGTGATATGATCGTCGCGGTCCGCGTCGCCGGGCAAATACTTGATTTTTTCCGTTTCCGTCGTTTTGCAGACGGAACACGTATAGGTTTTGACCGCGGATAGATTTTTGCGGTCGGGCGCCGTAAATACGCCCTTGTCCCATTGATGGGCGCCCGTTTTTGCCAGCGTCTCCGTCTTTGTCGTCTTGCAAACGGAGCACGTGTAGGTCTTTACGCCGTCCGCGCCGCAGGTGGCGGCTTTCGTCACCTTGCCGGAATCCCACTTATGGGCGTTCGTTTTCGGGATCGTCTCCGTCTTTGTCGTATGACACGCGATGCAGGTATAGGTCTTCACGCCGTCCACGCCGCAGGTGGCCGGTCTTGTGGTGACGCCCTGGTTCCAGTTATGTTCTTTCTTTTTTGCGATGGGTTCCCGCTTTTCGCCTTTGCACACGGAGCAGGTGTAGATCATCACGCCTTCCGCCGCGCAGGTGGGCTCCATATAAACCTTGCCCGCGTCCCACTTGTGGGCGTTCGTTTTCGGCAGCGTCTCCGTTTTCGTCGTCCCGCACACGCTGCAGGCATAGGTCTTTACGCCGGGCGTTCCGCAGCCGGGCGCATATGTGACCACGCCCGCGTTCCATTTGTGCGTGTGCGCGGACGGGCCGATCTTCTGGTTGTAATGGATCTTCGCAGATGCCAAAGCCGTGTTTCCGTCTTTGATCGCGATCGCCTTCCAGTTCGCCTCGCTGCCTTCGTAATATACGTCCGTCAAGCCGACGCAGGCGTCGAACGCATATTCCTCAATACTTGTCACGCTTTTCGGGAGCTTGACGCTCTTCAGCCCGTAACACTTGCAAAACGCCCGTTTCCCGACGCTTTTCACACCGGTCGGGATCGTTACTCCCGGCAGTTTCATGCACTCGTAGAACAGATTTGTCGGGATGCTTGTCAGGCCGTTCGGGAGCGTTATCTTCTCCAGCGCCCAGCAATGGGCGAACGCGCTGTCTCCGAGGCTTGTCACGCTGTCCGGGACCGATACGTCCGTCAACGATTTACAGTCGTAAAACGCGGCTTTCTCGATGCGCGTCACGGTGTTCGGGATCGACAGGATCTGCATTTTATTGCACTCGTAAAACGCGGAGTCGCAGATACCGGTCACGCCGTTGGTGATGATCACCGCCTTGATCGTTGTAAAATACCGGCTTCTCCAAGGGAAGTATTCCATCTCTCCCGTCCCGCTGATCACAAGGCCCCCGTCGGCGTCCAGCGCCCAGGTGACGTTTTTAAAGTCTTTGTCGCAGGTGCCGCTGTCCACGATTTCGGCGGCGCGCGCCGGAACGACGCACAGCAGCATACAGGCCGCCAGCAGCAGAGAGAGGCATCTGGTGATACGTTTCATCTTTCAATCCTATCCTTTCGTCACGCGGGGCGGTCAGTTCTTAAGGTCGTCGCCCTTTATTCTGGCGTCCCAGGCGGCGTTGATCTTTTCATACACGCCGTTGATCGAGTCGTTGACCGCCTTCCCCTGGGTAAAGAACGCGTCGCTGTTTTTCAGCATTTTTTTGACGAAATCATCCTTGAGCTTCAGCGTGGAGAACGACCGGCAAAGGATCTCCTGATAATCGGCGAAGGTCCCCGCAGCGCTGGTGATCGCGGTGAGGTTGTACACGAAATAATATGCCGGGTCGATGCCGGTGATCGGGTCGGTCAAAGAGGCGCCGAAATGGTCCAGGATGGAGGCATAGCCGATGCCCTCGCCTTTCGCGCTGCCGTTTTCGTTCCGGAAGCTCCCGTAGAGGATGCTTTCGTCAAGGCCGGCGTACTCCTTTGACGTCGTCTTGGAGGGAAGCGTCTGGATCAGGCGGAAATCGTAGATCTCGGGCAGCAGCGCGACGGTCTCCTCCGATTTGACCGTATTCCGAAAATAATCGCGCAGCTTCGGGATCTGCTTGAAAAGCGTTTCGTTCGTGGGCGGGTCGAGGACGGGCGCTTCGCTGAACATCTTCGTCCCGGTGCGCCCATACCATTGGGCGGCCGCTTCGCTTTTCATGAACGGGACAATATCGGTCGCGTAGAAGATCTGGTTGACCGGCTGCTTGGGATCGTAGACCCGGATCAGCAGCATCTTTTCGCCGTCCCAGCCGAAGCGCAGCTCCCAGCCCTCCGGGATCTGCATGGTGAACGCCACCGTATCCTTTGAAACGAGCTTCTTCGGCACGGCAGACGCGGTCGGCTTCTTCCATTTCGTCGTGTCCTCCAGGCCCACGGAGCCGCGCAGGATCAGGCGCGCGTCCGCGGAGGAAACGCTGCCGTCGAAATCCACGTCGCAGGCCGCGTATTCAGCCGAATTCTCCTTATAGGGCTCAAGCCCCACCGATCTGCGCAGCGCAAGGCGGGCGTCGGCGGAGGTGATCTTTCCGTCCCCGTCCACGTCGCCGGGCTTCCGGTTTGCCGCCGTGACCGGCAGGCCGCAGACCGAAAACAGCAGGACCGCTGCCAGCAGGAGCGAAAGCGCGCTTCTCATTCTGCGCGTTTTTGCGTTCCTTCGGTTTTCATCACGCACCGATGCGGATGTTTTGTTCTTCATGATGATCGAACTCCCTTCTCTGTTCTTATCATGTTGTTACGATGAGATCGTTTTATCTTTCGATATATCCGTCCCAACCCTGCGTGTACATATCGTCCGAAACGGATTGGTAGCGCGAACCGGTGTATTCGTCCGTAAAACCGTTGTAGGCCTTGTAGATCTCTCCGGTTTCGGTGTCGTATACTCTTTCATAGCCAAGCGTAGCGTCGCTGTATTTCTGGCGGGCGATATCCGAGGAGCTGGATCTGGCGAGCCAGGCGTTGTTGTAGTTATAATAGGAAGCCGTGATCGAGGCGTTGATCTGCTGTAATTGCGCGAAGGAATCCTCGCTGTTTTTCAGCATCTTCGCCACAAATTCCTGCTTGAGCTGCAGCGAGGAAAACGACCGGCAGAGGATCTCCTCATAGTTGACGAATTCATCCTTCACGCCGGTGATGGCGGTGAAATTGTATACGTTGTAATAGGCCATATCCACGCCGTAAAGCGGGCTTAGCATCGTACCGAAAAGATCCACGATAGCGGCAAAGCCGATGCCCTCGCCTTCGGCGCTTCCGTCCGCGGTCCGGAAGGTCCCGTGGAGGATGCTGTCGTCAAGGCTGTCGTCGCCGAACGCAGAAGCCGCCGGAAGGGTCTCCAGCAATTCGAAGTTGTAGATCTCGGGGATCATCGCGGCGGTGGCTTCCGATTTTACCGTTTCCAGATAATAGGTCCGCAGCTTCGGGATCTGTTTGAACAGGGTCTCGTTCGTCGGCGGGTCGAGGACGGGCGCTTCACTGAACATGACCGTGCCGCTGTTCGCGTACATTTCGGCGGACGCTTCGCTTTTCATAAACGGGACCATATCGGTCGCGTAAAAGATCTGGTTGACCGGCTGCGCGGGATCGTAGACGCGGATCAGCAGCATCTTCTCCCCGTCCCAGCCGTAGCGCATCTCCCAGCCGTCCGGGATCTGCATGGTAAACGCTTCCGTATCCTTATCCACAAGCGTCAACGCGGAAGCGGCGGTGGGGACCACGTTCACCTTCGCATCCGCTGTGTCCCCGGCGGCGCTTTCTTCGGCGGGCGCCGTGTCGGTGAAGGAGCTTTCCGTTCCGGCAACGCTGTCGATCGGCTTGTCGACGTCGTTTTTCAAGCGCTTTGCGCCGCCGCAGGCCGGAAGGATCGCCGTAAACGCAAAAACAATGAGGAGCGAGACCGCGGCGCGAGGGAAAATTCCTCCGTGGAAAATATGTGCCCGACGTTTATTTTTTCCCATTGTCATGTCCTCCGATCCGACTCGTGATACCGTTATCATTATAGTTCCAAACGACTGAAATTACAAGCGTAAATATGCGGATGTTTGACGATGCGATTTCCGCTTTTGCAGCGGATCACGGAGGATTTCAACGCGACGGAGGACCCCGGGTACGTCACCAACCCCGCGTACAGCGAAGTGACCGGGAACCTGATCGTCAACGGCCCCGGCGATATCGGCATGATCGACGATCTCGTCTGCCGGTTCAGCGACGTTTCCGACAATGCGGTATACAAGCCGAATCAAATGGAACAACTGTTCGTCGATCCGGCCAACGGCGACTACACCCTGCGAGACGACGCGCCGGCGTTCAACGAGATCCCCGGTTTCGAGCAGCTCCCGCTGCATAAGATCGGCAGGCATTAACACTTCTTTCAACAACAGCGGGGCCCGGAAAAGGCCCCGCTGATTTTCTGTCGGTATTCCCTTTTTCAGCCTCTGATCTGTTCTCCGTTGCCCTGATGAATGCGCGCGGCCGGACAGGGACCGGACGGGATCATCTGCTGAACAGATTTTTGAAGAAGTTGATGATATTCCTGAAGAATTCGACGATCTTATCGAAGAAGCCGCCCGATTTCCCGGAGGAGGAACCGCCGGAATTTCCGCCGCCCGAGGGCGTGCGGCCGCGCATTTTTGTCTCCGCGGTGATCGCCGTGCCGCAGTCGTCGCATATACTGTCCCCGTTTTCATCGACGTGACCGGCCGTGTTCAGGGTCGTGGTCGTACTGCCGTCCTTTCCGCAGCGCGAGCATGCCGTTTTTACGACGTACCGATCCTCGGTGCAGGTGGCGGGATGCTCGACCGGAGGATCCAGTGTGACGTAATCGTGGCCGAGACATGAAATATAGTGAGTCATTATTATTTTATCACTTGAAAAAAGCCGGCGCATCGTCACTTGTGACGATTTTTTGCGGATACCCCGTAAAAAAAACAACGCCGGTTTTTGTGTATTTTTGACAAATGCCTGTCTGCCGCTATCCCACAAAAAACCGTGAAAAGCCAAAGAAACAGAAGAAGCGCATCCCGTACGAAACGACGGGAATGCGCTTTCAACTGTTGATCGGTCATGCGGAGGATGATACTATTTCTGCTTCTTCCATTTTGTCGCGTCTTCCAACCCAACGGAAGCGCGAAGGATCAGGCGCGCGTCGGCGGAGGAAACTTTGTTATCTCCGTCCACATCACAGGCAAGGAACTGCACGGAGCCCTCGGGATAATTCTCCAGACTGACCGACCGCCGCAACGCCAGCCGCGCGTCGGCGGAGCTGATCTTGCCGTCGCCGTCCACGTCGCCGGGGGTGTATTCTTTTTGCTTATCCTGCGCGCCGCGCGCGTGACCGGCGTATCCCGCCGTGACGGTCACATCGCCCGCGGGCATGGTAAAGGTCACGGTCGGATGCAGCGCATCGGGCAGCGCAACGCCCGTTGTTTTCCAGCCGGAGAACGCGAAGCCGGCAGTCGGCGCGTTCGCCGTGATCGTCACAGACGCGCCCGCGGGGTACGCGTAGACGTTCTTCTCCGCCGTCCCGCCTTTCACCGTCAGCTTGTAGACCTGCACGGTCTTTACGACGCCGTTGTAGGAATCGCCCGCCGCAACGCCGGCATAGCTTTTCACACTGCCGGAAACGCCGACCGTCAGCGCGGTATTCATGGGCAGCTCCGCGGTCTTCAGAAGGATCCGGCTCGTATAGCTGACGCCCGGCTTCACGGGGCTTTTCTCGCTGTTGAGCTTCCGGACCGTAAAGCTCACGGGGCTGCTTGCGTTTTTGAGCGTGAAATTCGCCGGGACAAGCGTCGATTCATCCATATAGCGGCTGAATTCGATCTCAACGCCGTCGCTCTTGGCAAAGATATTTTTGATGTACGGCGCGTCCTTGCAGACAACGCCGATATTGACGGCGGTCTGCGGCGGCAGCACCTGCAGCCAGGTGTATCCGTCGCGCTTCTCGACTTCCTTGATGTTCGTGCAGCTCTGGCTGTCCGCCGGCACATAACCGTCCGCCTTTACTTCGACGAGCCAGAGTCCCTCGGGGACGAACCACTCATAACGGCCGTCCGCGTCGGAGATCAGCGGATTCGCCGCGCCGAAGATGTCCTCTGAACCGTCGGCCACCTTCGTTTTGACGCCTTTCACGTTCTGATACAGCGTAACCTCGGCCCCCTCGACACGGTTGGATGCGACCGCCTCATAGACGTAACCGGAAGGATCGAGCCCGACGCGCGGCGCTTTCATGTTCCGGTCCGGCACCTTCTTGCAGTCCTCGTTCTCCGTGACCTCAAGGCCGTTGTTGTAATAGATCCTGCGGATATCGTCCTGCATCATTTCAAGCTCTTTCTGGATGTTGCTCTGATAATCGTCGTTGATCCAGTTGCCGCAGAAATTGCCGACCGCGGCGATGCCCTCCGAGACAGGATTGCCGCCCAGCAGATTGATCGCGCCGGTAAAGAGCGAGGCGGCGAGCGTGTCGTTGTTCATGCTCCAGGCTTCAACGTTGAGTTTGCTGAAAGCGTTCAGCTTGCTTTTGATGATCTCCTGCCATTTTTCAGGAAGAGAATTATAGCAGGGAGTAAAGACCGTGCGGAGCGCTTTCTGGAACCGTTCCTCACATTCGTTGTTCGTCTGATTATGCGCGTAGACGCTTAAGCCCATCCCGGCGATGGATATGCCCTTGCCGAAGCCGAAAAAGAATTTCTCCGCATTGACATAGCCAAGCGCCTTTGCGCTGGATTCCAGCCAGCTCGGGATAAAGCCGCTTGCGTCGAGGCAGCCGGAGACGACCGTCGCTTTGGAAGGAGCCGCCGCCTTGCGCACGGCCGCGCGCGTATCCGGAGCACGTTTGCCTCCGTTGGCCGCCTTCTTTCCGCCGGACGCGGGGACGGACAGCGGCTGCTCCGCATCGGTCAGCAAAAGCGCGGTCTCATGATAGGCGGGGTCCTTGCCGCTCAGATCTTCGATCAGCGTCATCATAAAGACCGTTCCGTTATCGGGGTCGGTCTCGGAGAAGCTGAGATACCGATAGGGCGTCTTGTTGCCGTCAACGACATCGACGGCTTCCAGCGAGGCGTCGTCGGCGTTCGCCTTGACGCGCGCCTTCGCGTAATCCAGGTCCTTCTTGAACTGTGCTTCCGTTACGGCGCGGTCGGTACCAATGCTGCCGAACTTATTTTTCGGGATGGCGCCCAGGTCCTTGCGCAGGCTGTTCATCAGCTCCGGCGCGCTCATCGCGTTCTGCGCGTCCGTCAACCCGGCGGATACGTTCAGACCGACCTCGCTGAGCTTATCGCGCAGCTGCGCGCTCTGTTTGCCCGTCGGCACGCTCTGTTTGGCGGCGGCGGAAAGGACGGACGAAAGCCCGACAGTCCTGGTCGGGATCCCGTCGACCGACGGCGCGAAAACGTCCTGTTTTGTATCGTACAGCACACTGATGCGGTTGATCGCGCTGTAGATCTTGAACTCCTCGGAAAGGAAAGTGCCGGTCTTTCCGCTGCGTTTGCCCTGATAATACTGCACTTCGCCGTTCATGAGCTGGATGGCGAACACGACCGGCGAGGACATCAGCTTGCCGACGTTCAGATCGGAATAATCCGTTCTGATCTCGTCCGGATTGGCAAATTCCGCGGAAAGCGTCACGTAGATGCCGTTGCGCTCCTGAGCAGGCGTAAAGGTATAGGCGCCGTCGGAACTGATGTACTTCTGATATCTGGACCGGTCGGAGGAGGGTCTGTCGGAATACGTAAAGCCGCTGCGAAGCAGCGCGGCGCCGTTCGCGTTATAAATGACGGTCGCAGGCTCCGAATCGCCCGCCGAGGACGAGGAACGAAGCTTGTGCAGCGAAGCGCGGCCCTCCTCGCAGCCGACGAGCGTCACCGTGGCGGAAAAGCGGCCGTTAACGTTCGCCTTTACCTCGGCGACGACGGTATCGCCGTCAAGAATGAGGACGCGCTCGCGGGCCGGCGCTGTGCCGGAGACCGGGACCGTTTCCGAAACGGTACGCTCCGGCGCGGCAAGATAGGCGCCGGGCGCGCCGACCGTCACGGAACCGACCGACTGCTCGCTCTGCGTCTTACCGTCTGCGAGCTTGATCGTTGCGGCCACGTCAAGCTGGACGCTGCCCTCCGCGTTCGGAAGCACGTAAAGCGTAAAATCCAGCGGAAGCGCGGGCGGATTATTAAAACTCAAGGAGCCGATGCCGTTCCAAAGCGTCACGTCATAGCGCTCCGCCTCGCCGTCGCCGTCCGCGTCAAGCGTGCAGTAGAACTTCGACGTGGTATGGTAATCCTTAAACGACAGTGAGGAGAGACGCGCGCCGGCGATATCTCCGTCCGTCTCGATATGCCCGGGCATGCGGACGATCTCATTTTGCGAGGACCAGCTCTCGGGCGCTGAGATGGTGGAATTCGGTTTCGTGATAAACGCGATGTTTTCGATCGCCGCCGTGTCGACGGTGACGCTGCCCACGTCGACGCCGCGGTTTTTCACAAGCTTGACGGAAATACGCGTGAGCGAAGCGTCGACGTCCGCAAGCTTTTCCGGCGCGTTAAAGGGAGAGAAGACAACGGTATAGCTGCCGCTCTCGTTCACCGGCGAGACAAAAGAAACCGTCTGAATTTCGTCGCCGATCATTTTACGCTCACTGCTCGTACCGACGTATTCCCCTTTCGCGTTATACCACGCCGCGCCGTAGGAACCGATTCCCTGGCGCTTTGGGGCCCGGATCGCGGCGACGATGCCGGCGCGGGGGGACAGGGTGAGCGTTGCCGCGGCGCAGTTGTCGGCGTCGAGCTTTACGGTCTTTTCCTTGTCAGCGATCGAATACGCGCCGGAACTCACGGAAAGCTTCAGAGTCCTGCCGCCGTTGATCAGGCAGTCGGCATCCGCCCCGTTCCAGAGAGAATACTGTCCCGAAGAGAGATCGGCGCTGCCTTTGTATGTATTCTTCAGCTGTTTGCCGTCGATCTCGCCGGAGAGGATAAAACCTTTGGAAAGTTTTGTCAGGTATTTCTGCGTCGCTTCGTCTTTCACGGCTTCCCTGTCGAGGGAATAAGAGAGCGAAACGACCGAGGACGGCATTTTTTTCAGTGTGAGGTCGAGCGTCGCGCCGTTCTTCTGCGGTTCCGTCTCAAACCGGTTGCCTTCAATGACTTTTCCGCCCGCATCCAACAGCAGATAAGACGCGTACTGTGCGGTAAAACTGTTTTTTCCGTTGACCGCTTCCGCGCCGAAAAGCGTGAAACGGTATTTCCCGGCGGTGTCTGTCTGCGCGGTTACGGAGAATCCGCAGCCGTTTTTATACGTCTGGTCCGCGCGTACGAATACGCCGGGCAGCGGCTTTCCGTCGGCGTCTTTGACCGTGCCGGAGACCGTAACGGACGGGACGATCAGACGAAGCCCCTTGAGCGAAACGACCCCGTCCGCGGCGGTAAAGCTGTTATTTTTGCTTTTGTTGAACGCCGCGTAGTCGTACAGCTTTGAATAGGACTTGCCCTCCAGCGTCACGGTATACTTGCCGGCAGTCAGGAACCCCGGGACCGTCCAAACTTTTCCTTTGTCGTCGGTGACCGTCGCGCGGTATGCCTCGCCGCTGACGAGGCCGCCGTCGGTATCCGAGATACGGATCCCTTCCACGTAACAGAAATCTTTGTCGAAGGAAGACTTCAGCGTGATCTCGCCGCTGTTGGAAAACGCGCCGTCGTAATAGGCGACCGTTCTGTACGCTCCGCTGATCAGCGACTGTAACTGCGCGTCGGAATACGTCTCCTCCGAAAAGGCGTAGGCAGTCACGCCCTCCGCAAGAGAGCGTCCTTCCCATATCGTCTTCTGTTCGCCGTTTTTGGTGACGACGAGCCGCGACTTATTCAACTGCGCAGCTTTGTCGGCGATCACCTTCGGAAGGATCACGGTGAGACTGCGGACCGGTTCGGAGATGGCGGATTTCATACAGTTGGCGTCGATCTTATTCCCGGTGCAGATACACGCGGAGATATCGACGCTGGAATCGAACGCCTTTTTAACGAATGCGTTTACCTGCCCCTGCGCCAGAGAAAGATAATCGGCGGGGACGCGCGCGATGATCTTCGGCACGGAGGATTCGGTCGCCTCGACGTAGTCGGAGACCAGACTGAAGCGCCTCGCGCTGAACTTCGACGGGGCGCTGTGTATGCCGACGCGCAGGGTCGAGCCCCGGATCTCGGTCGTTCCGAAGAAATCCATACACTCAAAGAAATCATATCCGCCCGTGCCGTTCAGGAGGAAGGACAGGTCGACCGTGCTGTCGATAATGGTTTGGTCGATGCCGGCGTTAAAAAGATAAACGCGTTCTTTGTTCTCGCTCTCGACGCGGCCGACGGCGTTCACCGTCAGAGACGCTTTGTTCATTTTGATCGTCGCAGGGCTGACGCCGTAGATCGTCGCCTTACCATCCACGTTGACCGTGAGCTTACCGCCGTCAAGCTCTGCTTTGCCCATCGAAAGACCGGTCACACCGCCGCCGCTCCGGTTCGTCACGTCGACCTGCACTTTACCGGACAGGTGAAGCTGCTGCGGGAACATACCGGAAATGCTGCCTTCGCCCGTCTCGGAGGCGAGGACCTTCGCGTTGATCTCGGAGCTGCCGTCCACGGTCAATATCTCGCAGCGTACAGCGTTTACGGAGTTGCTCTTTCCGTTTTGGGTCATGTCAACGTTGAGCTTCGCGTGATTCTGAAGCGTAATGTCCACCGAATTTCGTTTTTCATCGATCCCGACAAAATCCGGGTGGTCCGAACTCGTATCGCTTTCGTGCACGCCGGTGATCGTCAGCTCCGAATTGTCGATCAGGAAGTCGCGCGCCTCACAGCAAATGCCCTTCAGCTTGTGCGTGACGCGGAAATCGGGGCAGTCGCGCAGGATCATGCCGTTGTCGTTGATATAAAGGTCGTTCCAGCCGACGACACAAACGACGGGTTCCTTGACGCTCTCACTCGAGAGGTTGGCGGTACAGCGGTCAAACGCGACGGCGTTCGCGGTTATCGCGTGCAGATCGGTATAATTGCGCTGGCCCGTCGCCGCCTCGGTCCACGCAAGGTTGGAAAGGATGCAGGCGGCGCTGCTGGCGTCGATATATCCGGTCAGACTCGCGCCGTCGGCGCCCTTGAGGAAGATATCGCTGTCGTTCTGAGCGATCAGATTACCCGCGTTTGCGCCGATCAGCTCGATCTCGATGGGTTTATGGTCATAAAAACGGATCGAATCAAAGACCGCGCCGTTCAGCACGATCTTATTGAGATCCCTGCCCACGGTCAGCGAGTCCGCCTCGACCTTTGCGCCGCTGGCGCCGGAAAGAGTCAGCGTCCGGGTGTCCGGATCAAAGAACACGCCGTTCTCTTCCTGTTTCGGGAAGGTGGTTTTCACCTTTCCTTCCTCGTCGAGCCCCGGCCCGTAGGTATATACCTTATCGCCCACCGTGACTTTGAGCGGCGAGCAATAGTGGCTTTTCTCAGGCGCCGCCGTCAGCGGGATCGGCTTTGAGAGAGTCTCGGCCCCGTTCTTATCGATCGTCACGATCGCCAGGGTCGGCTTGAGAAAAGCGTCGTCGAGCAGACTGTACGGCGCTTCTATCTTGAGCGTATAGCTCCCCTCGTCGTTCACCCTCGCGTTGCCGCCCCGGCGACGCACCGTATACGGATGCCCGTTGGCCTGATAGGTGTAGCACAGCTCGGCAGCGAAACGATCCGCCGCATCCGAATCGGTCGGGCCGGTGAATTCCACCGTGATCTCATCGCTGTCATAGTTCTGGTTGGTGTTCGCCGTGACGGAGACGATCTTTATGGGATCGTTCGCCGCCAGCGCCGCAAGCGGAGCGCACGTAAACAACATGCCCAGACATAGGATAACGGATAAAAGCCTTTTCATGAATCATTCCTCCGCAATTGAATTTGCATGGACTTTGATTAAATTATAATATCCTCAACATTTGATGTCAATATTGCCCCGCCTATTTTCTGAAAGGGCCTGTCCGGAGCTGTGCAAAAAAAAACGGATAGCCGATAGGAAACGCAACCCCTGCGGAACAAACCGCGGAGGCTGCGTTTTTCGGTCGACAGACCGTCTGTCAGTATTTCTTTTTGATCGCCGCGAGCAATCCTGCGGCGAGAACGACTGCGGAAACGCCGAGCCATATCCGGAACGACGTTTCGGAACCTTTTCCCTGAGAAGCATTGTTCGGATCAAAGGCGCCGCTTTGGTTTGGGAATTGCGGCCTTTCGCCGCTGCTTTCCCGTTCTGCCGAACTGTTCTGAACGGGGGCCGTTTCATCTGTCCGGAGATCGGCGTCGCCGTTCTTCCGCTGCTGCGCCGCGTTGCCGCCCATGCCGCCGCCCATCGTTCCCATGTCGGAAAGATCGAGCGAGCCCGTATCCACGGCGGCCGTATCGCCCGCCAGCTGACGGCCGACCGCCTCGGCGCGCAGCGACACGAACTGCGAAAGCGCCGCGACGCCCTTTTCGAATTCTTCGGTGGTGCAGAATTTTGTGGGGTCCTTATCCACGTAGGGCCGGATCATGTCCGCGGTATCCGCGATCAGCTGCTCCAGCTCGCCGTCCGTGAACCATTTCGCGAGGAATTCCGCAAACAGCTGATGGTACTGCTCGGTATAGCTTTCATCCGAGAAGATCCAGCCGACCATCGGGCGGTCGTCGGCGCTGCCGGAAACGGGGCTGTCGATGGACGTATTGACCGTGCCGGAGGCGTTGTTTCCCATAAACGTGCCGAAGGCGAGGTTATAGTCCCACGGGATCATGCCGAGCTTTCCGTCGCTTTCGTGCAGATAATAGTTGTGGATCATGCTGCCGGTGTAGCTGTCGCCGTTGCACACGAAATTGTGTACCACGAAATAGCGCAGCACCTCGTCCGTATCCAGCGCGTCTTCCAGATCCGTATAGGAGCTGAGCTTTTTCAGGGAAGCGATCAGCCGCTTCTGATCCGCGGCGGAAACGTCGGTTTTGGCGTTGTCAAAAATATTGGGATAGCTGTCCGGATCGTCGTCGATATATTGCAGCTTCACATCGTCGCTGCCCATCCCGCCGAAGGAGAAGCCGCCTTTCCCGCCGTCCGCGCCGGGCGCTCCCGGAAAACCGCCGGACGAAGGATCACTCTCTTCCCTTTCAGGACCGGGCGTCGCCGGGAAACCGCCGGAGGGGAAGCCGCCCTGTTCGCCGTCGGAACCCGGCATTCCCGGAAAACCGCCGGAGGGGAATCCACTCTCTTCGCCGTCGCCGCCGGGCATCCCCGGGAAACCGCCGGAGGGAAAGCTGCTGTCTTCGCCGTCGGAGCCCGGCATTCCCGGAAAACCGCCGGAGGGGAATCCCCCCTCTTCACTGTCTGCGCCGGGCATTTCCGGGGGCCGGCCGCCGGCAGGAAAATCGTCCGGGAGATCGCCGCCGTCCTGCGGCTGCGCGGCGGAAGAAGCATCCTTCCCGCCGGGAGCTTCCTGCTGCGAACCGTTTTGCTCCTGCGCGTCCGTCTCGTTCTCTTCGTCGCCGCCGAAATCGAAGTCGTCCATACGGAAGCCCTTGCCGTTGCCGCGGCCGCCGCCGAAGGACATGCTGTCCGGCTTATAGAGCTCGCCGGTATCGGAGCCGTAGTTCCGGGAAAGGAAGCTGTCCTCGATCCCTTCCACCGCCAGATATAACCCCCAGTCCTCGCCATTGACCGTCAGATACGCGAAGGAGCACAGCGGGCTGTCCGCGCCGAAATCGTCCATCAGCCGGTACACGATATAATCCTTCATCATCGTGTTGTCCTGGATCAGGTTGTTGAGGCAGAGCTTGTCGAGACCGTCCAGCGTGTTCCCTGCTTCGTACCGGTCGAACTCCAGCTTGAAGCTGTACCGGTCGGTCCCGGAGTTTTTGACCGAGGAAAGCGAGGTGTTGCCCTTGGCGCGGATGGCGATGTTCGCGTGCTTTGCCCCGTCCACCGCCACGGTGCAGACGGCGTATTCTTCGTTTTCGCAGGTCTCAAGAAAGGAGTCCCAATCGTCCATCACGATGTCGATCCGGTGGACGTAGGAGGTGTCGAACAGCGTGCTTTCGTATTTGACTGCCCTGGTGACGACCGAGATCCCGATGCGCTCCCCGCACAGGAACAGGATCGTCAGGGCGAGCGTTACGGCGACGACGGCAACGCAGATCTTGTCTATATGCCTGCTCGTTGACATCGTGATCGCTCCTTATCCCATATAATCGCCGTTGTAGCTGACCAGCGCCGCGCTGTTCACGCCGTTCATCGAAGAGAGCTTGTTGACAAAATCGGTGTTTTCGCTCTTCAGGCGGACCTCCATGTTGATCTCCACAAGGCCGTTCTGCGCCGATTTGGATTTCACGACGCAGCGGTCCGTCTGTTCGCCGATAAAACGCATGGCGGCGGTTTCCGCTTCGTGGTCGTGACAGGACAGCACGATGATATACGGGTTCCTGTGCGGCTTTTTGTTGACGAAGAACAGCAGGATCAGGCCGATGATCACGCTGCCGATCACGGCCAATGGGATCATGCCCGCGGCCAGGATGATGCCGACCGCGATGGACCAGAACAGGAACGCGATATCCAGCGGCTCCTTGATGGCGGTGCGGAACCGGACGATGGACAGCGCGCCCACCATACCGAGCGACAGCACCACGTTGGAGGTCACCGCCAGGATCACCTGCGAGGTGATCATCGTCAGGGCGATCAGCGTCACGCCGAAGGAGGAGGAATACATCACGCCTTTATACGTCTTTTTGTAAATGAAGAAAATGAATAGGCCGACTCCGAAGGCGAGCGCGAGCGTCAGCGCCATATCGAGGATGCTGACGGCGGAAATGTTTTCCAAAAAGCTGGATTTGAAAATGTCGTTGAAGGTCATGGTCGTTTACTCCTTTTCTGTTTTTTTAACCGTAGATACGGCATTGCTGGTATTTGGAAAAAGCCCAAACGCGTCTGCCGGGGATGGCGACGGCGTCCCTGATGATATCCGGCAGAAAGCCGTCCCATTTGACCTCGAGGATAATGGGGGAATCCCCTGCGGGGACCGTCAGGGTCTGCGGATCCAGGAAATCGGTCCGGAACATGCCGGTTCGGATATCGCAGTCGATGGTGACGCGGACGTTCCCCGGCGCGAAGCAGAACGGGATCCGCGTGTAGTCCACGATGGTTTTCGGCCGCAGCCTCTGCGCGGTCATTCCGGCGTACAGCTCCACGCAGAGGGGCCGGTCGTCGGCGGCAAGGAAGTGAAAGTCCCCGTCCACGATCCGCCGCGCTTCCTCTTCCGTCAGCCGGCAGCTTTCCTTCGCGCACAGGCCGTTCAGCTTGCTCTTTTTTTCCAGAACGATAAACGAGGTATCGCCGTTGTAATAGCGGATGCGGAACTTCTCCCGCCGGTTCACGCCGTCGAGCTTTTCCCGCAGGGCCGTATCTTCTGGCGTATCGAAATACAGGCTCCTGATCTGATATTTCCCGTTGATCGCGTGCGGGTCCGGCCGCATGACCGCGGCAAGCCGCGACTGCAAGATCAGCCGGTCCTGACAGTTGATCTCATGCTTCCATTCATGGCGATATGTCATAGCGTCGCTCCTTTCTGTGTTGCTTTGCGCCTATCCTATGCCGTGAATCATAACTGTACTTAAAATTTCGCGGTTTTTAACAAAAAAAAAGAAGCGGTTGCCCGCTTCCGATCCGGCCGTCGCCGGGTGTTCTGTATTATTCTACAATGGGAGCGAAACCGTCACGCGGAAATCGTGCCCGTCGCTTGTCGACGCGGCGATCTCGCCGCCGTGCGCGTCGGCGATTGCCTTTGCCACGGACAGCCCGATCCCGTGCCCGCCGGTTTGGGAATTTCTGGAAACGTCCGTCCGGTAAAACCGGTCGAAAACGTGCGGAAGGTCTTTTTCGTCTATCGTGTCGTCGGTTGGGTTGACGACCGAGATCACGGCGGATTTTTTGTGCCGTTTCATTTCCACCGCGATCTCTCCGCCCTTCGGCGTGTACTTCACGGCGTTTTCCAGCAGGACGGACAGCAGCTGACGGACGGCGTCGGGCGAGGCCTTTACCGTTACGTTCGGTTCGACGCGGCTGACCAGTTCGATATCGCGGGCGACGGCGGGCGCGCGGAAGGAGCCGACCGTTTCACCGACGAGATCGGATAAGGGGATCTCGATTTTTTGCAGGGTATGCGTCTGCTCTTCCATTTTGGAGAGCATCACCAGTTGGTTGGTCAGGTCCGTCAGGCGGCCTGTCTGCTGGCGGATCTCCGTCAGCTCCTCCGATTCGCCGTCCAGCGCCAGCAGGTCCACGTTGGCGTTGATAATGGTAAGCGGCGTTTTGATCTCATGCCCCGCGTCGGAAATGAACCGTTTTTGTTTCTCGTAGCTTTCGGCGATCGGGGCGACGATCCTTCCCGCGGTCAGCACGAACGCGAGAAACACGACGGCGCACCCGGCGGCGCCCACGGTCACGCTGGTCCACAGAAACGAACGGAAGGAATCCAGCCGCCGCCCGCAATCCAGGAAAAGGATCCTTGCGCCGCTGTCGTCCGTTGTTTTATCAAACCGGAATTGTCCGATAAAGCCGCGGTCCTTTTTGCTGTCCAGCGCACGGCTGATATATTCCTCCGCGGTAGCGTCGTCCACGGAAACGATCCGGGACAGGTCCGACTGCAGGATCTCTCCTTCCGGGGAAACCGCCGCCACGAAGAACCGCGATTCATAGGGTACCTCCGGCGACATGCCGCGCGGCACGAAATCCCGCGCGCCGTCCGGTTCCGGCGGGCGTCTCTCATTCAGAAAAGGCGCCCCCGGTTGGGAAAGGACGTCCAGAACGGCGTCGCTTTCCGTGACGACCTCCCGGAAGTTGACCGTGTTCATGATCGCCAGCAGCGCCGCCATCAGGAGCAGCATAAACAGGGTGGCGATCAGGATAAATTTCCGTTTTAACCGGTTAATCATGGCAGTTCTCCAAAGAATACCCCGCGTTCCGGGAGGACTTGATCTGGATATCGGCCTGCAGCGCGGTCAGCTTTTTGCGGAGATACGAGATATACACCCAGACGACGTTGAGCTCGGTCTCGCTGTCGTATCCCCAGATCTTTTCCATGAACATCTCGGGCGAAATGATCCGGTGCGGGTTTGCCATGAGGTATTCCATTATCTGATATTCCTTGTTGGCCAGCCGGAAGCTGCCGGAGGGGGAAGACAGCTCAAAGGTCGCGCGGTCAAGCGAGACGCTGCCGAAGGTCAGCTTGTTGTCGGCCGCCGTCTGCGTGCGGGTGATGCTGCGGATGCGCGCCAGCAGCTCCCGCGTGTCGAAGGGCTTGGGCAGGTAATCGTTGGCGCCGCTGTCCAGCCCCAGCACGCGGTCCTCGATCTCGGATTTCGCCGTCAGCATCAGCACCGGGATCTGATTCCCGGCGGCGCGGAGCTTTTTCAGCACGGTGATCCCGTCCATTTTCGGCATCATGATATCCAGCACCGCGACGTCGTAACAGCCCAGCTCCAGATAATTCAGCGCTTCTTCGCCGTCGTATACGGCGTCCGCCGAATAGTTGTTCTTTTCAAATATCTTGACGATCGCCTTGGAAAGCGCCCGTTCGTCCTCCGCAAGCAGTATCCGCATGACAATGCCCTCCGTTTGTCTTTCAGCATCATCATAACGCGGTTTTCTTAATTGAAGTTAAAAGGTTCGCCGGATTGATGACGGAAACGGGATAATGGCGCTCCCGCAGACAAAGATTTACCCCCACGAGCCAAAAAGACCGGGAAAGGGCCGTTCAGCCCCGCAGATTTTCTGCAAAAAAACCTGTCTGGGGCAAACATGGGGCAGAAGCGATAAGGACAAGTTCTTCAGGCAAAAGGAAATCCCCAAAAACGGCGGCGTCCCGCCGTTTTTCGGGGATTGATTCGGTTAAGGAAGAAGGTACGGCTTTCCATCGAACAGGCGTCAAGTTTATCTTATTCCCAAAAGCCGCACGGAAAACCATTGCGTTTACGGTATCATCTCTTCGATCTGCCGCCAGGTCAGTCCGCCGGTGCTTCCGATGGAATAAGAACAGCCGTTCTTTTCATACAGCGCGCAGTAAATCAGATCGCCGTTTCCTTTTAACGTGAACGTTACGCCGCCGGCCTCCCTCGTCTCGATCTTTTCGTATTCGTTATAGTCGCCGGAATTATCTCCGCCGCCCCTGGACGCACGGTACCACAGACTTTGCGTTTCGTTTGAATAATTGATCTCCGCCAGATTGATCTGATAGTCCAGATAGACGGTCTGCGTCGCTTCAAACGGCAGATCCCGCAGGTCCTCTATTTCGATCCCGGACGCTTTGGACAGTTCCCTGGCGCTTTGGTATTCCACCGGCGCGCCGGCTGTCAGATCACCGCCGGGTTGCGGCTGGCGGTTTATCATTGTAACAGCGAGCACGCTGATCAGCACGACGGCAAAACAGGCGGCCAGCGCGATATATCTTTTGGCGTTCGGGAAGCGGACGACCTTGGTTTGTTTGAAATCAGCGGACGGAAGACTGCCGAGGATCCTGCTTTTCATCTCTTCGGAGACGGTAACGCGCGCCATCACTTCGTTATATTTATTCAAAATCATACGCCTCCTTCAAGATTTTTCGCAGCGCTTCCCTGCCTCTTTTCAGGTCGGACCGGACGGTACTTTCATTGCGGCTGAGGATCGCGGCGATCTCGGCGGTGGCATAGCCCTCCTGATAGAACAGGTGGACCGCCTCCCGCTGTTTGAGCGGCAGCTCCTTGACCGCCTGCCACACAAAGGAAAGGTCCTCCCGTTCCTCGGCGATCAGCTCGTCGTTCAGCTCATCCGCCAGACGGGTCTTGTTGTAGCCGATCCTGTTTTTGCTGAGATTGGCCGCCACCCGCAGCAGCCACGCCTTGGCGTGTTTGTCGTTTTCAAACCGCGGGGCGGTCCGGATATACCGGATCAGCGTCTCCTGCAGAACGTCCTCGCTGTCCTGCGTATTATGGAGATAGGAATAGGCCAGGCGCAGGATCGCGTTGCCGAACCGGTCGAAAAAATACGCCGCTTTTTCGTTCACAAGAGCGGTATCCGTTTCCGTTTCACATCGCGCGGAAGCAAGCGTCGCCGAAAACAGCGCTGCGGTCCTGATCAGGATATGGAACGGTGATACGGGTACTGCTCTTGTCATAAAAACTACCTTACTTTATTTCATTTACCAGGGAAAGCATTTCGGCTTCGGGAATACCGTCGGTAACGCCCACACAATAAGTATAATCGCCTTCGGTCCAGATGGCAAGCATAACTTTGCCCGCGTTTCCTTTCAGCGTGACGTCTTTGCCTTCGGCCGTTTTGGTTTCAACGGCGTCATACTCGTTGTAATCGCCGCTGATATCCTCGCCGCCCTTTGCCTTGCGGATATAACCGCCGTCAAAATCCACCTCCAGCGTCTCCCCGCTGATCACGATAAAGTTTTCCGGGGTGACGCTTCCGGGTACCGTCAGCGTGAAGCCGACGGCTTCCTGCGCGGCGTCAAGCGAATCCATGTCGCTGCCGTATTCCACCAGCGGGTTGGCAATTTGCGAAAGCGGTTCGGATGCGAACCCGACCGTCTCGGTGATCTGAGCGTTGCCCTGTGGGTCCGCGTACACGGTAACGATCACGTATTCCGTTTCGGCGTCCGGCACGGTCGCTCTGGATTCACAGAGCACACGGTAATTCGTTCCGGCAACGATCTGCGCGGCCAGCAGGGCGACGGGCGTATATTCCGCGCCGGTGAGCGTTTCGCACGCTTTGGTCAGCGCCTGCAGGGCGTCCTCCGGCACAGCCGGAGAATCGGGCTCGATCCAGCCGCCGTCCACGTCGCCGTCCGCGACGGTCGCCTGCGCGTCGCTGTTAACGACCTCGGTGATCTCCGCGTTGCCGTTCAGATCCTCGTAAACCGTCACGATCGCATAGGTCGTTGCCGCGTCGGGGACCGTGGCCGTCGCCTTGCACAGCACGCGGTGGTTCGTTCCGGCCACCACCTGGCTTGCGAGATACGCCACGGGGATATACTGCATACCGGTCAGCGCTTGCGTTGCGTTGTCAAACACTTTTCTGAAATCCTCGGTGATCGCGGGGGAATCCGCTTTTGTCCATCCGCCGGCGATCTCGCCGCCGGTGATCCCGTTTTCGGCCGGGGCTTTCTTTTTCGCATTTTGTTTGCCGCATCCCGCCAAAACGGCGACGCCGGAAACAAGGAGCGCGAAACACACGAATACTGCAATCAACTTTTTCATTTTTTTACCCTCACTTTTCGGATGATCGTGAGCCGCTTTTCGTGCCGCTCTGCCCTATATACAGTTCGGAGACCGGAAATGTTGCAATCTGACGAAAAAAAATCTGCTGCGCCGTCCGCGCGGGCCGAATGGTGCGGCGTCGCCGTAATATCTGATGTTTACACGGTAAAACCGCCGGCGTTTTGCGGCTGACGGCTTGTTTCGTTTTCTTTCCGATTTTTCCCGGCAGTTTTTTGAAGAAAACCTTGCTGGCTGTGATGATTTCGGAAAACAGGGATTGCTGCGCGTCAAACATGGAATTCACCTCCGTTTCCTTCGCTTAAAGAAAGCCATACCTGGCCACGCTTTCAGAAAAAACCATCATTCAATGAAGGGGATTTCTGAATCATAATCCAAGATAGAACGCCCCGATAGAATAATGCCTCAATTCGGGAACGAGAGCAAAAATACGAAAATCACACGAAACGTTTCGTACGGATTGCTTCAGTTTGGAAACGGAAAACGATTGATTTTCGTTTCTTCCGATGGTACAATGGGTTCAGTGATTCGGAAAGGGAGAGGATGTTCCATGCAGGAAGACAAGAAGCTGATCTACGTGGCGGACGACGACGACAATATCCGTCAGATCGTCAAAACCTTTTTGAGCAGCGACGGGTACGAGGTGGAGGACTTCCCCACCGGCGACCTGCTGCTGGCGCGGTTTGCCCAGCGTCCCTGCGATCTGGCGATCCTGGACGTGATGATGCCGGGGAAAGACGGGTTCGCGGTCTGCACCGCGCTGCGGGAGCAAAGCACCGTCCCCATCATCATGCTCACCGCGCGGGATTCGGACAACGATTACGCCATGGGGCTGGGCCTTGGCAGCGACGACTACATCACGAAGCCCTTTTCCGCCATGTCGCTGATGCTGCGCGTGCGGGCGCTGTTCCGCCGCGTGGAATTCGAGAGCCGGAAATATACGCCGGAGGAAACGCAGGGCACGAAAGTCGGCAATCTGACGCTGGATGAGGACCGGCGGCATATCCTGATGAACGGGCAGCCGCTGGCGCTGACGCCGACGGAATACGAGGTGCTGAAATATCTGATGGCGCACGCGGACCAGGCGGTCTCCCGGGAGGAGCTGCTGAATACCGTGTGGGGCTACGAGACCGCCGTGGAGACCCGCGCGACGGACGACACGGTGCGAAGATTGCGGCAGAAGCTGGATGGCGGCGGCGTGAACATCGCGGCGGTGTGGGGCTACGGATTCCGGCTGGAGGAGAGCAAATGAAACGCCAATGGCATATCAAAACGCATCTGCTGGCCACGCTGATCGGCCTGACGACGGCGATCCTGCTGATCGTGGCGCTGGCCTTCAACCTTTCCATGTACGGGTTTATCCGCTCGCGGGTGTCGGCGCAGCTTTCCGGCGTCTCGCAGAGCGCGTCGGACGAACGCAGGGACGACGGGCAGGGTCAGATCCCGGAGCAGAAGCAGGGCCAGAACAAGGGGCCGGGACAGGGCAGGAAGCAGGACCGGGCCCAGACTCAGGCGCAGGGCGAAGAACAGGAACAGAGTCCGGAAGAGGAGAAAGAAGCTCCGTTTGACGGGAACCCCGACCGCGTCATGGGCACCAAAGGCAGCGCCGTACTGCTGAACGCCGACGGCAGCCTGCTTTCCAATCTGCACGGCGACGAAACGGTTGCCGAAGACCTGGCCGCGTGGTATCAGGGGCGCGCCGGAGACGGAACGCTTCAGAACAAGGTCGTTTTTCTGGAAAACGGGACATACGTGGTTTCCGTGGAGGATGACCCGGTGACGGCAGGGCAATATCTGCTCACCTACGTGGACGTGACGTCCATCAGCAATTTCACGCAGCGGATCAATACCGTGCTGCTGCTGGTGATCCTGGCCGCCATTCTGATCTCCGTCCTCCTGAGCCGCCGTTTCGCGCGCTCCTTCGCCGAGCCGGTGCGGCAGCTCTCCGATTTCGCCGGGGAGATCGGCGGCGGCAATCTGGAGCCGCGGGCACTGGATTTCCGGGATCTGGAGTTCGACGAATTGGCGGGGTCCATGAACAAGATGGCCGCCGACCTGCGGGAGGCGCGGCAAAAGCAGGAGGTCTTTTTCCAGAACGTCTCCCACGAGCTGCGCACGCCGCTGACCTCCATCCGCGGCAACGCGGAGGGCATCGTCTACGGACTGATGGAGCCGCAGAGCGCCGCGAAGGTCATTTTGACGGAGTCGGACAAGCTCGGCGGGCTGGTGGAGGATATCCTGTTCCTCTCCCGCGCCGGGAAAGAAAAACAGGACGGCGGCGCGCAGCCGTTGGACCTGCGCGAGGTGTTTTCCCTCTGCGTCTCGGAGCAGCGCGCCCAGGCGGAGCAACAGGGCGTCTCCTTCGTGTTCGATTTCGACGAATCGCCCGTTTTTCTGGCCATTCGGGAGCAGGACGCGGAGCGCATGATCGGCAATCTCATCTCTAACGCGATCCGGTACGCCGGAAAGACGGTGACCCTTCGCTGCCGGAACGAGACAGACGCCGTTTTCTTCGCCGTGGCGGACGACGGCCCCGGCGTGGCGGCGGAGGACCTGCCCCACGTGTTTGAACGGATGTATAAAGGCAGGGGCGGCAGGCACGGCATCGGGCTTGCCATCGCGCAGGCCGCGGCGCAGGGCTGCGGCGGCGATATCACCGTGCATAACGATAACGGCGCGGTGTTTGAGGCAAGATTTCCCGCGGTATAGATCAGGTTTGATAAAAGGACGGCCGCCCGAAACAATCGGGCGGCCTTCTGCGTTAGTTGAAGTATTCGGAAACGTCGGTTTTGTCGTTGTACTGTTTTCTGACGCGAACGACAAGAGAACCGTCTTCGCTTTCAGACGTGTCAACGATCTGATATCTGGTCTTCGACCGTTCCAGCGTTGATTTGTAGTGCTCAAGTTCTTCCCGGTTCAGCTTCAGCGCGCGGTCTTTACCGTAACCGAGTTCCGGCTTTTGCGCGAAAACAAGCGTTTGCAGAATACACGCGGATTTTACACGTTTCATTGGGCCACCTCCTTTTCTGCACGATATTTTACGGCAGAAATATACGGCATAATATGCGGAGAGGCGGTCGGCGTTTGAAAAACAGGATATACAGCTGCCGTCGCATATCGGCTGGGCGCCCTCGCGGTAGTTTTTCTACGCGATCATGATAACATTTTTTTGTAAAAAAAGCATGAGAAAAATGCGGCGCTGTTTGAAATTTCGGCGGTTTTCTGATTCCGGGATCCGTTTTTCGGTTGAAATTCGTGAAAAATGTCCTTTGATTCTTCTGAAAAAAGGTGATAAAATAGGGACCGTTGTGTAGCATCAGATGCGTAAGTCCGAACAGGATTTGCGCGTTTTTCTTTTCGGAGGTCCTTATGCGGGAAACACAGAATGATCTCGCCGGGGAAAGGCTCGGCAGGCTGATGCGGAAGTATTCCGTTCCGTGCGTCATTTCACTGCTCGTCGGCGCGCTGTATAACATCGTCGACTAGATCTTTATCGCCAACGCCGATTATCTCGGTTCTTACGGAAACGAGGCGAACACCGTCGTGTTTCCGCTCACGGTCATCGTTTTGGCAATAGCCGTCTGTATCGGCGACGGCTGCTGCGCTATGGTGAGCGCCCTGCTTGGCGAAGGAAAACCGGACAAGGCGCGGCGCGTTTTCGGCAACGCGATTTTCATAACGGTTCTCGCAAGCGTTGTGATTGCCGCCGTGTACCTTCTTTTCAGCGACGGGCTTGTCGCCGTGTTCGGCGGCCGCGTCAACCGGGAAACCTACGACCTGTCCAAGGAGTATTTCTTTTGGATCGCGCTCGGCGTACCGTTTTATATGTTCGGTCAGGCGATGAACCCCGTGATCCGCGCGGACGGCAGCCCGCGCTTTGCGATGGCTTCCACGCTGGCCGGAGCGGTCACGAATATGATCCTCGATCCCGTTTTTATCTTCGGTTTCAAATGGGGAATGACGGGCGCCGCGGTCGCTACCGTGATCGGGCAGATCGTTACCGCCGCGCTTGCCGTATGGTATTTGTATCATTTGAAGAGCGTAACGCTCGATAAAGGCTCCTTCGTATTGAAACGCAAGGTGATCGGCAGGATCGTTTCGCTCGGGCTTTGCAGCTTTCTTTCCCAGATCTCGCTGGTGGCGGCGATGGCGGCCATCAACAACATGGTCCGCAAATACGGCGCGCTCGATCCCGTTTTCGGTCTGGAACAGTACGCGCAGATCCCGATGGCGGTGGTCGGGATCGTGATGAAGTTTTTCCAGATCGTGATTTCGATCGTCGTCGGCATGGCGGCAGGCTGTATTCCCGTCGTCGGGTTCAATATGGGCGCGAAACGTCCGGACCGCGTTCGCAAGCTCTTCACCATGCTGCTGATCGGCGAGGCGGCCGTCGGTTTGGCCGCGCTGATCATCGTGGAATGCTTTCCGGAGGCGCTGATCGGGATCTTCGGCGCTGCGAATGAAAGCGTCTATTATACCGATTTCGCGGTAAAGGCCTTTCGCGTGTACCTCTGCATGATGGTCTTTGCGTGCGTGAACAAGGCCACGTTCATCTTTTTACAGGCAATGGGGAAAGCAGTTCCATCCACCATGCTTTCCATGGTGAGGGAGATCGTATTCGGCGTGGGATTCGCGTTGCTGCTGCCGGTTTTCTTCGGGCTTGACGGCGTACTGTACTCCATGCCGGTCTCCGATCTGCTGACGGCGGCCGTCAGCGCGGTCATTATTTGCGGCGCTTATAAAAAACTGACGAAAGACGCCAGAGATCACCGCGGGAAATCTTCGGCAATTCCACAGGAGGCGCTACAACATGCTTGAAAAAGACAATTATGTCATCTACGGAGGATACGGCGTATGCCGCGTAGCGGACGTCCGCAGCGAAACGATGTACAAAAAAACGCAGACTTATTATATCCTGACGCCCCTGGACAACGCGGGAATGGCAATCTATATCCCCGTCAATAACGACGCCTTGATTTCCCGTATGAGAAAAATCCCATGCCGGGAAGAGATCCTGTGCCTATTGGACGGTTTGAGAGAAGAAAAACTTGTTTTGGAGAAGGATAACCGCCTTCGTGCCGAGCAATTGGATCTGATCCTTGACCGATGCGATCAACGTGAACTGATTTTGTTGGTCCGAACGCTCTGGGAAAAGCGAAAAGCGCTGGCGATGCAGAACAAAAAAATCTGTACGGCAGATGATAACGCGTTGAAGAGAGCCGAAAAGATCATCAACGGCGAGTTCGGCTTTGCGCTTTCCATGGCCCCGGAGGACGTTCCCGCGTTTATCGCGGACCGACTTGCTCAAACCGATTGATCGTTGATTTTATTGAAACAGCTGCTGTCCGGCGACGGATATCGGCTGTTTTGTTTTTTTCGTATATTTTTCGTATATTTTTCGTAAGATCCGCTTCTGTTTTTCGGAGATGTCGGCCCGGCGGCTGTGCTATACTTGCCTCAACAAAACGAATTCAGGAGGACAACACCATGAAACGCAACGCTCTTACCATTCTCATTCCCATTCTTTGTATCGCTGTTCTTCTTACCGGGTGCGCGCTGGCGCGGACCATCACTTCCACACTGAACAGCGCCGCAAGTCAGACAGCGGAGCAGACCGAGATCGTCACGAACGCGTCTGCGGACGCCGTGACCGTTCCGGAGGATCCTGATGAAACGACCAATGATACGACAGATCCGCAAACCTCTGATGACGGAGAAGCCTCCGGCGCGTTCTCCGCGAGAGATCTCAGCGCCGAATACGACGACGAGACGGTCACGGTTCAACTCACCGGCTCCGGCGCGGCGGTGGATTCCGACAAGGTCAGCGTCACCGGCTCGACCGTGACGATCACCGGCTCCGGCACGTATCTGATCACCGGCACGCTGGATAACGGCAGTATCATCGTGGACGCAAGCAAAGAGGATAAGGTGCAGCTCGTTCTGAACGGCGTCAGCATCCATTCCGATTCCTACGCGGCCATCTACGTGAAGCAGGCGGACAAGGTGTTTATCACATTGGCGGACGGCACGCGGAACGCGCTCTCCAACGGCGGCAGCTTCACGCAGCTTGACGACAGCAACGTGGATGCCGTGGTCTTCGCCAGGGACGATATCACCTTCAACGGCACGGGTTCCCTGACGATCACCTCGCCCGCGGGGCACGGGATCGTCGGTAAGGACGAAGTGACCATCATCGGCGGCGTATATGCGATCACGTCCGCGAAATGCGCGGTCCGCGCCAACGACAGCATCGCGGTCGCCGACGGCACGTTCACGCTCACGGCGGGCACGGACGGCCTGCACGCCGAAAACGACGAGGACGACACGCTGGGCAATATCTATATCGCCGGCGGGACGTTCACGATCGACGCCAACGACGACGCCGTCCACGCCAACACCCTTCTGCAAATTGATAACGGCGCCTTTGCGATCACCGCGGCGGAAGGACTGGAGGCCACCTATATCCAAATCAACGGCGGCGATATCTCGATCAGCGCCTCCGACGACGGCGTCAACGCCACGCGAAAATCCTCCGCCTATACGCCCACGGTGGAGATCACCGGCGGAACGCTGACCATTGTGATGGGCGCGGGCGACACCGACGGCGTGGATGCCAACGGCAATATCATCATCACCGGCGGCACCGTGGACGTGACCGGGCAGAGCACGTTCGACTACGACGGCACGGCGACCTATACCGGCGGCACGGTCATCGTGAACGGCCGGCAGGTCAGCGAGCTTCCCAACCAGATGATGGGAGGCGGTATGCCCGGCGGTATGCCCGGCGGCGGACGCGGATAAAAGTAAACAGGAAAATTGGAAGGAGGAAAACGCCATGAGCATTTCCGTCATGAAACGCTATGAATTGAAATACCTGCTGACCGGCGAGCAGACCCGCCTTTTGCGGGAAAAATTACAGGGCCATATGCAGGCAGACCAATACGGCAAGACCTCGATCGCGTCGCTGTATTACGATACGCCGACCTACACGCTGATCCGCGAAAGTCTCCAAAAACCGGCGTTCAAGGAAAAGCTCCGCCTGCGCTCCTACGGGCTGGCGACGGAAGAAAGTCCCGTTTTTCTGGAGCTGAAGCGCAAGGCCTGCGGCGTGGTCTACAAGCGCCGCATCCAGACGACGGTCCCGCTGGCGCAGGCTTTTTTCGCCGAAGCGGACGACCCGCGCGGCGGGCAGATCAACCGGGAGCTGGCGGCATTCCGCGACCACTACCGGACGCTGGAGCCCACCTGTCTGATCATCTACGACCGCACCGCCTATTTTGAACCGGACGGCGACCTGCGGCTGACCATCGACGAAAACCCGCGTTACCGTGTGGACGACCTGACGCTGACGAAAAGCATGGACGGCGTCCCGCTGCTGGAACCGGGCCGGACGATCCTGGAGATCAAGGTGCAAAACGCGATGCCGCTGTGGCTGAACGCGATCTTAGCCGAATGCGGTGTGCGCAAAGGCAGCTTTTCCAAATACGGCGAAGCCTACCGCCGGGAGATCCTGAAAGCGCGGCTGAGCGCATAACCGTCATTCACGATTCTTTTCAAAAAAACAGAGTGTAAGGAAGGAGATACTACCATGTTCGATTCGATTTATACTTCCACCATCACCCCCGCGCAGTTTTTCCTGATGGCCGGCGTCGCGCTGGCGGCGGGTTTCCTGTACGCCTGGCTCATGAGCTTCCGCGTGCGCTCCACCAAACGCTTCTTTATCGTAACGGCCCTGATCCCGTTCGTGGTGGCGGCGGTGATCACCTTCGTCAACGGCAACATCGGCGCGGGCGTGGCCATCGGCGGCGCGTTCAGCCTGATCCGCTTCCGCAGCGCCCCCGGCAGCGCGGACGAGATCGCCTCCATCTTAGCGGCCATGGGCGCGGGCATCGCCTTCGGCATGGGCTATATCGCCTACGGCGTCGTGATCCTGCTTGCGCTGGCGGTGCTGTTCCTCCTCATCAGCCTCGTGCCGCTGTTCGAGCACAAGGGCATGGCCGCCGAACAGCTTTTGAAGATCACGATCCCGGAATCTTTGGCGTACAACGGCACGTTTGACGAGATCTTCGCCCGTTACCTCAAAAAGATCGAAAACGCCGGCGTCAAGACCACCGAGATGGGCAGCATGTTCCGGCTGTCGTATAAGGTGCAGCTGAAAAACCCCGCAGAGGAAAAGGACTTCATCGACGCCCTGCGCACTAAAAACGGCAACCTCGAAATATCCCTTCTTCCGTACACGGAAACGCAGGGGCAGCTTTAATGCAACAGTATAAAAAAAGGGAGCGATACGAATGAAAACGAAAATCACCAACCAACTGCTCTCGGTCGCCACCGCGCTGGCGCTGCTGCTCACGATGACCGGTCTGGCTGTGACCGCGTCCGCCGCGGAATACGATACCGCCAACGCCACGTCCTTCGTCTTTTCGGACGGCGGGATCGCCGTCACCGAAGGCGCGTATAGCGGCTACAAGGTGAAGAACACGTCGCTCACCATCAACGCGGCGGGTACCTACGTGGTCTCCGGTTCCTGCGCGAACGGAACCATTGTGGTAAAGAAAAACGTCACGGGCGTGACGCTGGTGCTGGACAGCCTGACATTATCGGCCTCCGCCACCGCCCCCATCACTTGCAACAAGGGCAGCGGCGTCACCATCGTGGCTAAGGCGGGCAGCGTGAACGACCTTTCCGACGACCGGTACAACAACGACGACGTTTATTCCGACGAAACGACCTACCCCGATATTGAGAACGCCGTCGTCAAGTGCAAGGACGGCTCCAATGTGACGCTCTCCGGCACGGGCACAATCAACGTGAACGCCTACGGCAAGAACGGCGTGAAGGGCGGCGCGGATCTTTACGAAGAGGACGAAAACGGCAACGCGACGACCACGCTGCTTTCCACAGCATCCCTGACAATCGAAGACGTAACGCTCAACGTCATCATCAGGCACAGCTATAAGGACCCCGAAGACGCAAGTTCGTATGACGGCGACGCGATCAAGTCGGAGAAAGAACTCAACATCCTTTCGGGCAATATCACCGTATCCGCGAATGACGACGGCATTAAGAGCGATTACGTCCTGAACATCGGCGCGGAAGGCACAGACGGCCCCACGATCAACGTGACGAAAGCGACCGAGGGCATGGAAGGCGCGACGGTCAACGTCTATTCCGGCAGCGTCTATGTAAACGCCACGGACGACGGGATCAACGCCGCCAACGGCGATATCGCCGACCGGAGCGCTGATTTTGCATATAACCAGTACGGCGGCTACGTGTATATCAACGTGACGAACGGCGACGGCATCGATTCCAACGGCAGCGCCACGCTTTCGGGCGGCAAGCTGGAGGTCTACGCGCCGAGCCAGGGCGACGGAGACCCCATCGATACCGAGTACGGCTGCGCGTTCAGCGGCGCGACGGTGCTGGCCGTGGGCCACGCCATGATGCCGCAGAGTTATTCCGGCGTCTACGTGGCGTTCGGCGGCAGCGGCGGCAGGCCCGGCTTCGGCGGTATGGGCGGCAATACCGGCGGCAATATCGTCACCGCGGGCAATACCGTCACGATCACGGACGCCTCCGGCAATACGCTTTACACCGCACAATCGCAGTCGCCCAGGAACGCAAGTTATGTGGTGTTTGCCAGTCCCTCTGTCGCCTCCGGCACCGGCTATACGCTGAACGGCAGCGCGACCGCCACGGCGACGACGGCCACCGGCGGCAATATGGGCCCGGGCGGACAGGGCGGTTTCCCCGGCCAGGGCGGTGAAGGGATCTCCGCCGGTTTCGGCAACATCCTCATCTGGCTGCGGGATCTGATCAGCCGTATCGTTTCGTTCTTTCAGTCGTTCATTCAAAAATAACATCCGGATCCATGCTTTCTCTCTGTTTTTTGTTCCGTTAAAGCAGGGTCCTGTATGCTGACGGCAATTGAAAAAACCGAAAAGCACGGAATCCCATGAAAGGCGGCGCATACGGATGGAAGAACGAACGGCCGTAAACAACATATGGGTCAAACCGAAAGTAAAGGGAAGAAATCGGGTCCTTCCCGAAACACGATCCACATAAAAACCACCCAATAGGAAACAATGGATATATTCTATCGGTTTCGCAGTCATCAAACAGCTTACGCGATCAAAAATCTGGGCCGCCAAAACAAAAAAATACGGTTTTTCTCAGGCGTGAGGCCTTAAAAAATCGCATACGATTTTCGGTTGAGATCGACCGCATATCCGCCGCCGGGGGCAGGCTGCCAGTCATAGCGGTTTTTTTGCGCCGCCGGGAACAGGCGCGCCATAATGGCGGCGATCACGCCGCCGTGGGTGACCAGCAGCGTATCGCGGTTCTCCGCCAGCAAACGGTCAAGAGCGGCGAGGACGCGCCGGGCCATGATCTCGCCGCTCTCGCCGCCGGGGGCGACGTTTGTTTCATTATTGCCCGTGATCCACGCGAGATAGGCGGGATCGGTCTTCATTTCCTCATAAGAACGCATCTCGAACGCGCCGAAATCCATTTCCCGGAACGCGGGATCGGTTTCGTGCGGCAAATCGCCGTAAAGGATCGACAGCGTTTCCTCCGTCGGTTTTCACGTATCGTTGTATTCTTTTTCGCCGACAACCCGTTTCTGTTTATTCCCATATGGGGCAAACATGGGTCAAAAGCGATAAGGACAATTGTTTCAGGCAAAAGGAAATCCCCAAAAACGGCGGCGCCCCGCCATTCCTGGGGATTGATTTGGTGCGAGTGTTCATAACGGATTCGGTCAGGATGGCCGAAAACCGCAAAAGGTTGGTAGCGACAGCAAGTCGTCGGGAGCACACTTGCAAGCGAACAGACGAGCCGAGCGGGACCTTTTGCGGAAAGGAGGAGCGACGGCGTGAGCGAGAGATGATTTTTCAAAGAAAAATCGTCGCGAACGATACAAAGCCCGCGACGATGTGGTTGTGGAAGAAGGACTTGTTTGTATCGCGGCGGCTGTGACGCCTTGCCCCTCGGAGATATTGTCGCGCTGCTCGCTTGGTGACTCCCCACAGTGTGGGGAGATGTCTCCGTAGGAGACAGAGGGGACGGCCGCCGTCAACGGCGCTTCGCTCTGCCCCTTGTTTCCTCACTCACTCGCCTTCGCTTTCTCTTGCCCGTCGAAAACAATGTCAGGGAGCTTCCCTTGAAGCGGTCGTGTTCCTCTGTGTTTTCTCCCGCCTGCGGTTCGCCTTTATCGCCCACCGGGCGTGGCGAATCCTCGGCACCACCGGCATCGCTCGGCTCATTCCCCCACTTCATCTCCACATGCAGCAGAACGCCGCGAATAAGGTAGGGAGATTTTCTGAAAAGCAGTCTGTAGTCATCTGCAATCCTCTGCAAGAGTTTTTTCCATAAGAAACGTTGGCAAAAATGTCGGCAATTAATAAAAAATCCTTCAGAACTGTTGCATTCAGGGAAAAAACTGATATACTGATACTCATGCTTTTTCTTTTTACAACCGGACACAGGAAAGGGGATCATATATGCTTAAGGATTTTACAAAAGAACCGTTTGATATCCTGATTCAGGCAGGGCAATCCAACGCGGAGGGCTACGGTTTCGGAAGCGCTGAAAAGCCATGGGAACCGAACGAGCGGGTCTGGTATCTGAACGAAAATTTTACGATCTCGCAGGCGGTGGAATCCGTAACAGGGAACGACATCCGCTCGAATTTTTCACTTGCCTTTGCGCGCGGATACCTTGAAAACAATCTTCTCGCCGAGGGACGGAGCCTTCTGATCCTGCGCGCGGCCGTGGGCGGTACGGGTTTTCTCGACAACAATTGGAAGCCGAACGACGTGCTGTATCTGCGTATGCTGGATATGATAAAAACCGCGCTGGATTTAAACGGGGGAAACCGTCTGGTGGCGCTGCTCTGGCATCAGGGAGAACAGGACGCCGTATTAAACGCCTCTTATGAAACACATTATAACCATCTGATGACGTTGGTGCGTGGCGTGCGCGAAACCTTCAACGTTCCCGGGCTTCCGTTTGTAGCCGGGGATTTTGTACAGCACTGGGAACAGGAGAACATGGCGATCTGTACGCCGGTCGTTGACGCCATACGGGCGGTGTGCCGCGATTGCGGCCGCGGCGCTTTTGTGGAAAGCGACGGCTTATTATCCAACGCGCAGTTCTCCAAACATCACCCGTTTGGCTGGGATGATTCGGTCCATTTCTGCCGCGCAGCCATTTACGGTTTGGGGGAACGGTATTTCCGGGCGTTTACGGAAATCACGGGCACAGACGCCTGACGGCAGATACGGACCTTTTCAATTTGTTCATTTCGAAAAACCGGCGCGCCTTTTTCGGCGCGCCGGTCCTGTTATTCTGTTCTTTGCAAAAAAATGACGATCTCCCGTTCGGACCATGTGCTCCCCATGTCGATCCGGATCGTGTTGCCCTGCCGTTCGCCCGCGCTGCTGCGGATCATGCGCACGCAAGGATCGGTAAACACCTCCACCGGGACGGTCCCCGCGCCGCTTACCGTGAAGGAAAGCCGGTCCCCGTCGACCGTAAAGTCCCCGATGATCGCGGAAGGGACTTCAAAAGAGAGCGCAAAGCGGTCCTTTACCAGAATGTGTTTCGCGCGCCCCTCCGTGACCGCCGTTTCCATGCGCAGACCGGACGTGTTCACACAGACGTATTTCCGGTTCCGGTCGCTGGTCCAGTCGGTATTCAGCAGAACGATACGCTGTGTATCTTCCTGTGTAAATACGTAAAAGTCCACGTCGTTCGTATCGCCGGTCAACCGGATGGGCTGTGGATTTTCACGGACGATGCGCCTGCACAGATACGGCCGCAGGAGATTAAACGCTTCCGCGCCCCAATACTCTCCCGCGCACAACAGCCAGACGCGGCCTTTCGTATGCCTTTTTTCAACGACAACGGGATTGCCGACCCTGTCGGCGGCCAGCACGGTCGCGCCGCGCAGGACCGTTTTCAGCACCCTGACGCCGGGATTGACGGAAACCGTTTCGTCGTCGAAGCAGACCGCGTCGGTAAGGGTATCGGACGCACAGACCTGAACGCCGGCCAGTTCCGTCAGGTCGCCGTTATGGATGAACGCGAAATCTTCCTTCCCCTTTAAGAAGTCTCGCGTGACGTGTTCGGTGCATTGGGCCGCGCACAGGATCAGATGGCCGCCCCGGTCCGCGTATTCGCACAGGTTGTCATAGATCTCCCGCGTCATGGTGTTCCAGCCGGGCAGGATCAGCACGGGATATTGCAGCAGCGTTTCCGCCGGCGCGGTGATCGGGACAAGATCCACCTGCCCGTTGGGCGAGCCGGTAAAAAACAGCCGGATCTTTCCGCGGTCCTGCAAAACGGGATAGAGCCACACGCCGGGCATATATGCGTCCAGCAGCTTCCAGCCGCTTTCGGGCGTATCGAATTCCCAGCATTCCGTTTCGGGACCGAACGCGCCCCAGACCTTCGTGCGGGCGGTATGGGGTTCCGCCTGCGCCCCGCCGATCAGAAGATCGTAGTTGCCCTGCAGGAACCCTGTGGAAACAAGCGGCTTGCCCAACGTGATATTGTTTGCGTAGTGAAAGATATCCTGATAGATCTTCCGGTAGGCTGTGGGCAGCTCGTCGGAATAGGAATAGATGGTATCGTGGTTATACCGGTAGGCGACTTCTTCGTCCTGCAGGATGGAAGCGCCGTGCAGCCAGCACTGGTGCAGCAGGATAAATAATCTTCTGACGTGATCTTGGTCCAGCGGCGCCCGCGTGACGTGATTGGCGACGTGTACACCCCAGAACGGCCTGCCGAAGGCGTTGGCGGCGCCGCGGGCCGCATGCAGGTCCAGCGTCGCGTGAGAAGCGGGGATCTCCGTCATGACAAGCCGCACGCCGGCCTCATAATCCAGATACTGCTGCGGGAGCGCCTGCCCGACGACGCGATGGGGCCCCATCCGTTTGAGATAGCTTTCTTTGCACTCCTTCAGCGTTCTGTTTTTTCTTTCCTCGATCGGGTCGGGTTCGCCCCATCCGTATGCCAGATTGCTGATCTCGTGGGCCTGTTCGCCCAGATAACGGTCCCCGAGAACGGCGTCGAGCATTTGTTCCGTTTCGGGCGCGGCGCCGCAGGTCGCGGCCAGAAAACCGTATTCCTTGACTTTTGCCGCCCAGCGCAGCAGGTCCGCTTCCGGCGCCCAGGCGGCACGCTCTCTGAACGAAACGTAGTTCCCGAGGCGTTCCCGGTGCAGCCGGTCGAGCAGTTCGTCGATATCCCCGTTGGCGGGTGTCAGCAGATCGGTTTCCGTTCCCACGTAAAAAGCGGGCGTTTCCGGCAAGGCGGGCAGCGCGGCGGCGCGGGGCAGCATGGACGGATCCGCGCCGAACGCGATACGGTGCAGCAATAAAGCGGAATCGCCCGACAAATGCGTGACGGAGATCCGGTTGTTTTCTTCCGACAACGCCGCCCAGGGGACCGTCATATGGATCTCTTCCAATTTGGGGAGACGTATCCTGTTAGTGAAGATATGGGAGACCGTCCGGCTCCAGTCGCCTATACCGATCGCAAAGGCATGCGCTTGTTCCGTGTAAAGCCCCTCATATCCCAGAATCGCGGTCAGCTGTATCCTGACCCGGCAGGCGTTCCCCTGCCGACAGGCGTAGTTTGCGACGGGGAACCGCGCGCAGATCGTTTCGGAAGGCCGGATCTCAACGCCGTACATGGAATGATAATATCTTTTATCGCTGTTCTCAAAGTCGTCGGGCGTCAGCAGATAACCTGCGCGGGCGTTCTCCCGCAGCTCCCGCAGAAAGCGCGCGCGGGACAGCCTCGGACGGGCGTCGGGGCCGAGAAAAACATCGACGGGAAAGCCGGAGTACTTTCCGCCGGCATGGAACCGCAGCCGTTCCCTCGCCAGCAGATCGCGCAGAAGGAACCGGATTTGCGTATGCGAAAACCGCAAAGAAACGACGGTTTCGTCGTTCCCTTTGAGACGCAACCGCAGTCCCTCCAGCGTCAGCGGCCCGCCCGGAACGACGGCGGAGCGCCAGACGACAAGGTTTTCCCCGTTTTCCGGCTGCGCGGCAGAGGCGGCGTCATGGATCGTTTCGGGAAGCTCCTCCGCCTGCGACCACATGATATACTTATAATGGAGCAGCTCGGCCTTTTCGAGCGTACCGCCCGTCAAACTGAGGGAACCGTCCCAGCACAGCTCTTCCACATCCTGCGGTACATAATTACATGACTTTCCCCAAGTGATGCTGATAACATATTCTGTCAAATCCATACCTCCTGTAAAGGGCGGCGATCTGTCTGTTCAAAACCGCAATCCGATCATGTACCTACTATACATCGAATCAGCAAAATAAACAAGAAAAAATAAAAATAATAATTCCCTTCATCGCAAAAACAGCCGACGGGGACAGAAACGGTCCCGCTTTTTTGCCGGAAAAATTCCCGTATGGGGCAAGCATGGGGCAAAAGCGATAAGGACAAATATTTCGGGCAAAAGGAAATCCCAAAAAACGGCGGCGCCCCGCCATTCCTGAGGTTTTATTTGTGTAAAAGCGCGAAAAAGCGTACCAAGCCGAGCTAAAAAGCCCAAAAGCGTACCTGTATAGAACTCGGCGGCAACGTCCGTTCCCGTCGCTTTTCCCGTTTGCCGCGCGGTACGGGCATCATAATACCTTGCCGACGCCGATCGTTTTTTCCGGAAAAACGCAAAGGTATGGGGATCGTGCTGCGGGATCCCGCGAGGTCCGCTGCCGGGCGGCTTCTGCGAAAGCGCTCCGTTTTTTATATAAAACACAAATAAAAGAATTGAATAATCCTTCCAAAGATGATAGAATAAAAAGTAAGGCGTCTAAAAAAGGAAGGGATCGCCATGCTGCGTAAACTGATTGCGTTCTTTATGGCCATTCTGGCGTTTTTCGGGCTTGCGGAACCGCTGCCGCAGGACGTCATGTCTTATTCCGAAGACGAACTGGCGCTTTTGGAGGCGCACCTTCAGTTCTCACAGGGCGCTTCGGTCTCGCTGTATGCCGACAAGGACGCCGAGGAGCCGCTGCTGACCGCCAGAACGGCGGGCTTGTGCGACCTGCCCGAAGGCGCTGCCTCCTGCGGCGGGACTTACGTCCGGTCGTCCGCGTGGGTCGCGTTTGACCGGCCGGGCAACCAGCACCTGCGGATAAAGGGCGTAAAAAACGCGAAAATCACCGTTTCCTATAATGAACTGAACACGAAAACCTATTCGCTGCTGACGGATTTCAAAGAAAATGTGTTCTACAAAATCAACGTGGCATTCAGTCTGTCCGAAGGCGCTGTTCCCGTTTTCTCCGCCGACAGCGCCTATCGCTGTTCCGTCGATTATCCCTCGTTCGGCGGCGTGCCGTCCGAGCCGCTCCGGCCGCTTGCGGACATTCATCTGCGCGACCCGTACATCATGCTTGACAGGGACGGATACTATTATATGACCGGCACCTACGACCCGGTCGACTGGTCCAACACCAAAGAGATCCACGTCTATCGTTCGGCGGATCTGACGGAATGGACCGATCTGGGCGCGGTATGGAATTACGAACGCGACGCCGTATGGCAGAAAGAAATGATCCCCGACGGCTCCTCTCCCATCTGGGCGCCGGAGCTGCATTATCTCAACGGCGACTACTGGATCTGTTATTCGATGGGCTGGGGCGCGATGAACGGCGGCGTACTGAAAAGCACGACGGGGCGGCCGGAGGGTCCCTATCGGGACGTCCGCAACGGCCCGGTGTTCGACTATATCGATTCGACGTTCTTTGAGGACGACGACGGCGCCGTGTACGCCCTCTGGTCCGACGGCCGGTATGCAAAAATGAGAAAGGATATGACCGGTTTCCGAACGGTCGAAAAGTCGCTTCTCAGCGAAAGCGGCCAGCCCGTTGGCTTTGAGGGATGTTTCATGCTGAAGCACAACGGCCTTTACTATCTGTGCTCCGCCGCCTATACGACGCATTACAATGCGGACGGATCGTCCTATCTGTCTTACGACAGCTACTACGCCGTGTCCCGCCGCTTTGCCGGTCCGTACAGCGAACGGCGCCTGCTGCTGATCAACGGCGGGCACAACAATCTGTTCTTCGGCAAGGACGGCACGCTTTATACCACGGCGTTCAGCGGCGCGCTGAACGAACGTCCCTCGATCAAAGAAATCGGGATCGCGGAAAACGGTTTGCTGTCTGTAAAATAGACGGCTGCGAAACCGGGAAATGCGAAGAGGCATGTTCTTCTTCAAACCAAGCCATCGACATGGCCGGGTGGATGTGCTGCGACGTTCCCGGCACCGCCGTCGGCACGCATGACGATCCCACTGATCCCACGCAGCCCACCGAACCGACGGGACCCACGGGCCCCGATCATCCCTCCGACGAAAACCTCTGCCCGTGGGACGACGTCGACCACGGCGCCTCCTTCCGGGGCAGACTCATCAGGTTTTTCCACACGATCCTCTACTTTTTTGCTCGCCTGTTCGGCAGAAGATAGACTGAAACACTTTCAGATAGATATGAAAATACGCAAGGAGGAAGCACTATGGAAACGCTTTATCAGGCCATAAAAATGATACTTGTCTGGATGTTCACCGTCGGACAGCTCTTTTCACCGAAGATCGCGGGCGGCGATTTGCCGCCGGGCAAACCCGTTGGAAGCGGTGATGAAACGAAATACGTCCAGATCCGCGCCGACGACGAGGGCTTCGACACGTGGCAGCCGGTCTTGGATCGCGGCGGCTACCGCTACGGCCCGTCGATGATCCTGAATGCCGACGGAAGTCTTGACATCTGGAGCGCCTCGACCGGCCCGGGCGATCTGATCGACCTTGTGAACTACAAGCGCTGGTCAAAGGATTTCAAAACAAGCACGAAGGAAGTAACAGCCGTAAAGCCGACCGCCGAAAGCTACGACCGGATGTGGACCTGCGACCCCGGCGCGGTCAAGTTCGGCGATTATTACTATATCGGCTACACAACGACCGCGAATCCCGGCGGGATCCAGAACGTCGTATGCGTCGCCCGGAGCAAGAATCCGGAGGGGCCCTTCCTTGAAAAATGGACGGGCAGCGGCTGGGGGACAGACGTTCAGCCTCTCTTTGCGTATACGGACGATCCCAACTGCTTCGGCGCCGGAGAGCCATCCTTCGTCGTGATGGGCGACACGCTGTACGTCTATTACTCATGGTGCAACGAAACCGGGGCGACGACCCGCGTCGCGACGGCCGACGCAACGGACGAAAACTGGCCCGCGACGCTTCAGTTCCACGGCGAATGCATTCCGCCGAAGAACGGAGGTGACTCGGCGGACGTCAAGTATATCGACGAGTACGGCCGCTTCGTCGCCATCTTCACCGAACAGCGTTTTTCCGACGAAAGCTACGTCGCCGTCTGGGAATCCTTCGACGGCCTGACGTTCCGTCCCAGCGGGTTCGTGAAAGCGAACACCTGCAAAAAGCTGCACAACTGCGGGATCTCCGGGCGCGCGGACGGCCACATCGCCGCGGGCGATCCGGTCTATCTTTCCTATGCCTACGCCGGCGCGGACAGCGAGGGAAGTTGGGGGAACTGGGCCACAAGGCTGCACAAGGTCACCCTTTCGCTTGCGGACGAGCCGAAGCTTGACGCGTCGGCCGAAACCAACAACGACGTTATCGTCGCCCACAAAAAATTGAGCCTTGTCCCGGAGGTCCTTACCGTCAAGGCGGAACATCAGTCCTATACGATCAGCAAGAGCGAGCAGATCTGGGTCATGGCCTTTGACGCGGACGGTTTTAATTTCCCGATCCTGACCGATCTGTGTTTCGACGGCTATGATACGTCGGTGATCAGAATCGTCGGAACGCGCATCTTCCCGGTTTCTCCCGGAGATACCCGCGTCTGGGTGCATTGGCACGGTTTTACGGGCGATTTCGTCGTTCATGTCACCGAATGAATATGCCCAACAAACCGAATCACGCAGTTCCCGCGAAGCGATCGGTTTTATCTGTAAAATATCAGGGAAGATCATCCGATACTCCGGCTGTTTCGATCCCGAAGCGCTGATGAAGGGCTGTGACGCCTGCGCCGGAAGCTGCCTGTGATTCACAAAACGATCCGCACCCTCTCGGATGCGGATCGTTTGTTGCTTATGCCGACCGGATTCATGGGACAATCCATCTTTCTCCCTTCGGCCGAAATGGACGGTCGGTGATCTGAAATGATATTGCCTGATCGGATCCGGGCGGGAAAAACGTCGCCCCGATTGGATCGGGGCGGCGCTGCGCAATGGTCAGGAGCTTTGAGGCCCCTGTGATTTTTTCTTAAAACGCAAGCGAATCCGTTTTCGGAACCAGCTCGCACAGCGTTTGTTTGCAATAAGCGATCAAACGCGCCTTATAGTCTTCACTTTCCTTCGCCTTGCGGAAGGTGCGGCGCAGCACGCGGGCGTAACCGATGATCGCCGCCCTGTCCTCGATCTCCTGCAGGAACGCTTCGTCCCGGCCGACGAAATAGTATTTCAGCGTGGCGTGCCAGAATTGCTGCGCCTGTTCATAGGGAATACCGAGAAATTCCTTCACGTTATTATGGTCGATGCACGAGAAACCCACGTAGGCCAGGTAGATCGCGGCGAACTCGAAGATCGGGTGCCCCATGGAGAGCGTATCCATGTCGATCAGCAGGTTTTCGCCGTTCTGCCGCATGATGTTTTTGATGTGATAGTCGCCGTGCAGCATGTTCTGCGTTTCGGGGATCTCCCGCACCAGCCGCACCAATTTCTCGCCCACGTCCGCGGGAAGGTGATCCCGGCAGAATTCCGCCCATACCAGCGCCTCCGCTTTTTTGTCGGGCAGCTCGCCGGGCTTCAGCTCGGTGCCATGCATGGTTTTGAGGATATCCACGCTTTCTTTGGCCAGCTCTTCGGTAAGCGCGGGGTCGGCGATCAGGAGCTTGGCGAAGGATTTGGCGTTCAGCAGCTCAAACACGGAGCCGTAGAGATCGCCCACCTGCACCACGTCGTAGGGGATGGCGGTGGGCACGCCCATCACGAACGCCTTGCGGGCAAGCTCCCGCTCGTTATGGATCTCCTCCAGCGCATCCCGGTTCTTATAGACCTTCACGATCGTGTCGGCGTCGATACGGTAGACGACGCCGTTTGCGCCCTCTCCGATCACCTCGCACCCCTCGATGCTGATCTGCCGGTAGGCCTTTGCGATATCCATCATCTCGGTAAAGCCGGTCATATCGAAGATTTCATAGACCTCAGCGTTCGCGTTGATGATCTTCAGCTCCCGGTGCGCCTTCTTCAGACGCAGCACTACGCGCAGCCCGGCGCTGGAAATATATGAGAGCCCGGCGGCGTCGAGAACGAGCGCTTCCCCGGCGTCCGCCGCTGCGGCGGCGAGCTCCGTTTCAACCGCTGCCGCGTTTGCGGAATCGATACGCCCCGTAAGAGGCAGGATCAAGGTTTTCGCGTCTTGTGTTGCTTCCATCATGGTTTGATTTTTCCTTTCACGAATCTGTCGAATGGCGCCTGGTTCATCTCCGGTTTATTCTTTTCCGCCGCAAAAAAGTCACTTCCTTGTTACGCCGTCGCCGTAGATGGTGGTCCAGTCGTTTTTCATGGAAACCGGTATCCAGTCGTATTCGGCGCAGAGATCGACCATCTTCTGCGCTTTTTCCTCATTGCCGTTCTCCCGTTCGGTATCGTCGCAGCAAAGCATAAATGCGAGCGCCCGGTAGGGGTTGGAGCTGGTTACGTATTCCGCCATGCTGGCGTCACCGGTGGAATTGCCGAAAGAGAGAACCGGCTGCTGGCCGATCTCCTGCATGATGACGGTAACCTTGTTCATTTTCAGGTTCTTGACGATAAAGTCGCCGCCGAGCACCAGCTCGTCGTTGTCGTCGAACACGTAGTCGAGACCGTCCGCGTCGCCCTGGTCTTTGGTCACCACGGTTTCATCGGAGCCGATGATCTGACGCGGCGGAAGGTCCAGCGGGGAGTTGTAAACGATGCCGCGCACGATGAAGCGGTCCGTCCCGCTTACCACGTAAACCGTGAAATCGTTTGCCTGCAAACACTCCACGATCTGCAGCATGGGACGGTACCAGCCCTCGCCCCGCAGCATGCCGTTATATCCGGGCATAGGCAGCGTTTTGAATTTCTGGATATAGTCGTTGAATTCCTCAATGGTCATACCGGCGAAGGAAGAGGCGATCGCTTTGCCATGGTCCACCTCCAGCCCGTCGAATTTCGCGCCGGTTTCGTTCTGTTGCACGATTTTGTTCGCAACCTCTTTTTCAAAATCAGACGCTTTTTCTTTATAATCCGGATCCTCAAGCACGCGGTAAACGAGCAGCGTGTAGTCAAAGTAGTTCGGATCGGTTTCGCAGAACAACGTACCGTCCAGATCGAACACCGCGATGCGGTCCTTGATCGGGATAAAATCCTTTCCGTTTTCATCCGTTACGGCATCTATATAATCCGTAAACGCCTTTTTGGAAGCGGCGTCCGCCGTCCACAAGGAGAGCATTTCATCCGCGGACGTCACTCCGGCCGACTGTTCCGTCGGTTGATCGGCAGGCATTTTCTCTTTCGGAGCGCAGCCGCCGAGCAGTGTCAGTACGAGAAAAAGCGTAAGTACGAGGCAGGTAACCTTTTTCATATCGTTCATCCTTATTCTTTCATTCTATTTTTTTATTCTACATCACAACAACCCAAAAAACAAGATTATTTGATCAATTTATCACAGAACTTTTAAATATAATCGGAAAATGATTTTTTTGTCATTAAAAAGGCGTGCATGTACTGGACATTTGCCGCAAGGTTCAGTATAATATGTTTGATAATAGCAGCAAAAGCGAGAATGATTTCATACAATCATTCCATGTGACAAACACGATGAGCAGAAACCTGAAAAATGATGGCAACGCTGATTATGACCGCAGCCGGATCATATTTATTGCATCAGGCGCGATCTGTCAGCTTTTCCAAAAGAAAGAAAGGAGTTTTCACACAATGAGAACAAAACAACTGTTCGCGCTTCTGCTGGCAGCCGTATGCCTTTGCGCCGTACTGGCCGCCTGCGGAAATCGAAACACCCCGACAACCCCCGTCGCAGATTCATTGAACGTGACGACGATCGGCGAAGCCATGGAGATCGCGGAGGAAGACACCGTCCAGTTCTCGACTTATGAAAACGCCTTCGTTTACGTATTCGGAAAAGACGGTACATATTGGCGTCTGACAGCGGATCTGACGGACGAGCAATCCGAAGCGCTCTGGGCGCTGGATGTTTTTGACGAGGAATACGACGCAAAGCAGAAGGAGCTGGTCGCTCCTCTCGCCGTGACGAAATGCGAGAACCTGAACGAAATGAAGCTGACCGATGAAGAGCTGAACGCGCTGGTCGGCAAAACGGGCGAGGATCTGCTGAACGACGGCTGGACCTCCGGCATGGGCTACAATCTGGATGATATGGCCTTCTTTATGGAAAAAGCCCCCTTTGCCTATACCGTTACATTTGAGGCGAAAGAGAAGCTGGAGAATACCGACGATTTCGACGAGCAGGAGGCGATCCGCCCGCTGAAGGTCGTATCCGTCAAGTTCGACGGATTGGGCAACAGCGCGACGGATATCCAGACAGACGACGCGGAACCGGTCGAGGATGATATGGAAGGATCCGGCATCGACTATCTGGTGTTGGTCAATAAAGAGCACCTGCTGCCGGACGGCTGGGAGGATACCGTCGAGCTGGTGGACGCGCAGAACACGATCCCCGAAGGCGTGGAGCTGAACAAGGACAACGAGTATCTTGCCACCGACGTCTTCCGTGTGGAAAAGAACGCGCTGGAAGCATTCCGCGCGCTGCAGGCCGATCTGGAGGCGGAAGGTATCGTCATGCTGCTTGACAGCACATATCGTTCCGTCGCCCGGCAGGAAGAACTGTGGTCGGAGTTTGAACAGAAGCACGGTTTGGAATACACCCAAAACACCGTGGCCGTGCCCGGTACGTCCGAACATCACACGGGGCTTGCCATCGACGTATGCATCGTAAAGGACGGCAAGATCATCAACGATAACAACGAAATGATCGCTGAACGGGACATTTTTGCGAAGATCCACGCAAAGCTTGCGGACTACGGCTTTATTCTCCGCTTCCCGGAGGACGGCAAAGAGATCACCGGCTTTGACTACGAGCCTTGGCACTTCCGTTATGTAGGCGTTGACGCAGCCAGGGAGATCGCCGCGCAGGGCGTCACGCTGGAGGAGTATCTCGGCGCTGTTACCGAAGCGGCGTCATAAAAAAGGTTTCGACAAAAGATTCCATAGATGAAACAGCAACGGGATGCGGGAGAAGCAGGACGCGTTGTGTATTGAGTTGTTCCCTGCTGTCAGAAGTGTTTGACGATCGTTACGATATTTTGGCCGTTCCGGTAGTCGTAAATGACGTCATCCATAGACTGTTTGACGATAAAGATCCCCAGTCCGCCGATCGGGCGTTCCTCCGCGGTCAGTGTGACGTCGGGGTCTTTCGTTTGAAGCGGATCGTAGGGCACGCCGCTGTCCGTCAGGGTAATGACCGCGCGCCGCGGGTCCTTGCGGATACTCACCGAAACCGTCACTTCTCCCGTTTCCGGCGCGTAGGCGTAACGCGCCACATTGCTCATCAGCTCATCCAGCGCGATATCCAGCTGTATTCTGGCGCGTGAGGGGCAGCCGGCGTTATTCAGAATGTCGTCCATAAAATCGGTTGCGATCTCTATGCTTTCCAACACGGCAGGCAATGTGATCCACGGCATATGATTTTCCCCTCCTTATTCTGAATGGAAAGTTGGCTGGTCAGGCAGAGCTGGCAGTATCTGTTCTTTATTATAGCAGAATACAATCTGCATTTCAATATTTAAACTGTTTTCATAAAAAACAGCGAGATGATACAAAAAACTGTTACCGATAAAGCTTGCCGGGGAGGAGCAACGACTTGAAGATAGGGAAAAAATTGATCTTATCCATGCTGGCGCTGACGCTTGGCACGATGCTGCTCGTTTCCGCCGGGCTATCCGCGATCGTGGGCACGCTGCGGGACAACATACATCAGCAGTATGAAGTGATCAGAACGGACGCGGAGCAGACCATCGAGGAAGGCCTGTACGCGCAGGATTCCGATTCGCTGGCGGTGCTGGCGGATATGCAGATGGAGGTGACGGATTCCCGTTTGCGCATCGTGTCGGACGCGGTCACGCATGCGGCGGAATATGCCGAAAAGCTCTACGCTTCGCCGTCGGAGCATACCGGCTCCGTTTATTCGCCCGTCCATCTGTCCCAAGCGCCGGATACGATATCCGCGCGGTACATGTTCAGCGCCGGGGTCGAAGAGACCGACGCGCTGTATGACGAACTGAAGCTCCTGTCGAATATGGAGGAAGTCTTCGCGCCGACCATGAAATACAACCGACGGTTCCTCGATAATCTCTACGTGGGCACCGCCAGCGGGATCTTTTATCAGTATACGGATAACAACGTCTTTCTGGAAAACTATGTAGTGACGCGGCGGCATTGGTACGTCAGCGCCACGTCCTCGCCCGGTAAGGTCATGTGGAAGGAAACGGAGATCGATTCCTACGGAAGACCGTGCATCACGGCCTCCATGGCCGTAAAGGACGCCGAAGGAAAGATCGTCGCCGTGGTGGCGGCCGACGTGAATTTCGACCAGCTGATGTCCAACGTGATCGGCAGCGGGCTCGGCGAAACGGGCGAGACCTTCGTGCTCGGCGCGACAAGGGATCTGGTGGCGTACAGCTCCTTCATGGAAGACGTTGAAGCGCATAACGGTCTGTACAACACTTTTGAGGATCACTTCAGCGAGCCTGACAGCGTGCGAAAGAAGATCGACGACTGCGCCCTGGGCGACGGAGAAGCGTTCCACGCCGTATTGGACGGCAGGGAGATCTACATGACCGCCCGCGTGATCCCCTCCACCGGCTGGCTCCTTTGCACCGCGATCAACGCGGAGGAGATCACGGAGCCCATCGGGAAGGTCACCGGTCGATCCGATCAGCTGTTTGCCGACGCGCAAACGAAAATGACCGACGAATTCAAAGCGCTGACCGTAAAAGCGATCCTTGCCTTCGCCGCGATCGCCGTCCTTGCCGTCGTGATCGGGTATTTCATTTCCCGCACCATCTCCAAACCCATCGTAATGCTGACGGACACGGTGAAAAACACCGGCGAGGGCGATTTCGACAGGAAATCTGACGTCGATACCCGCGACGAGATCGGCGACCTGGCAAGGGGCTTCAACAAGATGCAGGACGATCTGAAGCGATATACGGAGAACCTGAAGACCGTCACCGCCGAAAAAGAACGGATCGGCGCGGAGCTGAACGTGGCGACGAAGATACAGGCGGATATGCTCCCGCGGATCTTCCCGCCGTTCCCGCAGAAAAAGGAGATCGACCTGTTCGCCTCCATGACGCCCGCAAAAGAGGTGGGCGGAGACTTTTACGACTTCTTCCTGATCGACGAATCCCATCTGGCGCTGGTGATTGCGGACGTGTCCGGCAAGGGCGTGCCGGCGGCGCTGTTCATGGTGATCTCCAAAACGCTGATCAAAAACCGCGCCATGCAGGGCGGCACCCCGGCGCAGATCCTCGCCGACGTGAACAACCAGCTCTGCGAGGGCAACGAAGCGGATATGTTCGTCACCTGCTGGCTGGGGATATGCGATCTTACGACCGGGAGAATCACAGCCGCCAACGCCGGCCATGAATTTCCCGCCGTATGCGGCCCCGACGGAGCATTTGAGCTGCTGAAGGACAAACACGGCTTTGTGCTGGCCGGGATGGAGGGCGCGCGCTACCGCGATTATGAGATCCAACTGGAACGGGGCGGCAGCATCTTCGTCTATACGGACGGCGTTCCGGAGGCGACGGACGCGGACGGAGACATGTTCGGAACGGACAGGATGCTGGAAGCGCTGAACCGCCGTCCGGACAACCAACCGGAGGGATTCATCGGGGAAGTCGGTTCCGCCGTCAAAGCATTCACAGGGGATGCGCCGCAGTTTGACGACGTGACCATGGTCGGAATGACATGGCGCGGAAAAGACGGCAAAGGAATCCTCACGGAGAACTGAACCCTTCCGCGGTTTTCTTCAATAAAACAACACCGGCACAGGCGGGCGATGTCGAAACAGCCCGCCTGTGCCGGTATTTTTATACGTGATGGCGTTCGTCGGGATGCCGCTTCCGACGGCGTTTGCTTTCATCGTAAATGTCTTTACAGGTTTTCCACCATATGCTGCACGATTTCAGCGCAATGAACGGCAGCCTTCGCTTCAAAATCCTTATATTCAACGATTTCCGTTTCATCGGGCTTGTCCGAAATCGCGCGGATCACGACATAGGGCGTGTGGTTCAGATAGCAGGCCTGCGCGATCGCCGCGCCCTCCATTTCACAGCATAAACCGCCGAAATCGGAAATGATTTTCTCCTTTTGTTCCTTTGTGGAAATGAACTGGTCGCCGGAACAGATCCTGCCCTCAAAGACGTTGATCTCGGGCGCGGCTTCCTTTACGGCGCTGACCGCCGCGGCTCTCATCGCTTCGTCGGCGGGAAAGGCGTAAAGCCCGGTATACGGGATCTCGCCTTTTGCAAAGCCAATGGCTTCTACCGTGAAATCGTGCTGAACGGCGTCAACGGAAACGACGATATCGCCGATGTCGATCTGATTGTCCAACGAGCCTGCAACGCCTGTATTGATGATTTTTGTGCAGCCGAAATCATTGATCAGCGTATGCGCGCATATTCCGGCGTTTACCTTGCCCATGCCGCACTTAACGATAACGACCTTCTTTTCGCCGAGCGTACCCTCACAGAATTCCATTTCCGCAATTTCTGTGGTCTTTGTGACGTCGGCCGCCTCCTTCAGCGAGGTCACTTCCACATCCATAGCGCCGATAATACCGATAACCTCCGCGGATGCTGCCGCATTGTCTTTTGCGCAGCCTGTGAACACGATACCGGCAAGGATCGTGAAGGCCATCATGATACTGAAAACCTTTTGAAACATTTTATACCTCCGTTTTTTTCTTATCATATAAAGAGCTGTTTTGTTCTCCGTCAGTTTTCTGCCGCTTTCAGCAGCAGCGCCTGGCCGGGGCGGACGGACTGGCGGACGACGCCGTTTCGGATCTGGGCTTTGCCGGCGGGCATGTTGCCGTCCGGCGTGATCTCCCAAACGGCGGCGCGGGAGAACGCCGCGTCGGGGATGGCCCATTCGCCGCGTTTGCCGTCTTTGGAATAGGCGATGAAGGCGGTGCGCGCTTCATCCAGCGGCAGCAGCGCGTCGTCGCCGTCCTTCAGAATGACGCCGTTTTTCAGGATGCGCCGGTTCTTCCCCTCGCTCACAACGCCGTCGGAAAAGACGACGGTATAGCTGTCGCCGTCCGTTTGCAGCTCTCGGCGTTCCAGGCGGTTCAGATAAAAATACGGCAGCTGCAGCGTGCAGAACTGAAAGAGGAATTCGTCTGCCCAGTCCCCGGTTTTTACGCCGTGCTTCATCCAGATATCTTCGCCGTGCATGGCGCCGTAGAATACCGCCAGCAGCTTCGGGTCGGTCAGGTGGCCGCTGTAAAGCGCGGGCGGGATTCGCATACATTCTTCCGCTGTCAGGTTGCTTGTCCACCATGAGGCGGGTATCCTGCCGAGGGTGCGCAGCGGCGCGTCTTCCCACCGGCCCTCCGGCAGCGGAGACGCCGCCGTTTCATAAAATCGGCGGATCGGGTGTCCGGGGGAATCCGCGCGCCATTCCAACTCGCGATAAGTGTATTCCGTGGTCACGTCAATGCCGAGCGATTGAATATAGTCCAGCATTTTATTCCGCGCCTCGTCCTCTTCCTCCACGCTTGTGTAAGGGTTGATGCTTTGCGCGATGCAGAAGTTGTCCAAATGCACCGTACCGGCCTCGCGTACGAGCGTCGCCTCGCAGAAGCGGTCCCAGTTGCGCCGGAACAGGCCGCTTTCATAATATCCTTTATAGGAGATCTTGTAGCCGTCGCGGCCGTTGAAAATCTCGATCGGCGTCGCCTCGCCCTGTGCGTTTTTTACCACGGCGTTCGCTTTGACCAGCTCGGGGAAGCAGGGGGTCTGCGTATAGGCATCGGCCAGATTGCCGTGGAAGCTGACCACGGTATGGTACTTCCCTGCTTCTTCAAACAGCCACCGCAAGCTGTCACGCGCCGTTTTGTCCTCGGGCCGCTTCAGCGCTTCGTTGACGATTTCCATTTCGGGATAGCAGTCGTCGTGGCCGAGCCCCTGCCAGCCGACGAGATAGACGATCTTCGGGATCCCCTGCGTCAGGTTGTCCATCGTTTTGATGATCTCCAGCGCCTGCGCGAAGGTGATCCTGACGTCGGACCGGTTTTTCGGGAAATCAGGTTCTGCAAGGAACATCTTCATCCAGAGCGTCCGGCTGTAATCATAGTTCCAACAATAGGGTTCCATGGAAAAGCTCCTTTCGGTTCAGCCGGTCGGCAGCGGCGTTTCTTCGGCCCGCGCTTGCGTCGGTACGGCGGGCGCGGCGGTTTCGGACGCGTCCTGCATCGCGTCCGCGCGTTCCTGCAGCGCCTTCATGATCTCGCGGTGCTTTTCGTCCGTGTAGTCCCAAAAGAAAAGATACGGCAGCGTCATCAGAAGGTAGCCGACCAGATCGAACGCGATACCGATGACCACGCACTTGATGCGCACGTCGTCCACGTACAAAACGTCCCAGCCGGAGGTAAAACCGGCGGCGACGATCGCCGTTTCCGGCTTGAATTTATACGGCGCGCGGGAGATCGAGATCAGCGAGATCGCGACCGACACCGCAACGAAGATCGCAAGGATCACGACAAACAGGACTTATTGCCATGTTTTCATCGGTAAGCTCCCTCTGACGTTTGTTTTTGGACGCCGCGCCACCATTCGGTAAAGGCGTCCGGATAATTCGTCTTAAAGCCGGCCACGCCCATCTCGCAGATCTGCGCCCACCATTCGGGATAGTCGCCGAGGTTCGAGAACACTTTGACGCCCATGCCGGCAAACATGTCGACGTCAGCCCCGGTGAAAGCGCCGTCGTTCAGCCCGACCTCCCATAGGTCGGAGCGCCGGACAAAGTCCATCGTTTTTTCGTTGATAAAGCGGATGTTGGCGCCCAGTCGCAGCCCGTCGGGTTTGCCTTTTTCGCGGTAATGCGCCTGCATTTCCTCCAGCACGTCCCAGTCGCCGGAAAAGAAGATATAGCGCGAAACGTTGGGCGAGGACGCCAGGATCTCATCCATGCGAGGGCACATCCCCGTCGTTTTGAATTCCACCTCAACGGTGAAATCGGCCTCGACCCCGCTGAGCCACGCGTCGAATTCCGGGAAGGTAATCAGATGCGTCACGCGGTCTTCGTGATAGTCCGGCGGCACGATCATGCGCCGCCCGCCCGCGTGCTCCGTCCAGGGATAGGGCGGATACTTGAGCTTCAGCGCGTTGCGGTAAGGGATGTCGAACCGCTTGATCTGCGCCGCGGTCATTTCCCGCAGCGCGTCCCGGTGTTCTTCAAAGGTCATGTAGCCCATGTTGCCGTTATGGGTCACGATGATCTCGCCGTCGCCGCTGATCTGGATATCCATCTCGACCCCTTCCAGGCCGAGCTCCGCCGCTTTTTGAAACGCCTCGAGCGTGTTTTCCGGGGCGAACTGGGTCACCCCCGTGTGGGCCAGCCGCATCGGCAGGCCGCCATACTCCTTTTCCATATGATCTGCTCCCTCCGTACCGTCGGACTGCGCCGCGGCGCAGTTTGATTTGGATTTATTATACCGCATTTCCGGGATCTTGCAAAGCAAAATCCCGTCGCGCGTACGCGCCGCGAAGCAAGTATTTGCTTCGCGAAAATGATGGTTCAATGTTCCCGGCAAAAAAACGCTGTTTTTGCTTCCCGCGCATAGCGCTGGCGGCAAGCTTCGCTTGCCGGGCGCCGGGGTTATTATACTATGTTTTTGAAAAAGTCGAGATGGTGTTGAAAACATATGACAGTTCGATTGCGTGACAGGCCCCGAGCGTTTCATCTTCGTCGGGCATCGTCCAATAATAGGCGTATACGCGATTCCCGTTGGCGGAATGCAGTTCCGCCTGCTTCATGGCCGGAATGCGGAAAAGAAGCTCATTATACAGTTCCGTAAGTTTCCATATGCTTTGCCCGTTGTTCAATGCAAGAAATGCGTTTACACATTGTTTTTCTTCATCTGTCATGCGCTTACGGTTGTTTTCATACATAATGGGAAAACCGTACCGATACAGCGGCATGCCGGGGATACCGGGCGCATAGTATCCCCTTTCCGCGATCCAGCGGCGCACTTCGTCCGCGTTCGTGCCGATCAGCATATCCGCCTTTGCCGCGTCCCCGTTTGCATAAGCTCCATACAGGTCTTCCGGCAAAACAATACCGTCTCTTTCCGGGAAATTGTTATAATCATTCAGATCTTCATTCAGGGAGACAAGCTCTTCTTCGGAAAGCGCCTTTAGATCGTCCATCGTGGCGCAGCCGCTTTTTTCAAGCAGCAGCTTCGTCAGGTTTTGGCATTCCTCCCGGCTGTACGTCAGCGCGACCGAGCCGCTTTCCGCGATGATCCTTCGATAGAAACCGTCGGCTTCCTCTGTCAGCGGAAGAAGCGAAACGCTTCCCGCGCCGGCGGATTCTCCGAAAACGGTCACGTTATCCGGATCGCCGCCGAAAGCCGCGATATTCTTTTGAACCCATTGAAGCGCGCAAATCTGATCCAGAAGACCCAGATTGCCGCTTGTGGCATATGCTTCGCCTCCGGGAACGGATGAAAAGTCAATAAAACCGAGAACGCCCAAGCGGTATTCTACCGTCACAAGCACGATATTAGGGTATTTCTCCACAAGATGATGTCCGTCATACATGGGTTCGGACGTCGCGCCCCAGCCGTAGGAACCTCCGTGAAAGAAGACCATGACTGTTTTTCCTTCGGCGGGACCGTTTGTGTTTGACCATACGTTCAGCGTCAGGCAGTCTTCGATCTGCGGGTAATAGGAACCGACCTCCGACGGCCACTCGGATTGGATCGGCGAATACCCGAAATAATATGCCTGGCGCACGATTTCGCTGTCCCTCGCGGGAACGGGATCCTTCCAGCGCAGTTCGCCGACAGGCGGTTCGGCATAGGGGATCCCCTTGTATGATATCACGCCGTTATCAGCCAGCCCGACAAACACGCCGTTGTTGCAGACGGCGGCAAGCGAACCGTCATACTCGCCGTAGATGATCTCGCTCTCTCCGTACCGGTCCCGGTGCTGTGCTTTCGTCACATCATGCGCACCGGCGCCGCACCCTGAAAAAAATATAACACCGACAAGCAATATTACGATCCATAATTATTTTATCATATCTTTTTTTTTCGTTTCTGCTCGCACTTATGCATAGCTTCGTTGGCTTCTTCGTCCCAGACCATCCTCTCCGGTCCGAGCGTGCCGCACATCGTATTCTCAAACGAATACGTCATCTTTGCGGTCTTTATCAGCCTTTCGTTGTCTGTGTCATCCTCGAATGTCCCGAGTCGGCTGTAAATATCCCGCGTTATCTCGTAATCGTACTGTTCCCGCCCTTCCCGGCTGGTGTATATGATCTCCGCAAAATACCTCCCGGCATCGGGGTCATGATACGCAGTCCAATTGTTGCCTTTTTTTTCGTTTTTCATATCAACACCACACCTGCAGCACTCTGCCTCCGTGTTTTTTCACACATTCCGCCAACAGGTTCACCCAGCATGAACAGTGATCCAGTATGATCGCGTCGGATGTGATCACATTTGCTTTCTCCCAAAGGATTCTGTCAACGTCGTCGATGATCTGAACGTCAATATCACAGGATCTTTCTTCTGCCGTTTCAGCAATCAGCGTTTTCAGACGGCCTGAATTGGATACCGGGCGATCCAGCAAAATGTGGCTCCGACCAACGTTGGTCCCCTGCAGCTGTTCTATCAGCAGCCGTACCGCTTGCGCTGTTTCGGAAATCGTCCGGTACGTGCCTCTGAGTGAGGCAAGATCCCGTATACAGCCGTCCATTCCCCTGAAAAGGATGGATTCGTTCAGCATGACTTCCAGTGTGATCACCGTGTTGAACCCGTCGATCCATACCTCGCGCCCCGCAAGAGAGCCGGGTCCGATCCGTTTCTTTTCCCGCGCGGCAAGCTGCTCTCGCGACGCGAGACTCCGCATGACGGCCATCCGTTGACGCTCTGACAACTGCAGGTGATTCCCAACGAACGCAGCGGCCTGTTTCAGGTCGTATCCCTCGTTGATCAAATAGAAAACGTGGGCGGAAGCGGTTTGCATACGCTTTACCCCTTCAGGAGAAAAGGATATTTCGTCCTCCGGTACAAATCCTCTCTTTGCAATCATATCAAAGCCCCGCGAACTCTTTTTGGTGAATCGTCATAAAATCCAAAAGCCGTTTTTCAGGTTCCGGTCCCCGCCTGCCGCGGTGACCGGCCCTGGTCGGGTGGATATCGTCCAGCCGATAGGGATCCCTCAGATCATCAGGGATTTGCTTGAAATCCTTGCCGTTCCACAGATCAAAAACGCCGACGTCGTATTCCTCATGCGGTTCATAGGGTTTCATTATATCATCTCTGCAGGAATTATGCAATTCCCATACGGTTTTTCTTATATAAAAATGAAGAGCTTCCGCAAAAGTCCTCCCGGCCGCAGGCCTCGCAGGATTCTGCAACACGATCACCCGTGTCTTTTTCAGATCCTACGGCGAACTTCCGCTTTTTCTCTGCGCGGATCACGTCGCGAAATTGCTTGGGATTTCCATTTCCGGCGCATACGAACTCATGCAGGAAGCATCGTTTCCCGTTCTGAAAGACGGGGACCGAAAAGCGGTCCCGAAGGAAAAGCTCCTCGCGTGGGTTGAAAAAAAATCCGGAGGCAGCGGCGCATGAATGCTTCGCATGGCCGTAACGATAATCCTGATGTCGGTCATTTCTTTCCGCTGCCGAACGTGATATTCCATCTCAGGTGACTTCAAAACGGTTGCGGTATTCGCCGTTGTTATGCACATCTCCTTTATCAACAGTAATTCTGAAGTATTCTTGGGGATGTTTATGGATGAAGAAAAGAGGCCCTCCGCTGCTGCTCGAAGGAGCCTTTCCCAAAACAGCAAAAAAACAGTACCTCATCATTGGCTGATGAGGTACGTCCGGAGAAAATGATCGCCGGGCGACGAAAATGCGATCCGGCGGTTTGAGGGGCCTGAAATCCCACAGGCAGGGAAATACCTTGCAGGATACCGAAAAGAAGTTACAATCTTGCAATCATTACAAAAAATACTTGACAAAACCGGTTTTTTTTGATATTTTGACAATGGAAGCGGGCTGGAAACGATACCGGTAACGATTCCGGAGGAATCTGTCGGGTTTTCGTCACTTCCCGGCAAAACCGTTCATTTTTATGCCGCTTTTTATTACGGAAGGTGTTTGGCTTTGAACATTAAAACGCTGGCAAAGCTCTGCGGCGTTTCCGTCAGCACCGTTTCGCGCGCCATCAACGGGCATCCGGACGTGAGCGAAGAGGTACGGCGGAAGGTGCTTGAGACCGCGCAGCAGGTCCACTATATCCCGAACGACGCGGCGCGCGACCTGGTCAGCCGCCCGTCGGACGCCATCGGCCTCGTGGTCAAGGGGATCGGCAACATTTTTTTCACCGCCGTGATCCGCGCCATCGAAAAGACCGCCGAGGAACTGGGCTACACGCTGGTGCTGCACCAGATCAACACGGATGAGAGCGAACTGCTGGCCGGGGCGACGCTGGCCCGCAGCAAACGGCTGAAGGGGCTGGTGCTGCTCGGCGGAAAGTGCGATTATACCGCGGCCGATACGGCGCTGCTGGGCGTCCCTTTCGTGTGCTGTACCTACCGCAACAGCTTCGGCGCGCTGGAAGACGCCGCCTACTCCTCCGTCACGGTGGACGATACGGCGACCGCCTTTGCCGCCACCGATTATCTGCTGCGCAGCGGCCACAAAAAGATCGCGATCCTGCTGCCGGACCGGCAGGACGGCTCCATCGGCGCGCTGCGGTTTGAGGGCTACAAGCGAGCGCTGACGGAAGCGGGCCTGCAGCCGGAGGAAACGCTGATCGCCGAGACCGCCAGCTATTCCCTGCACGGCGCCTACAACGCCACCCGACGGCTCGTTGCTTCCGGCGCCGCGTTCACCGCAATGTTCGCCGCGGCGGACACCATGGCCGTCGCCGCCATCCGCGCGCTGTACGACGCGGGCGTGCGCGTGCCGCAGGACTGTTCCGTCATCGCCATCGACGGCATCTCCGTCACCCAGTACACGATCCCTGCGCTCACCACCATGGTACAGCCCGCCGAGGAGCTGGGCCGCGGCGCCGTGACCACGCTGATCGACCTGATCGACGGCAGAAGCGGCAACCGGCACATCACGCTGGAGGCCGTGCTGCGGGAGGGCGAAAGCGTGCGGGACGTCCGCTGATCCCATTCGATTTTTACGCCTGCTGGCGTGGAAATATATCATCATTCGAAAGGAAGAATTATTCATGAAGAAACTCCTTGCAATCCTGCTCGTTCTGAGCATCGTGTTCGCGTTCGGCGCCTGCGCCGACAAATCGGGAACGGAAACGTCCACGGACGCCCCCAAGCCCGCCAATACCGCCACCGGCAAGGTCTACTACCTGAACTTCAAGCCCGAAGCGGATCAGGCCTGGCAGGATCTGGCCAAGACCTACACCGAGCAGACCGGCGTGGAAGTCAAGGTCGTGACCGCCGCCTCCGGCGAATACGACAACACCCTTACCGCTGAAATGGATAAGGACGCCGCCCCCACCATGTTCCAGATCGGCAACCAGGGCGGCGTGGAGACCTGGGGCGAATACGCGCTGGATCTCACCGACGCCGATTTCGTCAAGGAACTCACCACCTCCGATTTCAACCTCTATGACGGCGACAAGCTGGTATCCGTCGGCTATTGCTACGAGGCGTTCGGCATCATCGTCAACAAGGCGCTGCTGGAGCAGGCCGGCCATTCCCTCGATGAGATCACCAACTTCGATTCCCTGAAGGCCGTCGCCGACGACATCCACGCCAGAGCAGCCGAGCTGGGCTTCGACGCGTTCACCAGCGCCGGTCTGGACGGCTCCTCCTCCTGGAGATTCTCCGGCCATCTGATCAATATGCCTCTGTTCTACGAGTTCCGTGACGACGGCGTGAAAGAGCAGCCCGCCGAGATCAAGGGCACCTACATGGATAACTACAAGGCCATCTGGGATCTGTATATCACGGATACCGCCACCACCGGCGCCGCGCTGGCCTCCGCCACCGGCGACCAGGCCGAAGCCGAATTCGGCGAGGGCAAGGCCGTGTTCTATCAGAACGGTACCTGGGAGTACGCCAACCTGACCGGCAACTTCAACATGAATCCCGAAGACCTCACCATGATCCCGATCTACTGCGGCGTTGACGGCGAAGAAAAGGCCGGTCTTTGCTGCGGCACCGAGAACTGCTGGGCTGTGAACGCCAACGCCAAGCAGGAAGACATCGACGCGACGCTTGCGTTCATGACCTGGGTCGTCACCTCCGACGAAGGCACCACCATGATGGCGGAGCAGTTCGGACCCTGCCCCTTCAAGAACGCCAAGACCCCCGAGAACGTCTTCTTTGCCGCCGCGAACGACTACACCGCCAAGGGCAACTACGTCGTCACGTGGGCCTTCAACTGGGAGCCCGCCGTTGACGATTACAGAGCTGCCGTTGTGGACGCCATGACCAAGTATTCCGCTGGCCAGGGCGAATGGGACGAGGTCGTGAAGGCCGCCGTGGACGGCTGGGCCACTCTGTATGTGAAGGATCACGCCGAATAATCCGATCCTTCCCGCACCACTCCGCTAAACCAGGGCGGGAACGGGGTTTCCCGTTCCCGCCTTCCGTTTTTCTTCACCAACCGAATATCCCTTCGGAATTATTTCGGAAAGGAGAACCGCATGACTTCCAAAAAATCGCTTCCCGTCAGGATCCTCCTGTGCGCGGCGGGCGGATGTCTGCTGTTGGTGGGGCTGCTCGCTTCGCTGAACGTGCTCACCCGGCTGCCCTTTACGGGCACGCTGCAGACCTGGTCCTACGCGCTGGAGGACGCCGGCTCCTGGTGGCGCGCCGCCATCATGCTGCTGGGCCTGACGATGATCGCCGTGGTGCTCAACAACGTGGACAGAAAAGCCGCCGACGGCAACGCGCTCAACTCAAAGCTGGTGCGCCGTCCCATCAAGCGGATGTTCCCGCTGTTCCTGCTGCCCACCTTCGCGGCCTTCTGCATCGGGTTCCTGTACCCCTTCGTCAAAGGTCTGTTCCTCTCCTTCACAAAATTCAAGCTCACCCGTGACTGGAAGTGGTCGGGCTTTGCCAACTATAAAGACATTTTCACCGACGAGGGCTTCCGGCACGCCTTCTGGTACACCGCGGTATTCACGCTGGTCAGCCTTGTGGTGATCAACGTGTTCGCCTTCGCGGTGGCCTATGCCCTCACCCGGGGCATCAAGGGCTCCAACGTGTTCCGCACCGTGTTCTTCATGCCGAACCTGATCGGCGGCATCGTGCTGGGCTACATCTGGTCCACCATCTTCGAGGGCATCCTGATCCACTTCGACACCTCCCTTGTGCTGGAATCGAAGTTCGGCTTCTGGGGCCTGGTGATCCTGATGGCGTGGCAGCAGATCGGCTACATGATGATCATTTACATCGCCGGGATCCAGAGCGTGCCGGAGGACATCATCGAGGCCGCCAAGATCGACGGCGCTTCCGCCTGGAAAACGCTGTGGCATGTCACGATCCCCAACGTGATGCCCTCCATCACCATCTGCACGTTCCTGACCCTCACCAATTCCTTCAAGCTGTTCGATCAGAACATCGCCCTCACCGGCGGCCGCCCCTTCGACGGGGAGATCCACACCACCGAAATGCTGGCCCTGAACATTTACCGCGCCCTGTACGAGACGAAATCCTCCCGCGGGCCCGGTCAGGCCAAGGCCGTGGTCTTCTTCATCCTCGTGGCGGTCATCTCCATCGTGCAGCTTTCTTCCACCCGTAAAAAGGAGGTGCAGCAGTAATGAATTCCTCTTTGCTGAAAAAACAGCGCCGTTCCAGAGCGCTGCTGAGCGTTTCCTTCGCGATCCTGTCGGTGGTCTACCTGCTGCCCATCGCGATCGTGCTCATGAACTCCTTCAAGAGCAACGCCTCCATCAACACCGCCACCTTCGCACTGCCCAACGAACAGACCTGGATGGGCCTGCAGAATTATATCAAGGGCATGACCTTCGGCAACTATCCCTTCTGGAAGAGCGTGCTGTTCAGCCTGCTCATCACCGTGGTCTCCACCTTCCTGATCCTGCTGTGCACCTCCATGGCCGCCTGGTACGTGGCGCGGGTGGGCACGCTGTTCAGTAAGATCGTCTACTACCTGTGCGTGTTCTCCATGATCGTGCCGTTCCAGATGGTGATGTTCACGCTGGCGCGGACCAGCGACTCCCTGAAGCTCAATACCCCGTGGACGATCCCCGTCGTCTACCTCGGCTTCGGCGCGGGGCTCGCGGTGTTCATGTTCTCCGGCTTCGTCAAAAGCATCCCGCTGGAGATCGAGGAGGCGGCCGCCATCGACGGCTGCGGCCCGATCCGCACCTTCTTCCTCGTGGTGCTGCCCCTGCTCAAGCCGACGCTCATCTCCGTGGGCGTGCTGGAGATCATGTGGGTGTGGAACGACTACCTGCTCCCCTATCTGGTGCTGGACCGCACGAAATACATGACGATCCCGATCCACATCCAATACCTGAAGGGCTCCTACGGATCGGTGGATATGGGCGCCACCATGGCGCTGATCCTGCTCTCCATCATCCCCATCATCATTTTCTACCTCACCTGTCAGAAATACATCATCAAGGGTGTGGCCGCCGGTGCGGTGAAAGGGTGATCGGCTATGCTGGAACGTTCAAGCGGCATACTATGTCCCATCTTCTCGCTGCCCTCCCCCTACGGGATCGGCACGCTGGGCAGGGCCGCCTTCGATTTTATTGATTTCCTCAAAGCGGCGAAGCAGCGCTGGTGGCAGATCCTGCCGGTGGGCCCCACCGGCTACGGCGATTCCCCTTACCAGAGCTTTTCCACCTTCGCGGGCAATCCCTATTTCATCGATCTCGACCTGCTCCGGGAGGACGGGCTGCTGACCCGCGCGGAGTACGGCAGGATCCGGTGGGGAGCCGACCCGGAGAAAGTGGATTACGGCACGCTCTATCAAAAGCGGTTCAACGTGCTGCGCAAAGCCGCCGCCCGCGGTCTTGAAAGGGACCGCGCGGAGGTGGAGGCCTTCACCGAAGAAAACGCCGGCTGGCTGCGCGACTACGCGCTGTTCATGGCGCTGAAGCGGCGCTTCGTCATGCGTCCCTGGACCGAGTGGGAGGACGAGGATATCCGCCTGCGCAAGAACGGCGCGGTGGAAAAATACGCCGAGCTGCTGCGCGAGGACGTGGATTTTTACATTTACCTGCAGTTTCTGTTCTTCCGTCAGTGGAAAGCGGTGCGGGACTACGCCCACGAGAACGGCATCGGCATCATCGGGGATATCCCGATCTATGTGGCCATGGATTCCGCGGACGTGTGGGCCGCGCCGGAGTGGTTCCAGCTGGATGAGGACAACGTGCCCACCGAGGTGGCCGGCGTGCCGCCGGACGCGTTCACGGCGGACGGCCAGCTCTGGGGCAACCCGCTCTACCGCTGGGATCAAATGCGGGAGGACGGCTTCGGCTGGTGGATCCGGCGCATCGGCGGCGCGGAGAAGCTCTACGACGTGCTGCGGATCGACCATTTCCGCGGACTG
>JAFRRP010000074.1 GCA_017428085.1 Clostridia bacterium | reverse complement strand
GGCCCCATGATGGCGATATATTCGCCCTGCTCCACCTGTAAATCAATATTCTTCAGGATGCGCACGGTCTCCTTGCCCTGCTGGTAATCCTTACAGATATCGGTCATCTCAATCAGCATGGGTGCCCGTCGCCTCCTCATACGCAAAGCCGTCCGCCGTATCCGCGGAAAAACCGTCCGCCGTATCGGCGTACGCGCCGTTAAAGACTGTGTCGCCGTCGAACGTTTCGCCTTCAAACGCGCCGTTTTCGAACGCTTCCCCGTCGAACACGGCGTCGTCATAGAATTCGCCGTCGTCCGCCGGCGCGTAACCGTCGATCTTTTCCGCCTTCATACCGGGCTGCAGCGTTTCATCCGGGAACGCCACGTAGTCGTCAAGCGTCAGGCCGGTCAACACGGCATACTGCTCCGTAGTCTCGTCGTAATCGCCCAACGTGATCTCGCGCTTTTCCAGCCGATCCCTGCCGTTGACCGCCCATACCCACGGGGCGTCGTCCGCGTCGTTCACGAAATAAGCGGGGATCATCAGCTGGTCCGACCAGTTGGAAACCGTTTCGCCGGGCTCGATGTAGACGTGCTGGCCCACGATGAGCCCCTCCGGGTCCTCCACGGTGATATAGAACGGGTATTTGGACGAGGTAGTCATCTCGTCGCTTTCGCCGCCGTAAAACCCATAATTGCTGCGGTCTTCCTTTTCGGCGTTTTCCCAGTCGATGGTCTGGATCACGCCCTGCCAGGTCTGCGTTTCATCCGTGCGGGAACGGATCGTCACCGGGTCGCCCTCGTTCAGCGCGCCGCGGTTCATCTCGTTGATGGTACCCTTCACGCGAAGGTTGCCCACCTCCACGATGGTGATAAAGGGCTTTTCGTTGCCGTCCTCCGTCGTGCCGCCGTTTTCGTTGATCTCCGTCACGCGTCCGTCGATCTCGCTTTTCACCTGGGTGTCGCCCGCCGTCTTTTCCAGCGCCTTCAGGGCCTTTTCCTTTACGCCGAGGGTGTACTGCGTCTCCTTTACGTCGGCCTGTAACCCCTGGATCTCAAGGGTGTAGGCCAGCTTGTCGGAGGAAGCGGCGGAATTGCGCTCTTTGGTCAGCTCGCTGATCTGGGAGTTGAGAGTGGTGATCTTGTTTTTCAACGTTTCGATCTCCAGCTTCGCCTCTTCCACGTTCAGGTTGGCGGACTCGTTGTTATAGGTGAACAGCACGTCGCCGGCCTTTACCAGCTGGCCTTCCTCCACCTTGATCTCCTCCACGGTCAGGGAGGGGTCCTTTTTGATCTCCTTGGTCTGGCCGGAAACGGCCATCCCGGCAAAGCGGTCGGCCACGCCCACGGGGCCCATATCGTTCAGCGAACGCAGCGACTGGGCGTACACCGCGTCCTCGCCGCCGTTGCAGGCGCAAAGCGCCGCCGCCATCACGACGACCAGCAAAACGACAATGATTGTTTTGATTTTCATACGATGCTCCTCACTGATATTGATACTGTTAAATTTTGGTGGAAACGGCTTAAAAACAGCTTTAAAAAAGCCGCCCTGTTTCTTATGATTTGTTAAAGAATTAACGCTTCCGTCAGACAAGATATCACAATCTATGAAAGTGTTGCAAAAAAAATCACTCCGCGATAAAAAACACGGGGTGATACACAAAAATCGGCGCGTTACGGCTCCGCTTTTTTCTGTTTTTCCCTCGGGTACTTTTTCCGGAACCGGATCAGAAAAATCACGCTGCCGACGACGAGCGCCAGCGCGACGACGCCGAACACGACGGGCACCACCAGAAACGCCCGGGAGATCGCGACGGCGTCCGGCGAGGATCCCGCCGCGTTTTTTATTGACTGCGAGATCCCGACGAAGACCGGAACGCCGCCCGCGCACAGCAACACGCCGTAAATCAGTCCGACGACGCCGATGAGCCAGCCGAATTTCCGGTAAAGTCCGCCCGTTTTTTCCGCCGCTGCGCCGCGCCCTTCCGTCGCCGGTCCCGCGGCGGGCGGCGGGCAGGGATCGTCCGCCTCCTCGTCCAGCAGCCAGTCGGTCGTCACCCGAAAGCACCGCGCCATGGGCAGCAGCTTGCCGACCTCCGGCAGCGCGTCGCCTGTCTCCCATTTGCTGACGGATTGTCTCGATACGCCCAGCAGCGCCGCCAGCTCCTCCTGCGAGCAGCCGTTCGCCTTGCGGCACCGGTATATCTTTTCGCCGATCGTCATGTTATGATCCCTCCCTGTTCCGAAAAGCCGGTTTTCAGTCCCAGTGTACCACAACGGACCGCCAAACGCAACCGAACAAAGTTGGAAATGCCGCAGCCGGCGGTTGCGAAACGGCAACGAACGGCTGCGGCGGGATTTTTTTCGGCAGTTTTTACAGGCTGCGCAGGTAATCGATGCTCTGCTTGACGGCGGAAAGCTCGGTGTTGCCCTTGTCGGGCTGGTCCTGCTCCACGATCAGCCACTGCGCGCCGGATTTCTCGGCGGCGGCGATGATGGCGGGCATATCCTGCACGCCGTAGCCCACGGGCTTGAAGCTGAAAGCTTCCTCGGAGGCCTGTTCCCCGTCGTCGTCGATGCCGATCAGCGCGTACAGCTTTTTGGGTTTCTCGCGGCCCTGCATCACGAAATCCTTGAGATGCACGACGGGCGTCCTGCCGGAATACTTTTCGATGAATTTCGCGGGGTCCTCGCCGCCCACGTTCACCCAGCAGGTGTCAAGCTCCGTCTGCAGGTGCTCCGGCGGCACGGTCTCGTACATCACGTCGATGCCGTACTTATCGCCGAGCTTCACGAACTCGAAGTCGTGGTTGTGGTACATCAGCACCAGACCGGCGGCCTTGCACTTCGCGCCGAGAGAATCGATCTTTTTCAGCGTTTCGGGATAGTCCGGCGTGCCGGGGCGGTACTTCTCGTCCACGTAGGGGATGGCGATGAACGGGCAGCCGATGGCCTTGTAATCGGCGATGACCTTGTCCATATCCGCCAGCATGTCGGCCAACGGCACGTGGGCGGAGACCGCCTTCAGGCCGTACTTGTCCAGCAGCCTTTTCACCTCTGCCGGGTCCTTATCGAACAGCCCCGCGAACTCCACGCCCTCGTAGCCCATTTCCGCTACCTTGGCGAGCGTGCCCTCAAAATCCTTCTCCATCTCGTTCCTGACGGAATACAGCTGCAATCCGATGGGTAACATATTTCTTCCCTCCGTTATTAGATTTGTTTTAATAGTAGCACAAAATAACAGATAATACAAGAAAAATAAAGTTTAAATTCTGTTTCTTGCCAAAACGGAAAACAATCGCTATAATGGGGTCAATGAATGGAAAAGGGGAAGAAAATCAATGAAACGGTATCTGATCATCAACGCCGACGACTTCGGGCTGTGTCATTCCGCGAATGAAGCGGTCATGGAGCTGTTTGAGGGCGGCTGGCTGAAATCCTCCACCATCATGACGCCCTGCCCCGGCGCGGAGGAGGCGGTGGCCTTCGCCGCCGCGCACCCGGAGTACGCGATCGGCGTCCACCTGACGCATACCAACGAGTGGAAGGAGAAATTCCCGTGGGGATCGCTCACGGGCGGTGCCAGCCTGCACACGCCGGAGGGCCGCATGTGGCCCGAAAGCGAAGACTTCGAGGCCAACTGCGACTACGACGAGGCCGTCGCGGAGGCAAAGGCGCAGATCGAATTCTGCGAGAAACGCGGCATGAAGCCCAGCCACGTGGACAGCCACATGGGCGCGCTGTACGGGCTGAACGGGAAGCTGCTGATGCTGCCCAAGATACTGGCGCTGTGCGGCAAAAAGGGCTACCCCTTCCGCATGTTCTCGAAGCCTTTGGCCAGCCAGTGCCCCGACGAAGCGCCGCAATGGCTGTTCACGGCCGCCTGCCGGTTTTCCGGCTTCTTCGGAAAAATCTATCACGTGCCGATGCCGGACTACCTGATCTTCCCGGAGAAGATCGAAACCGGCGAGACCTACGAACAGTTCAAATACAACTTTATCGAATACCTGATCCGCGTGCCGGAGGGGATCAGCGAGACCTACGTCCACCCCGCCCTGCCCACGGACGAGATGCAAGCCATCACCGGCACGTGGCAGCGAAGGTACTGGGAATACCTGGTGATGAAGGACCCGGAGACCCACGCCGCTTTCAGGACCCACGGCGTTCAGCTCATCAGCTACCGGGATCTGGCCGCGATGCGGAAATAACGCTTTTTTCCGTGAGATAACCGTTACTATCAGGGAAAACAACGCCGCGCCGAACGTCGTTCCCGAAACGATATCGGCGCAGGATGCCGCCCCGTGATTCATTCACAGGGCGGCGTTTTCTTTGAATATCTATTGCGTCGGCTGGGCCGCGAGCCGTTTGTTCACCTCCGCCGCGATATAGCCGCATTTCCGGATGAGATACGGGCCGGGACAGTCCGTATCGATAAACATTTTATGCACGGTCAGGCTGCCGTAGGCGTCCCCGGTGTAAACCAGCTTGTCGATGCCGTTGCGCAGGCAGATGTCGGCGCACAGGTCGATCAGCGCCGCAAGGGAAGCGTCCGAGACGTGCCGGTCGTCGTCCCATCCGTCGTTCGACATCTCGATCGTGATCGCCCGCATATCGTTCGCCTCGCTGGAGGAGGTCCACGCCCGGTACTGCTCCTCCACGTTCAGGGCGATGCTGCCGTCGTAGCCGATGCAGTAGTTGGCGGAGACCTGGCGTTTCGTCTCGCAGAAGTAGTCGCAGCAGTCCTGCGCCGTCATGACGCCGTCCATATGGTGAAGGGTGATCTTGTCGATCCGATGGGTCCGGTCGTCGTGCTTGTCCGTCAGGTTCACGTAATCGGCAAGCGGCGAATTGCCCGCCCGCAGCGCCAGCCCCACCGACGCCCGCAGGATCGTTCTCGCGTCCCCGGACTCGATCGTGCCGCTGCCGTCGCAGTCCGCCGCCAGGAACGCCCTTGCCCCGTTGCGGAAAACGGAGGCGTCGCCGTCGGGAAACAGCCCGACCGAGGCCCGCAGCGCCAGACGGGCGTCGGCGGGGGCGACCGCGCCGTCGCCGTCCACGTCGCCTAACGTAAACGCGACCGCGGGACGGATCGTTTCCGTAAAAATACGGTATGTTTTTTCGATTTTCGTTCCGGCGTAGTTCCTTACGTTTTTCACGGTAAGCTCCGTAACGCCCTTTTCCGGGAAGAGATCGAACGACCTTGCGTAGTAGACGTAATCGCTTGCGCCGGATACCTCGCCGTCCGCAGCGCTGATCTCGCAGTCCGCGGGGACGCCGCTCTTTGTGAAAACGATCGTATCTTCGTTGATCGTATCACGGTCCATATACTGGGAAAAGATCACGGTAATATAGTCTTCCTGGGTATAGCTGTCCCTCTTTTTTATGACGTCCGCGACCTCCGGCGCGGCGACGGAGACAAGCGGGACCGCGATGTTCTGCCGCCCGGAGGCGGCGTCCGTCCAGTCGGAATATGCTTTTTCGTAATGCTCCTTTGCGATCTCCACCCGCCATTTTCCTGCCGGCACGTCCCAGCGGAACGCGCCCGCCCTGTCCGTGGTCTGCGGATTTTGCTGACCGGAGGCTCCGGCGTCCCAGACGACGGGCTTCCCCGCTTTGTCTTCATAGTACAACGTCGCCGTCGCGCCTTCGATGCGGTTGGACCGGACGGCCTCGTACACAAAGCCGGAGACGCAGCCGACGGCGGCCGCCTCCGCCGGGGCAAAGAGCGTCGGCAGACAGAGAGGCCGCCCGCCGGGGAGCGCTGCGCTCCACAGCAGCGCCGCGAGAAGGATCGGCATCAGTATGGATCGTTTCTTCATCAAAAACTCAACTTTCCTCATTGAAACATGATAATGCCGGGGCTGCCTGAAAACAGGCGCTCCCGCAGTCATTGACATATTCCGTAAATCCAGTATAATAAGAACAGAAGATAAAGTCAAGGAAAACGGTGGGACGGAATGGGACCGGAAGAAGATATTTTCACCCGGCGGACGCTGCGCCCGGAGACGCTGGCGGGCTTCGGCTTTACGCCGGAGGGAGACGGCTGGCGCTATGAAGAAAGCATCATGGACGGCGATTTCCGCGCGGAGGTGTTCGTCACGCCGCAGGGGACCGTGGAGGGCCGCGTGATCGACCTGGCCGCGGGCGAGGAATACCTGCCCATCCGGGCCAAAGCCCACACCGGGCCCTTCGTGGGGCTGGTGCGGGAGGCCTACGGCGCGGTGCTGCGGCGGATCGCGGAGGCCTGCTTCACCGAAACGCCGTTCGCCTCCGCGCAGGCGAACCGGATCGCCGGGCGGATCGCGGAACGCTACGGGGAAGCGCCGGACTACCCCTTCGGCGACCCGCCGGAGCCCGCCGTGTTCCGGTATCCCGCCAACCGCAAGTGGTATGCCATCGTGATGCGCGTGCGCCGCCAGCGGGTGACCAAAGAGCCTGCCCCGCCGGAGGATACGCCTTTTGCGGACGTGATGAACGTGAAGGTGGGCAAAAACAACGCGGAAAAATATACCGGCATCCCGGGGATCTACCCCGCCTACCACATGAGCCACACCGACTGGGTCAGCATCCTGCTGGACGGTACGGTGCCGGACGAAACGGTGACGGATCTGATCGACGCCAGCCGGAACTTCGCCCTCGCCAAAAAAGCCGGAAGCCGTAAGCCGTAAGCTCTTTCGACTTGCGACTTACGACTGAAAGCAGAACGCGCCGTTTTTCACGGCGCGCTCTGCTTTTAAGAGGAGATATTTATGAAAACAAAGGAGTGTTCTTTCGTTGACAATGGGAATAATATCACATTGTTTTGAAAAAAACCTGAAATTCACATCCCTTTTTTCTTCATGCCGGCTCTTCTGATGGCCTTGCCGATCTCAAACACCGGCACGGTGGAAAGTGCGAGGCCGAAGGAGATGAGCAGCTCGTTGAGCTGGAAGGTGCCCTCCTCGATGCCGAACACCGTGCACAGACCGGGCACGTAGATGGCGGCCAGCGTCAGCAGGGTGGTGACGACGAACGCGCCGAACAGCCACCAGTTGAAATTCTTAAACATGCTCTTGGAGAACAGCGAGCCCGTACGCGAGCGCATGTTGATGGCGCAGAACATCTCCGCGAAGTTGACGGTCAGGAAAGCCATGGCCATGGCGTTGATGCACTCGTTGCCGGAGGTCAGATTGGCAAAGCTGCCGTTTTCCATGAAATAGCCGATGAAGTAAGCGGCCAGCTCCACGATGGAAAGATAGATGCCCTGCCAGACCATATCGAAGCCGGCGCCGTGGGAGAAGATACCGTCCGTGGTGGCACGCGGCTTGCGGCGCATGATGTCGCCTTCCGCCTTTTCCATGCCCAGCGCCAGGCCGGGCAGGGAGTCCGTCACCATGTTGACCCACAGCAGATGCACCGCGCTCATCAGCCGGAAGTGCATGATGGAGGACACGAACATGATGATGACCTCGGACATGTTGGTGGACAGCTGGAACTGCAGCACCTTGCAGACGTTATCGTAGATCTTGCGGCCCTCTTCCACCGCGTTGACGATGGTGGCGAAGTTGTCGTCCGCCAGCACCATGTCGGCCACGCCCTTGGTGACGTCCGTGCCGGTGATGCCCATGCCGATGCCGATATCGGCGGCCTTGATGGAGGGCGCGTCGTTGACGCCGTCGCCGGTCATGGCGGTGACCATGCCGCGGGCTTTCCACGCCTTGACGATACGGGTCTTATGCTCGGGCTGCACGCGGGCGTAGACGGAATACTTGGTGACCTCTTCGACCATCTCTTCGTCGGTGAACTTGTCGAGGTCCGCGCCGAGGATCGCCTGCGAGGGATCGGTGATGATACCCAGCTCGCGGCCGATGGCGACCGCCGTATCCTTGTGGTCGCCGGTGATCATCACCGGGGTGATGCCCGCCATGCGGCATTCGTCGATGGCCGCCTTCACTTCGGGACGGACGGGATCGATCATGCCGGTCAGGCCCACGAACACCAGCTCGCGTTCCAGATTGTCCGCCTCGTAATCGGCGGGCTCGGTGGGATAGATCTTCATGGCGCAGGCCAGCACGCGAAGGGCGTTATCCGCCATGCGCTTGTTCTCCGCCTGGATCTTTTCTATGTATTCGGGGGTGATCGGGACTTTCGTTTTGCCGTCGATGATCGCGGAAGTGCAGCGACCGATGATCACGTCCGGCGCGCCCTTGGTATACTGCACGTAACCCTGGGGCGTTTTGTGAACGGTGGACATCATCTTACGGCCGGAGTCGAAGGGCGCCTCGCCGGAACGGGGATATTCCCTGACCAGATCGTATTTGGGCAGGCCCAGCTTGTAGGCGTAGGCGACGAGAGCCGCCTCCGTAGGCTCGCCGGTGACGTTGCCCTCGGCGTCCACTTCCGCGTCGCAGCACAGCGCCATGGCGGTGGCAAGCTGTTTCTCGTCCTGACCGAAGTGGTCCACCACGGTCATCTTGTTCTGTGTCAGGGTGCCGGTCTTATCGCTGCAGATGATCTGCGTGCAGCCCAGCGTTTCCACGGCGGTCAGCTTGCGGATCAGCGCCTGCCGCTTACTCATGGCGGTAACGCCGATGGAAAGGATGATGGTAACGACGGCGGGCAGTCCCTCCGGGATGGCGGCCACCGCCAGCGCGATGGCGGCGATGAACACGTCAAGCGCGGATTCGCCCAGCAGCGACCAGGAGAACGCCTGATCGGCAAAGACAAGGTCCTCGATCAGACCGACCGCGAACACGACCACGCAGATACCGATGACCAGCTTTGTGAGGAACTTGGACAGCTCCGCCATCTTGATCTGCAGCGGGGTCTGCTCCTTTTCCGCCTGGCTCAGCGCGTCGGCGATCTTGCCCATCTCGGTATCCATGCCGGTGGCGGTGACGACCGCCTTGCCGCGGCCGTACACCACGGTGGAACCGCTGTACATCATATTCCTGCGGTCGCCCAGCGGCACGTCCTGATTTTTATCCTTCAGCATCAGCACGTCGATGAGCTTCGTCACGGGAACGGATTCGCCGGTCAGCGCCGCCTCCTCCACCTTCATGGAGTGGCTTTCGATGATGCGGCAATCCGCGGGCACCGCGTCGCCCGCCTCAAAAATCAGCACGTCGCCTACGGCGATATCCTCGCTTTTGACGGTGACCACCTTGCCGTCCCGCAGCACGTGGGAGGTGGCCGCGGTCATTTCCATCAGCGCCTCCATGGCGGCTTCCGCCTTGCTCTCCTGCACCAGACTCATGATGGTGTTGATGATGACCACCACCAGAATGACCAGCACGTCGGCGAAGTCGCCCACGGTGGGCTTGCCGCCCGCCTCCAGCACCGCGACGACCGCCTGAATGGCGGCTGCCACCAGCAGCATGATGATCATGGGGTCGGCAAGGGAGTTGATGAACTTTTTGAACAAACTCTCTTTTTCCGCTTCCTTCAGCTTGTTTTTGCCGTTGGCGGCGATTCGCTTTTCCGCTTCCTCGGTGGTAAGGCCCGCTTCAGAGCTGGCGACCTCCTTGAAGACGGCCTCGGCGGTTTCGAGATAGTGCTTCATTTCGGATCCGTTCCTTCCTTATTATTGACATTAAAAAAACCTTGACAGAGCGGGTACTCTGCCAAAGGTCTTGCTTCCATAACAGGGCTGACTGCCAGACGCGCTATACGCCGGTTGTTGACAGGCAGCTCAGGCAAAACGCCCTTAAGCTACTCCCCTTTAACGTCGGGATAATGATACCATAGTTTTATATAAGTGTCAACAACATTTTTTCCGCGCGCGCAGAAATCCCGCATTGACAAACCGACCGGATTACCATACAATGAAATCAAATCATAACGGGAGGGCAATTGATATGAAGATCACGTTCATGGGCGCGGGCAGCACGGTGTTCGCCCGAAACGTCATCGGCGACTGCATGTGTACGGAGGCGCTGCGGGACAGCACCTTCGCGCTGTACGACATCGACCCCAAACGGCTGGAGGAAAGCCGCGTCATTCTGGAAGCCATGCGCAAGGCCAAGGGCGGTTACGGCAGGATCGAGTGCTACGCCGGGGTGGAAAACCGCAAGGACGCGCTGCGGGGCACTTCCTTCGTGGTGGACGCCATCCAGGTGGGGCTGTATGACCCCTGCACCATCATCGACTTTGAGGTGCCGAAAAAATACGGCCTGCGCCAGACCATCGGCGACACGCTGGGCATCGGCGGCATCATGCGGGCGCTGCGCACCATCCCGGTGCTGCAGGACTTCGCCGACGACATGGCTCAGGTGTGCCCCGACGCGCTGTTCCTGAACTACACCAACCCCATGGCCATGCTGACAGGCTTCATGCTGCGCTACACCCCCATCAAGACCGTGGGCCTGTGCCACAGCGTGCAGGTCTGCTCCGAAAGCCTGCTGCGCGACCTCGGCATGGAGGACAAGCTGGAGGGCCGCAAAGAGCTGATCGCGGGCATCAACCACATGGCGTGGCTGCTGGAGCTCAAGGATAAGGACGGCAACGATCTCTATCCCGAGGTCCGTTCGCGGGTAGACGCCTATCTGGCCGACCCGGAACACGCCAACAAGGTCCGCATGGAGTACATCAAGCACTTCGGCTACTACTGCACGGAATCCAGCGAGCACAACGCCGAATACAACATGTTCTACATCAAGTCGAAATATCCCGAGCTGATCGAAAAATACAACATTCCGCTGGACGAGTACCCGCGCCGCTGTATCAACCAGATCGAGCGCTGGAAGACCGAGTACGCCGAGATATTGGAGACCGGCGTGAAGGAGCACGAGCGCTCCAACGAGTACGCCTCGCGTATTATGGAGGCCATCGTCACGGGCAAGCCCTACCAGATCGGCGGCAACGTGCTGAACACCGGCGGGCTGATCAGCAACCTGCCGGAGGACGCCTGCGTGGAGGTGGCCTGCCTTGTCAACGGCTACGGCGTTCACCCCACCCGCGTGGGACGGCTGCCGGTGCAGTGCGCGGCCATGAACATGACCAACATCAACGTGCAGCTGCTGACCATCGAGGCCGCCGTGACCCGCAAAAAGGAGCACATCTACCAGGCGGCCATGCTGGACCCCCACACCGGCAGCGAGCTGGATATCGACACCATCAAAAAGATGGTGGACGACCTGATCGAGTCCCACGGGGATTACCTGCCGAAGTACCACTGACGTTTCGCGGGCCGGGAGCCCGCGAAACAGTCGATAGTCGTTAGCGGCCCGCTATCGCGGGCAGTCGTTGGAACAGTTGTTTTTTTCGACATATTTCATGGGATCGCCCGGAGGGCTTCTAACGACTGACGACTAAGAACCAACGACTGGATTTGCAAAAAACAGTCAGGAACGGTTTGTCGCTCCTGACTGTTTTCATTCGGTCGGTTCATTTCTCCGCCGGTTCCCACTTGCAGCGGACGGGGGACACAATGGCGCCTTCCTTTTTCAGCTCGGCAAAGGCCTTGTCCACGTCCTTCCGGTCAAGCCCGGTCAGTTCGGCGACCTTGCCCGCGTTCAGCGGCTCGCCCGCTTGTTTCATCGCGTCTAAGATCAGTTTTTTGTTGTCCATATGGTTCTCTCCTTTTCTGGTTGATGAGAACGCCTCCCACGGCGTTTGTTACTCTTCTTTGATCCGCTTGCCGGTGATGTGTTCCGGCGTCAGCGCGAACAGCAGCGTGTTGTTGAGATACCTCTCGATCTCGTTCTGAATGTACGCTTCGTCGTCGGTGAATTGCCGGCTCAGCCGCCGCGTCATCTCCGCGACGGTCTCCCGGTCCTCCACGATCTCCACGCGCCCGAAGACGATGACGCTTTGAAAGCGAAGCGCCCACGTATCGGTGGGCGTTCCCTCCCCGCAGACGCAATAGGACGCCTTGCCGCAGCGCCGGATCGCGTCGATCTTGTGGCCGGTTTTGCCGCTGTGGAAATACAGCTTGCCGTCTTCGGGACAGTAATAGTGGTTGTGCGGCACGGCGTAGGGATAATCCCCGTCGCCCAGCACCGCCAGCACGCCGCGCTTTTCGCGTTTCAGAATTTCGATGCATTCCTCATAGGGAACGGCCTGCTTGCTGCGAACGATCTCCCGGAACATAAGATCCCTCTTTTCTTACGACTTACGACTCACGACTTACGACTTCAAACGATCAGTTCCCTCAGGTGCAGCTTCCGGTTCTTCGGGATATTTTGGCTGTCCAGACACCGACGGATCGCTTTGTTATGCACGTCCGTATCAAGCAAATGGTTTTCAAAATACGGCAGCGCGGAGTCGTACTGCTTTTCCAGCGCCGCGGCGTAAAACGACGGCAGCGCGCTTTTGATATCCGGCGTCAGATCGGTCACGGAATACACCATGTCGATCACCTTGGGCGTGAAGCCCTCGTCCAGATAGTTGCGGGTGAGCATGTTGACGCCGAAGCGCACGGTGAACGACCGGTACGAGATCAGCCACAGGCCGATCTCCTTCAACAGCTCGCCCGAATGGCGCGCGAACGCCTTGGGGGCAAGGATGTCGCAGGTCCCGGCGTTATCGATATAGGGCAGGAACGCTTCCGTCAGCTCCAGCGCGGACGAATACTTTTTTTTGGTGTTGATCAGGTACGCGTGCAGGTCGTTTTCCTCCGCGTAACGGTGGGGCAGCAGCCGCAGGTACTCCGTCATTTTGGCCGTACCGGAAAGCTGCTGCGCGTATTGCCGGATCTCGCCCCGGGGCACGCCCAGCACGTCGTCCGGTTCCGTATGGCCGTAATAACAGGACCGGGGTTCGCGGCGGCTCTCCTCCCCCATCGCCCGCAGGTTCTCCCGCAGCTCCTGTTCCACCTGCTGGGGAAACGGCTTTTTGGGCACGTGGGCCATCTTGGCCTTGACGGTATCATACCGCATGATGTGCTCCGACGGGACCAGCCCGTGGGCCATATAATTCAACAGCAGCAGCGCGGAGCCGTCCGCGTCGCTGGCGGCGTTGTGGTGGTCCAGCTCGATCCCCAACGCTTCGCACATGGTATCCAGACGGTGATTTTCCAGATCGGGATAGCAGATGTTGCCCATGGTAAGCGTACACAGGCACCTGACCGTGGGCGTCCATTCGATACCGTAGGAGTTCAGGCAGTTGGACAGCACGTGCAGGTCGTTCTGCACGCTGTGGCCCACAAGGATATGGTTGGTCAGCAGGTCCTTCACCACGTCCCATATTTCCGGGAAGGTGGGTTTGTCCGCCACCAGCGCCGCGTTGATGCCGGTCAGCTCCGCCGCGTAGGGGTCGAAGCGGCATTCCGGGTTTACCAGCGAATAATAGCGCTTTACGATGCGTCTGTCCTCTATCACGGAAATACCGATGGCGCTGATCCTGTCGCCGAACCGGTTGGGCATTTCCAGATCAAAGGCAACATATTTCTCCGTAAACACCCCTCCTGTCGTCTCAAGATCCCGTACGGTACTCCGCGCGGTTATTTTTACATAGCATACAGTTTACAGTATTTTGCGAAAGATGTCAACTTCCCCCGTTATTTTCGCAAAAAAACTGACGGGATCAGACGAATTTTCCGAAAAATCCGTGCTTAAAAAAAGCCGATTTTCCTGAAAAAAACTTGTTGACAAATCCGTTTTCCTGTGGTAAGATAGTCAAGCAATAAGCGGATGTGGCGGAATTGGCAGACGCGCTGGCTTCAGGGAGCGTCACCTCGGTGAATCTTTCCGATCTCAGAATTGCCCCGCTCTCGGATTACCGTGCCGAGTAAAATGTAACGGTGAAACTCAATATGCGGATGTGGCGGAATTGGCAGACGCGCTGGCTTCAGGTGCCAGTGAATGCAAGTTCATGTGGGTTCGACTCCCGTCATCCGCACCAACGCTGAGATCTTGTCAATCAACGGTTTCAGCGTTTTTCTTTTTACAAAAATCACTTGGCATAAAACCTGGCAGACGCGCTGCCTCCCCCACCGTTTTGGGGATCAGAGGCAACGCGTCTGCCGATTTGTGTGACAGGCAAATTGCGCTTGCGTTATGATGTTATTGCAGCAAACGGCAAATCCTTTTTGCCGCTTCTTCCGTGTCCGCCGGGCTGCCGAAGGTGGAAAAGCGGAAATACCCCTCGCCGCAGGCGCCGAACCCCTCCCCGGGCGTGCCCACCACCTGGATCTCATGCAGCAGGTAATCGAAAAACTCCCAGCTGCCCATGCCGCCGGGGCATTTCAGCCAGACATACGGCGCGTTTTTTCCGCCGGTGTACCATATCCCCAATCGATCCAGCGCCCCGGTCAACACCGCGGCGTTCTTTTTATAAACGGCGATCTGTTCTTTGATCTGCCGCTGCCCTTCCGGCGTAAACACCGCCGCGCCGCCCTTCTGGATCACGGAGGAAACGCCGTTGGTCTTGGTGGTGCGGTTGCGCACCCACATGGCGTTGAAGCTCATGCCGTCGCGGGACAGCGCCTGCGGAACGACGGTGTACCCCAGCCGCGTACCGGTAAAGCCCGCCGTTTTTGACAGCGAACAGATCTCGATGGCGCAGGTCTTCGCGCCATCCAGTTCTAAGATGCTGCGGGGCAGCGCGTCGTCCTCGATATACGCCTCATAGGCGGCGTCGAACAAAATGACGGAGCCGGTGGCGTTGGCGTGGTCCACCCACTGCCGCAGCTGCTCCCGGCTGAACACCGCGCCGGTGGGGTTGTTGGGCGAGCACAGATAGATCAGCTTTGACCGCACGGTACGGGGCGGCTCCGGCAGGAAGCCGTTCTCCTCGCCGGAGGCCAGATGGATGATCTCCCGGCCCGCAATGACGTTGGCGTCCACGTAGGCGGGATAGGCGGGCTCGATCACCAGCGCCGGCACGCTGCGGTCGAACAGGTCGAGGATATCCCCCAGCTCGTCGCTGGCGCCGGAGGAGACGAACACCTCGTCGGGCGAAAGCGTTACGCCCCGCCGGGCGTAGTGGGCCGCGACGGCCTCCCGCAGGAACGGCGCGCCGCATTCCGGCAGATAGCCCTGGAACGTCTCCGGGCGGGACTGGTCCTCCACCGCTGCGTACAGCGCTTCGATCACCGCCGGGCACAGGGGCTGCGACACGTCGCCGATGCCCAGTCGGTACAGCTTTTGGCCGGGATGTTCCTCCAGATATTGCTTCGTCTTTTTGGCGATCCCGGCGAACAGATAAGATTCCTTTAAATCGGCGTAATGTACGTTAGGCTTCAGCATCGCTCGTTTCTCCTTCGTAAACCGTCGCCGCGGGACCCGTCATGGTGACGGAGCCGTCCCTTGCGACCGATATTTCCAGCGTGCCGCCGTCCAGATGGACCGCGACGGAAGCGCCGTATTGGCAGTAGCCCTTGGCGACGGCCGCCGCCGCGCTGGCGCAGGAGCCGGTGCCGCAGGCCATGGTGACGCCGCTGCCGCGCTCCCACACGCGCATGCGCAGCTCCGTGGGGGAGATCACCTGCACGAACTCCGCGTTCACCCCGCCGGGGAATGCGGGGTGACGCTCAACAGCGGGCCCCCATACCGTCAGCGGTACGGATTCCGCGTTTTCCACAAAGAACACCGCGTGGGGATTGCCCACGGAAACGGGCGTGCAGCCGAGCATCCTGCCGCCGATCTCCAGCGACAGATCGGAGGAGACGATCGCCTTTCCCATACCGACCGAGGCGGCGGCCGCCTTGCCGCCGCGAAGGCGCAGGGTCAGGTCCTTGACGCCGGAAAGCGTCTCCACCGTCAGGCGGGTCTTATCAGTATAGCCCTTGTCGTAGACGTATTTGCCCACGCAGCGGATCCCGTTGCCGCACATCATGGCCTCGCTGCCGTCCGCGTTGAAGATGCGCATTTTGAAGTCGGCTACGGCTGAGGGGGAAATGTAGATCATCCCGTCCGAGCCCGCGCCGAAATGGCGGTCGGACAGCTTTTGCGAAAGCGATGCGATATTGTCCGGCACCTCGCCGTAGACGTACAGGTAATCGTTGCCCAACCCGTGCATTTTGGTGAATTTCATGGTTCTCTTCTCCTTTTTTCCAATTTAGTGGCAGCGCGGCACCTCAGTGCCGCTACCGACAAAAACAACATTTCGCCGGATCGTTCGGCTTTACGGCGCTTGTTTTTTAAGGGAAACCGGCAATTACACTCAAGTTCGTTTCCAGTATTACAATGGTCAAAAGCGGCACTGAGGCGCCGCGCTGCCGGGAGATCTGTCACTCCGCGTCGATGGTGGAAATGCCCAGCGTGGATTCCTCCAGCACGTCCAGCAGCATGCGGACGGTATCGAGAGAGGTAAGCATCGGGACGCCGTGCTGAGCCGCGCAGCGGCGGATGGCCGCGCCGTCGCCGTAGTGGACGCCGGACAGGATCGCGCGGGTGTTGACCACGTAGCTGACGTATCCGGCCCGCAGGGATTCCAGCACCTCGTCGCTGCCCTCGCTGGGCTTGCCCAGGATGCGGGTGCGGATGCCGTTTTCCTTCAGCACCTTGCCGGTAAGCGTGGTGGCCTCGATATTGAAGCCCATGCGGTAGAACCGCCGGATCAGCGGCACCGTTTCCGCCTTGTCCTCGTCGGCTACGCTCACCAGCACCGTGCCGTAGTTCTTCAGATCCATCCCGCTGGCGGTCAGCGCCTTATACGCCGCCCGGTGCAGCTTGTCGTCGTAGCCGATGGCCTCGCCCGTGGATTTCATCTCCGGGGAAAGGTAGGCGTCCATACCCCGCAGCTTGGCGAAGGAGAACGCGGGGCATTTGACGTAGAACCGTTCCTTTTCAGCGGGGCAGATACCGAAGACGCCCTGCTCCGGCAGGGTGACGCCCAGCATCGCCAGCGTGCCGATATCAGCCAGGCTGTAACCCGTTGCCTTGGACAGGAACGGCACCGTGCGGGAGGATCGGGGGTTGACCTCGATGATGTACACGTCCTCGTTTTCGTCCACGATGAACTGGATGTTGAAAAGGCCCACGACGCCCACGCCCCAGCCCAGCTTTTGCGTGTATTCCAGTATTTTGCTTTTGACTTTCAGTGAAAGGCTGTAGGGCGGGTAGACGCTGACGGAATCGCCGGAATGGACGCCGGTGCGCTCCACCAGCTCCATGATGCCCGGCACGAACACGTTATGCCCGTCGCAGACCGCGTCCACCTCCACTTCTTTGCCGCGGATGTAGTGGTCCACCAGCACGGGCCTGTCCTCGTCGATGGCCACCGCCGTGCGCAGGTACGTCCGCAGGTCGGCTTCCTTCGAGACGATCTGCATGGCGCGGCCGCCCAGCACGAAGCTGGGGCGCACCAGTACGGGGTAGCCGATCTCCTCCGCGGCCTTGACGCCCGCCTCGATGTCGGTCACCGCCCGGCCCTTCGGCTGCGGGATATGCAGGTCCAGCAGCAGCTTTTCGAACTCGTTACGGTCCTCCGCCCGGTTGATGGCGGCGCAGTCCGTACCGATCAGCTTCACGCCCCGGGCGTGCAGCGGGCCCGCCAGATTGACGGCGGTCTGCCCGCCCAGCGTGGCGATGACGCCCTCCGGCTGCTCCAGCGCAATGACGTTCATCACGTCCTCCGGCGTCAGCGGCTCAAAATAAAGCTTATCGGAACAGGTGTAATCCGTGGAGACCGTCTCCGGGTTGTTGTTGATGATAATGGCCTCGTACCCGGCGCGTTTAATGGTCTGCACCGCGTGGACGGTGGAATAGTCGAATTCCACGCCCTGCCCGATGCGGATGGGACCCGCGCCCAGCACCACGATCTTTTTCCGGTCCGAAACGGCGGACTCGTTCTCCTCCTCGTAGGTAGAGTAAAAATAGGGCACGTAGCTGTCGAACTCCGCGGCGCAGGTGTCGATCATCTTATAGACCGGAGTGACGCCGCTTTTCCGCCGCAGGGCGAAGACCTCCGTTTCCGCCATGCGCCACAGGCGCCCCACAGCCGCGTCCGAAAAGCCCATGCGTTTGGCTTCCCGCAGGGCAGAGATATCGCCGGGGACGGCGGCCAAAGCCGTTTCTTCTTCTACGATATTTTGCAGCTTGCGCAGAAAGAACCGGTCGATCCGCGTGACCTCTGCGATATCGTCCACACCGCAGCCCAGCCGCAGCAGCTGCGCCAGGGCGAACACCCGATCGTCCGTGCCGTTCCTGACATAGGTCAGCAGCTCGTCCGCGGTCATACGGTCGAATTTCGGCAGATACAGGTGGTCCGCGCCGATCTCCAGCGAGCGGATGCCCTTCAATAAGCTCTCCTCAAATGTCCTGCCCACGCTCATCACTTCCCCGGTGGCCTTCATCTGGGTGGAAAGCGTGTTGTCCGCGTCGGCGAATTTGTCGAACGGGAAGCGCGGCAGCTTGGTCACCACGTAATCCAGCGCCGGTTCAAAGGCGGCGCAGGTATTGGCGAGCATGATTTCATCCAGCCGCATCCCCACGCCGATCTTGGCGGACACGCGGGCGATGGGATAACCGCTGGCCTTGGACGCCAGCGCCGAGGAACGGGACACCCGGGGGTTGACCTCGATGAGATAATACTGCGCGGAGCGCGGGTCCAGCGCGAACTGCACGTTGCAGCCACCCTCGATCTCCAGCGCACGGATGATCTTCAGGGCGCTGTCCCGCAGCATGTGGTATTCTTTGTTGGTGAGCGTCTGGGAGAGACACACCACGATGGAATCGCCCGTGTGGACGCCCACCGGGTCCATGTTTTCCATGTTGCACACGGTGACGGCGGTGTCGTTGGCGTCGCGGACGACCTCGTATTCGATCTCCTTGTACCCCTTGACGCTCTTTTCGATCAGCACCTGATGAACGGGAGACAGCGTCAGCGCGTTGCCGATCAGGGCAAGCAGCTCTGTTTCGTCTTCGGCAAAGCCGCCGCCGGTGCCGCCCAGCGTATAGGCGGGACGCAGCACCACGGGATAGCCGATCCGCGCGGCGACAGCCAATCCTTCCTCCGCGGAGCAGGCGATATCGGAAGGCAGCACCGGTTCGCCCAGCGATTCGCACAGCTCCTTGAACTGCTCCCGGTCCTCCGCCTGCGCGATGCTGCGGCTTTTGGTGCCCAGCAGCTCCACGCCGCATTCCGCCAGCACGCCTTTCTCCTCCAATTGCATGGCAAGGTTCAGCCCGGTCTGCCCGCCGATGCCCGGCAGGATCGCGTCCGGGCGCTCATAGCGGACGATCCGGGCCACGTATTCCAGCGTCAGCGGCTCCATGTAGACCTTGTCCGCCATGGAAACGTCCGTCATGATGGTGGCAGGGTTGGAATTGCAGAGAATGACCTCGTAGCCTTCCTCTTTCAGCGCCAGACACGCCTGCGTGCCCGCGTAGTCGAATTCCGCCGCCTGCCCGATGACGATGGGCCCGCTGCCGATGACCAGTATCTTGCGGAGATCCGTCCGTTTAGGCATGGCGCGCGCCCCCTTCCATCAGATAAAGAAAGCGGTCGAACAGATAGGCGCTGTCCTGCGGGCCGGGGGCGCTTTCCGGGTGGTACTGCACGCTGAACGCCCGTTCCGCCGCGCACTCCATCCCCTCCACGGTACCGTCCAGCAAATTGACGTGCGTCACCGAAAGCGGCGTGGGCAGCAGGCTGTCCGCGTCTACCGCGTAGGAGTGGTTCTGCGAGGTGATCTCGATTTTCCCCGTCAGCATATTTTTGACCGGGTGGTTGCCGCCCCGGTGGCCGAATTTCAGCTTGTAGGTTTTCGCGCCGCAGGCCAGCGCCAGGACCTGATGGCCCAGACAAATGCCGAACAGCGGGTATTCCCCCAGCAGCGACCGTACCGCGGCGATCGTTTCCGGTACGTCCTGCGGGTCGCCGGGGCCGTTGGAAAGAAACACGCCGTCCGGCTTCATGGCGCGGATCGCGTCCGCGGAGGTGTTCCACGGCACCGCCGTCACCCGGCAGCCGCGGGCGTTCAGCGAGCGCACGATGTTGCGTTTCATGCCGCAGTCCACGGCGACCACGTGAAAGCGCGCCTTCGGCACGTCGAACAGCCGGGGCGCGGGGCAGCTCACCCGCGAAACCGCGTCCGCGGGCGGCGTATAGTCGTTGAGCATGGCAAGGCCTTTTTCCAAAGGCGTATCGGCGGCGGTCAGCAGCACGGGGCGGCTGCCGAGATCGCGGACGGAACGCGCCAGCCGGCGGGTGTCCACGCCGGCAATACCCGCTACGCCGTACCGTTCCATCACCGCGCCCAGCGTTTCCGCGCTGCGGTAATGGGAGGGCATGTCGTTGTATTCGCGTACGATCAGCGCGCCGATGGTGGGCGCGTCGGATTCGTAATCCTCCGGCGCCATGCCGTAATTGCCGATCAGCGGATAGGTCATCACCACCGCCTGATCGGTATAAGAGGGATCGGACAGGAGCTCCTGATAGCCCGCCATGGACGTGTTGAAAACAAGCTCCAGGATTTTTTCCTTATTTGCCCCAAAGGAATACCCATAATACTCCTGCCCGTCCCCGAGGAGAATTTTACTTTCAAACTCACGTTTCACTGTGGTGACCTCTTCATGCGCGAAGCGCATATCACGCCCGCAGGGCATATCATGCGGCGTCGCCGCATACAACTCGCCGTCAGGCGAATATCATTCTCGGTGTCGCGTATCCCTTGACCGCTTATCCGGAAATGATATGTTGCCTTGCGGCAACATGATATACATTTTTGTATCCCCGCGAAAGCCGGATATACAAAAATGAATGATATTCGTCCGCTCCGCGTCCGAATGATAGGATATTCGCCGAACGGCGAATATCATTTCTTGTCAGACAAACGCTGCTCGAACCGGTTTTTGCGCGTATCGGCGGGGATCGCCGTGGGGTACCGCCCGGTAAAACAGGCGTCGCAATATCCTTCGCCCGCCGCCAGCTCGCACAGGCGCTCCGCCGGGAAGTACCCCAGCGAATCCGCCCCCAGCGCCGCGGCGATCTCCGGCACGGTGTGACGGCACGCGATCAGATGCTCCGAGGAGTCGATATCCGTACCGTAAAAGCAGGGATGCAGGAACGGCGGCGCGGTGACGCGCACGTGGATCTTTCTCGCCCCGGCCTCCCGCAGCAGCCCGACGATACACCGCAGCGTGGTGCCGCGCACGATGGAATCGTCGATCAGCACCACGTCCTTCCCGCAGACCGAGGATTCCACCGGGGAGAGCTTGATCTTCACCTGATTGGCCCGGTCGCCGGGGGCGATGAACGTCCGGCCGATATATTTGTTTTTGATCAGCCCGATGCCGTAGGAGATGCCGGAGGCGCGGCTGAAGCCGAAGGCGGCGTCCAGCCCCGAATCGGGCACGCCGATGACGATATCCGCCTGCGCGGGACTGGTCTGCGCCAGCACCTCCCCCGCCCGGATGCGGGCGTTTTGCACGCCTACGCCGTCGATGACGGAATCGGGGCGGGCGAAATAGATGTACTCGAACACGCACAGCTTTTTCGGCCGCTTCCCGCAGTGTTCCCGCCGGGAAACGACGCCGTCTTTGCTGAAAATGACGATCTCGCCCGGCTCGATATCGCGGATCACCTGCGCGCCCACCGCTTTGACGGCGCAGCTTTCGGAGGCGACCACGTAAACGCCCTCCGGCGTTTTGCCGTAACACAGCGGGCGGAACCCGTGGGGGTCCCGGGCGCAGATCAGCTTTTGCGGCGACATGAGGACCAGCGAGTACGCCCCCTCCAGCGTATACATGGCGCGGCTGACGGCCTCCTCGATGGAAGGCGCGCTCAGCCGCTCTTTCGTCACGATATAGGCGATAGTCTCGGTATCCGTCGTGGTGTGGAAGATCGCGCCGGACAGCTCCAGCGCGGAACGCAGCTCCGCCGCGTTGGAAAGGTTGCCGTTGTGGGCCAGCGCCATGCGGCCCTTCTGATGGTTGACCTCGATGGGCTGACAGTTGTTCCGGCTGCTGCCGCCGGTGGTGCCGTAGCGCGTGTGCGCCACCGCCATGGAACCCTGCGGCAGGGAATTGAGCCGGTCCGGCGTCAACACCTCGCTGACCAGCCCCACGTCCTTGACGGAGGCAAACAATCCGTCGTCGTTGACCACGACGCCGCAGCTCTCCTGCCCGCGGTGCTGCAGGGCGTACAGCCCGTAATAGCACAGCCGCGCCGCGTGGATGAGCTCCGGCGCGTACACGCCGAAAACGCCGCATTCCTCGTGAATGCCCGCCATGCCGTTCACGTGCCGCTGGCCCCGTAGTTGGAAAGGACGCGCGCCGAAGGATCGTTGACGTCGCAGCCCTCCCACGATCTGTTGGGCATCCAGAAATCGACGACCATCTCCGCCTGCCCGGGGTAATACTTTTCAAAGATCTCCCGGTACAGCAGGGATTCCTTGGTAAACGGCTGCGCGTGGGTATACTGTTGGCGCTTTTCCTCAAATTCTTCGTCCGTGTACTGCGTCGCGGCAAACTCCTTCAGGTCGTCCACCATGGAGTGGCCCACCGCGTCGGAGAAGGCCGCCTTTTCGCGCCACAGGATCTCGTCGGGCAGGTAGCCCAACCCCTCGAAGGCGTGGCGCAGCAGGTATTTGCCCTTGTTGTATTTGTTCAGCTTCATCTCCGGGTCCAGCGCCATCACGTACTGCACGAAGTCAATGTCGCCGAAGGGCACCCGCGCTTCCAGCGAGTTGACGGAGATGCAGCGGTCCGCCCGCAGCACGTCGTACATATGCAGCTCCCGGATGCGCTTCTGCGCCTCTTCCTGAAACGCCTGCGCCGACGGCGCGAAATCGGTGTACTTATACCCGAACAGCTCGTCGGAGATCTCGCCGGTCAGCAGCACGCGGATGTCGGTGGTCTCGTGGATCGCCTTGCACACCAGATACATGCCCATGCTGGCGCGGATCGTGGTGATATCGAAGGTGCCCAGCGCCTCGATGACCGTTTCCAGCGACGAGAGCACCTCCTCCGGCGTCATGAACACCTCGGTGTGGTCGCTGCCGATGAATTCCGCCGCCTGACGGGCGTATTTCAGGTCGATGGCGTCCTTTTCCATTCCGATGGCGAAGGTTTTGATGGGCTCTTTGCTCTCTCTGGCGGCGATGGCGCACACCAGCGAGGAATCGAGCCCGCCGGAGAGCAGGAAGCCCACCTTGGCGTCCGCCACCAGACGCTTTTTGACGCCCACAATCAGCTTTTCGCGGATATTGGCGCAGGCGGTCTCGAGGCCGTCATGACAGACCTCGTCCACCCCGGCGATATCGTTGTAACAGACGAATGCGCCGTTTTTCCAGTAGTGGCCGGGCGGGAAGGGCATGACCTTCTTCGTCAGCGGCGTCAGGTTCTTCGGCTCGCTGGCAAAGACGATCTTTCCGTTTTTATCATAGCCGTAGTACAGCGGACGGATACCGATGGGGTCGCGCGCGGCGATATACTCCCCGGTTTTGCCGTCGTAGATCACGCAGGCGTATTCCGCGTCCAGCAGCTTGAACATGTCCGTGCCGTATTCCCGCCACAGCGGCAGCAGCACCTCGCAGTCGGAATCGCTTTCAAAGGTATAGCCCTTTGCCTTCAGGTCCTCCCGGATCGGCAGGAAGTCATAGATCTCGCCGTTGCACACCACGGCGTCGTCATCAAGGCGGAAGGGCTGCATGCCCTCCGGGTGCAGCCCCATGATGGCCAGCCGGTGAAAGCCCAGCAGGCCTTTGCCGGTCTCGATGACGCGGGTGTCGTCCGGCCCTCTTGATTTCGTCCGCGCGAAGCCCTCTTCAAAGGCCTGCGCGTCGATCTCCGGATCGCAATATCCAATGATGGAACACATGATTTCTTCCTCCGTTCCGGCTCAGTCCCAGGCGGTGGCGTTGTCGGCAAAGCCGCTGCCGTCGCCCTCGTCGCCCTCGTAGAGCGCTTCCTCCGGTGCGGCGTCCTGCTCCGCCGTCAGGTCGATCTCTTCCTCCGGCGGGATAAAGAACGTCTCCCGTTCGATCTCCGTCTGCCGGTCGATCGGTTGCTTCTTCTCCATGTCGCTTCTCTCCTTATTCCACGTCCTGCAGCGCGTCGTAGCCCTCTTCGCCGGTGCGGACCTTCACCACGTTCTCCACGTCATACACGAAGATCTTGCCGTCGCCGATATGGCCGGTATACAGCACCTTTTTCGCGGTCTCGATCACCGTGCGCACGGGCACCGCGCTGACGACGATATCCATCTGGATCTTCGGCAGCAGACTGGCTTCCACCTGTACGCCTCTGTAATATTCCGGCTTGCCCTTCTGCGCGCCGCAGCCCAGCACGTGGGAGACCGTCATGCCCGTGATGCCGATATCCATCATGGCGGCCTTCAGCGGCTCCAGACGGGATTCCCTGCACACGATCTCGATCTTGGTGAACTTGGGCGAGCCGTCGTCGAAGGACGGCACCTTCTTCACCGGGACCGCCTCCGCCGCGGGCACGTCGCCCGCCACAGCCACGGCCTGCGGGTAGCCGTAATCCAGATGCTCCACCGCGGGCAGGAAGTCGGCGTAGGCGCTGGGCAGACCGTGCTCCGTGCTGTCAAGTCCCTTGATCTCCTCTTCCTCCGTTACCCGCAGCCCCACGGTCTTTTTGATGACCGTGAAGGTGAGGAACATCATCACGCCCGTCCACGCGAGGATCGCTGCGATGCCCAGCAGCTGGACGCCGAACAGCCGGAAGCTGCCGGTGTAGCAAAGGCCTTCCAGCCCCGCCGGAGCTTTGGGATTCGCCAGCAGGCCAACCGCCAGCGTGCCCCACACGCCGTTGGCGAAATGCACGCCCACCGCGCCGACCGGATCGTCGATATGCAGCTTCAGGTCCAGCAGTTCCACGGCGACGACGACCAGAATGCCGGAGACGATGCCGATGACGGCGGAACCGAAGGCGTCCACCGCGTCGCAGCCGGCGGTGACGCCCACCAGCCCTGCCAGCGAGCCGTTCAGGCACATGGAAACGTCGGGCTTGCCGTTTTTCACCCACGTAAAGATCATGGTGACGCAGGTGGCCACGGCGGGGGCCACGGTGGTGGTGACGAAGATGGAAGCCAGCGAATTGCCGTCCCACGCGGCCGCGCCGTTGAAGCCATACCAGCCGAACCAGAGGATAAAGCAGCCGAGAGCCCCCAGCGTGATGGAGTGGCCGGGAATGGCGTGTACTTTTTTGACTTTGCCGCCGGGATCTTTGACGTATTTGCCCAGGCGCGGCCCCACCATGATCGCGCCGATCAGCGCCGTCACGCCGCCCACGGAATGGATGGCAGCGGAGCCCGCGAAATCGTGGAAGCCCATCTGCGCCAGCCAGCCCTGGGAGTTCCACACCCAGCCGGCCTCCACCGGGTAGACGAACAGGGAGATCACGCCCGAATAGATACAGTAGGATAAAAATTTCGTTCTCTCCGCCATGGCGCCGGACACGATGGTGGCGGCGGTGGCGCAGAACACCAGGTTGAATACGAAGGACGGGGCGGCGCCGCTTTCCAGAAAGGCGCCGAAATCCGTCAAAATCGCCAGGTTCGGCTTCCCGAACAGCCCCAGCACGTAATCCTCCGACATCATCAGCCCGAAGCCCAGCAGCACGAACACCACGGTGCCGATGCAGAAATCCATCAGGTTTTTCATGATGATGTTGCCGGCGTTCTTCGCCCGGGTAAAGCCGGTCTCCACCATGGCGAAGCCCGCCTGCATGAAGAACACCAGCGCCGCGCCGATCAGGAACCAGACCCCGAAGACTTCTTTGGTGACGGAAGTTTCTATCAGTTTTGTGATTTCTTCAATAGCCATAACTTTTACCGTTTCTTGCAGCTCCGCCTGTTTTATCGGTAGCGCGGCACCTCAGTGCCGCTGCAGGCGGATGTTGTTTTAATAAATACAGGAAGAGCAGTTTCGATCCATAATGATTGAAAAGTTGTTTGTGCACAGAGCGGCACTGAGGTGCCGCGCTACGGGGCGTATCCGCCCGAATAATCATACCCCGAACAGCAGGTCCGCGTAGGTCGGGAACGGCCAGTCTTCCTTGGCCGTCAGCGTCTCCGCCTCGTCGCACGCCGCGCGCAGCGCCTCCATGGCGGGCAGCACCTTGTCACGGATGGCGGCGGATTGCGGGATCACGTCGCCGCAGGGCAGCGACGCCACCGCGCCTTCCAGCGCGTCGGTCCTCTCCGCGATGGCGTCCGTCAGGGCGGACAGCTTTTTCACCAGCCCTTTTTCATACCGGCAGGCAAGGCCCGCGTCCACGGCCAGCTTGCGGGAAGCGTTCAGCGCCAGCGCGGCGGAGAAGCTTTCCACGGCGGGGGCGATCTGCGTCTTGGCCATATCCGCCATGGTGCGCGCCTCGATGGCGACGGTCTTGCAGTAGTTTTCCAGCATGATCTCGCAGCGGGATTCCAGCTCCGCCATAGAGAACACGCCCTGAGAGATCAGCATATCCGTGTTTTTCTTGTCCAGCAGGTGCGGCATACAGTCCGCGGTGGTGCGGTAGTTGAGCAGCCCTCTGGATTCCGCCTCTTTGATCCACGCGTCGTCGTAGCCGTTGCCGTTGAAGATGATGCGCCTGTGGTCCTGAATGGTCTTCTTGATCATCTCGTGCAGCGCCGTCTCAAAGTCGTCCGCGCCCTCCAGCCGGTCGGCGTAGATCTTCAGCGATTCCGCCACCGCGGCGTTGAGCATAATGTTGGCGCAGGCGATACTGTTGGAGGAGCCCAGCATACGGAACTCAAATTTGTTGCCGGTGAAAGCAAAGGGCGAGGTACGGTTGCGGTCGGTGGTATCGCGGTTGAACTGCGGCAGCACGTCCACCCCCAGCTTCATCTTTGTGTGGGCCGCACCCTCATAGGGCGTATCGGTCTCGATGGCCTCCAGCACCGCGTTCAGCTCGTCGCCCAGGAAGATGGACACCACGGCGGGCGGCGCTTCGTTGGCGCCCAGACGGTGGTCGTTGCCCGCCGTCGCCACGCTGATGCGCAGCAGGTCCTGATAGTCGTCCACCGCCTTGATGACCGCGCACAGGAACAGCAGGAACTGGGCGTTCTCGTAGGGCGTTTCGCCGGGGGACAGCAGGTTCTGTCCCGCGTCCGTGGCGATGGACCAGTTGTTGTGCTTGCCGCTGCCGTTGACGCCCGCAAAGGGCTTTTCATGCAGCAGGCACACAAGGCCGTGCCGCGCCGCCACCTTCTGCATGATCTCCATGGTCAGCTGGTTGTGGTCGGTGGCAAGGTTCGTGGTGGTATAGATGGGGGCCAGCTCGTGCTGGGCGGGGGCCACCTCGTTGTGCTCGGTCTTGGCCAGAATGCCCAGCTTCCACAGCTCCTCGTTCAGCTCTTCCATAAAGGCCGCCACCCGGGGCTTGATGACGCCGAAGTAGTGGTCGTCCATCTCCTGCCCCTTGGGGGCGGGCGCGCCGAACAGCGTGCGGCCGGTCAGCCGCAGGTCCAGCCGCCGATCGTACATGGCCTTATCCACAAGGAAATACTCCTGCTCCGGGCCCACGGAGGAGACCACCCGCTTGGTCGTTGTATTGCCGAACAGCTTCAGGATGCGCAGCGCCTGTTTGTTCAGCGCCTCCATGGAGCGCAGCAGCGGCGTCTTTTTATCCAGCGCGTGGCCGCCGTAGGAGCAGAACGCCGTGGGGATGCACAGGGTCTTGCCCTTGATGAAGGCAAAGCTGGTGGGGTCCCATGCGGTATAGCCGCGGGCCTCAAAGGTGGCGCGCAGGCCGCCCGACGGGAACGAGGAGGCGTCCGGCTCGCCCTTGATCAGCTCCTTGCCGGAGAACTCCATGATCACGCCGCCGTCCGGCGCGGGAGAGATAAAGCCGTCGTGTTTTTCCGCCGTGATGCCCGTCAGCGGCTGGAACCAGTGGGTATAGTGGGTGGCGCCCTTTTCCACCGCCCAGTCCTTCATGGCCGCCGCCACCGCGTTGGCCACGCTGAGATCCAGTTCCTTCCCCTCGTCGATGGTCTTTTTCAGGGAAGCGTAAACCTTGGCGGGCAGGGTAGCCTTCATCACCCTGTCGTCAAATACCATACAGCCGAAATAATCCTTGATCGTTGCCATTTGCAAGCTCCTCCTTGTTCGGAAAAAAGAAAAGGCGCCTTTCCCGAAGCGATCCCGTGACCGCCGCGAAAAAGACGCCGTTGCCTTTTATTCCCGTTGATTGTCAAAAGAGAAAGCGCCCTTGAACCGTTTGGTTCAAAGACGCCTTTGCCTTTCTGCGTTCCATTATACCCCTCGTCAGGGTTTTGTCAATCGGTTTTTTGAGATTTCCCGATTTTTTCGCACATTTCACAAAAAAGTGTCGTTTTCCTCCCGATTTTTGGAAACAGCGAGGCCGTTTTCCTCTTGACGGCCCATGAAACACGGCATATAATACAGTTAATGAGCAAAGGCGTTCATTTTTGCGCGGAAAGCATCCACGTGGAAATGAGCGCTTTTTTATTTCATTTCCGAAAGAAGGGAACCGAACATGAAACCGATGGAAGGGCAGATCCGCATTCCCTCCGGCTGCGCCATCGCGGCGGTGATCGCCCGGGACGGCGAACGCATGACGGGCGAAAGCGTCGTCGCATCCATGCGGCCCATGCACGACCGGTCCAACGGCCTGGGCGGCGGCTTCGCGGGGTACGGCATCTATCCCGCTTATCGGGATTTTTACGCGCTGCATCTGTTTTTCGACTGCCGCGACACCCGCAAGGCGTGCGAAGCGCTGCTGAAGGAGGGCTTTGAGATCTACCATGCGGAGCGCATCCCCACGCGAAAGATCCCCGCCATCACGGATGAGCCGATCATCTGGCGGTACTTTGCCGCGCCGCTGCAGTCCGTGCTGACCGATCTCCAATTAGATGAAAAGGAATACGTGGTGCGGACGGTGACGCGCATCAACACGGAGCTGAAGGGAGCCTACGTGTTTTCCTGCGGCAAGAACATGGGCGCGTTCAAGGCAGTGGGCTTCCCGGAGGACGTGGGCGAATACTACCGGCTGGACGAATACGAGGGGTACAGCTGGACGGCCCACGGGCGCTATCCCACCAACACCCCCGGCTGGTGGGGCGGCGCGCATCCCTTCGCCCTGCTGGACTGGAGCGTGGTACACAACGGGGAGATCTCCTCCTACGACGCCAACCGCCGGTATATCGAGATGTTCGGCTATAAATGTAATTTGCAGACCGATACCGAGGTGATCACCTATATCATGGATTACCTGCTGCGGCGGCAGGGGCTGACCATGGGGGAGGCCGCTTCCGTCGTCGCCGCGCCCTTCTGGAGCACCATAGAAAATAAAACAGATCCGGAAGATAAAGCAAAGCATATCTACCTGCGCACCGTGTTCCCCAACCTGCTGATCACCGGGCCGTTTTCCATCATCCTGGGCTTCAACGGCGGGCTGATGGCGCTGAACGACCGGCTGAAGCTGCGCAGCATGGTGGTGGCCGAAAAAGGCGAAAAGGTGTTCATTGCCAGCGAGGAGGCCGCCATCCGCGCCATGGAGCCCGACGCCGAAAACGTATGGTCCCCGGCGGGCGGCGAACCGGTGATCGTGAAGGTGAACGAGGGGGTGACGGTATGAGCGTATCGTTTTTGTATCCCGAATTTGAGGTGGTCCGCAACGAGACCCGCTGCGTCGCCTGCCGCGTGTGCGAGCGCCAGTGCGCCAACGAGGTGCATTTTTTCTCGGAGGAAAAGGGCGTGATGCTCAGCGACGAATCGAAGTGCGTCAACTGCCAGCGGTGCGTGTCCCTGTGCCCCACCCGGGCGCTGAAGATCGTGAAAAGCGACTGCCGCCTGCGGGAAAACGCCAACTGGGACAACGATACCATCCGGGAGATCTACAAGCAGGCGGATTCCGGCGGCGTGCTGCTTTCTTCCATGGGCAACCCCAAACCGCTGCCGGTGTACTGGGACAAACTGCTGATCAACGCCTCGCAGGTCTCCAACCCGCCCATCGACCCGCTGCGCGAACCGATGGAAACGCGGGTCTTTCTGGGCAAGAAACCGGAGACGGTGGCCCGCGACGCGGACGGAAAACTGATCTGCGAGCTGCCGCCGCAGATAGAGCTGTCCATGCCGGTGATGTTCTCCGCCATGAGCTACGGCTCCATCAGCTACAACGCGCACGCCTCGCTGGCGCGGGCCGCCGCGGAGCTGGGTGTCGTCTACAACACCGGCGAGGGCGGCCTGCACGAGGACTTCTACCGGTACGGCCCCAACACCGTGGTGCAGGTGGCCAGCGGACGCTTCGGCGTTCATGAAAAATATCTGGAAACGGGCGCGGCCATCGAGATCAAGATGGGACAGGGCGCCAAGCCCGGCATCGGCGGGCACCTGCCCGGGGCGAAGATCGTGGGGGACGTATCCCGCACCCGCATGATCCCGGAGGGCTCCGACGCCATCTCCCCCGCGCCGCATCACGACATCTATTCCATCGAAGACCTGCGTCAGCTTGTCTTTTCATTGAAAGAGGCGACGCAGCACCGCAAGCCGGTCATCGTCAAGGTGGCGGCGGTCCACAACATCGCGGCCATCGCCAGCGGCATCGCCCGCAGCGGCGCGGACATCATCGCCATCGACGGCTTCCGGGGCGGCACCGGCGCGGCGCCCACCCGCATCCGCGACAACGTGGGCATCCCCATCGAGCTGGCGTTGGCGGCGGTGGACCAGCGGCTGCGGGACGAGGGCATCCGCAATAACGTGTCCCTGATCGCGGGCGGGTCCGTACGCAGCGCGGCGGACGTGGTCAAGGCCGTGGCGCTGGGCGCGGACGCCTGTTATATCGCCACGGCGGCGCTGCTGGCGCTGGGCTGCCACCTGTGCCGCACCTGTCAAAGCGGCAGGTGCAACTGGGGCATCGCCACCCAGCGGCCGGACCTTGTCAAGCGGCTCAACCCGGATCTGGGCAGTCAGCGGCTCGTCCACCTGATGACCGCGTGGCAGCACGAGATCAAGGAGCTGATGGGCGGTATGGGCATCAACTCCATCGAGGCCCTGCGCGGCAACAGGCTGATGCTGCGGGGCGTGGGCCTGACGGAAAAAGAGCTGGGGATCCTCGGGGTCTCCCACGCGGGGGAATAGACGGATGAAACGGATCTATGTAAAAGAAGAATGGTGCCTGGGGTGCCATCTGTGCGAATACAACTGCGCCTTTGCCAACAGCGGGCAGAAGGACATGGCCACGGCGCTGAAGGGAAAGCCCATCTACCCGCGCATCCATATCGAGGGGAAGGACGCGGTCACCTACGCGGTCTCCTGCCGCCACTGCGCGGACCCGCTGTGCGTCAAAAGCTGCATCGCCGGGGCGATCGCCAGAACCGACGGCGTGGTTACCATCGACCGCAGCCGCTGCGTGGGCTGTTTGACCTGCGTGCTGGTATGCCCTTATGGGGCGCTGGCCCCCGGCGAGGACGGCGCGATGCAAAAGTGCGAGCTGTGTCTGCAAAACGCCTGCGGCGCGCCCGCCTGCGTGGCGGGCTGCCCCAACGGAGCCATCGTATTTGAGGAAAGGGAGGCGGAAGCATGAAGCGTTACGTCATCATCGGCAACGGCGTCGCGGCGGCGGGCTGTATCGAGGGCGTCCGCTCTGTGGACCCGGAGGGCCCGATCACCGTGGTATCGGCGGAGCCGCGCCCGGCATACTGCCGCCCGCTGATCTCCTACTATCTGGAGGGCAAAGCCGCCCCCGAAAAGATGAACTACCGCCCGGATGATTTCTACGACAGGACGGGCTGCCGGGTGCTGTACGGCAAAAAGGCCGTTTCCATTAACCCGGCGGCAAAGACGGTGACGCTGGACGACGGCGAAGCGCTGCCCTACGACGCGCTGTGCATGGCGGCGGGCTCCGCGCCCTTCGTGCCGCCCTTCGAGGGGCTGGACACCGTCCCGGAAAAATACACGTTCATGACCATGGACGACGCGCTGGCGCTGGAACAGGCCACCGAAACGCCGAAAGACGTGCTGATCGTCGGCGCGGGGCTGATCGGCCTGAAATGCGCCGAGGGGCTGTCCGGCAGGGTAAAAAGCATCACTGTGTGCGATCTGGCGGATCGGGTGCTGTCCAGTATTCTTGACGAAGACGGCGCAAAAACCGTGCAGACGCATCTGGAACAACACGGCCTGCGCTTTCTGTTGGGCGACACCGTCGTCCGGTTCGACGGGCGGACGGCGCATATGAAAAACGGCGGGACGCTCTCTTTCGACGTGCTGGTGCTGGCGGTGGGCGTGAAGCCGAACGCCGCGCTGGTGAAGGACGCAGGCGGCGAAGTCGGCAGAGGCATCGCCGTCAACGAACGGATGGAGACCTCCCTGCCCGACGTGTACGCGGCGGGCGACTGCGCCGAGGGAGAAGACCTCTCCTGCGGGCGGCGGCGGGTGCTGGCCATCATGCCCAACGCCTGTTTGCAGGGTCGCACGGCGGGCGTCAACATGGCGGGCGGCAACGCGAGCTTCCAAAACGCCATTCCCATGAACGCCATCGGCTTTTTCGGGCTCCACGTGATGACCGCCGGTTCCTATACGGGCGAAGTCTTTGCGGAAATCACCGAAACCGGCAGCAAGAAATTCTTTACGCAGGACGGGCTGTTGAAGGGCTTTATCCTGATCGGGGAAACGCAGCGCGCGGGACTGTATACCGCTTTGATCCGGAACCGGACGCCCCTGGCCGACATTGATTTTGCCTTGCTGCGGCAAACCGCGACCTCCGCCGCGTTTTCGGCGTCCGCCCGCGCAGATATGTTCGGAAAGGTGGTATGACGCATGCAGATAGACGTTAAGGAAATGGAGTTCCGCGCGGTCAACGAGGCCATCCGTCAGGCGGAGGGCGACTGCGAGCTGACCGGCTGCCGGGGGCAGCGCTTTATCGGCGCGGGCATGTCAGGGAAAGAGATCGTCATCCGCGGCACGCCGGGAAACGCCCTGGGCGCGTACCTCAACGGCGCGGACATCACGGTGCTGGGCAACGCGCAGGACGCCGTGGGCGACACCATGAACGACGGAAAAATCATTGTACACGGCCATATCGGCGACGCGGCGGGCTACGCCATGCGCGGCGGCAAGATCTACGTAAAGGGCAACGCCGGCTACCGGGCGGGTATCCATATGAAGGCCTACCGGGACAAGGTCCCGCAGCTGATCATCGGCGGCACGGCGGGCAGCTTTCTGGGCGAGTATCAGGCCGGGGGCGTGATCGTCGTGTTGGGGCTGGGCGCGGGCGATAAGCCCATCGTCAGCAACTTCCCCTGCACCGGCATGCACGGCGGCAAGCTGTATCTGCGCTCCGACTGCGCCGGGATACGTTTTCCGCCGCAGGTGACCGCCCGCCCCGCCGATGCGGAAGAAATCGCGGCGCTGCGCACGATTTTGCTTGATTATTGCGCGGCGTTCGGGTATGATATAGACGTGATTTTACAGGGGCCGTTTACGGTGGCAACGCCCGACACGGCCAATCCTTACCGGCAGATGTACGTGGCGAACTGAAGGAGCGATCGAAATGACATATTCGGAAAATGAAATCCTGCAATACATGCGCGAGGAGGACGTGAAGTTCATCCGGCTGGCGTTCTGCGACGTGTTCGGCAAACGGAAAAATATCTCCGTGATGCCGGAAGAGCTGCCCCGCGCCTTTGAAACGGGCATCGCGTTCGACGCATCCGCCATCGCCGGGTTCGGCGACGAGACCCGCAGCGACCTGTTCCTGCACCCGGAGGCCGAAACGCTGACGGCGCTGCCGTGGCGGCCGGAGCACGGCCGCGTGGTGCAGATGCTGGCGGGTATCGCCCACCCGGACGGCGCGCCCTTCGCCTGCGACCCGCGGCGTATCCTGAAGGACGCCATGGCGGACGCCCGCGCAAAGGGGTACGACTTCTGCTTCGGCGCGGAACAGGAATTCTACCTGTTTCAGCTGGACGAACAGGGCAAGCCCACCGAGATCCCCTGCGACGGCGCGGGCTATATGGATATCGCGCCGGAGGACCGGGGCGAGAACGTGCGCCGTGAGGTGTGCCTGACGCTGGAGCAGATGGGCGTGCGGCCCGAAAGCTCCCACCACGAGGAGGGCCCGGGGCAGAACGAGATCGATTTCCGCTACGCCGACGCGCTGACCGCCGCGGATCAGGCGACGATCTTCCAGACCGTGGTCAGGACCGTGGCGCACCGCAACGGCTACCACGCCGATTTTTCCGCCAAGCCGCTGGCGAACGCCCCCGGCAACGGCTTCCATATCAACCTTTCCGTGCAGCCCTGCGGCGACGACGTATTCGGTCGGATAATCGCGGGCGTACTGGCGCACGTGGCGGACATGACCGTTTTCCTGAACCCCACGGAGAACTCCTATCAAAGGCTGGGCAAAAACAAAGCGCCGGGATACGTTTCCTGGTCCCACGAAAACCGTTCCCAGCTGGTACGCATCCCGGCGGCCACCGGGGAATACCGGCGCATGGAGCTGCGCTCGCCCGATCCCACCGCCAACCCGTATCTGGCGTTCGCGCTGCTGATCCGCGCGGCTCTTGCGGGCATCGAACAAAAGCTGCCGCTGCCCTCCCCCGCCGACATCAACCTGTTCACGGCGGACAAGGAAACTCTTTCCCGTTTCCAAAAGCTGCCGGAAACCCTTGCCGCAGCGCAGCAAAAGGCGCTGGACAGCGATTTCATCCGCGCCCACCTGCCGCAGCCCATCATAAACGCGTACTGCGCACGGCGATGAATTGCAAAGTTGCCCGCAGCGCGGCACCTCAGCGCCGCTGCAGGATGAAATAACATATCAGACGAATCGTTCATCCGATCGATGTTTATCCGATCAAAAAAAACGGGTATTTTTGATAAAATCCGCCTCAAAAGATACAATTGTCAACAGCGGCACTGAGGCGCCGCGCTACCGCATACAAAAAAAAAAGAAAAGGGGGTATGACGACATGGCGCTGAAGCTGCGCTCTTACAGCGTGCTGCTGGTTTCGGCGGCGCAGAACCTGAACGCCGCGCTGCGCGAGCTGCTGCCGGAAGCGGCCTGCGACCGCGTGGAAACGGCTTCGGATATCAGCGCCGCCAAGCGCGCCTGCGCGGAACAGGCGTTCGACTTCGTGATCGTCAACTCTCCCCTTCCGGACGATCCCGGCGTAAGATTCGCCATCGACCGGTGCGGTTCCGGCGAGACCGTATCGCTGCTGCTGGTCCGTTCCGAACTGTTTGAGGACGTGACGGACAAGGTCAGCGAGCACGGCGTGTTCACGCTTTCCAAGCCCCTGTCGCGGCCCATGATGGAAACGGCGCTGCGCTGGATGGTCAGCGCCCGGGAACGGCTGCGCAAAACGGAGAAAAAAACGCTGTCGCTGGAGGAAAAAATGGCGGAGATCCGTCTGGTCAACCGCGCCAAATGGCTGCTGATCGAACGGGAGGGCATGGACGAGCCCGCCGCCCACCGCTACATCGAAAAGCAGGCCATGGACCGCTGCGTCACCCGCCGCGTTGTGGCGGAGGAGATTTTGGGGCAATAGCCGACGGAAAAGCGCAGCAAAAACATAACGGCATTGAAAACATCCATCGTCACAACGACGCGCCTGCGTCTATTGTCGCGATGGATGCTTTTTTCCGTATTTCAAACAAACAGGAGCGTCATTCGGCGGAACGCTGCGCTGCCGCGCCGATAAACCCCTTGAACAGCGGGTGCGGGCGGTTGGGGCGGCTTTTGAATTCCGGGTGATACTGCACGCCCACGAAGAACGGGCGGTCCGTCAGCTCCACCGTTTCCACCAGCCGGCCGTCCGGAGAAAGGCCGCTGAGCGTCAGTCCCGCCTCCTGCAGGGACTCCCGGTAGTCATTGTTGAATTCGTAGCGGTGGCGGTGGCGCTCGCTGATGGAGCTTGTCCCGTAGCAGCGCTCCATGGTGGTGCCGGGCTGGATCTCGCAGGGGTACGCGCCCAGACGCAGCGTGCCGCCCTTGTCGATCTCGTCGCTCTGCCCCGGCATAAAGTCGATGACCTTATGCCGGCACTGCTCGTCGAACTCGCCGGAGTTGGCGTCCGCGATGCCCGCCGCGTGGCGGGCGTATTCGATGACGGCGATCTGCATGCCGAGACAGATGCCGAAATAGGGGATATTCTTTTCCCGCGCGTACTTTGCCGCCAGGATCATGCCCTCGATGCCGCGGCTGCCGAAGCCGCCGGGTACCAGGATGCCGTCCAACCCGGCAAGCTCCGTTTCCACGGTCTCCGCCGTCAGCGTTTCGGAGTCGATCCAATGGATGTTCACGTGGGCGTGATGGGCGTAGCCCGCGTGGCGAAGCGCCTCCGCCACGGAGAGATACGCGTCGTGCAGCCCCACGTATTTGCCCACCAGCCCGATCTCCACGTTGCGGCAGCGGGCTTTGATCTGCTCCACCATCCGCGTCCAATCGTTAAGCTCCGGCGGGGGCGCGTCGATGCCCAGCTCCCGGCAGACCACGTCGGAAAAGTGCGATTCTTCCAGCATCAGCGGCGCTTCGTAGAGGATGGGCAGCGTGATATTCTCGATCACACAGTCGGATTTTACGTTGCAGAACAGCGCGATTTTACGGAAAATGCTCTCTTCCAGCGGCTCGTCGCAGCGCAGCACGATGATATTGGGGTTCACTCCCATGCCCTGCAGCTCCTTGACGGAGTGCTGGGTAGGCTTGGATTTGTGCTCCTCGGAGCCGTGCAGGTACGGCACCAGCGTCACGTGGATAAACAGGCTGTTCTCCCGCCCCACCTCCAGTGAGATCTGGCGCACCGCCTCGATGAAGGGCTGGCCCTCGATATCGCCGATGGTGCCGCCGATCTCGGTGATCACCACGTCCGCGTTTGTCTTTTTGCCCACGCGGTAGACGAAATCCTTGATCTCGTTGGTGATGTGGGGGATCACCTGCACCGTACTGCCCAGGTATTCCCCCCTGCGCTCTTTATTCAGCACGTTCCAATAGACCTTGCCGGTGGTAAGGTTGGAATACTGGTTCAGATCCTCGTCGATGAACCTCTCATAGTGGCCCAGGTCCAGATCGGTCTCCGCGCCGTCCTCGGTGACGTAGACCTCGCCGTGCTGGTAGGGGCTCATGGTGCCGGGGTCCACGTTGATATACGGGTCCAGCTTCTGCGCCGCCACCTTCAGCCCCCGCGCCTTCAGCAGCCGGCCCAGCGACGCTGCCGTGATGCCCTTGCCCAGGCCGGATACCACGCCGCCGGTGACGAAAATATACTTTGTCATACGATACCCTGCCTTATCATCGCGTCCACGACTTTTTCAAAGCCCGCGATGTTGGCGCCGTCCACATAGTTGCCCTCTTTGCCGTAACGTTTCGCGGCGTCGTCGATATGGTGGTACAGGTCGATCATGATCTCCTTGAGCTGCGCGTCCACCTGCTCAAAGGTCCAGTGGAGCCGTTCGCTGTTCTGGCTCATCTCCAGCGCGGAGGTCGCCACGCCGCCGGCGTTGGAGGCCTTGCCCGGCAGGAACAGGACGCCCGCCTGCTGCAGATACTCGGTAGCGTCCGCCGTGGTGGGCATGTTGGCGCCCTCCGCCACGGCGATCACGCCGTTGGCGACAAGCGTTTTCGCGTCGTCCAGCGTCAGCTCGTTCTGGGTGGCGCAGGGCAGCGCGATATCACAGGGGATGGCCCACACGCCGCGTCCCTCGTGGTATTCGGACTGCGGACGGTATTTCGCGTATTCCGTCAGCCGCAGGCGGTTCTTTTCCTTGATCTCTTTTACGGCCTCCACGTCAATGCCTTCGGGATCGTACACCCAACCGGTGGAATCGGAGCAGGTGACGACTTTGGCGCCGAGCTGCTGCGCTTTTTCCATGGCGTAGATGGCCACGTTGCCGGAACCGGATACCGTCACGGTCTTGCCCGCGATATCCTTCCCGTGGCACTTCAGCATCTCCTCCGTGATGTAAAGAAGGCCGTAGCCGGTGGCTTCCGTCCTGCCCAGCGAGCCGCCGAAGGACAGGCCCTTGCCGGTCAGCACGCCGGTAAACAGGCCGCGCAGCTTTTTGTATTCGCCGAAGAGATAGCCGATCTCCCGCGCGCCGGTGCCGATATCGCCGGCGGGAATGTCCGTATCCGAGCCGATGTATTTGCACAGCTCGCTCATGAAGCTCTGGCAGAAGGCCATCACCTCGCGGTCGGATTTGCCCTTGGGGTCGAAGTCCGATCCGCCCTTGCCGCCGCCGATGGGAAGTCCCGTCAGACTGTTTTTGAAGACCTGCTCAAAGCCCAGAAATTTGATGATGCCGAGGTTGACGGAGGGATGCAGCCGCAGGCCGCCCTTGTACGGGCCGATGGCGCTGGAGAACTGCACGCGGTAGCCGGTATTGACCTGCACCTGGCCCTTGTCGTCGATCCACGGTACGCGGAACTTGATCTGCCGTTCCGGGTTTACCAGCCGTTCCAGCAGCGCGTCGCGGCGGTAAGCCGCCTCGTTTTGCTCCACCACCGGGCGAAGGGAATTCAGCACCTCTTTGACAGCTTGATGGAATTCCGGCTCGTTGGGGTTTTCCTTTACGGTCCTTTCGATGACTTCATCAACGTATGACATAAGATTGCCTCCTTAAAATAACGGTAAAACGCGTTTCTTCGGCGTTATGGGCCGCCGGGGAGAGCGCCTTTGCCTTTTGATACGGTAGAAAAAAAAATAAAAGAAAAAGGCGTCAATGAACCCTTGTTCAAAGACGCCTTTGCCTTTATGCATTTATTATACTCTCCGCGGGCGGTTTGTCAACTGTTTTTTAAAAAACTTATCCGCACACGCAGCCGTCGCAGTGCGCGCAATCCGGGAACTGCGACGCGTCGTAGGCGATGCCGTTGCGGTCGTAGTAATCCTTCAGCGCCGCCTTGATGGCCTCCTCCGCCAGCACGGAACAGTGCAGCTTGTGGGCGGGCAGGCCGTCCAGCGCCTCCGCCACGGCCTTGTTGGTCAGCTGCATGGCGTCCGCGACGGGCTTGCCTTTTATCATCTCCGTGGCCATGGAGCTGGAGGCGATGGCGCTGCCGCAGCCGAAGGTCTCAAACTTCACGTCCCGGATGACGTCGTCCTCTATTTTCAGATAGATCTTCATGATGTCGCCGCATTTGGCGTTGCCCACTTCGCCCACGCCGTCGGCGTTTTCGATCACGCCTACGTTGCGGGGATTGCGGAAATGATCCATCACTTTTTCGCTGTATAATGCCATGGTTTCGATCCTCCTTACAGTAAAAACGGCGTTTTCCCGGCGCACAGGTCGCGCCATACGGGGGAGAACCCGCGCAGCTTTTCCACCACGTCTTTGACCGCTTCGATCAGATACGCGATCTGCTCCGGCGTGGCGTCGTCGCCCAGCGACAGCCGCAGCGAGCCGTGGGCCACGTCGTGGGGCCTGCCGATGGCCAGCAGCACGTGGCTGGGGTCCAGTGAGCCGGAGGTGCAGGCGGAGCCGGAGGAGGCGCACACGCCCTTGTCGTCCAGCAGCAGCAACAACGACTCCCCTTCGATGCCCTCAAAGCAGAAATTGACGTTGGAAGGCAGCCGTTTCGCCGGGTCGCCGTTCAGCGCCGCGTGGGGGATCGCGGACAGACCCGCGATCAGCGTGTCCCGCAGGGCGGTGAGCTTTGCGGCGGTTTCGTCCATGCGCTCGGCGGCCTCTTTCAGCGCCGCCGCCATGGCGACGATGCCCGCCACGTTTTCGGTGCCCGCGCGTTTGCCGCGCTCCTGCGCGCCGCCCTCGATCAGGTTGACCAGCCGGACGCCCTTTTTTGCGTATAAAAACCCGACGCCCTTGGGGCCGTGGAACTTGTGGGCCGAGGCGGACAACATATCGATATTGTCGGCGGCCACGTCGATGGGCAGATGGCCCACCGCCTGCACCGCGTCCGTGTGGAACAGCACGCCCTTTTCCCGGCAGATCGCGCCGATGGCCCGGATGGGCTGCACCGTGCCGATCTCGTTGTTGGCGTACATGACCGTGACCAGGCAGGTATCCTCCCGGATGGCCGCCGCCACGTCCTCCGCCCGGACGAGGCCGTCGCGCCCCACGGGCAGCAGCGTGACCTCAAAGCCCTCTTTTTCCAGCTTTTTCAGCGTGTGCAGCACCGCGTGGTGCTCGATGGCGTCCGATATGATATGTTTTTTGCCGGCGGCCGCCCCCAGCGCGGCGGCGGAACGGATGGCCTGGTTGTCCGCCTCCGACCCGCCGGAGGTAAAGGTGATCTCCCGGGGCGCGGCGTTGACGATCCCCGCCACCGTCTCCCTGGCGCGCTCCAGCGCGTCCTTTGCCTCCTGCCCCAGCGCGTATAAGCTGGAGGGGTTGCCGTAGGCCTCCGCCAGATACGGCAGCATGGCGTCGATGGCCGTTTGGCTCATTTTTGTGGTTGCGGCGTTATCCGCGTAAATTCGCATATGTTGATCCTCCGTGGTTCATTCCGCACGCATTATACACCCTAATTCCTATCTTGTCAATAGGTTATATGACGACCGACCGCTTCGATCGTTTCCCCGTTGACCGACAGGCGGAAGGGCTTCCCCGACGGGCCCTCGACGGCGCAGCGGACGACCTTGCCGTCCTTCCATGCGGCGGATACCCGGAAGCCGCCCCGTGCCATCAGGCCCTCGAAGGCGCCGTCCTTCCACGCGGGGGGCAGCGCGGGCAACACGCGGATCGTTCCGTCGTGGCTCTGCAGCAGCATTTCCGCGATGCCCGCGGTCCCGCCGAAATTGCCGTCGATCTGGAAGGGCGGGTGGGTATCGAACATGTTTTTCTGCGTGCTGTTTTTCAGCAGCGCGATCAGGTTGTCGTGGGCGGCGTTCCCGTCGCCCAACCGGGCGAAGAAGTTGACGATCCACGCGCGGCTCCAGCCGGTATGGCCGCCGCCGTGGGCCAGCCGCCGTTCGATGGTCTTTTTCGCGGCCTCGAACAGCTCCGGCGTTTCGCGGGTGATCTCCGCGCCGGGATGCAGGCCGTACAGGTGGGACATGTGCCGGTGGCCGGGCTCGGCCTCCTCAAAGTCCTCCGGCCATTCCATGATCTGCCCGTATTTTCCTATGCGCAGCGGCGGCAGTTGGGAAAGCGCCGTTTGCAATTTCTCCGTGAAAGCGTCGTCCGTTCCAAGGGCTTCGGCGGCCTCGATATTAAAGCTGAACAGCTCCCGCAAAATGCTGATATCCATGGCAGGGCCTGCGCACACGTTGACGGGCCTGCCGTCCGTGGGGCTGATATAGCTGTTCTCCGGCGAGCCGGAGGGCGCGGTGACCAGATGGCCCGTGCGCGGGTCCCGGACAAGGAACGCCAGGAAAAATTCCGACGCGCCCTTGATGATCGGATAAAACTCCCGCAGGATATCCCTGTCCCCGCCGTACAGCCAGCGCTCCTTCACGTGGCGCAGACACCAGGCCCCTGCCGTGGTGAACGCGCCGTAGACGGGGCTGCACCCCAGCGACGTATACCCCCAGGGGTTGGTGGTGAAGTGCGCCACCCAGCCGGGGCAACCGTAGGCCACACGGGCGGTCCGTTCGCCGTGGGCCGCGATCATTCTGATGAGGCCGAAAAAGGGCTCCAGCAGCTCCGGCAGGTCACAGACCTCCGCGAACCAGTAGTTCATCTGAATATTGATGTTGATATGGTAATCCGCGCTCCACGGCGCTTCGTAGTCCTTGCACCAGATCCCCTGCAGGTTGGCGGGCAGCTTGCCCCGGGAGGAACCCAGCAGCAGATACCGCCCGAAATTGAAGTACAGCTCCGCCAGACCGGGATCGTTTTCCGGATGCTCCAGCCGACGGTCCGTCGGCACGTCGGCCTTTTCGCCGGAGCCGGGCAGCGAGATACCCGCCCGCCCCAGCATACCGCCGAAATAATCCGCCGCGTCCCGGCGCAGCGCGTCCCAGCCCGCCGCCATGGCTTTATCGAGAGCGTCCCGGCAGACCTGTTCGGGGTCGGCGTCGGTTCGGTAGGCGGTGGCCGCCGTGATATAGATCACGGTCTCCCCCTCCCGCGCGGCGCGGCGGATCAGCACCGCGTATTTCGTGGGCAGCTCGCCTGTAACGGCGATCTCGTCCTCCGTCTGACGGACGGAAGCGTTTTTTCTTTCATAGCGCAGTTTCGCCTGCGCGGCGCCGCCGGTCAGGCGAACGGCTGCCGTGTTGTACGCCGGGGAAACGCAGTATTCCCGTCCGCCGTCGGCGCAGGATACCCGGGCAAGGCCCTCGTCCAGCCGCAGCTCCCGCCGGTAGCCCTTTTTGCCCGCCCGCGGCAGGGTTAGATACAGGTCCCCCGCGGTCTGATAGGAACCGAAGGCCCCGCCGGGATCGTTGTGCGCCTTGCCCCGGCAGACCAGATACCGGTCGCACAGTTGTTGCGCTTCCGTATACTGCCCGGCAAAGATCAGCCGCCGCATCTCGTCCAGGTGTTCCTTCGTGGCCGGGTCGTCGAATCCGTCGTATTCCCAGCCGGACCAGAAGGTCTCCTCGTTGAGCTGCAGCCGTTCCTCCTTCACGCCGCCGAACACCATCATGCCAAGCCGTCCGTTGCCCAGCGGCAGCGCCTCGTCCCAGCTCTTTGCCGGCGCGTCATACCACAATACGTTCTCTTTCATTCCTTCACCGATCCGTTCTCGCCCAGCTCCAGCACCTTGCCGCAATAGCGCAGCATGGAACGGCGATGCGTTATGATAAAGCAGGTCTTGTCCCGCAGTTCTTCCGTGATGTTTTTCAGGATGGCCGCCTCGGTGCCTTCGTCCAGCGCGCTGGTGGCCTCGTCCAGGATGATCACCGGTTTATCTCCGATCAGCGCCCGGGCGATGGCGATCCGCTGGGCCTGCCCTTCCGAAATGCCGCCGGACTTTTCCGACAGCACGGTGTCCAGCCCGTCCGGCAGCTTCTCCACGAAACGGTCCGCCGCCGCCAGCCGCAGCACCCGCGTCATCTCCTCCCTCGTGGCGTCCTGCTTGCCCACGCGCAGGTTGTCCGCAATGGAGCCGCTGACCAGCGTATTGCCCTGCGGTACGTAGGAAATGAACCGTCTGACGTCCGGCGAGACCGGCTCCTCCCCGCCGTCCGTTGTGTAACAGATCGAACCCTCCTGCGGTTCCACCAGCGCCAGCAGCAGACGGATGACGGTGGTCTTGCCCACGCCGGAGGGACCGATCAGCGCCACTTTTTCGCCGGGGGCGACGGCAAAGCTGAGATCGTTCAGCACGGGTTCCTCACCGTAGGAAAAGGACACGTCCTCGACCCGCAGCCCCACGCGCTCCGGCACGTCGGTCCTGCCGCCGTAGGTCTCCTTGGGCAGCTCCACCACCTCCATGATGCGTTTGGCGGAGATCAGCATATTGTAGCCCTGCGGGATAATGCCCGCCAGCCCGCTGATGGAGCCCTGCACCTGAGACACCAGCGTGATAAAGACCGTCAGCGTGCCGTAGGTGATATCGCCCCGGGAGATGCGGTAAGCGCCCCAGCAGAAGGCGATCACGTAACCGGCGCTGTACACCAGCCGTATCACGGCCCCCATGACGGAGCCCAGCGTGGTATTCTGCAGCACCAGCTTCAGCCGTCTGCGACGCAGGCCGTCCATCCGCGCCTCGTTGGCGTCCTCCTGCCGGAAGGTCTTTACCACCGTCAGCGTGGACAGGCTCTCCTGCATAAAGGATCGGTAATCCGATTCGCATTCCCGCAGGGCGGTCTGGTACTTTTTATAGCGGTTGCGGAACAGCAGCATGCACACCGCGCCCACCGGGCCGATCACCAGCGCGAACAGCGCGATGGGCCGGTCGTAATGAAACAGGATAAAAAACGCGACCGAAAGCTGCACGCCGGTCAGGACCGTGCGGGGCAGCACGGTGATCAGGCCGTCCGCCAACGCGCCGATATCCGAGGTCAGCCGCGTGACCAGGTCGCCGCTGTGGAAGGCCGACGCCTTCAGCCACACGCTGCGCTGGATATCGTTATAAAATTGCTGACGGATCGTAAAGGAAAATTTTTCGCCGATGTAGCTGCCGAGGATGCTGCTGCCGATTCCGACGCCGATGGAAACGATGGTGGCGGAGCACATGATAATCATATTCCGAAGGTTGACCGTGCCGGTGGTGGCGTCGTCCACCACGTGTTTGCCGATAATGACCCCCGCATAGGAGATCAGCATGGAAACGACGCTGATCATAAAGACGTAGCCCACGAACCGGGTATACGGCGTTACGACCTTTACCATCCATTTTATCATTCGCACGGTCTCATCACGGTTCTTCAGCCCGCGCAACAGTTGTTCTTTTTTGCTGCCCACCGGTTTTTCCTCTCTTTTCACAGGCGCCGCAAAACGCCGGCAATCATACAGATTATATTATACAAAGCAACGGCGGTTTTGTCCATACCGCCGCGCGATTTCTTTGGAAAAAGCCGTAAAAAAACGGTTGCGTATTTGCGGGGAGAATGGTAAAATAATAAAAGGAAAAGTTTGCCGTCGTTTTTCAAACGGCGAACGACTGCTCCGCTTCGGCGGCATTTTACCAGACAGGGGGAAGACGGATATGACCGTAAAAGCGCTTGGCGGCGGGCTGCTGGCCGTGTTGTTGGCCGTATCGTTCTGCTTCGGCGCGGCGGCGGAAGCTCCGCCGGAGGAAACGACGGCGCCGTGCCCGCACGAAATCATGACGGAAACGGTCGTCACGGAGCCCACCTGCACCGCGGACGGCGAAACGATTTTGACCTGCGAGGCCTGCGGGGAAATGTTCCCCGTCCAGACCTCCGCATTGGGGCACGACTACCGGCCGACGGAGACGATAGAACCGACGTGTACCGAGAACGGCGTTACGACCTATACCTGCTCCCGCTGCGGCGACGCCTATACGGAAACCGTCCTTGCGCCGGGGCACGATTATCAGGTGACGAAGACGACGGAACCGACGTGTACCGAGGACGGCGTTACGACTTATACCTGCACCCGCTGCGGCGATTTTTACAGCAGGACCGCCCCCGCTTTGGGACATGATCTCAGGACGGAAACGATCCCCGCCACCTGTACCGACGACGGCAGGATCGTGACGAAATGCACCCGCTGCGGCGAGGCCAATTCGGAAACGCTGCCCGCCATCGGCCATCAGTACAGCGAATGGAAGACGACAAAGCCTTCCACGTGGCGCACACCCGGCACGGAGCAATGCGTCTGCACGAATTGCGGCGACACGCTGACAAGATCGCTGGCGAAGCTGACGCATCTGGCCGCCAAGGCGTGTCCCGCCGGCGACGCCGATATGGACGGTAAGGTGACCACGGCGGACGCGCGACTGATTTTACGGCTTTCCGTGCGCTACGACGACGGGCTGGACGATGAGCAGAAGAAATGCTGCGATTTTGACGGCAAGGACGGCGTAACGCCCGCCGACGCGCGTTTTACGCTGCGCACCGCCGTGGGGCTGCCTGCCGTTGAGCCGGAAAAGCCGAAAACGCCGCAGCTGGCAAAAGGATACGTCTTTAAAGGCTATACCGCAAAGAATTATGTGATCGCGGAAAAGGACGGCGTCACCTATATCGTGACGGATCACGGCTACACGCTGATCGCCAACAAGACCTACGCGCTGCCCGCCTCCTACGCGCCCGGCGACCTGACGGCGGAATGCGCCGCCGCCTTCCGGACGATGCAGAACGCGGCGGCCAACAGCGGCATCGACCTGTATATCGTTTCGGGTTACCGATCCTATTCCACGCAGAAAAGCATCTACAACCGCTACGTGAGCCGCGACGGCAGGGCGGAAGCGGATACCTATTCCGCCCGTCCCGGCCACTCGGAGCACCAGTCCGGTCTTGCCATGGACCTCAATTCTCTGTACGCCTCCTTCGCTTACACGGCGGAGGGCAAGTGGCTGGCCGCCAACGCTTACAAGTACGGCTTTATCATCCGTTATCCGAAAAGCAAACAAAGCGTCACAGGCTATATCTACGAGCCGTGGCACGTGCGCTATCTGGGCAAGGAACTGGCGGCGGACGTCTATAAAAGCGGGCTTTGCCTGGAGGAATACTTCGGGATCACGTCGGCCTATTCGTAACAGGTCGTTTCCTTCGTCCGGCGCATCCCCGCAGGATCAAACAGGGCAGCCGCGGTCGCAAGATCGCAGCTGCCCTGATCCCATTCTGTTCTGCCGGTCCTTTACCGAAGCTAATGAAATGACTCCATTACGGACGAACGACCTGTTTTGAACGACGAACGACAGGTGCGGCAGAACACGTCGCACATGCCCAGCGCTTTGGCGGTATGCCGCCCGCCGGCGAATCCTTCAGGCAGCAGGTCCGGATCGCCGGCGCGCCGCGTCACTCCCGTCCCGTCAAATACCGGTAGTTTTCCGCGATCTGTTCATAGGTGTAGCCGGAGCGCAGCTCGTACAAAAACCGCCCCGCGTAGCCGACCTCCTCCAGCGCCGACAGGATAGCCTCCCAGTCGTTTTTGCCCTCGCCGGGCAGCTTGTGGCGCTCGTCGATGAAGTCGTAATCGGACACGTGCAGGGTGACGATCTTCTCCCCCACCGCCCGGATATAATGGACGTTGTCCTCCTTTAAGCTGTGGTTGGTATCGAACACCACCCGCAGATCGGGGATCGCCCGCAGGAACCGCAGCATCTCGTCGGAGGTGCGGCACAGGCAGGTGCGGGGCAGGTTTTCCAGACACAGCGTCACGCCGCAGGCCGTTGCCGCCTCGCTGATCTTACCGATCGTCTCTATTGCGCAGGCCATACGGTTTTCCCGCCACCGGGGCAGGTAGGGCTCGCCGGAGGGATGGATCACCGCCAGCGGGATGCCCGCGTCGCCGCAGGCCCGCAGCAGCTCGGACTGCTTCTCCACGGCGTACCGGCGGACGGCGGGCTTCGGCGAGGCCGGATCGAGCGCGGAAAACGGCGCGAAGGGCAGGTGCAGCGACGAGACCGTCACCCCATGCTCCCGCGCCAGCGACACGATCTTCCCGGCGCGACGGGGAAAATCCAGCTCGTCGTAATACGGCGCGATATCGCCGGAGGACAGCTCGATCTGACAGATCCCGGCGGCCGCCATCGCGTCAAGCGCGGCGGCGTTCATCTCCTTCGGGCTCACGGACAGGGCCAGCGGCCAGTCACAGCGATGGGACATCACAACGCCTTCTTTCCTATCATTTTTTTGACGACACGATTCCGCGCCTGAACGCGAAACCGTAATGGGCAAAGGAGCGTTTATCCGGCGACTTCCGGTCCTTCGGCAGCGCCCGCCGTTTTCGGCTGCTCCGTTGCAACGTTTCGGCTCAGGATCTTTCTTTTAACGTAGTTATACAGCAGGATAAAAACGGTGGACATCACCATCACGACGACCATCATGACAAGGCAACGCTTCGCGCTCGTCCTGCCAAAGAACAGATTTCCACGTCCGGTTATTCTTGAAAAAAGATTATAGGCAAATTCGACCGCGTCCCGTGCGACCCAATGGACCGCCATAAAATAAAAGGAATTTCTGCCGCAGAACCGCAGATATCTGCAGGCGCAAAGCGAAGAGAGGGTTTTGCTGATGATCAGAATACCGGCGGTCCCCATCAGCCCGGTCAGATACAGCAGGTACCCGTTCTTCAGAACGCGGCTGCCGATGGACACGAAACCGTTCCGGATGCCAAGCCAACAAGCGCCGGCGATCAGCAAGCCCCCGGCGACAGTCAACATGACACGCGTTGACAACCGCAGCCTTTCGTTTTGGACGATCACCTTTGCGTACAAAGGCTTTGCGCTGTTGCCCAACGCGTAAAAACCGACGGAATACAGGGCGGAACAGATATTCCAGGGCCACAGGGAGGTATCGATGGGGCAATACTCCGATTCCAGCCACCAACCGAGGACCACGCACGCCGTGACCGCCCCCCAATATAACGGGATCCATTTGATTTTCTTCAACAAAAAATGGATAAGCTCCACCGCGAAAAGGCTGAGAACGAACCATAACGGCGGATTATAGGCCATTTTCGCCGAATAGTGCGCCTGAAATATTTCAAAAAACTGCTCTTTATATTGCGCGGCGTTTTCAGAAAAAAATCCTCCGGCATAATAGATCCGTTCCGCCACGTACCACAGCCAGGACAAAAACGAGAAAAGCAGGTACGGTATGATCAGCGTTTTGGCTTTTCTTTTCAACAACGCCGGGAACCGGCTGTATTTCACTTCATTGAAAACCAGTCCGCTGGCGAAAAAGAAAAAAGGAATATGAAACGCATACACGCTGTTATGCAGATCCGCAAAAGCCTGAACGGAAGCGATCATATGCCCGATCACCACAAGAATGATCGTGATCCCTCTTGCAACGTCCAGCGCGTTGTCCCGTCTTTCGATCGCCGGTTGATTGTTCATCCTTTTTTCTCCGTTTGTTTATTGTGCTATCGACAGCATCCAATGGAAGAGCAAATCCGGCTTGCTGAAACAGATGAATACACTGTCAACAGAAAAAGCAAACTCATTTTGAGCAGACAGCTGTATTATAAATCAGTTGCTCTTTTTTTTCAAGAGAAAAGAAACAAGCCGGAAAAGAGGTTTTCACAATCAGACCTCCTTTCCCGGCTGCGCCTTTGATGCAGTCTCTCCCTGTTTTGGAAAAACCGCTGCCCAACGGGCGATTTTCCTTGCATTTTTCGGAAAAATATGGTATCCTATGGGAGATCGGTCGGGTCCCGCGGCGGACTTCCGACCGGCAGAACGATACAGCAGAAAAGGAGAGCTTTGTTATGACCGTTTTTCCCGCCAAATTTCTGAACTTCATGATCGCACTGGTCAACGCGATCCTGCTGATATTCAACACCTCGAACGTCGCGAAAAAAGACGTGACGCTCGATCTCACCGGCTATAAGCTGACCTTCGCGGACGAGTTCGACGGCGACAGCCTTGACATGACCAAGTGGCGCGCGCACGACGGCGGCGGCGTCCGCAAGGGCGGTTACTGGTCCACCGACCTGGCCCGCGTGGAGGACGGCAACCTTATCATCACCACGCAATACAAAGATGACGGCAAAAACGGCCCGGGCTGGTACACCTGCGGGCTGGACACCTCCAAAAGCTTCCAGCAGGCCTACGGCTATTTCGAGTGCCGCTGCATCCTGCCGAAGGGCCAGGGGCTTTGGTCGGCGTTCTGGATGACCAACTCCAACGTCTGGAAGGTGTCGGACGACGCCACGCAGGGCGCGGAGCTGGATATCATGGAATCCCCTTTCTGGCATCTGGGCAGCCTGATGAACCGGAAGATCACGCAAAACATCCATTACAGCGGCTACGATCTGGATACGAAATATAAAAACGTGGGCATCTTCAACCTTGACAACGATCCCTATGAAAACTACAACACCTACGGCCTGCTGTGGACGCCGGACGAGTACGTCTTCTACATCAACGGCCGCGAGACGGCGCGCACCGCGTACGGCGGCGTTTCCACACAGCCGGAATACATGATCGTCTCCTGCGAGGTGGACGGCGGCGACGGCGCGCCGACCTTCGGCTGGTCCGGCAACATCGAGAAAAACGACAAGGCCTCCTTCCGCGCGGAATACAAGATCGATTACGTCAGGGCATACCAGCTGCCGTAAAAAACCGATCTTCACGGAAAACCGCGGGACAGGAACAAAAGCAGATAGAACAAACACAAAAAGTGGGGATATGACGGCGCGCCGCCATATCCCCTTTTTTTACAGCCCGATCGGCCCCGATCCTTAATGCCGCAGCCCGTACGATATCCTTATTTCCGGAACTGGGCAAAAAACCGCTGGATCAGCGCCTTGATCATATTGAAGAAGTTTTTTATCGCGTCAAAAACCGATACGCTGCCCGACGAGCTCTCGTCCCAGACCGCGTAGAGGATCTTGCCGCTGCCGGGGGTGATCGTATCGCCCGGCTGATACTGGACCGTCGTGCCTCCCGGCGTTTCTGTCCAGCCGAGGAACCTGTCAGAGTAGCTTCTCGTATCGGCGGCGCCGAGCACGGTCGCCGTCTCGCCGACATGATAGATCGTACGGTCGATCGTCAGTTCCTTTGTTCTGGCGTCCGTGACGTAACGGACAAAGCCGGTCTCATTCGACAGATAGTCGTTCATAAACGCGATCCGGTTCGTGATAAACGACTTGAGCGAGGCGATCTGGCCGCTGTAGCCGCGTTTTGCCGCCGCGACGTCGCCCGCGCCGATCTGCCTCCAAAGGATAGCGTCCATCAGGACCGCCGGTCTCACCGACGCCGCCTTCGCGTCTACGCTGTCAAGCATCGCCTGCGCCGCCGCGAGGCCTCTCGCCTGCCAGAGCTGTTTGACCGCCGTGATGAAGTCGGCGTGGTTGAGCGCCTGACCGAGCAGCGAGGGGTACCATCTGATGCTGTTGGCGATATGCGTGCTGAAGACGTAGGGGACGGACGGGTCCTCCGGATGAAGGCCGAGGGTGATGAGGTTGTTCTGGAAACCGTTGCCCAGCGCAAGGTCGAGATCCCAGGTCGGCCCGATGTGGAATTTCGCGTCGCCGGTGTTTTTGTAGAGATAGAAGCTGCTGGAGCAGCCGTCGAAGTTCTCGGTGAACTCCTGGACGAGATACGCCGCCGCAAGCTCTTCCAGATCGATATAGTCGGTGTAGTGTCTGCCCTGGGCGTTGCGGCCCGTCGGCGAATAGAGCGCTTCCTCAAACTCTTTATAATAGTTGAAAATATATCTGCTCTGCGCCTGCGAAGCGTTCTCCGGCTCCTTGATGGTGATCGTCTGCCCGATGGGGGTGGAAAAACCGGTCGGCTCGCTCTCGTAGCGGAGGATCTTTTCAAGCTCGATCAGATAACCGCCCGTGATGTCCGCGGGATCGTTCGGAACGTTGAAATACTTATAGGTGCCGGGCGTCCTCTCCCCCTGCGCGCCGCCGAGGGAATACGAATCGAGCGCCGCGTCGTTCACTTCCTCCGTCGCGTCCGCGAGGTTATAGATGTCGATGCGGTTCTCGCCGATCTCGACTTTTTCGGTCAGGGAATAGGCGCCCATGTAAACGCCGTTGCAATAGAGGTTCGTCATCACGACGTCGCTCGTGAGATCGTTGCCGAGGGCCTGCGAGAAGGAGTAACCCAGGTCGTTGCGGAGCTTCGTTCCTTCGCCGTGGCCGGCCAGCAGACACCACTTCTTCGCCTTGCCCATCCCGAAAAGATTTGCTTTCTTGAACAGCTTGATGTTGTAAGGCTTCTTGTCAAGGTCCCACGTGGAGTTGCCGCGGCCCTTGATGTAGTCCAGCGCGCCGCTGTACTGCACCTCGCCCGTACCGGTCGTGATAACGATGCTGCCGGGCTCCTTGTGCTCCTTGTCGGCGTGAATGGCGTCCATCGAACCGCTTTCGGTGGTGACGAACAACGAAGGGGATGACGACTGCATAACGATCACGGGATACGTTTTTGACCCGCAGACGACCGCGACGCTGTCGGCCGCAAACGCGTCGGTGACCGCGCCGCTTGCGACTTCCGCGCCGCCGATGACCAGCGTCCGGTCCGCGTCATAGCTGACCGTAAGCGCGTTTCTGTCCGCTTCCGCAGGCAGGAAGAGATAATAGCTGCCGTCGTGCTCCTGCCAGTACAGGGGCGCGGGCTCGTCGGAGCCTGCCGTCCGCAGCGCGCCGACGCTGAACGAACGGACGTCGCCTTCCGCCGCGAACGCCAAAACCGAGGTCATGCCAAACAGCAGAACCGCGCAGAGCATTACCGAGATGATTTTTTTGATTTTCATGTCGCTTCTCCCTCTTTTTTTCTGATAGCCGCAGGAGCATGAAAACAGGTCGTTCCCGCAATCACAGATGTATTATACCACATTTTCGAAATTTTGCAAAGCAAAATTTCCGCTATGCAAAAATAACGGGTCAACGTTCCCGGCGCAAAGGCATCGTTTTGCCGCGGCGCCCTGCGCCGGGGACCGGAGTCGTTTCGCCACGAAACAATTGACAAGTCCGCCGGATCACGCAAAAAAAATCCGGCCGGGAATACGATAAAAGCTCCGGCCGGAAATTCGATTCGATTTTGCCGTCCCGCTCCCGCGCCGTAAACGGTGCGGACGCCGATCTACATCGTACACAGGGCTTTTTTGTCATAAGCAAAACAGACGTATGCCTTTATTCGGCCTTCCCTTTTTCCAACGCCTCTTTCGCAAAACGCTTCATCCTTTCAGCTTCCACGTCAAAGCCACGGGAGCAGTAAACCTCCGCCATTTTCAGGTAACACTCACTCGCCTTTTTGTGTTCGCCTGTTTTCAGATACAGATTTGCAAGGTTGTCAAGGTCGTCGCAGAAATATGTGCCTATCTCCCCTGCGGTTTTGTAATACCCTTCCGCCTCGTCATACCTGCCGAGCTTTTCGCAGATCTCCCCGCCGTGGATAAACAGATGCCAGTTGTCATGGAATCTTTCCTTTACGGTCAGAAAGATCTCATACGCCTCCTCTGTTTTTTCCGCAAAGAGGAGCGCGACCAGAAGATTGTCCGTCTGCATGGAATCATTCGGCGCCTTTTTCACTTTTTCTTTACATTCCGCAATGATCTCATCTTCTCTTTTCAAAAGGAAATACATCCATATCCTCTGCATACAGGCAATGGAATACTCATTCGGATCCGCCTCCGGAGGATCGTCAACGGCTTTCTGATACCATTCCAGCGCGACGTCCCTGCAGTAATTCATCATATACATGTGGATCCAACCATACTGCCATTTATCTGCGATGGACATTTTGTCCTGTTTTATCAGCTTCAGATATTCCTCACGACAGCGCATAAAATCCACCGGATCCCGTGAATTCTCATAAACAGAGGAAAGCCTTTGCGCATAGTTTTCATAACCAAAAGCGGTTTGTTTGAAAAGATCGTCTACCGTTACTCCGTAAAGCCTTGCGATCTCAGGAAGCATCAGCACATCCGGCAGCGTAGTGCCGCATTCCCAACGCGAAACGGTCTGGGAATTTACGCCCAGCCTTTCGGCCGCTCTTTCCTGCGTCATATTCTTGGCAAGTCGATACTTTTTCAGATTTGCAAAAAATACGTTATCCGTCATATCATCACTCTTTCTGTCTTTTTCAGAAGCTTCTGATGCGATTATATAATGAGACGTCCGGGATGTAAAGGTCTTATTCTGTGATGAGACTCTTGATTTCTGCACAATAGAAAATACGGTACACAGCAATCAAAGAACGGTGCGGCGATCGATTGCATTTTTATTATGATCCCACACCGCTTACGGTGCGGATGCCGACGAGTGCAGCGAGCCCTGTTTTTCGGGAGAAAAACAACAAGGCGACCGGCAACGGCCGGCCCGCCTCAAACAGGACTTAAACCTGTAACACCTGTTTATCGGTGGTCACCCCTCCTGCGCGGGAGATCGTTTTATGATCCCGCACCGCTTGCGGTGCGGACACCGACGAGCGCAGCGAGCCTGTTTTTCGAAAGAAAAACAAAAAGCGGAGACGTTCGGATCTCCGCGCTCGAACCTGTGGCACCCTTGTCGATGGTCGCCCCTGCCGGGGCGACATTGTATCGCAACGCTAAAATGCTCACACCGGAGCATTTTAGCTGCGACAGTTAACAGCCGCGGCACGCGGCTGCACCGCGGTGGAACAAAGGTGAGAGGACTGTGCAGAGGGGCCAAAGGAAAGAAAAAAGACCACCGGACGGTGGTCTCTTTTCTTTGGCGCCTCAAACAGGACTCGAACCTGTGACACCGCGGTTAACAGCCGCGTGCTCTACCGACTGAGCTATTAAGGCAAATTCGTTGGGATAGACCCAACGAAAAAGTGTCGGCGACGACCTATCTTCCCAGGCAGCTGCCCGCCAAGTATTTTCGGCGCAGTTGAGCTTAACTACCGTGTTCGGGATGGGAACGGGTGGGACCTCAATGCTATAGACACCGACTG
>JAFRRP010000073.1 GCA_017428085.1 Clostridia bacterium | reverse complement strand
GCTTCTTCCGCGGCCTTGCGCTCCGCTTCCAGCTTTGCGGCTTCTTCCGCGGCCTTGCGCTCCGCTTCCAGCTTTGCGGCTTCTTCCGCGGCCTTGCGCTCCGCTTCCAGTCTGGCGGCTTCTTCCGCCGCTTTGCGCTCCGCTTCCAGTCTGGCGGCCTCTTCCGCGGCCTTGCGCTCCGCTTCTATTCTGGCGGCTTCTTCCGCGGCCTTGCGCTCGGCTTCGATACGGGCGGCTTTCTCCGCCGCTTTGCGTTTTGCTTCTTCTTCCGCCGCGCGGCGCTCCGCCTCTTTCCTTAAAACTTCATCGCGCGCCTGTTGCGCACGAAGGCGTATTTCATCCTGTTGCGCCTGTTCATCTCGTGCGTCTTCGCGAACCGCGCCAGGTCCTTGCTCTTTGCCTTGTTGATCTTCTTCAGGCGCTTGCGGTCCCGCTTGAGCATCGTCGCCGACCGTCTGTCCCGCGTCATCTCCGCTTTCTCCTTGTTCAGCCGGTTCAGCGCCATTTTCTTCCCCATCTGCAGCAAACGCCGCGCCGAAAACCTCTTCGAGGATGCCGTTGAGAGCAGATGCATCGCCTTCTTCACTTTCGGCTGGCGTATAGTTGAGATAATCTTCACTGTGAACGAGTTCATCGAGCGAGTCCCCTTCCTCTTTATTCATGTCTTTTCCGTCGGATTCTTCAAACAGGCTTCTGGCAAATGCGTCGGGATCGAAGGGCTGCAGGTCGTCCAGCCCCTCGCCCACGCCGATGAATTTCACCGGCAGCTTGAGCTCATTCTTGATGGACAGCACCACGCCGCCGCGGGCCGTGCCGTCCAGCTTGGTCAGCACGATGCCGGTCAGCTCCGCCACCTGCATAAACTCCCGGGCCTGATTGACCGCGTTCTGCCCGGTGGTGGCGTCCAGCACCAGCAGCACCTCACGGTCCGCGTAGGGCAATTCCTTATCCATGACGCGGTAGATCTTGGCCAGCTCCTCCATCAGGTTCTTTTTGTTGTGCAGCCGCCCGGCGGTATCACAGATGATGATATCCACGTCCCGCGCGATGCCGGCCTGCAGCGTGTCGTAGACCACGGCGGCAGGGTCCGCGCCTTCCTTGTGCTTGATGATATCCACGCCCGCCCGGTCGGCCCACACGGCCAGCTGGTCGATGGCGGCCGCGCGGAAGGTATCCGCCGCGCCCAGCAGCACCTTTTTGCCCTGGGCCTTATACATGGCCGCCATCTTGCCGATGGTGGTGGTCTTGCCCGCGCCGTTGACGCCGATCATCAGGATCACGGAGGGGATGGTGACGAGCCCCTTGTCCTCGCCGCCGTACAGCAGCTCCGCGATGATGTTCTGCAGCTCCTTTTTGACCTCGCTGGTCTTCTTGATCTTCTCGCTCTTCACGCGCTCCTTGAGCTCCTCCACCACCTGCACGGCGGTGTTGACGCCCACGTCGCCCATCACGAGGATCTCTTCCAGCTCCGTATAGAGGTCGTCCTCAAAGGAATCAAAGGAATCGAGCATGTCGTCGATGGCGCCGGACATCTTGTTCCGGGTCTTTGACAGGCCGAAGTTGATCTTACTGAAAATGCCCATATAACGTCTCCTTGTATTTATCGCAGCGCGGCACCTCGGTGCCGCTGTAGGCGAATGTAACTATGATATGGCCGTTTTTGTTCGCAAATTGCTTTTCTCCGGGATAAAACGCATATCAATCGTTTTTGAACATTTGTTTTTCCCGAAAGCGGCACTGAGGTGCCGCGCTACCGATCATTCTATCACTACTCGTCCAGTCTCAGCTTCTCCACCATCTCCGCGGTCTTGAGCTCCAGCAGCTTGGAAACGCCGCGTTCCTGCATGGTGACGCCGTACAGGATATCGGCCTCCTCCATGGTGCCGCGCCGGTGGGTGATCAGGATGAACTGTGTGTCGCCGGTCATCATACGCACGTACTGGGCGTAGCGCAGCACGTTCACGTCGTCCAGCGCGGCCTCCACCTCGTCGAAGATGCAGAAGGGGGCGGGACGGACCTTGAGGATGGCGAACAGCAGCGCGATGGCGGTCAATCCCTTTTCGCCGCCGGACAGCAGCGTCAGGTTTTTCACCTTCTTGCCCGGGGGCTGCGCCTTGATGTCGATGGCGCACTCTAAAATGTCGTCCTCGTCCTCCAGCACCAGCGACGCCTCGCCGCCGCCGAACAGCTGCGTAAAGGTCTCGCTGAAGTGGTTGTTGATGGCGTTGAACCGGTCGCGGAACTGCTCGCTCATCTGCTGCGTCAGCTCCTCGATCATGCGCAGCAGCTCCTTCTTCGCCTTTTCCACGTCGTTGACCTGCCCGGACAGGAATTCGTACCGGGAGGACACCTCTTTGTATTCGTCGATGGCCGCCACGTTGACGGCGCCCAGCGCCTTGATCTGGCCTTTCAGTTCCGACAGCCGCTTTTGCGCCTTGCCGACAGATTCGATCTCCGGCGCGGTCTCCATGGCCTCCCGGCGGGAAAGGGCGTAATCCTCGAACAGACGGCGTTCGATCTCGTTCTGTTCCTTTTCCAGCGCGTTGCGGCGTTCTTCCAGACGTACCAGCTCCGCGCCCAGCTTCTCGCGCTCCTCGGACCGCTGCTTTTCCTCCGCGCGGGCCTGCGTGACGGTCTTTTCGTAGCCCTCGCGCTTTTCGATCAGTTCCTCGATGGCAAGGTCGGTCTTGGCGGCCTGCGAACGGATCAGCGCGGCGCTTTCGCGGGTGGCCTCCGCCTGCTTGCGCAGGTCCTCGTTCTGCGCCTGAATGGACTCGCGCTCCGCCGCCAGCTCGTCCTTGTGCATGGCAAGCTCCGCGCGGCGGCGCTCCAGCGAGACGATCAGTTCCTTTTTGGACTCCTGCTCCTTCATCACGGCCACGGCCCGCAGATTGACCTCGGTGATCTCGTTGTTGATGGTCTCGCGCTCCGCCAGCAGCGTGTCCCTGCCGCCGGAAAGCGAGCGCAGCTCCTGCTCCTTGGCGGCTTTTTCCGCCTCTATCTTTTCGCGCTCCTTCTGCGCGATCGTCACGTTTTCGCCGAGGTAGGCGATGCGCTCGCCCGCGCTCTCCTGCTCCGCCAGCGTGTCGGCCAGCGACTGCTCCGCCTCCGCCAGCTTTGCCGCGGTGGTGGCAAGCACGCCCTCCAGCCGTACCTTTTCCTCATTCTGCTCGATCTGCTCCGCCTTGACGGCGTCGTAGGAGGCGCGCTCGTTGGAGTAGCGCTCCAGCGCGGCCTTTAAGCCGTTTTCGCGTTGGGCGATGCCCTCCTGCATGTCCGCGCACTCTTTTTTCAGCCGGTCGATCTCCGTACGGCGGGACAGGAAGCCGGAGTTGGTCACCTTGGAGCCGCCCGTCATGGAGCCGCCCGCGTTGATGACCTGTCCGTCCAGCGTGACGATCTTGAATTTATAGTTGTACCGCTTGGCGATGGCGATGGCGCAGTCCAGGTCCTCGCACACGGCGATGCGCCCCAACAGGGAACGGACGATCTCGTCGTATTCCGCATCGCAGTCCACCAGCCGGTGGGCCAGATCGATAAAGCCGTACTGGCCGTCCAGCCCCTCCTCCCGGAGGATGCGGCCCTCCACGGAGCTGATGGGCAAAAACGTGGCGCGGCCTGCGTTGGTGCTTTTCAGCATGTTGATGGCGCGCTTGGCGTCCTGCTCGGTCTCCGTCACGATATCCTGAATGGCGTTGCCCAGCGCCGTCTCGATGGCGGTCTGGTACTCCTCCTCCACCCGGATCAGGTCGATCAGCGTGCCGCGGATACCGGTCAGCGTGCCGTGGGAGGCCTCCCGCAGGACGGCCTTGACGCTGCCCTGATAGCCTTCCATGTTCTTTTCGGTATCTTCCAGAAATCTCAGACGCTGCTGTTTGGAAAGCAGCTCCAGCTTCGCCTTTTCGGAGGCGGTCTTCAGTTCCTCGGTCTTGGAGGCCGCTTTGTTGACGCGCAGGGCGTAGCCGCCGGCCATGTTGCCCAGCTCCGCGGCCTTTTCCGCCGCCGCGTCCACCGCGGCCTTGTCCGCGTCGCGCCGGGCGGTGAGTTCTTCGATCTTCTGCCGCTTCTGCCGGACGGTCTCCTCCGCCGCCTCCATACGGGTACGGATCTCCTGCGCCGAGGATTCCGACGCGCTGATCATGATATCCGTCTGGGACAGCCGCAGCATGATCTGCGACAGCTCCTCGCTGGCGGCGTTGTAGCCGTCGGAGTATTCGTCGTCGCTTTTTTTCAGGCCCGCCAGCTTGTCCGTCAGGAGCCGCAGCGCTTCGCTCTGACGCTCCGCCTCCTGCTCCAGCGCGGCGATCTGCGCCCTGTTTTCCCCGATCTCTTTTTCAATATCGCCGTCGGCGCTGTCCTGCGATTCGATATCGCGGCGCAGGCGTTCCAGCGTTTCGTCGTTGTGGGCCACGGTATTGTCATACACCGCCGCCTGCGCGTCCAGCGCGGCCGCCTGTTCTTCATATTGGGATTTTTCGCCCCGCAGGCGCTCGGTCTCCACGTTGATCTCACGGGTGCCTTCGGCAGCGTCGTCGATATCGGCGGACAGCTTTTCCAAAATCTGTCCCGTCACGTCGTACTGGCTCTGGGCCACGGACAGCCGGTTGTTCTGCTCCCGGATCTGTTCCACGGACTTATTGAGGGTATGTACCCAAAGGCCGATCTCCAGCTCCTTGCGCTCGGCGGCGTAAACCAGAAACTGCTGCGCCTTCTGGGACTGTTTTTCCAGAGGCCCCACGCGGGAGGCCAGCTCCGCCACGATATCCCGCAGGCGGACCAGGTTTTCTTCCGCCTGATCCAGCCGCTTGATGGCGTCCGCGCGGCGGTAGCGGTAGTGGGAGATGCCCGCCGCCTCTTCGAACATGTCGCGGCGGTTCTCCGACCGGGCGGAGACCATTTCCTCGATCTTGCCCTGCCCCACCATGGAATAGCCGTCCCGGCCGAGGCCGGTATCCATGAACAGCTCGTTGACGTCCTTCAGTCGGACGGGCTTGCCGTTGATCATATATACGCTCTCGCCGCTGCGGTAATAGCGGCGGGTAACGGTGACTTCAAATTCGGGATTGTTCAGCGCCCCGTCGGCGTTATCCAGCCGCAGCGTGACCTCCGCAAAGCCCTGCGGACGGCGCTCGCCGGTGCCGGAGAAGATAACGTCCTCCATTTTCTGACCGCGCAGCGACTTGGTGGACTGCTCGCCCAGCACCCAGCGCACGGCGTCCGCAATGTTGCTCTTGCCGGAGCCGTTGGGACCCACGACCGCCGTGACGCCGTCGCCGAAGGACAGCACCGTTTTATCCGGGAAGGACTTGAAGCCCTGCATTTCCAACGCTTTTAAATACATAAATCCTACAATCTCCTGTATCAAGAGAAATAATCACTTTATTATATTATATTTGGAGCGCGATGGCAAGTTTTTTTTGTAAATTCAGGCAGAAAAAAAGCGCGGCGCCGTCAACGGGCACTGCGCTCTGTTCTGATTTCATATTGCCCCGCCGCGTCGTCCGGCTTAACCGTGATATGATATCCTTTCTCGCGGAAATACGCCAGGTTGCTTTTTCTGTGACCGATCGCCCGGGAAACGGCGCGGGGGTTCACGTAAACGGCGTATGCGCCGGACGGCAGCCCGCCGAAACGTTCTTCCAACAGGTCCCGGTAAACGCGACTTTCGCACAGCTCGCCGAAGGCGGGGTGGTACGCGCCCGCCAGATATCCTTCCGCCACGCTCCCGCCGGAATGGAGCCCCAGCCGGATCACGCGGATACCGTTATCCCGGAACAGCCGCAGCAGCCCCGCGCACAGGGCGACGGCTTCCTCCAATGTCGGCGGTTCGTAGCTCCCCTGCCGCCACAGCTCCGCCAGTTTTGTGTGTTCCAGCACCACGGTGGGATAGATGCGGACGGTATCGGGCGAAAGCTTCACGAAGCGCTCCGCCGTGGCCCGGTCTTTGGCCCCGTCGGAGCCGTACAGCCCCGTCATCATCTGCAGGCCCAATGAAAAGCCGTTTTCTTTGATCAGACGGGCGGCGTTCTCAGTATCCGCCGCCGTATGGCCGCGCTCGTTCAACGCCAAAATGGTATCGTCCATGCTCTGCGCGCCCAGCTCGATCGCGGTCACGCCGTAGTCCTTTAATACGGACAGCACTTTCCCGTCGATGCCGTCCGGGCGGGTGGAAATGCGGACGCCGCCGAAATCCCGCCCCACGTAGGGCTTCGCCGCCTCCAGACAGCGGAGCATCTCGTCCCGTTCGATGGCGGTGAAGCTGCCGCCGAAAAAGGCGATCTCGCTGTTTTCCACGTCGTGGGGACAGGCGCGGGCGGTCTCGCACGCGTCCCGGATCATCTCCGGCGTCAGGGGCGAAGTCTGCCCGGAAATGGCGCGCTGGTTGCAGAACGCGCAGGTGTGCGGGCAGCCCAGATGCGGCACGAACAGCGCCACGTTGACGTGCTTCATCCGTCGATCCCCATCAGCGCCAGCGCCTCTTTCGCCGCCGCCTGCTCCGACTTTTTCTTGCTGTGGCCCACGCCGGTGCCGATCAGATTGGAGTTGAGATAGACCTCCGTCGTGAAGGTCTTGTCGTGGTCGGGGCCGCTTTCGGCGGCCAGCACGTAGGTCAGGTGCTCGTCCGGGTTTTTCTGGATGACCTCCTGCAGCAGCGTCTTGTAATCGGTGACGGAAGCGGCGTCTGTTTCGGTGTGGGAGACGAAGCGCAGCACGAATTTTTTCGCCGCCGCCATGCCGCCGTCCAGATAGATGGCTGCGATCAGCGCCTCGAACGCGTCCGATAAAATGGACGGACGCGTGCGGCCGCCGGTCAGGTCCTCCCCCTTGCCCAGCAGCAGGTGTTCCCCCATGCCGATCTCGTTCGCGAAAACAGCCAGCGATTTTTCGCAAACGGCATTGGCACGGAGCTTGGTGAGCTGCCCTTCCGGCGTACCCGGCAGGGATTTGAACAGATATTCCGCGGTAATGAACCCCAGCACGGAATCGCCGAGGAATTCCAGCCGCTCGTTGTTGACGCCGGTGCCGCGCTCGTTGGAATAGGACGAGTGCGTCAGCGCCACGCGCAGGAGGTCTTTGTTTTTGAAGTGGTAGCCGATGGCGTGTTCGATCGTTTTCATATAATCCTTTCTTTTTGCTGAAACAACCTATTCTGTTATTTGTTATTGGAGAGAGACCTCAAATTGATAGTCATACCACTCGCCCGAAATGTAGTTGCGGGGTCTGATCACCATTCTGTCCTCGTATACTTCAAGCGCGGCGGCCTCTCCGTTTTTACTTGTATCATCGTCGTTTTTTGTTGACGTCGGCAGGTTAATACAGTAAAAATTCTGTGACGGATTCATAAAACACTGTTCGGAAAACGGATCGTGACGATGCCCGCCGATAAACAGCACGACGGTACCGTCGTCTGTATATTTTTGAATGATCTCCTCGATTCCGGACGGCGTTCCGTCCGCCGTAATATAACCGTTCGTAAAACGGTCCCCAAAATAAATCGGTTCATGACCGACGATAAACACCGGCTTCCCACTGCGGGACGCATCCGCAAGGCAATCATCCAACCAACTGAGTTGTTCTTCATGCAGCACGGGGGTTCCCTCGTCCAGCATCTCGTCGGTTCCAATGATGATGAAGTGATAACCGTTCACCAAACGCGTGTAGTAGTTGGCGTCGCTGTCAATGCCGCAAAACCGCTGAAACTCACGGAAATTGGCGCAGGTCGTTTCAAACGTCTTTTCGCAGTCCTTGCCCATGCTGGTACTGCCGGAATCATGGTTGCCCATGGAGGGAATCACACATCCGGTTTTGTTGTAAAGCCGCAGAATGGACTCCAGATAACCGTATTCCTTCCGCTCCGCCAGATTCGCGATATCGCCTGCCAGGACAAGCGCGTCCACCGGAGCGTCGCTTCTGGCAATTCCCCTGAGCAGTTTCATCAGAAGAACGTTTCGCGGATGCAACGGATCGCTGTCAACATGGATATCGGCAGTCAGAACGGTATTCAGCAGGATCTCCTCCCGGCTTTCGGGAGAATACCGCTCCCCGGCGAACATTACGCCGTTCACCCCTCCGACAAACAGATACAGCACTGCCGTCAACAGTGAGATAAATCTCACAAAAACAGATGTCGATTTCATGTTTCATCCTCCTGATCGCCTTTTATGGATCTCTGTCAGAAGTCATAGCTTCTCATCGGAAACATATTTTTCCGCATCCTTCATGCCTCTCTCACAGATCGCGGCGTAGCGGGCGCGCTTGTCGCGGATACGGTCGGGCAGGGGCGGCAGCAGGCCCAGCGCCGCGCCCATGGGCTGGAAGTTTTTGATCGTACCGTCGGCGATATAGCGGGATAACGCCCCCAGCATGGTGGTTTCGGGGAACAATACGGGCTCTTTGCCCTCAATGCGCCTTGCCGCGTTGATCCCGGCCAGGATGCCGGCGGCGGCGGATTCCATATACCCCTCCACGCCGGTGATCTGCCCGGCGAAGAAGATATCGGGATGGTCTTTCATATTGAAGGCGGAGGTCAGCACCGCGGGAGAATTGAGAAAGGAGTTGCGGTGCATGACGCCGTAACGCACGAACACGGCGTTTTTCAGCGCGGGGATCATGGAAAAGACGCGCTTTTGCTCCGGGAATTTCAGGTTGGTCTGGAAGCCCACGAGATTGTAAAGGGTGCCCTCGCGGTTCTCCTTGCGCAGCTGCAGCACCGCCCAGGGACGGTGGCCGGTCCTCGGATCCCGCAGCCCCACGGGCTTCATGGGGCCGAAGCGCAGGGTGTCCGCGCCGCGTTTGGCCATGATTTCCACGGGCATGCAGCCCTCGTACACGCCGCCCTTTTCAAAATCCCGCAGGGTGACGATCTCGGCGTTCACCAGCGCGTCGTAAAACGCATCGTACTCGTCCTTGTCCATGGGGCAGTTGATGTAGTCGTCCTCGCCGCCCCGGTCGTAGCGGGAGGCGGAGAAGGCGCGGGACATATCGATGCTGTCCGCCGCCACGATGGGCGCCGCCGCGTCGTAAAAGCTGAGCCGGTCGCCGCAGAGCTTCGTGATATCCGCGCTTAAGGCGTCGCTGGCAAGGGGCCCGGCGGCCACGATCACGATCCCCTTCCGGGGGATCTGCGTGACCTCCTGCCGGATCACCTCGATCAGCGGGTCGCTTTCGATGGCGTCTGTGACCGCGGAGGCGTATTCCTCCCGGTTGACCGCCAGCGCGCCGCCCGCGGGAACGGCGGTCCGCTTGGCGCAGGCAACGCAAAGCGAGCCCAGCAGCGCCATCTCGTTCTTCAGCTCCCCCGCCGCCGAATCGGGGCGGGAGGCCTTGAAGGAGTTGGAGCACACCAGCTCGCAGAGCTTTTCGCTTTTGTGGGCGGGGGAAAACCGGACGGGCTTCATTTCAAAAAGCCGCACGGGGATACCCCGCTTCGTCAGCTGCTTCGCGGCCTCCACGCCGGCAAAGCCGCCGCCGATGACCGTAACGGGATCATTCATCGTCCGCCGCCTTTTTCTTTTTGCTCTTACCCTCATAGCCGCAGTTCGCGTCCAGACATTTCAGCACGCCCCCCCTGGCTTTGAACAGCGTTTTGCCGCACTGGGGACAGACCTGTTTGGTGGGGGTATCCCACGTCATGAACTTGCACTCCGGGTAGTTGGCGCAGCCGTAGAAGGTGTAACCGCGCTTGGATTTCTTGCTGATGACCTTGCCGCCGCAATCGGGGCAAAAGCCTTCCGTTTCCACCACGAAGGGCTTGGTGAACTGGCATTCCGGATAGTTGGGACAGGCAAGGAACTTGCCGTAGCGCCCCACCTTGACCACCATCATGGCGCCGCACTTATCGCAGGGCACGTCGGTCTTGTCCTCCTCCAGCGCGATCTTCTGCCCTTCCATGCTGGATTTTGCCTTGGCCAGCGTCTCCTCGAACTCGTCGTCGAACTCGTGCAGCATCTTGATGTAGTCATAGCCGCCCGCCTCGATCTTGTCCAGATCCGCTTCCATACCGGCGGTGAACTTGGTATTGACGATCTTGGGGAATTTTTCCTTCAGCAGCTCCGTGATGGCGACGCCCAGCTCCGTGGGCTTCAGCGTCTTTTTGGATTCGCGGATCACGTAGTCGCGGTCCAGGATCTTGGACAGGATGGTGGCGTAGGTGCTGGGACGGCCCACGCCGGTCTCCTCCAGCGTTTTGATGAGCGACGCCTCCGTGTAGCGCATGGGCGGCTGCGTATAGTGCTGCTCGTCCTTCAGCTCCTTCAGCTTCAGCGTTTTGCCCTCGGTAAAATCGGGCAGCACGGATTCGCCCTCGTCGTCGTCCGCGTTGTTGTCGTACAACACGGAATAACCGTCGAATTTGGTGGAATAGCCGCTGACCGTGAACAGGCAGTAACCGTCTTTCCCCGCCTGCGCGGCGCGGATCTCGGTCTTTACCGTGTTCTGCACGCAGTTGGCCATCAGACTGGCGATAAAGCGCCGCCAGATCAGCGAGTACAGCTTATACTGCTCCGCCGTAAGGGAGGACCTCGCCTCCTCCGGCGTCAGGGACACGATGGAGGGGCGGATGGCCTCATGGCCGTCCTGCGCGCCCTCGCGCGTTTTATAGTAACGGGGCTTGTCGGGCAGGTACTTGTCGCCGTAGTGGGAGGCGATGAACTTGTTGCCCTCCGCGCGGGATTCCTCGGAAATGCGCAGGGAGTCGGTCCTCATATAGGTGATAAGGCCCACGGAGCCGATGCCTTCCACGTCCACGCCTTCGTACAGCTCCTGCGCCACCTTCATGGTGCGCTTGGCGGTAAAGCCCAGCTTGCGGGAGGCCTCCTGCTGCAAAGTGGTGGTGATGAAGGGCGGCGAGGGCTGCTTTTTGCGCACGCCCTTTTTGACGGAAGCAACCGTATACTCCGCACCCTCCAGACGGGCGAGGACTTTTTCCGCGTCCTCTTTACAGGCGAGCGCCACCTTGCCGTTCTCATCCCCGGCAAAGGAGGCGCGGAACGGCTTTTTGGAGGGCGGATCGGTCAGCATGGCGTCGATGGTCCAGTACTCCTCCGGCACGAACCTGTTGATCTCCTCCTCGCGGTCCACGATGAACCGCAGCGCCACGCTCTGCACGCGCCCGGCGGAAAGGCCCCGGTGGATCTTCTGCGAGATGAACGGGGACAGCCGGTAGCCCACCAGCCGGTCCAGGATGCGCCTTGCCTGCTGGGCGTTGACGAGGTCCAGATCAATCTTTTCCGGGTGGGCGATGCCCGCCTCCACGCTGCGCTTGTTGATCTCATTGAACTTGACGCGGTTTTTCTTCGACAGGTCCAGGTTCAGCAGGGTGGCCAGGTGCCAGGAGATGGCCTCCCCTTCGCGGTCCGGGTCCGTCGCCAGGATCACTTCGTCGCTTTCGGCGGCGGCGTCCGTCAGCTCTTTCAGCAGCTTTTCCTTGCCCTTGATGACCGTGTAGTTCGGCTCGAAGTCCTTCTTCACGTCCACGCTGAGCTTGTTGGCGTACAGGTCGCGGATGTGGCCCATGGAGGCCTTGACCTCATAGCCGCTGCCGAGATACTTTTTGATGGTCTTCGCCTTTGCGGGCGACTCTACGATGACGAGCTTTGACATGTTTTTCTTCATCCTTGTCTGAATATATTAGAAAATGTTATTCCACACGATCTTACCGCCGGGGGCGACGAGGATCAGCCCCTCCAGCTCCAGCTCGGTGACGGCGATCTGTACCTCCGCCGCCGAAAGACCCAGCGTCTCGATCAGCTGGTCCACGTACAGCGGGCCGTTGCGCACCGCTTCCGCCACAACCCGGGCGTCCCGCGACAGGTCCCCCGGCAGCGCGGCGACTGCCGTCCGCGCCGTGCCGACGGCGGGAGATCGGGGCGGCTCCGCCGGAAGATTTTCCGCCGGTTTTTCGGCAACCGGATCATCGGCCGCCGGTCCTTTGGCCGCCCTGACGGGAAGGCCGTAAAAGCTCTGCTCATACCGCCCCACGGGGGCCTCGTCCAGCGGCGTCAGCGACGCTTCCGACGCGGGCAGTTCCGGGAACAGCGCCCCGATGCAGTCCTGCGGGCGGACGATCTCCTTCGCGCCCGACGCTGCCAGCGCCGCGCAGCCGGGGCTTTGCAGCAGAGCGGACGCCGGTACGAACACCGGCCTGCCCTGCTTCATCGCGTCCCGCGCCGTGATCAGCGAGCCGCTTTTGCCGCCCGCTTCCAACACCGCCGTCCCGGCGGACATGCCGGAAATGAGGCGGTTGCGGTTGGGAAAATTGAACGCCCTGCCGGAAAGGCCGGGAAACAGCTCCGTCACGTAAACGGCGTTCGGCGCCGGGGCTTCCGCGTCATGCGCCGGGTCGAAACCGCGGCCCTGCACGGTCACGGAACCGGCGCTTTCGGCCAGCGCCGCGCCGTAAGACGCCGCGCTGTCGATGCCGTTGGCGCCGCCGCTGACGACGGCCACACCCGCGAGGGAGAGCGCCTCGCCCAGCAGCACCGCCGCGTCCGCCGATCTGCGGGCGGCGGTACGGGTGCCCACCACCGCGGCCATGCGCGGATTTTTCAAAATGGCAAGGTCGCCGTAAGCGAACAATACGGCGGGGGGATCTTTGATCTTTTTCAGCAGCGCCGGATAATATTCGGAAGTGAACGGGACGATCCGCCAGCCGTTTTCACGGCAAAGCTGCTCCGTGGCCCGCGCCTGCGCTTCGTCATACGCGAAAAAGCGTTCCGGCGCGATCAGGCGCATGATCCCCCGTTCCTCGGCGCGGTTTTCCAGCGCCCGGCACAGCGCCTGCGGATCGGGATATTTCTCATACATCGGCAGGAACGCCGCCCTGCCGCCGAGGGTATAGTGAATGCGAAGCCAGGATGTGATCATTGTCATTCGGTAGCGCGGCACCTCAGTGCCGCTGTCAGGGGAAACAGCATATCAATAAAGCTGAAACTGTTTTCTTCATAAAGCAATATCGCACAAAAGTCAAAAGCACATAATAGTTACAATCCCGATGAGCGGCACTGAGGTGCCGCGCTACCGACTTCCGACTGGCGACTGAAATCAAGCCTTCCGCTTGATTTCCCACATGGCGATCGCCGCGGCGGCGGCCGCGTTCAGCGATTCCGCCCGGCCCGCCATGGGGATGGTGACGCGGTCGGCGCATAAGGCCAGCGTTTCGTCGGAAACGCCGCTGCCCTCGTTGCCGACGACCAGCACCGCGCCGGAAGAAAGCGTTACCTTCGTGATATCCTCCGCGTCCCGGTCCGGCACCGTCGCCAGCAGCCGCATGCCCTTTTCCGCGCACTCCCGCAGCAGCGCCGCGCCGTCGGCGGCGACGATCACCGGAAAGCGCAGCAGCGCGCCCATAGAGGCACGCAGCGCCTTGGGGGAATATATATCGCAGCCTGCGCTGACGATCAGCCCGGCAAAGCCCAGCGCCTCCGCCGTGCGGGAGATCGCGCCGAGGTTATCGGGGTTCTGGATATTGTCAAGAAATACGTACAGCCCGTCGGGATCGACGGAAGGAACGGTCTGCGGCATACGGCACACGCAGAATACGCCCTGGGGGTGAAGGGTGTCGGAGAGCTTTTCGGCGACGGCGTCGCTGACGCAATAAGCGGAATTCGCCGTGCGGGAGATCACGTCGCATTCCGCGGCGTATTTCGCGGCGGCCTCCTGCGTCACGAACAGCGTTTCCACCGTCACGCCGTTGCCCGCCGCGTCCGCGCACAGCCGCGCGCCCTCCAGCAGGAACAGGCCGGTCTTTTTCCGTTCGCGCCGGTCCAGCAGCGCCGCCGCGCTTTTGACGCGCGGATTGGTTTTCGAGGTGATCCGTTCCATGTTCATTTGATCATAACGTCCAGGGCGATCTCGCGGAAGATCAGCAGCAGCGCGATCACCATGGTGGGCATCAGCCAGTAATGGGCGCTTTTTTTGGCAAAGCGCGGCGCCGTCCCGGGGCGCAGCCGCATGAAGTTCCGGTTGCAAAGCGCGTAACCGATAAACGCGACGATACCGACGGCGACGATGCCGTAGGTGACCAGCAGGGAGAGGATGATCGTACCGTTCTCCCCGGCGGAGTCCAGCGCGATGGAGTAGAGCACCGAGATCAGGTTATTCAGGAAATGCAGCAGGATATTCATCCACATGGAGCCGGACACCACGTTGACGTAACCGAGGGCGATCCCCGCGAAGATCGCGAAGGGCGCCTGCAGCATGTTGCCGTGGACCAGCCCGAAGATCAGCGCGGAGGAGACGATGGCGAACCAGTCGCCGTATTTACGCAGCGGCTGCATCAAAAAGCCGCGGAACGCCAATTCCTCCAACAGCGCGGGCAGCACCGCCGTGTGGACGATGGTAAGGAGCAACAGCCAGAGGGTGTCCGGCGTATCCGTCTGGTGCGCCATCGTGTATTCATAGGAACGGAACGTAACGCCGAAGGAACCGGCAAACGTGACGATATAGTTGGAAAGGATGTTGCCGATAAAGCATATCCCCAGCCCCGCCGGCAACAGCAGTACCGTCTGCCAACCGCCCTGCGGTCTGCCGAAGGACATCTCCGCCCGGGAAAGGCCCGTCTTATGCACGATGCCGAACACCAACGCAAAGGGCAACGCCGTGCAGATCATCGTGAACATGGTCTCAAGCAACAGTGAAAAGGTCTCGTCGTTCAGGTACCGCTGATACACTTCCCTGCTGCCGGTGATCACGGTGGAAAAGATATCGGAAAACAGCAGCATCATCAGAACGGCAGAGCCGGCCGCCATGCCCAGCAGCATCAGTTCCCTGCGCGCGGGATCGGCAAACGCCTCCCGTACGCGTCGGCCCAGCGTCTTTTTCGGCGGGCGCGCGTAACCGTAGGGACCGCCATAGGGATAGGGTGGACCGTACCCCCGGTCCCGCCCGAAGGGGTACTGCGTATTCCCGGGGTTCTGCCCGTAGGGATACTGCATATTACCGGGCTGTTGCCCGTAGGGATACTGCGTGTTCCCGGGGTTCTGACCGTAAGGGTACTGCGTGTTGTCCGGTTGCCCGGTAAAACCGTTCTCCCCTTCGCGGTATTCGTTATTGTTCATTGTATCACCTGTGTCATCAAGTTCATGCGCGTAAGCGCATATCATTCGGCCAAAGCCGAATATCACTCGCCGAAGGCGAATATCATACGGCAATGCCGTATATCATTTCCGGCAATTACTGTATCTGAACGTTTGACCGGGAATGATATACAAATGCGGCGCATTTGCGTGATATGTGATCCGCCTTCGGCAGATCACAATGACGGCGCTGCGCGCCGTCAGCGGCCGCAGCACTGCTTATATTTCTTGCCGCTGCCGCAGGGGCAGGGATCGTTGCGGCCCACCTTGGCGCCCTTTTTCACCGGCTGCTTTTTCTCGCTGCCGTCCGTGGAGCCGCCGGTGGAGGAGGTCACCGTCACGGTCTGCTTGCGTTTCACGTCCTCTTCGGAGTGGACCACCGCCGTGAGCAGCATCTGCACGGTGCCCTCGCGGATGGAGGTGGTCATCTCGTCGAACATGTCGAAGCTCTCCTGACGGAAAGCCACCACCGGATCCTGCTGGGCGTACGCCCGCAGGCCGATACCGCGCTTGAGCTGGTCCATGGCGTCGATATGGTCCATCCAGTTCATGTCCACGTTGGTGATCAGCACCTTGTGCTCCAGCGCGGTCATGATCTCCTTGCCGTAACTGGCGGTCATCTCGTCCAGCCGTTCCACGGCCAGCTCCTGCATAAATTTCTTCACGCCCTTGTTGCCGGTCTCCACGGGAACCTCGTGCTCGCCGATCAGCCAGGCGTACTTGCTCTTGAGACCGGCCATATTCCAGTCGTTTTTGTCAATGGCGGAGGAGCAGTAGAAGTCCACCGCGTCGGCAAGGGATTCGTCGATCATCTTGCGGATGGTGGCGTCCATATCCACTCCGTCCAGCACCTGGTTGCGCTGGGAGTAGATCAGCTCGCGCTGCTTGTTCATCACGTCGTCGTACTGCAGCACGTTTTTACGGATGGCGAAGTTGTTGGATTCCACGCGCTTCTGGGCGGTTTCCACGGCGCTGGTAAAGAGCTTTGCCTCCACCGCGATGTTCTCGTCCGCGCCCAGCATATCCAGCGTGCGGTAGAAGCGGTCGCCCGCGAACAGCCGCAGCAGGTCGTCCTCCGCGGACAAATAGAAACGGCTTTCGCCCGGGTCGCCCTGACGGCCGGAACGGCCGCGCAGCTGGTTGTCGATCCGGCGGGATTCGTGCCGCACGGTGCCGATGATGAACAGGCCGCCCGCCTGCCGTACCTGCTCCGCCTCGCCCTGCAGCTCGGCCTTATACTGGCTCTCCAGCTCGTTGAAGGTCTTTCTTGCCTCCAGGATCGCCTCGTCGGAGGTCTCGGAAAAACCGGTCGCTTCGCTGATGAGCTCGTCGGTATATTCCATCTTGCGCATCTGCGCCTTGGCAAGGTACTCCGCGTTGCCGCCCAAAATGATATCGGTTCCGCGGCCCGCCATATTGGTGGCGATGGTGACCGCGCCGTATTTACCGGCCTGCGCCACGATCTCCGCCTCGCGCTCGTGCTGCTTGGCGTTCAGCACCTCGTGTTTGATGCCGCTGCGCTTGAGGGCATGGGAGAACTGCTCCGATTTCTCGATGCTGACGGTGCCCACCAGCACGGGCTGGCCTTTTTCGTGGCATTTGCGGATCTGCTCGATGATGGCGTTGAATTTGGCCTTTTCGGTCTTGTACATCACGTCGTCGTAATCCTTGCGGATCATCGGCTTGTTGGTGGGGATCTCCACCACGTCCAGCGAGTAGATCTCCTGGAATTCCTCGCTTTCGGTCATGGCCGTACCGGTCATGCCGGACAGCTTTTTATACAGACGGAAATAGTTTTGGAAGGTGATGGTGGCCAGCGTCTTTGACTCCTGCCGCACGTTGACGCCTTCCTTGGCTTCGATGGCCTGATGCAGGCCCTCGTTGTAGCGGCGGCCCAGCATGATGCGGCCCGTGAACTCGTCCACGATCAGCACCTCGCCGTCCTTCACCACGTAGTCGATATCGCGCTTCATGACGCCGCGGGCCTTGATGGCCTGATTGATGTAGTGCTGCAGCGAAAGGTTCTCCGCGTCCATCAGGTTATCCACGTTGAACCACTGCTCCGCCTTGGCGATGCCGCGCTTGGTCAGCGTGGCGGTCTTGGCCTTTTCGTCCACGATGTAGTCGGTGTCCGCCTCCACCAGATCCTCCACGTCGTCCTTGGCGTTGAGCTCGGTGATGCGCATGACCTTCAGCTGCCGGGCGAAGTCGTCCGCCAGCTTGTACATGTCGGAGGACTTATCGCCTCTGCCGGAAATGATCAGGGGCGTGCGCGCCTCGTCGATCAGGATGGAGTCCACCTCGTCCACGATGGCGAAGTTGTGGCCGCGCTGCACGCGCTGCTCTTTATAGATCACCATGTTGTCGCGCAGGTAGTCGAAGCCCATCTCGTTGTTGGTGCCGTAGGTGATATCGGCGGCGTAGGCGGCCTTGCGCTCCTCGTTGGTCTTTTCGTGGATGATCAGGCCCACGGAAAGACCCATGAAGCGGAAGATCTTGCCCATCCATTCGCTGTCGCGCTTGGCCAGGTAATCGTTGACGGTGACGATATGCACGCCGTCGCCCGCCAATGCGTTCAGGTACGCGGGCAGCGTGGCCACCAGCGTTTTGCCTTCGCCGGTCTTCATCTCCGCGATGCGGCCCTGATGGAGGATGATGCCGCCCTCCACCTGCACCGGGAAGTGCTTCATATTCAGCACGCGCCAGGACGCCTCCCGGCAGGCGGCGAACGCCTCCGGCAGAATGTCGTCCAGCGTCTCGCCGTCGGCCAGCCGTTTTTTGAATTCCGGCGTCTTGGCCTTCAGCTCGTCGTCGGTGAGCTTGGAATAGCTCTCCTCCAGCGCCAGCACCTTTTCCAGCTGGGGCTTTATCCTTTTGATCTCCTTGGCGGAATAGTCGCCGAACAGTTTTTTAAGAAGTGACATGATGTAAAACCCTTTCGTACTTACAACTTATAACTTAAAACTTGAAACCGTTTACCTGATTCCGTTATCGTTCGCGAACCTGCAGTACCCTTTCATGGGGCAGATTTCACACTTCGGCTTCCTCGCGTCGCACACGGCGCGGCCGTGCAGCACGTTGCGGTGGCAGTAATCGTTGCTGTCCTCCGGCGGCAGCAGCTCGCGCAGCGCGGATTCCACCTTCACGGGGTCTTTGGTATCCACCAGCCCCAGCCGGTTGGAAATGCGGATCAGGTGCGTGTCGGCCACCACGGCGGGCTGCCCGTAGACGTCGCCCACGATCAGGTTGGCGGTCTTGCGGCCCACGCCGGGCAGGCTCGTCAGCTTTTCGATGGAATCCGGCACCACGCCGTCAAATTCCGTCAGAAGCATCTGCGCCATGCCGATCAGGTCCCGCGCCTTGTGATGGTAGAACCCGCAGGAGCGGATCAGCTCCTCCACGTCCTCCACGCTCGCTTCCGCCATGGCCCGCGCGTCCGGGTATTTCGCGAACAGCGCCGGGGTGACGAGGTTCACGCGGGCGTCGGTGCATTGGGCGGACAGCCGTACCGCCACCAGCAGCCGGAAGGGATCGTCCGCCTCCAGCGAGCACACCGCGCCGGGATAGAGGACCTTCAACGCCTCATTGGCCCGCAGCGCCGTCTCTTTTTTATCCACACGCTCACCCCATATCTTACAGCGATTTCCTCAAGTATATACAACTCGGTTGGAAAAATCAAGTATGATTTTTATTTATTACATTATATCCCTTGAAAAAAGCTGAAAAACGTGGTAGGATTTGTCAAGACGGCAGCGTCTTGTCAAATCCGGTCGGAAGTCGTCAGTCGGCAGCCGGAAGCCGGATCACGCTGCGGTCTGAAGCCCGAAAAAAAAGGGAGGAAACGATATGGAACAGGTCAAAGGATTGTCAAAACGATATGATTTCCTTGCCGCGCGGCCGGTGTGGGAAGCGGGAACAGAAACGGAGATGAACCGTTCGCTGGTTTTCTCGGCGGCGATCGGCGGCAAAGGCGCGCTGACGCTGCATATCGCGGGACACGCGCGGTACCAGATCTTTGTCAACAATACGTTCTTCGCGGCAGGGCCCGCCCGGGCCGGACACGGGTATTTCCGCGCGGAGGAATACGATCTGGGGGACCGGCTGACCGACGGCGTCAACACCGTGGCGATCCTTGTCGCAGGGTACAACGCCAACAGCTTTTATCTCACCGATCAGCCCTCCTTTCTGTGCGCCGAGCTGCTGCGGGACGGCAGCGTGCTGTTCGCCACCGGCACGGACCGCGAGTTTACCGCCGCCGCTTATGATGAACGCGTCCGCAAGGTACAGCGGTACTCCTTCCAGCGCCCTTTTACGGAGGCGTATCTTCTCCAAACGGGCGGAATTGACGCCGTTGCCGCAAAGGGCGGCCGCGTGACGCTCTCCCCTACCGGGCCCAAACGCTTTATCGTGCGCCATTCCCCCTACTGCGCCAACCGGGAGGTCTCCGCAAAACGGATCGTATCCGAAGGGACCGCCGTCCCCGCCAAGGGAAAGCATTTTCACGACAGAAGCATCGACGAGATCAGCGAAGCGTTGAAGGGCTTTCCCAGGGACGAGTTGACGCTATGCGCGACGGACGAGGTGTACGCGCTTGCCCGGACCGCGACGCCCTGCGACGAAAGCGCCGAAAACCGGACGATCCCCGCCGGGCGTTCCGCCGTGTACGACATGGGCGTGAACACCACCGGATGTATCCGGCTGCGGCTGCAAGCGGACGCCGGGGCGGTGATCTACGCCGTGTTCAACGAGCGTCTGCCGGAGGAAGGATGCCCGGACCCCGGCAGGGACAGCTGCGCCAATGTGATAAAATGGACGCTGACGGAATCGGGAGAATACGATCTGCTGTCCTTTGAACCGTACACGTACAAGTTCATTCAGATCATCGCGCTGCAGGCGGACATAGCCGTCAAAAGCGTTTCGCAGTTCCGGGAGACCTACCCGGAAAGCGGCCTTGCCGATCGCAAGACGATGCCGGACGAGGAGCTGCAGGAGATCTACGACGCGGCGGCGGAGACCTTTATCCAGAACGCCACCGACGTTTTTATGGACTGCCCCTCCCGGGAGCGGGGCGGCTGGCTGTGCGACAGCTATTTCACGAGCCGCGTAGAACGGGAACTTACCGGGAAAGCCCTTGTGGACCACGACTTTCTGGAAAACTTTTTGCTGCCGGACCGGTTCATCGGCATCCCGGATGGCATGCTGCCCATGTGTTACCCCTCCGACCACTACGACGGCTGTTTTATCCACAACTGGGCCATGTGGTACGTGCTGCAGCTGCGGGAATACCGGGATTTTACCGGCGACGACGAGCTGATCGCGGCGGCAAAGGAAAGAGTATACAAGCTGCTTCGTTTTACCGAACGATACGAAAACACGGACGGGCTTCTCGCCGATCTGGACGGCTGGATCTTCGTGGAATGGAGCGAGGCCAACGACTACGTGCGGGACGTGAACTACCCCACCAACATGCTGTACGCGCTGTTCCTTGACGCGGTGGCGGACCTGTACGGCGACGCGGCGCTGTCGGATAAGGCCGACCGCCTTCGTCAGACGATCCGCGAAAAAGCCTTCGACGGCGAGTTCTTCATCGACAACGCCCTGAAGGACGGAAAAGGCGGCTTCGTCAATACCGCCAACCGCACCGAGACCTGCCAGTACTACGCCTTTTTCTCCGGCACGGCGACGAAAGACCGCTACCCTGCCCTTTGGGAAACGCTGCTGAAGGACTTCGGCCCCGGCCGGGAAACGACCGGCAAATATCCCGACATTCCCAAGTCCAACGCCTTCATCGGCAACTATCTGCGGCTTCAGCTTCTTTTCAGCGACGGGCAGTACGATAAGCTCGTTCAAGAAATACGCGCGTTTTTCCTTCCTATGGCCCGTGCGACGGGCACCCTTTGGGAAAACATGACGGACTATGCCAGCTGCAACCACGGCTTTGCCAGCCACGTGGCATGGTGGCTGAACAAAATCTATTGACTTTTTATTCTTGTAATGATATAATATTTTGAATTGATTATTCCTTGTTTTTCGGGTGATGTGAAATGAAAAAGGTCAAAATCATTGCCGTGATCACGGCGGCGCTGGTGCTGTTCGGGGTTTATTTTTCCTCCGCCTACGCGTTGGGCGACGGATTGGGCGCCCTGGGCGAATACTTCGGCCTGTCCGGCAACAACGGCGGCAACTCCAATTCCGACGATCCGGACGCCAACGACGAGATCCAGACGCAGGGCAACGCGCAGGCCAATCTCGATTCGGGCCTATCCGATATCCTGCAGGGCCTTCTCGGCAACGCGGCGGACGCCTTTTCCAGCTCGCAGCTCACCGATATCCTGAACAACTTTGATATCAACGCGATATTGGGCGGCGATTCCGACATGCTCAACGAGCTGATGGACCTGCTCGGCGCCAATCAGCCCACCACGTCGAAAAACAACAACGACAGCGATTCGCGTTCGCAGACTCCCTCTCAGCAGTACACCGTGCCGCAGTACACCAACGTATACGTGACGGACGCACCCGCCGTCACCTACAATTACTCCGGCAGCGCCGCCACCACGCTGCCCGGCGAAACCACCACCGGCACGGGCGAAACCACCACGCTGTATTATCTGACGCCCTCTACGGTTTACGCGGAACAGATCACTACCCTGCCCTACGACTATCCGGTGGGTACCACCGAAGTATCGGAAAAGGACGGCTTTACGCTGAAAACGATCATCGGCATCGCGATCCTCCTTATCTCCGGCGTGGCGGTCGTCGGTGTGGCGCTGTCGCTCAAAAAGAGCCGGGTATGAGTGAAGAACACATTGAACACATCGGAAAAAGCCTGCGGCTGATCGTGTCCGAACGGTATACCTTCGGTACGGACGCGTTGCTGCTGGCTTCTTTTTCTGCCCCGAAGTTCCGTGACGCCGCCTGCGACTTCGGCACGGGATGCGGCGTCATCCCGTTTTACTGGCTGGGCGGCGGCCTGCCGCGCGCCTGCGCGGTGGAGCTGCAGGAGGACGCCTGCGAGCAGCTGCGCCGTTCCGTCGCGCTGAACTCCATTGAGGAACGTCTCACGCTGTTGCAAAGCGATCTGCGGGAACTGAACGGCCGCCTGCCGCCCAATCATTTCGATCTCATTACCATGAACCCGCCCTACACCCCCGCGGGCAAAGGCGTCCCCAGCCGGGAGGAAAGCGCCCGTATCGCCCGGCACGAAACGGCGCTGACGCCGGAGGAGCTGTTTGCCGCCGCGGCAAAGCACCTGAAATTCGGCGGGAGAATGTGCGTGTGCCAGCGGCCGGACCGGCTGACGGAAACCCTCTGCGCCATGCGGGGAGCCGGCATCGAGCCCAAACGCCTGCGCTTCGTTGCGCAGCGGGAAGGCAAAGCGCCCTGGCTGTTTTTATTGGAGGGCAAACGCGGCAGGAACCCCGGCATGACTGTGGAGCCGGAGCTGCACATGGAAACGCCGGACGGCAGCCCCTCGCCGGAGCTGAAAGCGATCTATGGCGATTACGCAAGGTAAAGCGGGATTTGTCGCGCTGACGCTAAAAAAAAAGAATACTGAAGACTGAAAAATGAAGAATATCGGAAAACACTTTGTGTTTTGATTATAAAAATATAAGGGCGGAAGCCCTTCCGATATTGTTCAATATTCATTTTTAAGTTTTCAGTTTTCATTTAGGTTTGTCGGGCATTCGCTCGACAAACCG